>JBGSTF010000204.1:0-79927 GCA_041736645.1 Oligoflexus sp. | reverse complement strand
TCTCCTTATCCACAACCTACAGGAACTATATCGGCAAATTAAATAAATGTCTTTAGTTTTTTAAGTATAAAAACACTATTTTTATAAGTATTCATATTTCTTGTTGTTTTCGTGGCTAATCAGCAGCAAAATCTCAGCGTTTAAAATCTTGAAGTATATCAACATGATAACCGACAAACATAAATGCTTGGTATTATTGATGTTTATTGCAAAATAAAAGAGGCGGCACCATTCTCAGGTACCGCCAGCCAACCTAAAAAATCATTTTTTTCAATTTAAAGGCGATTACAAATTAAAGCGGATCAAACTGGAATGGATAGCTAACTTCAACCGTCTTACCATCCTTTGGTTTTGGAAAAGTCCAAGTATTGACAGTTTTCAAGACACACTCGTCCAATCCTTTGTCTCCAACAGTATCGTTAGAAACCTTTGAACCTCCGACTTTGCCTGTTCCTGCAATGGTGAAATCGACTGTGAGTTTGCCTTTTGCCTTCGGTGTTTTTGCCAGCACCTGCTCGTAGCAGTGACGGACTTTATTCAGATTGGTTTTAACCACTGACTGCACTTCATTCGTCGTAAGTCCGTCAGAAACCTTTGGATCTTCAGTCGCACTGCTATAACCAGCGGAGGATACCAGTAACAGAGATACAATAATTGCTTTTTTCATTCGATTGATTCCCAATGTTGGATGTCGATCCTTTCATTATACTTGAGTCGGTATTCAATTGAATGTCATGGTGAAAAATTGCCTCCCGCTCGCCGACAATAGGTATTTTTTGCCGATGCCAACCAAAATCGACTTCCTCAAAATCTATTCTGAATGATTATAGTGGGTTATCAAAAGTCAGGTTGGTAAGCTATTGAAATCTCATACTTATTCGACCAACAATTTGCCAACAATCATCTGGTAGGCTTTAGCTCCTCATATCATGTATGTGTTCTAAAATATTCTTGGAGGCATGCTTTGTTCAGCGGTCACGATCAACTCCAAGGGGGGTAAGGATCTTCTTACGAAAACTTAATAAAAACAGTGCACTAGACGTCAAGAGTCCCGACAGTTAGGGGCCGAAGTAGGGCTAATCTTGCGACATCATTGGGCTGCTCAATTGGTCGAGAACTTGCTTTGAATAGGTCTACTGCAACTTGAGAAACGACAAGGATTGAGGAGTTGACCTTGAACTATCAATACAGCGAGCTCGTGATGCAAGCGTTTCGCAATGAGCCCGCTTCGCTCGTCATTGATGGCTGGGAAGTGAACTATCTAGGTTTTTGTCAGCCCGAGAATCGGCATAAGACCCCCCTGGTTCTTATTGGGGGAGCTTTTCAACTTTTTCATTCTTTCATCAGCGATATTAAAGCTTACTTGCCGCATATGCCGGTCATTCTCTTAGCATTGCCAGGACAAGCCAGTTGCCGGGAAGCCAAAGACTCAGCCTGCCTCAGTATGAAAGATATGGCTGATCTGATGGAAGGACTCTTTCAGTCCTTGGATTTGGAATATGTAACGCTCGTGGGATTTTCCTATGGCTCCCTGCTCGCGTACTCCTATGCCTATCACTATGAAATGCGCCTTGAGCAGCTCATCCTGGTCGGTTGCAGTCTGGACTTGCGCCACACCCAAAGGCAGATGTTGAGCTATGCTATCAATAGTGTTCGTCAGGAAACTTTGCCACAAGATGCCGAGGCGATCAGCCAATCCTTGTTTAACTTGAACGCCAAAAGTGAAACAGGATTATCCATGGGGCTTGTGGAAAAGCTGATTCATTCCATCCGTCGCCTTTCGCCAGAAGACCTGCGGAACTACCAATCCATTTCCGCTCGACTCTTGAGGGAGCGTATGGGGCGTCGCAGCTTTACCGTGAAGTCGCTGATTTTGACAGCTCGTCATGATCATTTTATTATGCCCCATGAAAGTCTAGAAGTTCACAGTCTGTTTGAGAATGGTGATTTTGTGATGCTGGATAAAGGCGATCATCTGGTTCCTCTCCAGTATCCTCAGCTTGTGTTCCGGACGATTCTGCAGTTTCTCGCAGGCGAATCTCTGGAAGGTGCCGGCACCTTGATTGGCAAGGAAGCCATTGCCCAAACCCAAGAGCGGCGCAAGCAACCAAGATTTAGAGTGCAAGGTATGGCTGCCGTGGTCAGGTCTGGCGAGAATTTTCAATTTGAAGGAATTCTCGAAGATGTGAGTTTGGATGGCTGCGGATTAACCCTGCCTTCTGCAAAAGCGATATCAGCCGACTTCGAAGGAACCTGGTTTTTAGAAATTGGTACAAGCGGCTATCAAATCCCTGGCTTCCTCCGAGTATTCGAAGGCAAAGCCAGCTTTGTATTCTTCCATAAAACACTCGATGATCGCGATCAGCTGCTGGATTTTATCAGCAACTTTCAGGATTTTCCGCTGCGAAGCGAAGTTGTTTTGTAAGATGCATCCATTCCTTTAGTTCCATCCAAGATGCAGCCTCAGGAGTTCAACGAGCTCCTCTGCCATCTGCAGGTGATCTGCTACACGGGGATGCTCTTTGGTCTGACCCTTGAAACCGTAGAAGACAATGCGATCATCGCCCTGATTGCGAAGTTTCGTCACCAGATTCTGGATGTACGAAGGATAGGCGGATTGATCCCATCCCACCTGCATGACTCCTAAAAGACAAACAATCAAAGCGTTTGGAGCCGTCGCTCGAATTTCTTGGACAAAGGCCGCGTAGGCTGGTTCAAAGTCTTTGCCTACTGATTTCGACCAATCGTTTTGTCCAAGATTGATCACTACGACATCGGGCCGACGGCTTTTGAGGTCATACATAGCTGAAGTTGGATCCGGATGCAGACGATTCCAAATTTCCGGCATCGTGAAGCTTTGATATCCAAGAGTCAGGCCAATTCCACTCACGGCAGTCATTTGGCTATCCGCCTCTAGAACTCGACTGGTGATCGCAGCATAGGAAAGAAGATGATTGTGCTGCCTTATATCATCCCATTGATCGGCCCCCGGGCAAGCATTGCAAGCACCAACCGTCTGAGAGTCTCCGTAAAAATCGATTCGTAGCTTTTTGTCGATGAGGGGCGGCAAGAGTCTGTGGCCCTGATCGACCAGAAAACCATCGATCTGACTAATGCCGATGAAACTTTCAGTTCGACGAAACAGCTCAAAGCTATGCTCGCCTTGAGGCAGATGTTCAGCCAAGGTATAAACCTGATAGCCAGGGGATGTATCCAGGAGCTTGGACTGTTTGATATCTCCGTCGATGATGACTTGGTAGTCCACCTGACCGCCGTCTTCCAATTGGACTCGCAATGATGTGCCTGTGAATCGTCCTTCCACGGAACTGCTTGGCCAATGAAGCAAGACTTTACCTTCAGGCGTTCGATCGGTTCGACCCAAGATCCGAAGAGAAGGCGCATCGGGTGGGAACCAAGTTCCTGGCCGGTCTCGGTCTTCGGCTCGAATCAAGGGAGCTTGCCATTCGATCGTCCAAGCCCAGCTCGAATGAATGGAATCTATTCCACCGGCTCTGAGTGAGTTTTGGCTTCCCGCCATCACAGGGTTCGACATGTTCAAAAATCCCAAAAACAGATAAAAGTACCGACAAAAACTCCGCATTTTTTTGCTCCTGCTGTCAAATCTCCCAATAGCTCGACAAACCCGCATAGAGGCCGCTATTGCGATCGGGATAGAGACCATTGCTGACGTCGCGGCGCATGGAACGATTCCACCAGGAATAGCCGGTGTAGAAAGAAAATTTCTGCTGCCAACGAGCTAGAGGCTTCAAATTTAAAGACATATAGATATTGTACAGCTGCTGATTTAGAGGACGAATGGTTTCCTGGAGATCACCCTGACTGTTGCGATGACGATAGCCAAAACCGTTGGCAACAGCCACATAGCCGAGCAGAGTTTCCAGTTCAAGGGTGGATTTTAGCTGCAACGTGGGTCTAATCGCAGCGGCCACAGTTTGCATGGCGGGCCTTTGTTTGATGAGATCGTCTTCGACAAATCGCCAGGATCCAAAATCCGCATGTTGCCAGCCTAAAGCGGCATCGACACTGATACTCTTGCCTTGAGGGTACCAGCTGATCTGTTCGCCGACCCGAACCAGTGAAGATTCTTGCACGGCATCCCGCAGTTCAGGTGGGCTGCTCACGGAAAAGAGTTCGTTGTTCCGCCAAGGACCGAGTGAATCGGCCAGAGGTCCTTGTTCAAAATCAACACTGTCCATAGTCCCTGCAAGGCCTTTGGCATAGAGCGAGGCAAATTGATGCGAACCAGACGGCGCCCAAGCTTTATGCAGAAGGGCCACTTTATAGCCATGCATGGGCTGGTAGCTTTTATTGCCGATCTGGGCATCGCGCGCGCCGCTCATTGTATAGTTATAGATGAAGGATAGTTTACCATCCAATGCACTGATCTCTTCCCAGCGAAAGTCCAAAGCGCTCTGCATAGGACCACCTGAATAGGAAACCGTATAGAGAGCCGCTGCCGAGGCGCGCATGCCTTGACCCACATCGATATTGTAAATCCCAATGCCTGGAGCTTCGGTGGTGGCAATGGTCATGCCGATGAGCCATAAGCCTTCCCAGCGATAGTTTCGACGACCGAACCACAGCAGCGATTCATTCGGCAGCAATTGGCCAATTTCGATAAAAAGATTGCGATTGCCTATCTTCATCGCCTCTGATGGGGTACTGCGTTCCCCATTCAGACTCAGCTGTAGATCGAAATCCAAACGCGCCCAAGTTCCGCCTGAGCTGCCAGGGCTGCGTAAAATGAGTTGATTATAGAGTTCGGACCAGGCTCCGGAGCAGGAACCATTGGCTCCACTGACCCAAACGCCGGCCTTTTGCGGCTGATTGATGGGCTTGCAGCTGACCCCGGCCTCATTGAGACCGAGATTCATGCCGAATTTCCAAAAATTCTTGAACTCCTGGGCCTTGGCTTCAGACGCCAGGAGAAAAGACCAGAGCATGATAAATCGCAGAGGTCCCCACCAAGGGAACTCAAGGGCGAATGAATATTTCAAGAGGCAACTCCCTCGGGCGATAGTGATTCTTTTTCGTTCGAACCGGCAAAGTCTCCGCCTGAGGACCCGCAGTCACCTTCGGAGCCTGTTCCAGACTCACTCGAATGTTATCAATATAGAATCGTCCTGTGGCCTGTTCGGGCAAATAGAACAGGAGATAGATTTTTTTCGGAGCGGTGGTTAGGTTCACCCCAGTTTGATACTGCCAACTGGTGGTTTTAGCTTTCCAAGTCTTGGCGTTCAGATAGAAGGCAAGGTCCTTATTCCAGCCAGATTCGAGCGGAAAAACTTGTGATTCAAAATACTCGTCGGTATCCACCGCCATGGCCATCTGGGCATTGGCTATGTCCGGCATCAGGACATCCAATCTGAGGGTGCTAAAGTCCTTGCTGAGGGCGCTGATATCGCGCTCGATGACGATCCCCTTACCTTTTCTCTGCGCTCCTTCCGACCAAAAAATTTTGAGAGATTTTTGTCCTTCGGAGAACTGCTCGCCACTGACTTCCGCTTTGGCCTCATCGCCCCAATCAGCCGCTCGCCAAGCTACATTCCCCTCAAAATTTTCTAAACTCTCAGCCCAAAGAGGCTGCACACTGAAAGCCAGAAGAGTGAACAGACTCAGGCGCAAAAAAATATCTTGCATGGCATCACCACCATAGACTCATCGTTATTCCACCTGTCCAACCTGAGTTTTTTTGTTGGAGAGGGCCGGTCGTGACATCGCGTCGCGTTTCCGGATTCCAGGCATTGTAGGCTGCATAGAATTTAGTTTCAGTGCCACCGCCCCAGCCTAAAGGTCGCAAAAGATAGGCAATTTCACTGCGCCTGAGGGAGCGATCGACGGGATGATGGCTGGCTGATTGGACGCCATCAGGAAGCTTTCTTTTATAGCCCAATCCATTTTGAATCAGCACCGCGCTGTAGCTCAGGCTCACGCTTTGCTTGGCCGTGAAATCCCATAGCGGACGCAAAATCCAAGCGCGAGTTTCCATATCGGGACGTTTGAATACCGAGCCTTCTTCCTGGTAAAGGAGGTCGCCGAAATCGACCCGTTCATAGACGGCTGCCGTATGGACCGAAAAAGGCAAGAATTCAGGGTAGAGCAGATATTGATTGCCGACTCGCCAAGCCTTGGAGCGGCTGATCGCAGCACGTTCATCAGCATAAAGTGCTTGATCGAAAAAAATGGGATCGCGATTCTCTCCATTGTTGTTGAATTCTGCACCGCGACTTTGATCGAAAGGTTGGAGGTCATTGCCGCCATAGAGCCCCTGGCCGTACTGGGCAAAAAACTTGTTCTCGCTATCTTCATCTTCCCAGCGATGAATCAGGGCCACCTGCGATCCTCGCATCGAGGCATACTTTTTAGCGCCTGTTTTGCTATCGGTGCTGAGGCTTCGCGTCAACAGAAGAGCTACTTTGAGTTGGCCTTCTATCAATGGAATATCGCTCCAGCGCAGGTCGAGGGTATCTTGCGACGGACCTCCATTTTTGGAATTGACCCGAAAAAAAGCCGCATTCAGTCGTCCTAAGCCGACGTTGACTCGAGCAAGACCAAGGCCGGGACCATGCTGATCGAGAATACGCAAATCGAGCAACCAAAAATCTTCGTAATCATAGCTGCGGTTGCCCATCCATATGGTTTCCTGAGATCCCCAAAAATTGCCCAATTCAGCAAAAAAATTGCGATTGCCAATGATCAGTCCGCTGCTGCCTTGGGTGGTATCGACCCAACCTCGCTCCATGGGAGCTTTTAATGTGAGGTCAATCAAGGCTCGGCTCCAGATCGCTTGGGTCCCGCCTCTCAAAAAATATTTGGAATAAGCGATGACGCCTTCCGTTTCAGCGCAATCGTCCCGTGCAATCTGCAGGTCAGGATAGCCTTGAGTTTTCAGGCAAGGGCTGAGGCTGCCTCCAGGGCCGCCGGCCAGATTCAAATTCAAGCGACCATGCAGTCGTCCGTCCTCCTGAACCTGAGCTGTGACTGCGGTTGCACAAAAAAGCAAACAAGCGATCGCGAATCGATTTTCTTTACAGAGTATACGCATGTCTTTGTCCATAGTTGCAGATCAGCATGGGCCCTTGGAGCGAGAATCTATTCACTCGATAGCGCGGAGCTGGTGACCGAGACGGGTAGGAAGCCTTGGGCCACTTGGAAGTCCCAAAATTTGAGGTCTTCTAGCTTCTTGCTTGGTTTAACTGATTTGTCTATGATGTCGAGCTGCAGTTGATAGCCATCCTCACTGATGCGGCCCTCGCTGTCTGGATCGGTGGAAGGCCCTGTGGGAGCGCAGAGATTCTCGTTATTGCGAGCTGTGAGGGTAAAGCTAAGCTTGCCCGAAAAGCCAGCTTCCACATCAAGTTTGGCACTGCCCCAGCCCACCCAGCCTTTGCCAGGTTGCTTGAGGCTTATTTCGAAATTAGCAGGAAAGCTCAGCTTTTGGACCGGTAAATCGACCACAAAAGTGGAGCATGAAGAGATGACGAGCGGCGCCGCAATTGCCTCAAGAATCATAGTCTTGGCCGTGAGGTCATCCTTTACCCGACGATCAACCTGGAGACCGGCGACCCGCCATGACCCGTATCCATCATCATCTTCATCTTCGAAGCGATCGCCGCCTTTGACCTCAAGGATGTATCCGCTGTCATGATTCCAGCGGCCTTGGATATAGGTGGCTGCGAAGTCTTCCGGGATGTCCTGGTTGGAATGTACAATCAGAGTCTTTACGCCTCGACCGGGTGGCACAGAAAATTTCTGATAGTCGCTGAAGGTTTCGCTGCCGACCTGACCTTGATCGACGCGTTTCATCATGACTTCAAACTGGCTTGTCTTGGCGACATCGTAAGCGATTTCGACAGTGAAAGGCGATCGCCCGTTGATTTTGCTTGGCACCGTCAAACCATTGAAGACCTGCAATCTTGCAAAGCCGTCTTCATCCAATCGCGGCTGGTAACCCCACAGTGGCAAGCAGTTTCGCTCCTGCAAGCTAAAATAGGTTCCATTGTCGCAATCCTGAACTTGCCCTAAAACCTTAGTGGTTGAAGGGCTGCAGGCCAGCGAGACTGAAGCCCATACAAATAAGAGTGTCCATTTCATGGTGATGCCCCCCGATATTCTTCAAATAGAACTGATTGAATCACTCACTGTAACACGCTTCTAGCGAACGCTCCAGAGATGAGCCGCGCCTCTGACTCCACTAGAATCGCCGTATTTTGCGGGAACAAATCGCGTTTTAATCTTCGGACTGAAGATGAAAGGCGCCCATTGCTGCGTGACGTGTTCGTAGAGAGGAAGATAGTTCGACAGCCCGCCGCCTGCGACGATGACGTCTGGATCGAGAATATTGACAACGACCGCCAAACTTTTTGCCAAGCGAAGTTCCAAACGGCGAAGGGCGGCGATTGCGTCGACGTCACCAACCTCTGCGGCCTGAGTAATCATCTGTGCCGAAACTTTTCGACCGGTGAGATGGGTAAAATCACGTGCCAGCCCTGTGCCTGATACGTATGTTTCAATACAGCCGACTTTTCCGCAGTAGCACGATGGAAACGGAAGATCCTCGGGAGCATGATCCGGCAGGCGATTGTGGCCCCACTCACCAGCTATAGCATTCGGCCCGACCAGAACTTGTTGATTGAAGACAATCGCCCCACCACAGCCAGTTCCAAGAATAATTCCGAATACTGTTGTGGCTCCTGCACCTGCTCCATCCCAAGCTTCGGAAAGGGCAAAGCAATTGGCATCATTAGCAATACGTACGGGCCGATCCAGGACTTTTTCGAGGTCCCTTTGTAAAGCTTGGCCAATCAACTCTGTAGTGTTGGCATTTTTCACGAGTGCTGTGTCGGGATCAATGGCGCCCGGAATTCCAATGCCGACACTCCCTTTATGTCCACATTCTTGCTCGACAGATTCCACTAACTGGCCCAGGGCATTGATAATAGCTGGGTAAGATCCGCGGGGAGTGGCTATGCGTCGGCGAATTATTTCTTCGCCCTTGACGTCCAGGGCTAAAATTTCTATTTTTGTACCACCGAGATCGATTCCTAGTTTCACGACCTTCTCCCTCCCGCCTCGCACTTTCCATTTCCACAAGTCTGATAGGAACCTCAAGACTTAATACAATTACTCTTTGTTTACATACTTTACAAACTCAATTTAAGCGTTTACTTTACGAAAACTTACGACGTCGAAACTTAGCAATTACTTGTATCGATCTTGTAAAAATCCTACGAAATCTCACAGAAGCTTAGTCGGAAGAGACAAAATATGCGGAATCTGTTCGTATCTTTGCAACAAAAATTGGGAACCTCCCGATTTTAAGGTTTGCAGTTGTCGATTGAGATCTTTGAGCAGAAGAAAAGTCGCAGCGTGTTGAAGATTTTTGAAAAGAGTCGATCATGAAACAAAGTCATCCCAAGGGCCGTGCTGGCGATTCGATGGAATCGTTCATTGTAAAAAGGCTTTAGGGTTTGCCTTGGGCAACGATCGACCACGCTTAAGTGGGGTAAGAAATGTCGTTACGTCTTTTGCTGCTGATCCTCTTGTTAGGATGGGGTGCTTTGTTTGAATCGCGCGGTATGGCCAAACCCAAGGTCTCGCTGCAATTTTGGACTGTTGGCAGCGGTGTTGAAGATTCGGACATGTATCGGGAGCTTGCCAAGCGTTTTGCGGCGCAAACGGGAATTCAAGTGGCGATCACGCCGCTGTCATGGGGCAATTACAATCAGAAATATATGACGTCCATGGCTGCTGCCATGCCGCCCGATGCTGGAATGACCAATCTAGGATCGCCGATGGAATGGGGCTCGCTGGGTGGCATTGTTGCCTTAGATCAAGCCTTTCCAGAGCAAATTGAATCGATTAAAGCCCAGTTTTTTCCTGGTACTCTGCCGCAATTCACCTTCGATGGACACCTTTACGGATTGCCCACCGAGTTGGTCACGGCCGTTCTCTTTTATCGCCAGGATGTGTTTCGTCGCTTGGGGCTAGAGGCGCCGAAGACTTGGAGTGAGCTACAGACCGTCATTCGGCAATTGGAGCTGCACGACTATCATTTTCACTTTGGGTTTACCCGTGGCGAACAGTGGTCTCTTTACTATCAGACACTGCCATTTGGGTGGGCAGGGGTGAGTGCGGGACCGGATGGCAAACCAGGGCTCGATTGGCTCCAGCCGGGTTACCAAAAAGGTGTTGCTCATGCGCTCGGGCTCTGGAATTTGCACGACGCTGTTGGTGATGGATCGACGGATCGAACGGTGGGGCGATTCTTGTCCGACACACCGGATCAAGCTTTGGGTATGATGGTCGACGGTAACTGGGTCGCTAGTTCCATTCAAAAAATTGCACCAGAGGCGGAAGATAAGTGGGGGGTTGTACCTTGGCCGAAAGCCGATGATGGACAAGCCATCAATGTGATGGGAGGAACGTCTTATGTCCTCTTCAATCGATCGCCGCACAAAGCCGAGGCAATGGCTTGGATTCAATTCCTAAATAGTTTGGAATCGCAGCAGTTCATGATTCTGCAGCGGGTCCAGCGCGAAGGCCAAGCTTCAGCCTTCAATATATCACCAGTAAAAGCTGTCTGGGATGCATCGCAAGCAGATTTCTGGCAGCGTCCTGAATTTAACAGCCAACACAAAATTATTCATGCTCTGCGCGGGATTCTGGATACCTTTCAGTCCTTTCCGTTTCTGAAAGGCAAGCCTGATACCGATCAAATCGAAGCGCGCATCCTCGATCGCATGGGAACGGCCATCAATGCTCGCTTGACCGATGAGGCCGAAGCCAGGGGGCAAAGCCGTTGGCAATATATCAAATGGCTGGCCAGCAGCGAGGGAGCGACTTCGCGGCAGAATATGGATGCGTGGATCGCCCGCAAAGTAGCCGACGAATATAAAACACAGTATCCCCTGGCTCTCAGCCGTTTGCAGTACGAAACCAGTCGCTATAAGAGCAGCTATGGGGACATCGTCGCTCACTTGGATCAATACGAGAATCGTTTCAGCGTGCTCGACTTTTTGAAGTGGGGCAGTCTTATCGTGATTCTAGGGGGTGGACTCTATGTATCCTTGCGGAAGGATCTTAGACCTTACGCTGTGTCCTATAGTTTCATCGCTGCTCCCTGCCTTTTGGCGCTGGTTTTCGTGGTGCTACCCATGCTCACGTCTTTCTATCTTTCTTTTACGGAGTATCACTCCATCTTGCCTCTGGCTTCGGCCAAGTGGGTTGGATTCAAGCACTACTTTGATTCACTCAACCTTGCCGATTCCGAGAATGTGGTCCGTAGCATCGGTAAAACGATGGTTTATGTGAGTATTACAGTTCCTGTCGGCATTGCCCTAGCCTTGTGCTTTGCCTCGCTCTTGAATAACGAATTGATCGGCCAAAAATTTTGGCGATTCCTGTATTTTTCGCCGCTCATCACCAGCTCGGTGTCGGTGTCGCTCATTTTTACACAGCTGTATCGGGAATCGTCCCTGGGTTGGTTGAATGCTATACTCTTGAAATTCGGCTGGATCACTAATCCCATCTTGTTTTTGAAAGATGAAAAAACCTTTCTCTCCTGCGTCATCGCTCTTTCGATTTGGCATGGCTTAGCCTTCACCATCTTGCTGTTTCTGGCCGGATTGCAGCAGATTCCAAGTCAGTTGTATAAAGCTGCTGATATGGACGGAGCAAATGTGCTGCAAAAATTCTGGCACGTGTCACTGCCAGGTATTCGGCCCCAGGTGTTTTTTGCTCTCATCATGGGACTGATCGGCAGTTTTCAAGTGTTCGAGCAGATCTATATGCTGGGAGGAGGTTCCGGATATGCCGGTTCCAAATTTGGTCCAAACGATGCTGGACGAACCATGGTGCCTCTCATCTATGATCTTGGTTTTGAACAGTTCAAGATGGGACGCGCTTCGGCGGTCGCTTATATCCTGTTTCTGGTGATTCTTTTGTTCACGATTTTGCAGCTGCGCATTCTGCGTGAAAAAACTGCAGAGTAGGAGGGGTCCCATGACCGTGGAAAAAAATATCCAAACCCAACCAGTGTCTCTGCAGTGGCCTCGCTCTGAAGCGATTCCGAGGCCCTGGCTAGGACTGTGGCGACGGTGGAAACACAAAAAGCTTATCTGGGTCTACCTAGTTCTGGGCGGTTCGGCTCTGTTTTTGGCTTTGCCCTTTTATTATATGCTAGTGACTTCGTTTCAATCGACTGCGGATCTGGCGCGCAATGAAATATCCCTGTGGGTCACTCATCCCACTTTGGATCCGCTTCGCAAACTGTTGGACGGGACCCGATACCTCGGGGCTGCTTGGAATAGTTTGATCATTGCGGCGCTATCCACGATTGGTAATATTTTTCTATGCCCTCTGGCAGGTTATGCCTTTGCCAAACATAAATTTCCGGGCCGTGATCAGCTGTTTTTTGTGCTGCTTTCGACTATGATGGTGCCTGGAGCGGTGCTGCTGGTCCCTAGTTTTCTTTTGGCTCGGGATTTTGGTTGGATCAATAGCTACCTGCCGCTGATCGTGCCAGGTCTCGCTAGCATCTTTTTTGTGTTTCTTTCCCGGCAGTTCATTTCAAAAATTCCCAAGGACCTTATTCAAGCGGCTCGCGTCGATGGCTGCTCGGAGCTCCGCATATACTTTCAAATTATCCTGCCACTGTGTCGGCCACTGCTGGCGTCCATCGGCATTTTGAGTTTTCTGGGATCTTGGAACGGCTTTATTGGTCCCATGATTTATCTCTTGGATGAAAATAAATACACAATTCCCTTGGTTATTTCGATGCTGCAAGGGCGTTTTGGTGGACAAGAAAATGTGCAGATGGCCGGTTCCCTCTTGTCCATTGTTCCGGCTTTGCTGCTGTTTTTCATATTTCAAAAACAGATCGTCAGCAGCTTTGCCAATAGCGGCCTGAAGGAATAATCAAAGCATTTGCGAGGACTAAGAATCATGGCCCATCTCAGTTTGCAAGGTATTTCCAAGGACTTTGGCAATGGCTCATTTGCCGTTAAAAATGCTCAGCTGGACGTGGAAGACGGTGAATTCGTCGTGCTGGTTGGCCCCTCCGGCTGTGGAAAGTCGACTTTGCTGAATATGATTGCAGGACTAGAAGAGATTACCGAAGGTTCACTCAAGATCAATGGCAAGCTATGCAATGATTTACCGTCCAAGGATCGTGATATCGCCATGGTATTTCAAAACTATGCGCTCTATCCACACATGAGTGTCGCCAAGAATATGGCCTTCAGTTTGAAGCTGCGGAAAGTGGAAAAATCGGAGATCAATCGTCGGGTGCAAGAGGCGGCTCGGGTTCTCGATATCAGCCACCTTTTGGATCGCCTGCCCAAGGAACTGTCCGGCGGTCAAAGGCAAAGAGTGGCAATAGGCCGAGCCATTGTTCGCCAACCGTCCATTTTTCTTTTTGATGAACCCTTGTCCAATCTAGATGCCAAGCTACGCGTGCAGATGCGCGTTGAGATTCGCGATCTGCATCATCGACTTGGGGTGACGGCCATCTATGTGACTCACGACCAAACAGAGGCGATGACCATGGGCGACCGTATTGTGGTCATGCGCGATGGGCTCATCCAACAGACCGCTAAACCACTGGAAATCTATAATCATCCCGTGAATCGATTTGTAGCAGGATTCATAGGCAGTCCGGCAATGAATTTTTTCGAGGGTCAACTGGCTCGTACGGATTTGGGTTGGGCCTTTCATCAACCGAAAGGCATTCATCTCAGTCTACCGAAAATTTTGCAAGCCTTTGCAGAAGCGCAAGGAGAGGGGCCAATCACTTTGGGTTTGAGACCGGAAGTGATCGGTTCCGCCCAAGCCTATCGCGACCCTAATGCTCCAAAATTACACGGAAAAATTCGCGTTATCGAACCCTTAGGGGCTGAAACGTATCTTTACTGTGATAGTGAAACGAGCAACTGGACGGCTCGGGTCGAGCAAGGGGATTGGTCAATTGGTCAAAATGTAGCCCTGCCGCTTCTGAGCACTCGGCTGCATTTCTTTGATGCAAAAACGGATGTGAGCCTGCCCATAGAGCAGCAGACTAACGCAATGGCAACGTCTCAGATGGGGATTTTCAATGAAGACACTTTCGCTTAATGGAACCTGGCAACTCGAATCGGATGACGGCGTCTTTCGATTCGATGGGCAAGTACCGACATCTTTTTTTCGAGAGCTGGAAAATTCTGGTTACTGGGGCGAGCACAATATTTTCTATAAGGAAAATAACCGGCAAGCCCCAGAACTCGCCAATCGCAGTTTTCGCTTCAGCCGAAGTTTTACCTTAGCCAAGGACTGGCTTGATAAGGCTGACAGTCGCCTTTATCTCGAGTGTGATGGTCTTGATACCCTGACTGAAATCTTTGTCAATGGCACAAAACTTGCGGCGACTGACAACATGCATCGCCGCTATCGCTTCGCCGTCGATCGCTTGGTGAAACCGGGTGATAATCAGATCGAGGTCCGTTTCGCCAACGTCATCGCCACGATTGCTGAAAAGGATAAAAAGCGTAAACTCTGGCAGGTTGGAACGCCCCTCATCGGCGCCAATCATCTGCGCAAGATGTTCTGTTCCTTTGGTTGGGATTGGGGACCTCAGATCCCAGACTCGGGCATCTATCGCGACATTCGCCTTGTCAGCTATGAAAAGGCTCGCCTTGAGGATCTGCATATCACGCAGCAGCATACCGAGGGCACGGTCACCTTGAAGCTGGCGACCAAGATCGAAGCTTGGACCCAAGCGAGTCGGTCTCTCAGGGTTTCCGTGAGTGATCCGGATGGACAAAAAACCCAGTATCAATGGGCCAGTGACACTGAGGGTGAAATTCGCATTTCAGCACCAAGACTCTGGTGGCCCAATGGATATGGAGAGCAGGCACTCTATACCATCGAGGTCGATCTCATGGAAGATGGCAAGGTTCTGCACTCCCAGAAGCAAAGATTGGGTCTGCGCACCTTAAAGCTCGAGCGAAAGCCCGATGAATGGGGTGAAAGCTTTCAGTTCAATTGCAACGGAGTGGCTATTTTTGCCAAAGGCGCAAATTATATCCCAGAAGATGTCTATCTGAATCGGGTCACGCCCGCGGCAACGCATAAACTGCTCGATTCCTGCGTTCAGGCCAACTTCAACTGTCTGCGGGTTTGGGGTGGAGGTATCTATCCAAACGATAATTTCTTCGATTCCTGCGACGAATTGGGAATCATGATCTGGCAGGACTTGATGTTCTCTTGCTCGATCTATGACATTCATAATCCAGAATTTTACCAAAACATCACTCTCGAAGTGAAGGACGCCCTGCACCGCATGCGGCATCATGCATCGTTGGCCCTCATCTGTGGCAACAACGAGATGGAGTGGGCTTTTGATCAATGGGATTTTCCAAAGACTCCCGAAAATCGAGTGGAGTACATCAAGCAATATGAAGTGCTGTTCCCCAGTCTGATGGCCGAGGTTTGCCCTGAAATCGACTATTGGCCTGCTTCGCCCTCTTCCGGGGGACATTTCGATCAGCCCAATGACTACACGCGCGGCGATGTCCACGATTGGAATGTTTGGCATGGACGCAAGAACTACACCGAGTTTCGTAAGAACTGCTATCGCTTCCTGTCAGAATTTGGCTTCCAAAGCTTTCCCAATATCAAGACCATTCGCAGCTATACCGAGTTTGAAGATCGCAACATTTTCAGTCCCGTGATGGAAGATCATCAGCGCAATGAAAGCGACAACGGCAACAGTAAGATCTTTCACTTCATTGCCGATTACTATCGCTATCCCAAAGATTTCGAAAGTATTGTCTACACCTCACAGTGCAGTCAATCGGAAGCCTTACGCTATGCGGTCGAGCATCTTCGGCAAAATCGAGGGCGTTGCATGGGAACGACCTACTGGCAGTTGAATGATAACTGGCCGACGGCGTCTTGGTCGTCTATCGACTACTTTGGTCGATGGAAGGCGATGCACTATGGGGCAAAACGATGCTACGACCCGGTGCTCCTATCAATCAAGGAAACCAAGGATTCTGCCGAACTGCACCTGACCAATGATCGACTGACAGCCAGCCATGGTGAGTTGAATTGGAAGCTCTTGACTCTGGATGGTGAGCTGCTGCGCTCGGGTCAGGTTTCGGTTGAAGTTGGCCCTCTTAAGTCACAGAAGTTAGAGGATCTAAACTTCACAAGCGAGCTCAAAGGTATTTTGGGACGCGATCGCTATCTGTCGGTCTCCTATCAGGATCGCGCCGACGGCGTCATTCGTTATGCGACGGCCAGCTTTGTGCCTTACAAACAGCTGAATTTGAAGACTCCAGAACTGAAGACTCGTATCGCCGAAGGTCCAGGTGTCTGGGAGGTCTTTGTCAAAGCTGATCACAGCTTCGCCAAGTTCGTTGAACTGGATCTTGAGCAGGGCGATGTGATTTTTTCGGATAACTATTTCGATCTGGATGCTGGCCAGGAGCGCCGAATTACCGTTGCTCAGAACGCAATCACTCAGGGTGAGTTACTCGAACAGCTGCGCGTGAGATCCCTCATTGATAGCTACCAGTAGCAGTCTGAAATCCAGGGCTGGTCTTTCATTGCGGTGAAAGGCCGGCTTCACTTGCAGAAAGGACGCGCCGATGAAGTTGCAGCTCTTGATGGGTGTATGTTTTGGACTCAGCGCTTGCATCGCTAAAGGTCCCAGTATCGTCAATGATAATCTGCCGGCTGCCAATCCCGAAAAGCAAATCCTTGATGTCGCTAATTACAGCGATGCCCAATGGGAAAATTTCGGATTCTATGATGGAGGCGGTCGCTTTGAGCACCAGTATGGTGGCAAAGACTCAGGCTTCTATGAGTATCGATTCCGTGGATTGGATAAAGTTCCAGGTCAATTTATCGTAAGGGCTCGTATCAGCGCTGAGTCCAGTACCAAGGGCTTGCCCGAAGAAAAAAGTGATGTGACCTTGTCGGTCAATGGTGTTGAATTAGGCACGCAAACGGTGGTGCCCGATGATAGTGAAGGGCAAATCTATCAATGGAATGTCAATGAGCCAGGAGCCATAGCTAGCCTTCAGCTCAAACCCGGTGAGCAGAACACGCTTCGCTTCGAAGTGAAAAAACAGGCGGCGCTGCGCCATGGGCTTTGTCTTTATGGTGCAGGACTGTCCCCCGATAAAGAGGCCTTGCCTATTACGATTGAAATGCCTGCCCAGCGGCAGCGATAAGATGGGAGTTTGACTCTTATGCGACAATTCATTCCTTATGTATGGCTGGTATGCTGCGCCTTTCCTGGACTGGCAGCGGCGTCTATCGTCGTCGATGGCTTTGAAACGACCCCCACCTGGGAAGTCAAGGAATGGGGAGATGGAGCTCAGCTCAGTCTGGGCACGACTCACGTCACAGAGGGGAAAACTTCCCTTGAAGTGAAATTGGATCCCAAAAATAAAAAGGCCGACAATAAAGGGCTCTTTCTACGCAAGGGCTTCAGCGGTAGGCCGGAAAACTTGCGAAAAATCGAAGTGGATGTCTTCAATGGTTTGAATCAGCCCATCGAATTTGCATTGGCTTTGGAAGCAGACGAATTCTATGAGGCTCCCAAAATTAAATTGCAAGCTGGTTGGAATCGATCCGTTGCCTTTGATTTGTTGGCTAAATCCTTCAAATCAGCCAGTTCCAATTGGGAGTATAAGACTGGCATCAAAAAAGGTGCAGCGATCGGCAATATCTTTCTTATTATCTATGATGGAGTGATCGCCGAAGGAAGCCTTTCGATTGACAATCTGCGCGTGCAGGAATGGGGCAATGCTCTTTCCCTTTTGCAGCAGAAAAGCTCAGTGACCAAGGCGCCCAGCCAGGTTCAGATTCAAAAGAGTCCAGCACGGGTGGGACAGGGTCAAAAATTCGAAGTGAATTTTGATTTTAAAGCTCTCTATCATAATCCCTATAATCCCGATGAAATCAGTGTCGATGCGCTGTTTGTGGCGCCGAGTGGTCGGCAGCTCCGCATGCCGGGATTTTTGGCCAGCGGCGACGTCAGCTTGCGAGATCCCGTCCAAAAACCTGAGTGGAAGATTCGCTTCACCCCCGACGAAGCAGGGGTATGGGGCTACTCGATTTTTGTAAAGAACGCCAAAGGTCGGGCTCATTCGATGGTGCAATCGTTTCAGGTGGATCCAGCCTCTTCCCGCGGTTTCCTAAGAGTTGACGCCAAGGATCGACACTATTTCAGCTTTGATTCGGGAGAATTTTTCTATCCCATTGGTCAAAATACTGGATGGGATTCTGACGAAAACTACCGAAAAATTTTTCCGGAGATGAAAAATGCCGGTGAAAATTGGGCTCGGGTGTGGATGTCGAATTGGAGCTTTGGTCTGGAATGGAAGGAAATGGGCTTCTTTCGTGGGCTTGGCAACTATAACCTCGCCAACGCGGAACGTTTGGACAAACTGCTCGAGCTTGCCGCTCAAAATGATATTTATATGCAGCTGGTCTTTGATTTTCACGGGGCTTTGAGCAGCAAAGTCAATGCTGAGTGGATGAATAATCCTTACAATAAAGCCAATGGCGGCATGCTCGGCCAGGCGGATGAATTTTGGACCAACCCCTCAGCACGCGAACTCTACAAACGGCGCATTCGTTACATAGTCGCTCGCTGGGGCTATAGTCCCAACATCATGGCCTGGGAATTCTTCAACGAAATCAATTTTGCGGATAATTTTTCTCCCGAAAATGAAACTGCTTTTGTGAAGGATGTGAGTGCTTACATAAAAGACCTCGATCCTCATAAGCATCTGGTCACGACCTCTTATTACGACTACTACAATAAAAATACCTATGCGCTCCCAACGATAGACTACACCCAGTATCATGCTTACCAAAAACGGGTTGTGAAGACGATGCAGGCAGTTATTGAGCGCTTCAGGCGATTTGATAAGCCTTTTGTCTTTGCAGAATTCGGTAATAACTCGGCTGATGGGGTGGATGACGCCGACAAGAAAGGCATCTTTTTACATGCGGCCATCTGGTCGCAAGCCATGCAACCCGTCGGTGGCAATGCTATGCCCTGGTGGTGGAACACTCATATTGCGCCGAACAATCTGTACTTTCATTTCAAAGCCCTGTCAGCCTTCCTCAAGGGATTGGATCGGCGAGGCAAAGACTGGCAGCCGATTCGTGAGGAATGGACGATTCAAAGGCGATTGGGATTGAATGAAACGCTCATCTTTCAGGGTCTTCGCAGCTCGGAGCTGATGCTTGGCTGGATTGCTGATAGTCGAGCCTTTCAAGCCGAAGATGGTGGCAGTCCAAGGGATTGGGAAAAAGTTCAGTTCAAGACCGAGTGGGCGAAGGATGGTCTCTTTGCTGTTGAGTACTGGGACACCATCCGGGGGGAAGTGATCAAGAGTACAGAGCTTAAATCAAAGCATGGACGCTTGGTGCTAGAATTGCCAACCTTCCGCAATGATATCGCCTTTAAGATCAGACGCAAAGAGCAGCAACCCCAACTCGCCGGGCGGCACCCATGAGTGCAAGGCCAGCCTCCATACCCAAGGCTTGGTATATTCGGGTTTACAAACCCTACGTTCGGGAATTTTCCTGGATGACTTGGTTCTTCATTTTGAAGTCGGCCTGTGTGTGGGTGTCGCCTATTATAATGGCTCAACTGATCGATATGGCGAGTTCGCAGGATCCTCATCGATGGAATTGGGCGATGGCTTTAGGCGGACTGCAGATCTTTTTGGTCGTTTTAAACTATCCAGCGGCTTTAAAATCGGTGCAGCATCAAAGCCACCTTTCTCGTGGTGTCAGTCGTGACTTGCGCCTGCAAGTGTGCCAGCGCATCTATGATCTCGGCTTTCTGCAGCAGGAGCGTTTTCGTGCGGGCAAATTGTATGCGAAGGCGATTCGCGATGTGGAGATGATTGAGCAATTTCCCAAAGTCTTTCTCAACCAATTGCTCTCGACTTTCGCCTCGCTCCTTATCATTTTCTGCTCCATTCTTTGGCGGGCTCCCGAAGCTCTGTGGGTTTTTCTTGCTGCCATACCCTTGGCGGTCTTTTTGAGAATGCATTTTCTGAAGAATATGCAGGAAATTTCTGCTGATTATCGGCTATCTTTTGAAAGTATGTCGTCGAGTTTGCATAATCATCTGAGCATGAATATGATCACCAAAGCGCATGGTTTGGAAGCCTTTGCTCTGGCCCAGCTGCGACCGAAGATCGCTGATGTGTTTCGCGTCGGTCAGCGTTTTGATTGGGCAGCTGAACGCATGGGGGCCGCAAGTTTTGTCAGCTTTACCTTGATCCAGGTCTTGTTCCTTTTGCTCTCGATCTGGCTCTGCGTGCAGGGGCGAATCAGCGTCGGTGACATTGTGATGTTCAATTCATTTTTTGCTTCGATCAGTGGCTCTTTTATGGGACTTATTGGAACAATGCCTCTGCTCTCGCAGATGCAGGAGTCCTCTCGATCTCTGGACGAATTGCTCACGCTGCCAATCGCCCGAGAGAGTCAAGGTATGCCGGTGCATATGACTCATGGTGTCATTGAGTTTCGTAATGTTTCTTATCGCTATCCGGAAAGCTCGGCGGATGCCTTGCAAGACATCAATTTTCGAATTGAGCCTGGCCAGTCGGTCGCCGTTGTGGGACCAAGTGGTTGTGGCAAAAGCACACTGCTGGCTTTGGTCCTTGGTTTTTTACAAGCCCATCGGGGTCAGATTCTGCTTGATGGTCTCAATTTGAGTTCCTTGAACCTGCGCGACTATCGGCATCATATTGGTGTGGTGACGCAGGAGCTGGTGCTCCTCAATGGATCGATCTTTGAGAACGTTGCTTATGGTAAGCCCGATGCTACGGAACAGGAAGTCACCGATGCTCTTGTTCAGGCTGAAGCTTGGACCTTTGTTTCCGGTCTGCCTCTCGGTATTCATGCCAATCTCGGTGATGATGGCATCAAGCTCAGCGGTGGTCAAAAGCAAAGACTGGCCTTGGCTCGTGCCTTGGTTCGAAATCCCAAGATACTTATCCTGGACGAGGCAACGTCCGCGCTGGATGTGACGCTTGAAGATCGACTGCAAAAGACACTCAGAAAGCTCATGGTCGGTCGAACGACATTTGTCGTCTCGCATCGGAGCCCGACAATAGTGGGATGCAGTCAGATTCTTATCTTGGATGAAGGTCGCATCGTTGGACGCGGGACTCATGAACAGCTTTTGCATAGCTCAAGCTTTTACGCTCAATTCGCTGGTGGTGGTGAGCGATCAGTGGCTCTGATGGGTTCGTAATGTGTGCATTATATCCGTTCAAAGCAGGAACTTATATATATAAGTCATAGGAGCTAGTTCAATGGGCTGCAATAGCCTTTTTTGAGGCAATTGATGAAGGGCACTTTCGATAATCGTCTGGGCCCATAAAAATTCCGCCTGGGGGCTTACTTTTTACCCGGCTAAGGCATTAGAAGCTATGCCTTATTCATGGGGTCGCTAAAAGCTTCAAGCCTCATTGCGTTCCTTCCTTAATAAATACCAATTAAAGATCAAGGCATTCAACTCTCAATCTCAAAAACCGATCAGTAGCCTATCGCTAGAAGGCGCAAGCAAGTTGGACCGAAGATGTATCCTTCAAGAATACATTGAAGAGTGAGTGAATTATGATCGGCTACGCTCTACAATTCTGCCTCGTCCTGCTGTACTTTTTGGGACCACAGGCTGCCGCAGGTGGACCAGCAAGGCCCAAGCTTGAAAATGCTCAGCTGGATTTAGGTTCATGGCGAAAAGTGGAACTCATGATTCATGGGCGCTGGCTGGTGTTGCCTGATCAGTATGTGAATCGAAGCAACTATAGGCAGTTCGATCTCAAAAATCTTATCCAAGATCCCCATGCCATCATGCAAGAAACGTCCGCCCTGTTTGTTCCGGATCATGTGGCTGAGCTTGATTCCTACAAAGCTAGCTTCATCATTTGGGTCAAGAATGCTCAGCCTCGGTCTTTGGGTCTTTACTTTGAAGGCTTCAAGAATGACTACCAGATCAATATCTATGTTCCCGATTCTGAGTTCTTCTTTACCTTGGATGCATATGGAGGGATTCAGCAAAAAGCTCCTTTGCCAGGATTCTATACCAGTCCATCCCGTTTCTATAACTTGGATAGTATCGCGATGATGGGTAAAGATTTCTTTGTCATCATCAACTCTCGAAGTTCTTTTCCGGATAATCAAAACACATTGGGAGTCACTTCTTTCAAGATTGCCAGCAGCAAAGTCATCGAAGCAAAGGAATTAGGTAGACGGATGGAACAGTTCCTGCTCTTGGGCATTTATCTCATGCTCATGATCTATTCTTTGGCTATTTTCCTGCTGAGGCGAGATGATCGATCGTCGTTGACACTTTTCCTACTTTCTCTTTTCCTGGCTGGCCGCTATGTGTTTACCGAAAGACTGCTTCTGAGCACCGATAGCTTTTACGCCTTGGCTTCTTATACCTTTGTTTACGCTAAAATATTTCATACAGCGGCATCTTTTGCTACGGTCGTTTTTATCTATCAAAAATATAGCGATTTAATTTCCAAGCGTCTCCTTTGGTTTAGCTTGGCTTTTCCAAGCGCTGGATGGCTTGATGTTTATGCGACGTATTCGTGGAATAATGAACTCATGCTCTTGGCATCGGGACTCTTTTTGTCAGGATTTACCTTCTTGGTGATTCCCTATTTCATGTATGTTGGCTGGAAAGTGCGATCCTCCGGTGGCCTCTATGTGTCGATCAGCCTAGCCATATTCACCGCGGCCATGATCAATGACTTTGTCATGGCCGTTATGGGGCCTTTGGAGCCAATATGGTTGGGGCACTTTGGAATGCTGGCGATGGCAATTGGTTTTGCTTTGGTGAATGCTAAGATTTTTTCTAACACCTACCAGAAGTCCTTGGAATTGAATGATACTTTGGAAGTGAAGAATCAGGAAATCTCCGGCGCTTATGATGCCTTGGCTGAAAAGAACAAGGAAATACAGGTCTTCAATACAACACTGAGTCGTAAAAATGAAGAGATTACCTACTTCAATAAAAACCTCGAGCATCTGGTGAAGGAAAAGACCCAAGAGATTACAGCCCTCTTGGATCATATTCCGCAAGGGGTTTTGTCTTTGGAAGAGGGTGGAGTCATCAGTAAAGACTTTTCCAAGCATTTGCTTCATATTGTTGAAGATCATGAAATATCTGGTCGGACCTTCAAAGATTTAATTTTGGATCGCAGCTCCCTGAGTTCAGACCTAAGGAACCAGGCTTGGGAAACTCTGCAAGTGGTCATAGGTGAGCCCGAGATTAATTTTGAAGTCAATTTTGATAAGCTTCCTACTGAACTGACTTATACCACTCGCCAGAGCCAAAAATGGTTGAAAGTCACTTGGAATGTCGAAGTTCAGGACGGCATCGTTAAAAAGGTTTTGGTGACTCTCTTGGATGCCACCAAAGAGAAAGCCTTGGAACATGAGGCTGAGCAGCAGCGGCATGAATTTGAGATACTCCGAGAGCTGGTGGATGCCGGTGCTCGAAAAATAGGTCAATATTTTGTATCAGCCAGCGCTTTGCTGCACGAAAATGAACGAATATTGGAACAGACGGAAGCTGATATTGATCATCCCGAAATTCAAACATTGTTTATCAATATGCATACGATCAAAGGCGGAGCACGGACTCTTGGACTCAAAGAGCTGGCGACCGTGTTCCACGAGGTCGAGGAGTACTATCAGAATATTCTGAAATACGGCGAAAGCATCCAGAAGGATCGCCTAGCTGCCGATCTGAAACGCGCTTTTACTGTTTATGGACACTATCAGTTTGTCAATAAATCCAAACTCAATCGCAGTGAAGACTATTCCAAAGTGGTCATCGATCGGGAGTTTATCGAGGAACACTATCAGATTCTGCGTGATATAGTGACCGATTTGGACCGCAAAGAGCAGCCGATTGAAAAGATCATCGATCGCATTCATTCGCAAAAGGAGACCATGATTAAATTGATCTTTGACCAATTGCCCGCGGTCTTTGATGAGTATAAGTCCAAAGCAGAAAAAATTGCCAAAGAACTCAATAAGCCAAAGCCTGCTTTCGATTTCAGTTTAGATTCCATTTCTATTACCCCTGAAATTAAGTCTTTGCTGGATAACTGTATGGTTCATCTGCTCAGGAATGCTTTATGTCACGGCATCGAATCTGCCGAGGAGAGGGTTCAGGCGAGTAAAGCTGAGGCGGGCACTCTTGCTGTTAAGTCGAGTGTAGTCGGTGGATTCCTCACTTTGGAGTTCAGCGATGACGGTCGGGGCTTGGCCATCCAGAAGCTTAAGGAAAAGGGTTTGGAGAATGGACTGATTCGCGATACAGCGACCGTGCAAGAAATCGCCGAGCTTATTTTTGCTGCGGGTCTGTCGACGGCAAATTCGGTGACTCATGTTTCGGGGCGTGGGGTGGGTATGGACGCTGTGCGCAAGTTCCTGGGGCAGCATGGTGGGGATATTGAAGTTCGCCTGGGCAATCCAAAGGATGCTAGTAAACTTTTCTACAGTTTTAAGTTCGTCCTGCAGATTCCCATGCAAAAGCCAAAGGTCTTTCCAAGCTTGGTCAAGGCAAGTTAAATCCTTTTCTCCTTTCATCAGCACCCACTGGCGACTTGCTAGGAGCTTCTTAGCTGCACAGTGTTGTAGGCCTTGACTGAAAACGCTTGTAAATCTGTGTATGGAGATTGGCTAATTGTCATCTCTAAGGCATTAATAAGGCTGCTATAAACGAAATATATTCGATTCTTGTAAGAATATTCCGATACGTTTCTGTGTAGAACGGCTGGCCTGTCCAATAGGCCGGATAACGCTGTACAATGAAAGTCGTTACTTACGGTGAAATCTGTGAAAAGCCTGGGAATAGGCTCAAAATATTTCTGATAGAGCCTCAGGATTGTCCAAAAAAAGCCGATAACCGAGGCGC
This sequence comes from Oligoflexus sp., assembly GCA_041736645.1. Taxonomy (GTDB): domain Bacteria; phylum Bdellovibrionota_B; class Oligoflexia; order Oligoflexales; family Oligoflexaceae; genus Oligoflexus. Next base: position 54,945 of record JBGSTF010000204.1, on the reverse strand, counting down.
GATCTTGTGGTCTGAGTGGATTCCAATGGAAGGGCTGTTTCATGAAAAAGCTAATCGCTTCTGTCAGTTGCATGTTTCTGTTCGCTTGCTCCAAAAACAACTTCGCGGGCGCCAAGAGCGACGCTCAGACCCCATCGGAGAGCCCTTCCACCTCTGGGGATTCCACGGGCACCGAGCAACCTGTCATCCCGAAAGAGGGTGCGACTGGCTCCAATGATGCACTTTCGAATGGTGAAGTTCCGCAGGCACTGAAGCCCTGTATCGATGGGGATAAGCTGGTTGTACCTTGGACGGGAACGGTGAAAGCCTGTTTGGACCAAGGCAAAACCTATAATTTTGATACCAAGGTTTGTGCCGATTTGCCTCAGGCTAGCTTTAGCTGCGATTGGACAACGGTGAAAGCCAAGTTGCTTGAAAAAGACCTTCTCAGCGAAGTCCTGAAGCGCGATGCTGAAGTCGGAGCGAAGCTGGTGAGCTGTGGTCAATCGAAAGATGGCAATCGGATTCTGGTGCAGTGGTTTAAGCTGGCAAGCAATCCTGGAGTCAGCTGCAATACGATCCAGGAATCAGCGAGCATTACCACCGGCTGCTATACCCACTATGTGGGAACAGTGCCACCACCCAATCCGACCACCGATGAAGAAAAGCGAGCCGCTGTTGCGGCTTGCATGGCTCAGTAAGGAGTCAGGGCTGCTTGAGCAGCCTCCGGCTGATTAGGGATGGACGGGGAGTTGATACTTCAGGCGAGCCGGCATCCCTTGCAAGACTGAGCGAAAGTAATCCTGATTCTCATGCTTGTCGATGGAACGCTGCACCTTGCCGTTCGGTCCTATTTTTTCCCGCACATAGAAATAACCCCAACCCCAGACGCCTGCATAGCCGGTGTCATGGAGATGTTCGTAGTGAAAGGGCTGAAGCATTTCATTGCCAGCGCCAATGATATTCCAGTGCTCGCCTACAATCAGTGGTTTGTTCAAACCCCAATGCTGTTTGCGATACTTGAACATATTTAAGACTCCATCCTTGTTCACATCCGACCATTCTGGATAGCCATGAACCTGGTAAAAATCCAACGTGCCTTTGGGATCGCCGCCCGCAGCAATCAGACTTTCATCGCTGTAGTAGTTGAGCGGCGCGTGCTCATAGTCGAGGCCTGGCATCGCCACATCGGTGTTATAAGGCATGCTGTGAGTTCCTGTGGATACCTTGGCTAAAGGATCCAAGCGATGGATGGCGCCCGCAAGACGGTTGATGAATCGCAGCACTTGCTCGTGCGGAATCTCGACTGTTTGAAGGGTCTTGTCGTCGACGATGGCTTTTTTTAGATAGTCCCATTCCGAGGGGTAGTCGTCAGTCACGTCTTTATACATATAGGTATTGAAGGTCGGAGTTTCTGTTCCCACGAAATACCAACCGCGGTATTGGATCGGAGTCCAATCGCTCGTTCCGGTATCCACAGCAAATTCAGTGCGGCTGCGATTGTCGAGATAGGGAAGGCTCAATCGGCGCCAAGAGTAGTCGCCATATTCCATAGCGTATTGATAGTTCCAATAGATTCGCCAGTATTTGGATACGCCTTCGGGTTCGTTGAAAACCTCCCAGGAAAGGACGCCGTCTTTATAGCTTTCACTCGATCCGGGCATTTTTTCAGAAAGCCCGCGAATCAAAGGAGTGAGAGCTTTATCGATATAGTCCTGCATGGCCGCTTCATCGGTCATGAGATGCAAGACGCGATCGCGAGAGCTCACACTGTGTTCGCGCCTGACGGCTAGGACATCGTGTGACCAGAGGGTGATATTGGCCAGGAGTCCGTAATCTTTATAAGCCGTCTGTACAAGCCATTTTAGGTCATCAACCAGACCATCGGGCAGGCCGGTGACATGCGGTTGATCGCCCTTCAGAGCCGGTCCGAAGCTTGGGCTTCGACTGCCATCAATATGCAGCCAAAAGCGAAACGAGTTGGCGCCGGACGCTTTCAGATCGGCGAAGGCTTTGCGCAGCATGGATTTGAGTTCGGCTTCGGAATGCACATAGGGGGCGTCTTTGAAGGGGAGCAGCTGGATGTTTCCAAGGTTGACACCGGTGAGGAAGAGTTTTTTACCATTGTGCTCAATAAGGCCCAGCTCGGGTGCTTCCAAGCTGGAATGAACGAGGCACCAGTTGCTGCCGGTGGCGTTGGACCAATCTTGGTCTAGTTTTCGATAGAGTTTGCCTTCACTCCAATACGGAGCCCCGTAGCCTTCGGCGTTCTTGGCGTTTTTACAGCTGAGAGTGGTGACGCATGAGCTGGTCTGTGTTTCTGATGCATAGCGCAAAGGAGCGGAGCCTTCCACGCGAAGAGGGCCGTACCCCTCACGATTGGCGGCGACTTTTCGGCAATAGTCAGGCGCCTCGCTAGCCGAAAGTGATTGGCAGCCTAATAGGAGCAGTAGGCCCGCTCCCCAGAGTCTGAATTTCATCATCATTTTTCTCCCATCGTCGATGTCTTGGCCGGCAGTCGGATTGAAATCCTCAATTCCGAAAGCCTTTTGTCTAGTCCAGATGTACTGCGATGGGAGCAGGATTTCCACTGGAAAAAACCGCTCAGTGGCTGATGCAAACCAATTGGAAGTGCCAGCAAAAATGCGAGCGAAGAAGCTGGCCCATGCTGGTGAAAATTTCTGATGTTTATTTTTTGTTCATGCTGTTGGCCATTATCATGATAAATGCCAACTAGCTTGGCTTGTTGGATTCATTATGAAATTTCAATATCTTATGCTTTCCTTGCGAAGCAAGGCTCCAAAGCTGCTGTGCAAATCATAAGGTATGATTCAAGCCACCTTTCGCTTGGTCGCTTCTTTGAGGCGATAGAGGGCGATGTCTTGGCCAACGCCTTTCAGTTCAAACTGTCCAGCGGGCTCCCAAGCATCTTCGGCGATGTAATCGCGGATCATGGCCGACACCAAAATCTCACCTGGCTGGGCTTTGCTTTCGATACGCGAAGCCATATTTACCGTATGACCAATGGCAGTATAATCCGAACGCTTTTGTCCACCAAAGCTGCCCACGATCGCAGCTCCATGATGAATGCCGATGCGCATCTGGAACGTGTGTTGCTCCTTTGCCAACCATTCCTGGTTGAGCTGAACGAGAACCTCCTGCATTTTTAAGGCACAGCGACAGGCTCGACTGATTTGGTCGGCACTGCTCATCGGCGTCGGAGCGCCGAAAAAGACTAAAATCCCGTCGCCAATGAACTTATCAATGGTTCCGCCCTCGGCGAAAATCACATCGGTCATACTCACCAGAAAGCTATTGAGAATGCGGGCGATTCGGGTGGGTCCGAGTTTATCGGTGCTGCTGGTAAACTCGCAGAGATCTGCGAAGAGGACAGTGATTTGCTGTAAACTCGCGGCATCATCAAATATCGCTTTCCCCGCCACCAAATCTTTGACCAGATCGGGGGGCAGAAAGCGTTGCAGGACATGCTCGCTGATGAAACGGTTGAGGTCAGACACTTCCTTCTCGCGACGTTTCAAATCCAGGAGATTTTCTACGACTGATATCAGTTCGGCCTGTTCAAAGGGTTTACTCAGGTAAGCGCTGGCACCAACTTTCATTCCCAAACTGCGGCTCTGCTCGTCGGTCTTGGCTGTGAGCAGAATAGTTGGCAAAGATCGCAACTGATCGTGCTCATGCATCGCTTTAATAAGATCAACGCCAGTCATTTCAGGCATGAACCAGTCGGTGATCACAAGATCAATCTGTCCTGTCATCGACTGCAATCGTTCCAGGCCCCGACGTCCATTTTCAGCGTGGATGACCCGATAGGCATTCGCTTGCAGCATATCGTGTAAAATGGATCGTATGTCGCTGACATCGTCGACGATAAGTACTGTGGCTTTGGTTGGTATCTTGGGGTCAACGGTCAACTCATCGGACTCCCGAACATTCTGTGAGAAGGCGGCGAAATCAGCCAGTTGCCACCCGTGATCAACAGCTGCCTCGCCCGACTGTGTGTGCTCGCGAAGTTCCAAGGGACTTTTTTCAATGAACTCTTCAATCGCTTTGAGCTCTTTGGCGAAGTCTGCCGGCTTATAGATCACATACTGCGATCCACCCTGTTGGATGCTGACGGTGAGGAGTTCCGTTGAAGTCTCGCCGGTGAAGAGAACTCGGTAGGTATCGGGTGACATCCTTTGGGTCAGAGCCAGCAGCTCTATGCCGCGTTCTTCATTAGCCAGCAAAGCATCACAGATAACGACTTTGATGCGATAGTGTTTCAGAAGATCGCGGTATTCGTCGCCGCTGCCGACGATCTTATAGCGTTCGATAAGAGTATGGGTGCCGAGAGCTTTGATAAAATTTGACTGCATGTTGGGGTCGTCCTCGACGTACACCAAGTCCAGGATAGGTGCGGAGCGTCGATCAAAATCTATGCTAAAATAAGCCTGCAATTCGACAAAAAAATTGTCGGGGATCGGCAGGGTGAAGACGGCTTGAATACCCTGGGTGCTCATGGCTTTGATGCCCGACTGCCGAACCGGATCGACAAACAGCACTCTCCAGCTCTTGGGACGCAAGGCGATAGCTATTTCCATAAAGCGTCCCACATCTTCACCCAAGTGCGCATTGAGAATCAAGGTTTGGACCGGATACTGCTGAAGGATAAGCTCCGCATCAGCAAGGCGAGCGACGCAGTGCAGGTGATCTCCAAGATTTTGTTTGGCGAAGAGCTGCTGAATGCTTGCAAACGATTCGGTTTGATCGTCAACATAGACAATAGCATGGCGATCGGCATCGGAAACAAGGCGCGGAAATTCAACCCAAAAGCTCGACCCAAGACCATCTTCGCTGATCACTCCCACTCGACCCTGCATCTGTTCGGTGAGTTCTTTCACCAAAGCCAGTCCAAGTCCGGTCCCTTGTTTATTGGTTTGCTGGGGACCCTCGATTTGGGAAAAGAGTTTAAAGAGCTTTTCCTGCTGGTCCTTTGGGATACCACAGCCAGAATCGGTCACAGCGATTCTCGCATAAGCACCTTGCAGGGTGAGTTCAACCGCAATGCGTCCATTCTTGGGCGTGAATTTAAGAGCGTTGCCGAAGTAGTTGAAGAGGATTTTTTCTAGAGCATCCATTTGGGCCTTAATCAGGAATCCACCTTTGATGCCGGGCTGAATGGATAGTTCAAATTGGAGCCCAAGGTTTTTGCATGTGTCTTCCACGTAGTGCGCCATGTCCTTGATAAACGTTTCCAGATCCACGCGCTCTGTACGTAAACTTATTTTGGCCAAAGCGACCTTTTGAAAGTCAAGCAGTTGATTGACCAAACGATACAGGCGCTTGGCATGACGCGAGGCGATATCGACCGATCGCCGCAGCCGTTGCTGGTCCTCAGAGTCAGCTAGGGTGCCAAGAATCAAGGTCAGCGGGGTGCGTAATTCATGAGAAATGGTGCGGAAAAAGCGGGTTTTTTGCTCGTCATTTTCCTTGAGCTCATCGTGGACCTTGGTCAGTTCTTTTTGAGCGTCTTGGAGCCGATCGCGTTGAAGCCGTAACTTTTCGGTTTGACGGTCAACCTCGTTTTGTAGTTCCCGACTTAGATGCTCGGCAGTGCGGAAGGCTTGAGCGAAGTTGCTGGCGACGACTAACGATTGGGCGAAAATGAAGGTGATCATTCCATAATGGCCAATATAAGGAAGCTCATAGAATTGCAAATAGACAAAAACATCGTTGGCCATAGCTCCGACCAGGAGAGTGATGCCTACGAGTGAAAGAGCAGCTCCTCGAGTCCGCTTGAGGGTGATCTTGACCAATCGTATAAACATGACAATTCCAAAAATCATCATCACCAGCATTACGGGGCTGAAGATACTTGGCAGAGTCGGTATGGCAAATCCTAGGGCAATGCTTGAAGCATAGAATGCCGTGGTAGCCCAGGCTCCTATCAGCGCCCAGCGAGGATACTGACCACGGAAGGTGAGATAGAAGAAAGTCAAATAAATGGCCAGTCCAAGAGGCAAAGCAAACGCCATGAGGACATAAAAGAAAGTAAAGCTCGCCTCATGCGGCTCAGGAAAAAGACGAGGCCATAGGCCCTCGGTTCCAAAAAAGCGAAGCAGCATGACTAAGGTGAAGATTGCCATCACGAGGCTCGGCTTGTCTTCGGGGCGAAGGATAAAAAGTGAGACATTGGAAATCACCAGCAAGGCGAACATACCGATCACTAGCCAGGACTGCCACATGATGAAGTCTGCTTCTTGGAGAACTCGCTGCGTGTCACCCAAAGTAGGAACAGTTCCAAGTCCTCCGACGATTCGATGAGATGCTACCTGTTGAATCAGCAGCAGCCGATCCTCGCCTTTGAGCGGAATAACGGCAATGCGCTTGACATCTTGCATGACTGAAGTGTCTCGGGTCTTGCCGACCACTCCCGCTTCAGCAAGCTTGAGGAGAGTCTTGGACTTGGGATAATAGATGTAGCTTCGATGCATATTTGCGAACTGCGAGAACACCATAGCAAGGTCGGGAGTGGTCGGATTGAGGCCCTTGATTTCGAGGACATTGGTAGCGTAGCCAAAGGGTCCAAACGATCCCGGCTTAACGTCGGTCCAAGGCCTCCCTGGCCCTTTGATATAAGCATCCTGCGGATCGCTTTCGAGACGTCCGGTTGCCAGCTCGGCTTCACTGTCCATCCGCTGCCAATAGAAGCGCCATTCGCCTTGAAGAGCTACAAATGAATCGGCGGAAGGATTCCAGCCGGATAGATCAAGGACGCCTCGAACGGCTTCAAATTGAGGCTTGGCGTTGGCCATTGAGACCTGCAGAATGCTCACGATCAAAATGAATAGCCTAACCCACATTTCGCACCTCGGCGATTTTTGCCCAGGGTAGTGTGACAACAAATTCGGGATGGGAGGCCTTCTCATTCAGTTCCAAGTGTCCAGACACCTTCTGCACCAGCCTTTGGCTTATCGCTAGGCCGAGGCCATAGCCTTTGTTGCCTTTGCTGGACCAGGATTCTTGAAAGATGGAAGCGGCTTTGCTGCTGGATAGGGCAGGCCCGCCATTGCTGAAATGAATGCGGGCATGAGCCTCGTCCTCAGAACAATGGATGCGAATCCAACGCTCCTCTTTTGGCAGATTCTCGATAGCATCACAGGCATTCGTGATCAGATTCAAGGTGACCTGCATGAGCTGACTTGAGCCGATAGCAAGGCGCCATGGTTTGAGTTCTAGTTCCAATCGAATCGCCTGTTTGTGGAGTCGAGGTTTGATGAGTTTTAGGACTCGTGGAATAGAGTCTGCAAGCTCACAGGACTCGCCATCTATGGCTGTGCGGCTGTAGTCGAGAATGTTGATGATTAATTCCGAAGCATACTGGGATTGTTCCTGCAGAACCAGAAAGCTTCGGACCATATGGATCGATTGATCGCAGGCTAATTGTTCTTCTGGACTCAGACTCAGGATCTGCTCCCACAGTTCGAGCCTTTGTTCTGGGGATAGGTTAAGTTGGGCGAGCGATGCCCTCAGATAGCGCAGGGCTCGGGATTGACTCAATTCCTTACTCGGAAACTTTAAGGCGCCGATATCGACATGAGTCGAGCCAATGAGCTTATCTTCCACCCAGGCTGCTCCGGCCTCTTGCCAAAGAGGGCTTTTTACCGGTAAATTGCGGATGATGGTGAGTCCACACTGCTGCTCCTCTTCCCGGGTCCGAAGATCTCTTTGGAAGACATTTTTCAGCTCATGGCTCAGGTCCCGCATCAATTGCCCCAATTGGGCGAGTTTGTCTCGCTCTTCCATACTGGCGACCTTGGTATTCAATTCCAAGCGGTGCAGCAGATTTTTCACTCGGAACAGGAGCTCTTCATGATGAATCGGTTTGGCGAGGTAGTCATCCGCTCCTAGGCTCAGTCCAAACAGTCGATCATCTTCACTGGCGCGAGCTGTCACCAGAATAACGGGAATATCTTCGAGCTGAGCATCGGCCTGCATTTCTTTAATGACATCCTCGCCCGATATGAAAGGCATCATCATATCTAAAAGTACAAGATCCGGATGCTCGCTGCGCATCTTCCGAAGGGCCTCTTCACCACCCATTGCTACTGAAACAAGGAAGCCTTCTTCGGTTAGCAGATCGCGCAAGAGTTCGCAATTGAGTTCATTGTCATCGACCACCAGCAAGCGACCTTGGGTTCGAACTTCGTGGGTGGGTTTCAGTTCGACTTGGGTCTGCTGAAGAGCGGAAGACTCAGCGCGTGCAGCCGAAACGGGGTTCATATCCAAGACCTGCTGCAGGTGGATGTGCTTTTGTTCAGGAACCTGAATCATAAAGGATGTACCCTCGCCAACGGTAGACTTGAGTTCAATCGTTCCGCCCATGAGTCGCACAAAATCCCTCACCATGGCTAGGCCCAATCCTGTGCCTTCATAGGCTCGACGCGCATCCCCGGCGACCTGTTGAAACTCTTCAAAGACCTTGTCTTTCTGTTCGGGAGGAATGCCAATGCCGGTATCACTCACAAGAATGGTCAGGTTGCCGTCTGCACGGATGAGCTGAAGCTTGACATGATTAGATCGCTTCGGATCGGAAAACTTGAAAGCATTGCCTAAAACGTTACGGACTATGGCCCCCAGTTTTTCTCTATCATTGACGAATTGGTCAGACTGGGTATTCCAGTTCTTTTCAAGCTGAAACGTGCAATCTTGGTTTTTGAGACGTAAACCTGCGGCCAAATCCTCGGCCTCGCGGGCCAGATCGTCGAGGCGGAACATAGTGTTGCTCAAGCTGAGCATACCCTTCTTCGACTTTGCTAGGTCAAGGATGGTGTTGACTTGGTTTTTCAAGCCCAGGGCCAGTCGAATACATTTTTCAACCTGAATGCGAGCTGCATCCGGTATAACTCCATAGCGGTCCTGATTGAGGAGTTGCAGGAATCCAATCATACCGTTGAGCGGAGTACGTAATTCGTGAGAGGTATTATGGAAGAATACAGTTCGAGACCTTTCGTTTTCTTTAACGTCTGACAGGAGCTTTTGATTTTCAGCGTAGGTGATCGCAAAGCGCTTGCCTGTCATGAGGGTAAGGCAGATGCAGAGGGCTAGGTTGCAGTAGTGGGCGATGAAAATGAGATTAGATCCCAATAGACTGATACCGACTGCTACATCCCAAACGATTCCAAGCATATAAAGACCGGTGCCTAGGCCGAGGTAGAGCGACCAGCTGCGGATTTGAGAGACTGTCCTGATTACAGGATAGCAGAGAGCTAGATTGAGCAAGGTGATGGCAAACCAGAACAATTCCAATAGTCCCGGGGTAAACAAAAATATTCGATGGCCGTTCCCCCAGGGTAAGTGAAAGTAGATCCCTAAACTCAAAATGCACAAGGTGACGCCCAGCAGTATATTTAAGAAATGTGAGGGACTTTGCTTTTGATTGAGATAACGAAGAACCAAAAGCAAATTGATTAAAGCCAGCATCGTTCCTACAAAATTTAGCATCCCTGTAAAGCTAGGGTTTAGGCTGGGCAAAAGAGTACTAAGTACGTATTCTGTCCCTAAGTAACGTACCATCATTCCGGAGCAGACCATTCCTGCATAGAGGTATAAGCGCTCGCTACGTCGTTGGCTATAAAGAGCTAGGCAAACAAAAGCAACGAGGGCATAGCACCCGAGTAAAAACGATCTTTCGGCCCATCCGAGAATCACGAGACGCAAGATGTCTTTTTCTGTACCGACGACAAAGGCGCCCCCCGGCCCCCACCTTTTCGCTGTAGCAGAATAGGTGAAAAGATTGACTTCACTTTCCTTTATCTCAATTTTCTTCATAGAGTGCTGGAGCAGTGCTCTTGTTGTTTCAAGCTGGTCGGTAAGTATGGAACCTTCATAAATGGGATGTATTCCGGAACTATCTTTTAAGAATCTGTTGAAAGCAACAAAAAATGGCCCGGAATAGAACACTAGCTCCTTACTATTGGGAGCAAGTTTCATCCGCGCGGCCCAGGTGGTTAATCCGAACATAGGGACAGCGGGATCATTCGCATCTGGTCGCTGTCCCAGAAATTTTGCGGTGTTCTGTATCGAGTTTGCAGTGATCTGATCCGGATCGATTTTACCTTGAAAAAATGCCCATTCCCCTTCAAGCCAAACCGGGCCATCCTTCTCAAAATCCCAAAGGCTGAGGTCTATTTCACCATTCACAACCTGAGGTTGATGGCTCTTCTGTTGGTAAATATACGAGCAGCCCGACAAGAGCTGGACAAAAGTAAAAAGAAAGAGCGTTCGCATAGCTTACCTCCTCGCATCCCTTCGGAAGAGATGGGCTGATATGAAGCCGACGGTGGCCAGCAGACTTGGCTTTTTCTAAATTCTATGTCTCCTCTCTCATGAAAGTCGGGGCTTAAAATCTCCGGAAAGTTTTCTTTCCTGCAGATTTTTCGACAGTCGCAGGTCAAGAATTCTAGCGATTGGCTCCACATCTTCGCCATGAATCCGCAAGACTGGGCCGAACAGCTAGGGATTTCACCCAAACCCAGCCTCGCTAGGGCCAGACCAGCAAGCGAAAATACCCATGGTTGTGGAAATTTACGGTTCGATAGGGAGACGCAAGCTTTCCTTATGTTTTTTGGTGCATGGTGCGGGCTTAAAGGATCCAGATTTGTAACCAAATAATGGGCGGACTTGGGAAGCGCCGAATTCCTTTTCTTTAACAATCTTACCCATTTCTCTTTTGATTAAACAAATCATGATCTTAAATCAGTATTCTAGATCTTTTTAGTTTGTCCGGAACAAGAGCCGATGAATGAATCATTGGTTACCTTCAGTAAGAAGTGGGATATGGATTATAGAGAAGCCTCTCGATCATTCAGCTCCAAAAGACTCCTTATCAGCCTTGGCTCCCTTGTTTTGATGCTCGGAGCGTGCGGCATCATCAAGTCAAGATCATCGCGCGGTAGCCGAAGTCAAAGCGCCCTTTCAGCATCAGAGCCGGGCACGGCCCAAGTCAGGCGACTCTCTAAACTCGAACTCGACAACACCATCCAACGGCTGACCGGTGATCAGCGAGGTTTGGCTTTGCAGCTGCCTCCTGACGAAGAAGCCTTGGGTTATACCAATGGCTATAATCTGAGCGTTAGCCAACTTTTCCTCGATCAATGGCAGATTATGGCTGGGCAAATCGCTGCGCAAGTTGTGGCTGTGGGCAGCAAACAGCAAAAACAAAGTGCCTCGTGCCGATCGGGCAAAAACCCTGAAACCTGTGCTGAAAGCTTTGTTCTGGCCTTTGGCAAAGCTGCCTTGCGTCGACCTCTGCTTGATACCGAGAAAACCGAACTCTTGGGGCTCTTCGCCGTCGGCCAAAAGTTAGGCAGCTTCGAGCAGGGCATGCAGCTGGTCGTTGAAGCTCTGCTGCTGTCGCCGTCCTTTCTTTACCGAACGGAAATAGGTGCCGAAGGCTTAGGAGCTGGTGCGAATTATGAATTGACCGCTTTCGAACTGGCTCAAAACCTAGCCTATACCCTGACAGCTTTCCCTCCTGACGAGACGCTTATGGCGGCTGCAGAGAATGGAGCACTGGAAGGGCACGACGAATTTGTGGCTCAAGCCCGACGGCTCATGGCAAGCGAAGAGGGGCAAAAATTTTGGCATCACTTTATCTTCGATTGGCTGAAGATTGCTGGCGTAGGCTCCATCCAACGTAGTCATCCCCAATGGTCGGACGCTTTGCCTTTGGCGTTTCGCAGCGAGACCGAGCGGTTTATCGATCACATCATGCAAGAGGAACAAGGTTCGCTCACCAAGCTTTTGGATGCCGACTATAGTTTTGTCGACTCCTCATTAGCAAAACTTTACGGAATAGCAGAACCTTCCGCAGGCGCGCCCGGCCTAGCCTCGCTTGAGGGAACGGGGCGGCGGGGCATTTTGAGCCAAGGCGCATTTTTGAGCGTGCACGCCCAGATCGGTGGTAGTTCGCCGGTCAGACGTGGGGTCGTGATTTTAGAAAGACTCTTCTGCCGAACTCTGCCGCCACCGCCTCCAGGTGTAGCGATGGTGCCGGCAGAAATTCCGAATGGGACAACACGCGATCGCTTTGCGGCCCATTCTAATAATCCCAGTTGCCAGGGCTGTCATTCCTTGATCGATCCCTTGGGCTTTGCCTTCGAAAACTTTGATGGTCTGGGCGTATTTCGCAGCCAAGAGAATGGCAAAAATGTTGATGCATCTGGCGAATTGCTCGGACGCGGTGACATCAGCGGGGCCTTCGAGAACAGCGCCGAGCTCATCGCCAAACTCGCGGTGAGCGAGGATATCCGCAGCTGTGTGAGCAAACAGCTCTTTCGTTATGCTTTGGGCCGCAGCGAGACCAATGCCGATGCAGCTACACTCGACAGTAGCCTGCAGAATGCCGAGGCCCAGGGTATGGATTTAAGGGAAATTCTTTTTTCTTTGGTCAACTCAGATCAGTTTAAGCAACGCACTAAAACAGGACCTTAAGCCATGAAGTTGAAATCCTCGTCTAGGCGCGCATTTATCAAAGGTATGGGACAGTTCGCTGGTCTTGCTCCTTTTTTAAACCTCATCGGTACGGGTAACGCGCAGGACGCGGGCCCTCGCCAGCGTTTTTTAGGGATTTTTACCCCGCATTGCATGGCTTCGAAATACTGGTTGCCCAAAGGCACCGGCAAGAGCTTTGATATTGCCTATCAAGGGTCGGTGCTAGCACCGCTTGCCGCTTTTCGAGATAAACTCCTGCTGCTCGATGGCATCGGCTACCGAGTGCTTTATGAACAGGCCACGCCCCATACCGGCCATGAGGGAGGATTGACCACAGCCTTCACGGGCAGTCAGGCGATCATCAGAAATGGCAGTTTGTTTGCGGAATCAGAATCTATCGATAAATTTCTGGCGGCTCGACTCGGCGGTTCGACCAAGTTTTCCTCCTTCAATTTCGGGGGCACCATCCAGGGTGGGACCCAGTATGATACTTATGTGTTTGGTCCAGGCGGAACCAGAATAACCAATTCCAATCAGCCTCAGCAGACCTTCGATACGCTGTTTGCCGGGTTTACTTCGCCATCGGCTGCAAATCAAGCAGAACTGAAGGCGGCGAGAAAAAGTGTGCTCGATTTTCAGCTAGCCGATCTGCAAAGACTCAAGGCCCGAGTTGGACAAGAAGATAGCCAAAAGATCGAGCGCCACGCCACAGCACTGCGTGAAATTGAAAGAAGATTGATTGCCGTCGATCGTGCAGGCTGTAGCCTGCCCAGCCGCCCCAGCAAAACTTATGAAACCAATATTTCATCGCGAGATGGTCGAGAATTGGTGCGTTTGCATAGCGAAATCATCGCCCAAACCTTTGCCTGTGACTTGACGAGATTCGCTACCTTTGGCATCAGCCCGGGGCTGTCGGCACCTTGGATCACTGGCCTGGAAGGCATTTCGGATCTGCACGAGCAGGTGGCTCATCAGTATGACGAAACGAACGAAGCTTCGCTGCTTAAGCTTTCCAAACTGCAGCTATGGTATGCCGAGCAGGTTGCCTATCTTTTAGGTTTGCTGGATTCCATTCAAGATGGGGACGGACGGACAGTTCTCGACAATACCTTGGTCTATTGGACGACTGACGTTGGACAAACCACTGGGCATGGCAATACTCAGATCCCAATCGTACTAGCGGGACGAGCGTGTGAAGCCTCACAGCTTATGAAAATGGGGCAATTTCTGTCCATGCAGACAAGCAGGACTGATAAAAGTTCAGCGGCGGTTCCGCACAATAAACTTCTAACGACGATTATTCAAGCCTTTGGACTGCAAGTGGACGGTTTTGGTAGCGGTCTTTATAAGGGCAACCTGAGTTTGACTTAGAATCGAGCGATTCAACACTTCTGTCTTATGTGCTTGAGTGGGCGAACTAGCCTGTCCAATCCTCGGTTTTCAGATTTTCGACCCTTGTAAAATCACTGTCATGGGTGACAAGCACAAGGTTTTGCGAGAGGGCATGAGCTGCTATGAAAAGATCTTGCGTCCCTATGGGAGTGCCTTTTTTTTCAAGCGTAGCGCGAATCTTTCCATAGATTACGGCAGCCTCGAAATCAAAATCCAACACGTCGAACGGTGTTAAAAAATTCTCCAATGCCGTATTAGCTTTTTCCGCTGCTTGGCTCTTATGAACTCCTGCATATAGCTCAGCAACTGTGATAGAAGAAAGGCAAACCTCCTTCGGAGCTTTTAAATAAATGGTTTCCGCGATCAAAGGGTATTTTCCTTTGATCAGGTAGATGCAGATATTCGTATCAAGCATGAACATTAAAAGTCCTCTCGTTCCTTCAGTGGGGCCTGCTCTCTGCCCTCCTCCATAAAGTCTTCAGGAAACATCGTAAGGCTTACCTTTAAATTGGCCCAGGGATCGGTCTTTGGGATAAGAACGACGGAGTTCCCAAGACGCTTGACATAGACTTCCGTCCCCTCGAAACGAAACTCTTTTGGTAGGCGCACGGCTTGAGAGCGTCCGTTATTGAAGAGTTTGCCAGTGTTCATGAGTGTTCCTCTCTTGGTATATATCAAAAGATATATACTATTATCGGATCAAACAGCTTGGAACTCAAGAGAAGAATCATTCGCTTGGGTTCCGCGGTGGAATCCTGAACGCTTTTGATTATAAGTGGTTGCAATCAAGAGGAATAATCATAACCGTAGGGATTTAAACATAAAATTTGGTTCCAGAGAAAGTTTGCTTTTCCCTGCAACCGCGATTTCTTTTTGATTTAAATACCTTAGCGAATTTTCTGGAGGTACCAGAAACTTTCCGCGAATCGCTCCCCACTAATATCAAGGAATGATCGTGCCGAGGTATTCTTCGCCCGCTGCATACTTGAGGCTATTGCTTGGTGTCGCTAGCAGCACTTTATGAGCACCCAGGGTTTTGGCACGAAAGCAGCTATCCAGTTTGGGCAGCATGCCGTCCTTCACGATCTGCTGTTTTTTGAGCGTCTCGTAAGCTGGGCGATCCAGGTGGGCGAGCAGCGAGGCCGGGTCTTGAATGTCGAGCAATACGCCTGGTTTATCGAAGCAATAGAGAAGATAGGTTTCATAGAAACCAGAAAATGCTTCGGTCACTTTACACGCCACACCATCGGCGTTGCTATTCAGGATCTCTCCCGTTTCATCCCAACTCAAGGGACACAGAACAGGGGTCATGCCTTGATCCAAAAGCAGTTGCAGAAAGTCACGACGCACCTCTTGGATATCGCCGACGAAGCCGTAGTCGATAGGCTCAGGTTTCCGTCTTTTGGCCTTTAAAACATGGGCATCGGCCCCCGATAGACCCAAAGCATCACAGCCCAAAGCTTGCAAGCGAGCCACGACTTGCTTGTTCAAGAGCCCGCCGTAGACCATGGTCACGAGATCGCGCATCTTCTCGCTCGTGATGCGACGACCCTCGAACATTTGGATGGGGATATCGAGTTTTTTAGCCAATTCATCGGCAAACACACCGCCGCCGTGGACCAGAATCTTCTTAAAGGGAAGGGCGGCAAAGCCTTCCAAAAAGTTGCGCAGCTCCTGCTCGTGGTCGAGCATCTTGCCGCCGATTTTGAAAATAAAAAGTTTTTCCAAGCCAGAACTCCTTTTACATCGATTCCAGCATGCGCTTCATGACAGCTTGTGCCGAGTATATGCGGTTGTGAGCTTGCTGCAAAACCAAAGAGCGCGGGCCGTCCAGGACTTCATCCGAAACCTTGAGGTTTCGCCGTACCGGGAGGCAGTGCATGAAATAACCTTGATTGGTTTTTTGCATCTTTTCTTCAGTAATCATCCAGCTTCGATCGTGACATAGAATTTTTCCATAGTCGCGATAGGAAGACCAGCTTTTGGCATAGACAAAATCTGCGCCTGCCAGGGCTTCATCTTGATTATGGCTGATCGTCGCTCCTTGGGTGAATCGCTCATCCAACTCATAGCCTTCTGGATGGACGATGGTAAGATCAAAGCCAGCCCTGAGAGTCCACTGCGCGAAAGAATTGGGCACAGCTTGCGGCAGGGCCTTAATCTGCGGCGCCCAAGTGAGCACCACTTTCGGTTTTGGCTTTTGGCGATGTTCGATGATCGTCATCACATCAGCAAAAGCTTGCAGCGGGTGCCCAGTTGCCGATTCCAAGCTTATGATGGGTTTTTTGCTATAGCTGGCGAATTTGTTGAGAATCTCTTCTCGGTAATCGGCCTCACGATCTTTAAGGCCTGGAAAACAGCGCACAGCGATGATGTCGCAGTATTGTGCCAGCACGCCGGCGGCTTCTTTGATGTGCTCGCCTGCGGTGCCGTCCATAACCGTACCGTCCTGAGTTTCAATTTGCCAACCCTCTTGATTGACATTGATGCTCAAGACATGCAGACCCAGATGATAGGCGGCCTTTTGTGAACTCAAACGGGTTCGTAAACTCGGATTGAAGAACACGAGGCCCAAGGTTTTGCCTTTGCCCAGATCAGCAAAGGCAAATGGATGCTGCTTAAGATAGAGCGCCTCTTCCAAAAGACTGGGAAGATCGAGGATGTCGTCGGCGCTAAAAAACTGCTTTAACATGATGGATGCCTTAATGCGATAGCCAGTTGTTCCAGGAATATTTCACAGTGCTGGCGAGTGATCGAGAGCGGAGGAAGCAGGCGCACTGTTTCTTTCAAGCGAGCGCTACCGGTGATGATGTGATGCTGGTGCAGAAGCCGTGAGCGCAGACCATAGCTGTCCTGCTCAAGATCGAAACCTATCATCAGACCTTGGCCACGTACATTGTGCAGGCCCGGCATGCTTTGCAATTCGCTGCGAAGATACGAACCGAGTTCGGCAGCGTTGGCTATCAAATTCTCTTGCGCGATGACATCGCATACTGCAGCTGCGGCAGCGCAGGCCAGTGGATTGCCGCCAAAGGTTGTGCCGAGTGTGCCTTGTGCCAAGGCAATGCCTTGCCTGACCCAAGTGGCAGCAACCGGATAGCCATTGCCCATACCCTTGGCTGTGCAGATGACATCAGGTTCGATACCATGACGTTGAAATGCAAAGAATTGGCCGCTACGACCACAGCCAGATTGAATTTCGTCGGCGATCAAGAGGGCGCCTTGATCTCGAGTCAAGCTGCGGAGTGTTTGCCAGAATTCGGTATCAGCTTCTCGCACGCCTCCGACCCCTTGAATACCTTCAATGATAACAGCCGCGGTTGCTTTATCGATAGCAGCAGCGGCAGCAGCAGCATCGCCCAATGGAATAAATTGAACGTTAAGACCGCTATTGATCGGCGCGCAAATTTTGGATGCCTCGGTGCATTGGGCGGCTAACGAGGTCCGGCCATGAAAACTACCGAGCATGGCCACCACTTTGCTGCGACCAGTGGAATAGGAGGCGACCTTTAGCGCATTTTCAACAGCTTCGGCGCCTGAATTTGATAAAAACAGATCATAGTCCTGGCAAGCGCTCAGCTCGCCAAGCTTTTGACAAAGCACAGTTTGCTCTTCAAAATCGACGGCATTTGAATAGTAGAGCAGACGATCGATCTGCGCTTTGAGACGATCCACGTAGTAGGGATGGCTGTGACCAATCGAGATCACTCCGTGGCCGCTGTAAAAATCCAAGATCGCTTGATCCTTGTCATCGTAAAGATAACAGCCCAAGGCACGACTCAAGGCCAAATCAAACTTGGCATAAACAGCTAAGGGTCGCATGGCAGATCCTCAAAAGGCCGCTGGTTTCAAAAGCAAGCCTTCGGTCTGCGGCAGACCCAGGGCTAGATTCATATTTTGCACGGCTTGGCCGCTGGCGCCTTTCAAAAGATTATCGAGGCAGCAGACGATATGCGCATAGTCGCCATGTTTTTCACAGCTGAGAACGGCGTTGTTGGTATTCACAACTTGCTTGAGGTCGGCTTCCTGCACCGTGCGGTGCACAAAGTCAGCCGATTCATAGTAGCTGTCAAAGGCTTCCAGCAGTTCGATAGGACTGGCCGAGCAACGGGTATAAACCGAGACTAAAATTCCTCGCGTAAAGGGTCCTCGCATCGGCACGAAGAGGGGTGTGCGTTCATAGTCAGGTTGCAAGCTTTGCAAGGTCTGACAAATTTCTAAGAGGTGCTGATGGGCAAAAGGTTTGTAGACGGATAGATTGTCGTGACGCCACGAAAAATGCAGGGCTTCCTGCAGCTTTTGTCCGGCTCCGGTTGAACCTGTGATGCCGGTGATATGCAGTTCATCCTGCAACCAGCCGCGATGGGCGAGGGGAAGCAGAGCCAATTGAATGGCCGTGGCGAAACAACCAGGATTGGCAATGCGTTTCGCTTTTTGGATCTTGCTGGCAAAGGCCTCTGGCAATCCATAGACGAAGTCATGGTCCGGACTCTGCATCCGAAAATCCTGACTCAGGTCGATAATCACTTGGTCTCGTTCCAGAAGTCGATGCTGATCGAGCAGACGTCGCGATTCACCATGGCCGCCGCAGAGAAACACGACGTCCAATTTTTGTTCCGGCAGTCCCGCAAGGAAATGCTGGTCTCGCCAATGCAAAAGGTCCGGATGGGCCTTGCATAAACTCTGTCCCGCGTGGCTTGCGCTGACGGCATACACATCGGCAACCGAAGGATGGGTCAGCAGCAAGCGTAAGAGTTCGCCACCGGTATAGCCCGCTGCACCGATAATGGCTGCCTGGATCATGCCTCCGCCTCCAGAGCGAGGTTGCCTGACGACCTCAGTTTCTGCAGTCTTTTCTTTTCCCACTCCGGGTCAAAGATCATGGCCGTGCACAGACAATTCTTTTTGTCTTTGCTGATCAAAGTTGGATAGTTCACACAACTTTGGCAGCTGGCCCAGAACTCTTCATCCTGAGTCAGTTCGCTATAAGTCACTGGCCGATAGCCCAGCTCGCTATTGATATTCATGACCGGCAAACTGGTGGTCAGACCGAAGAACTTGGCCTGAGGAAATCGCCGTTTCGATTCTTCAAATGAAAAAGTTTTCAATTGGCGAGCCAACCCGAAACGACGATATTCGGGAAAAATGATTAGGCCGGAATTGGCAATATGATCACCACTGCTCCAACTTTCCATGTAACAGAACCCGGCAACCTTTTTTTCGGTGGTTTCCAAAGCGATGAAGGCTTTACCACTGAGCATCTTCTCTCGGATATAATCTGGAGTTCTTTTGGCAATACCGGTCCCTCGCGCCCGTGCGCTAGCTTCCATTTCGCGGCTGATCGCTTCCGCGAAATGAGCTTCTTCCTCACCCGCAACCTTCACGACGAATTCGTACATCCTCTCGGCCCCGTCTTCATGGTCACACATAATATGCATAGAATCTGCATATTAATACATATTAGATGTATAATTGCAAATCTATGCAGCCAATACAACCGATTTTAACGCATGGGGGGTAAAAAGAGGATAAAGGGTACGTGAAGGAAGCTTGGGATTCACAGAAATACTGATTGAAAGCAGAGAGCTCTGGGCCGCAGCGCGAGTGCTTCAGCCCTGTTTGGTGGCAGGCAAAGCCCCGATTTGTCCCCAGTAGAAGACAATTCCATGAATCACCTTCTTCAATTCTTGGTAGCCACCTGGTTTGGTGACATAAGAATTCCCTCCGAGTGCATAAATGCTGGAAATATCCGAATGAGTGGATGAGGAGGAGAACACGACGACTGGAATTTCATTCAGCAGCGGGTCGGTCTTAATTTTCTCCAGAGCCTGAAAGCCATTCAACTTGGGCATATTCAAATCGAGCAGAATAAGATGGGGCCTAGGGGTTTGAGCATCGTTGCGCTTCACGCGGTTGAGATACTCCATCATATTCTGACCGTCCACGACATGCTGAAAGGTCACGTCTGCGCCGATTACGCTCTCCGATGCTTTTCTCACTAAATCGACA
Organism: Oligoflexus sp.; assembly: GCA_041736645.1. Classification (GTDB taxonomy): domain Bacteria; phylum Bdellovibrionota_B; class Oligoflexia; order Oligoflexales; family Oligoflexaceae; genus Oligoflexus. Next base: position 35,070 of record JBGSTF010000204.1, on the reverse strand, counting down.
TAGCTTTGGTCATCATCGGCGATCAGGATCGTCAGTCGTTGAGTGGTAAGCTTGTCTTCAGTTTTTTTGTTTTGAATGACGAATTCAATGAATCGACCCAGCAACTCAGATTTGCTGTTGGTGCCGACTTTGGTATTGATGTTTTTCAAGTGAATGCGAACCGTATTGCGGCTGATACCGAGTTTGTCCGAGATATCCTCGGCGCTCACGACTTGCTGGACCAAAAGATTGAGCACGTCTTGCTCGCGTTTGGAGAGACTGTATTTTTGCGCGAATTGATCCAACGGGGCTTTTAAATCATCTAATGATGTCAGCTCTTTAGCTATATCCACAGCGGTTCCCATGACTTCCCGTTCTCCGTATGCAGTGTGAGGGTCTTAAGAGCCCGTCCAGAAATGCCATCGGCATGGAGCGGAGCCTGCATGAGGCGAGCCTCTTGCAAAAACCTTCCTGATTTTCCTTGGCTATATATTCATCATTTATATCAGGTACTTGAAATATTATCTTGTGTTTAAGCCTGATTGTGATATCCGCTGCACGGACTCCAATAAGGAACTCGCATGCCCAGCTATATCAAGCAATTTACTGAAGCCCTCAGCCCTGCCTATTGCCAGCAGCTGATCGATCGTTTCGAGCAGGACTCACGGGTTCAGGTGGATCCGCAGCCCGAATACAGCACTCGATCTTACCTGAACATCTCGCAGCAGTTTGATTGGCTGCGGGAGGTCCAGAAGGTGACAAGGTTTGCAGACCCTCTGCTCGCCGAGTTCTTTCGACTCCCAGAACCTTACCGTTCGGCAGAACCCAAGGAATGGCTCAACGATGGCTTTGTTATCGCCCGGTATCGTCCGGGAGACATCTGCGCTTTGCACGACGACTACCAAAGCCCGGTGCCGCCATCCAACGGTCTTCGCTTGGCGACGATGATCTTCTTTCTGAACGATGTCAGTGAAGGGGGAGAACTGCATTTTCCAGTTCAGGCTGTGAAAGTGAAACCGAAGCAAGGCGAGGCAGTTGTGTTCCCGGCTCAGCTCACCCATCCGCATGAGGTTCTCAGTCCCAAAACCACGCGCTATGTGCTGCAAACCTGGGTCATCGACCCACAGTTGGTGGTTCTTGAACGCGATACTTTTGAACAGCTCAGCAGCCTCCTTCCCAGCTAAACAAATACCACTTAATAAGAGCCCGACTCCTTTCACAAAATTGTGTAAGACCCGGGTTCTTTTGTGTTTGGCCGAAGATGATCCTAAGACACGAGGTCAAACAATGAAGATTTCTGTCCTTAAGTCACGATTGTCCGTTGGATTCCATCGCGTTGCCTTAGTTGAGGCCGACGAGCATTTCAGTGCGAAAATCGCCAGCTATGCGGAGGACCTCGCGATGGGCGAGGTCACACTCTGCACCAACGCGGATGAATACCTGCAGGTGGGTCCGGATCGATTTGATCTGGTGATTTTGGATTGGAATGTGAAAGGGACGACTTCGGGTCTCACCCTATTCAATCGCTTGCGTCACGATCCTCGCTATTCTATGCTGCCAATCCTGATTATTTCAGGATTTGTCGATCGCAATGATTTCCGATTGCTGGAAGAATTTCCACTGACCAGATTGGTGGAAAAGCCCTTCACTTCCGGCGTTTTTATCGAAGCTATTCAAAGTTTGCAAGATGAATTGAATTGGATTCATAGCCACGAAAAAAGTATTAGGAAGTTGATTGTCGGTCCGCAAACGATCGATTCATCGCGATTTAAGAAGCTTCACCAGTTGCTCCAGGGTGCTCCTTACCCTGCTCCCCTCCTGCTTATGTTGGGTCGCTTCTTGAGCTGTGAAAAACGCTGGGACGAAGCGGAAAAATTGTTGCGATCGGTGGTCAGTGAAGATTCTGGCAACGTTCTGGCCTTGAATGAATTGGGCAAGGTCTTACACGCCAGCGGTCGGCATCGTGAGGCGATGGACGTTTTGGAGAAAGCCAATACTCTCAGCCCGGACAATGTGAAGCGAATTTGTCAGTTAGGCGAGCTGCACCTGCATGAATGCGACCTGAAAACGGCGCAAAAAAACTTCGAGAAGGCTTTGGCCGTGGACCCGCATTGGGCAAGGGCCAAAAAAGGTGCTGAGCTCACCACGAATGTCATTAATTTTCTGCAGCAAAGTAGTCATTCTGATCCATTTCCCAAGAGTTTTGCCAGCCTCATGAATACCATGGGAATTTCCAAAGTGCACGGTGGGCATCTGGAAGAAGGCATCCATCACTACGAATCAGCCTTGCATTTTATTCGTGATGTCGACACACGCTCCAAGGTTATGTTTAACATGGGGCTTGGCTATTTGCGCTTTCGTTTGGGTGATAAAGCCTTGCTGTGGTTCATGAGGTCAGCAAAAACAGGGGGCAAGCAATTTCCGAAGGCGCATACTTATGTGCAAGATTTGAGCAGTAAATTGGTTTGGACCGATCACGGTCTTAAAGTTCAAGGGCAGACTATGATTGAAGTCGATGCCCACGACGATCACCCCGTTCAGGAGGCTCCAACCCCATGGCAGCCTAAGGATCCTGTTGTGACCGAAACATTGTCTTTTACATCAGATGGTTCGGTCTCTAAACTGAACGAACCTATGCCGGGCTTGATACAGCTGGAAGATTTTGACAACGATGCGCTGCTGAGTGGAGTGGTCGAAGAGGGCTTTTGCTGATGAGTTTCGCTCGGTTCTAGGCTGGCTCAAGCTTAAGATGGGGACGGCTTCTGCCGATGATCATGGCTCATGCTGAGCGCACTGCGGAGATCCTTTGGACCCGTAATTATACTGCTCAGGAAAGAATATATGGCTACAGCGAAAGCTTTTGATTTTTCAAACAATGGAGAGCCGGCCAAAACCCCGGCTGAACTTGTTTCTTTGAAACATGCCACCGTATTTATCAGTCGCATGACCGTTCGGGCGGTTCTGGTTCGTGAACTTAAGAACTTTGGGATTTTGAAAGTCAACGCCCTCGATAGTGCGATGGAATGCATCGAAGATATGGAGCGCAATCCAGCTGGCTTGCTGGTCATTGATTGGGAGCACGGTGAGCAAGCGGTTACGAAAATCCTACGCGCAGCCCAGGGGCCGCATCGGGTTGATACGAGGCCGATCTACTTCATGGCTCTGGACTTGGCTGATCGAGTTATAAAGGTGGCCAATGAATTCAATGTCATGCAGATCCATACCGGTGAAATCTCGCAGGCTCAAATAGTCAAAAACCTCAATGAATTGATGCAATTTTCGTCGATCAGTCCGGCGAGTCGCAAAGCCTATCGCGAGCTGGCTTATCTGCGAAAGAATAAGGATCTTGATCCGGCCGAAACTCTGCTTCGTGAACTTTGCGAAGATGAGCCGAAAAACATTAGAGCCGCTGTGGAATTAGGAGCAGTCCTATTTGAAATGGCTCAGTATAAGGAAGCCAAGGCTTGGCTTACGAAAGTAGAGGCGGCCAGCCGAGGCGATCTTCGCGCCCAACACTTGCTCGCGCGCTGTCATATGAAATTGGGAGAGTTTGAAGAGGCCGAAGCTCTTTTGGAAAAGGCTCGCTTGATCAGTCCTCTTCATGTGGATCGATTGGTCGATTTGGGCCAAATCCTTTTGAACTTGGATAAAGTCGAGGCAGCGTTAGGCACCTTCAATCAAGCTTTGAAATTGGATCCAGATATGAAGGAAGCCAAAATTGGCAAGGCTCAGTGCAACTTGCTCAATGGACATGTTAACGAAGCCATCAAACTTTTTGGACAGATCGATAGCGCCCAGGAAGTGGCATCGATTTTCAATAGCTCGGCGATTCTAGCCATTCGTCAGGATCGGTTTAAACAGGGGCTCAACCTCTATAAATCAGCGGTTTCGCATGTAGCCGGCGAACCTCATGTGCTGGCGCGAGTCTTTTTCAATATGGGTGTTGGTCTGGTGAAATGGGGCAAGAATGCCCCCGCTCTGGCAGCCTTTGAGAAAGCTGCGAGTTTGGATGGAACATTCGACAAAGCGACTCACAATGTCAGCATTCTGAAGGGATTGAAAACCAAAGGTGGGCAAGTGTCATCGCCGGCTCGCTTGGATGATCTGGCCTCGCTGTCTCAAGAGGACGAGGAATTTACCGGCATGGATTTTGGGGTCAGTGCGACCAAAGCCAAGATCAAGGGTCCCGCTCAACCTGTGGTTGAAGATGACGACGAGCTCGATGATAGTTACTTTCAGAGTTTGGTGTCCGGTTCTTGAGCTGGACGCAGAGGCCACGGCAGTTTTACTTGCCTAGCGCTCCCAACAGCGATACACCTACTCCATGGAGGGAGTTTATGAAGCATTGGTTCAGTGACCGTCGATACCGGGTGGGACTTATGGCTCTCGGGCTCCTCGTTTTAAACGCCTGTGGGGCTGAAGATAAAACCTATACCCCGACTCAGGATACGGTCGAATCGAAATCGGCCATTGCCTTTAATCCTGCCAAACAGCTCATCACGATCACGGATCCAGGTCCCGTCGTTACGAGCGAGATCATATCTCCGTGTTCCATCGGTTTTGAAGAGACAGAATGGGAGTACACGGTGCCGTCCGGCAAGCAGTTTACACTAGGCGTCGACACATTGACGTATGTAAGAGATCTCGAGAGCCCAGCTTCCGTCACCGGGGTGCCTAGCGCACTTTTTGCGGTTTGGAGCGTTCCCAGTCGCATTGTGGATGGCGTTACCTACCAGGTGGAAGTCGAGATCCAAGCCAAAGCCATGATCTATCGCAATATCTGTACGCGGTGAAAAGATGCAAGCCTATTACCTAAAAAAGTATGCGAAAAAAGCCCTGTTACTGGCTTTTTTGGTCCTTTCACTCTACAACATGTTTCGATCCTTAATTCGATAAACTCGCCTGGAGCGCTGGTTGATCAGCTAGCAGCTTTTGCCTAGCTCAAGTACAATAAGAAGAGAGTGCCGTCTCCAGGAGAGTTCGTCCATGGGTGAAGAACGTCAGTTCACGATCCTGATTGTTGATGATGAGCAAGACCTCTGCGAGTCCTTAGCCTATGTGTTGGAGGATTTGGGTCTCATCACCCTGACCGCTAACAATACCGCGCAGGCCTATCACCAAATTATGAATGGCAAGGTCGATATCGTGCTCTCCGATGTTCGGATGCCGGGCGAAAATGGCGTTGAAATGATTCGTCGGGTGCGGAAGCAAAAGCCGACGGAACCTGTTTTCGTGCTGATGACTGGGTTTACCGATATCAGTGAGAAGGATGCTCTCACTGCCGGAGCCGAGCTCATGCTGCGCAAGCCCGTAAAACTAGAACAGCTCCAGACTGTGATTGAAAGAATACGTATGCGCATGCTTCAGAAAGCCGAGCCTTGAACGAGTCAGAGGGTACGCGAGCCACGGCCACCGATTCGCCATTGCCCGGAGGGCTCATCCGGTCGGAACAGTACCATTCGATTGGCAAAAGAACCCGTCGGTACCTAAGGTCCTTTCGCGAAAATTTGGAACTGGGGACACTCCTGGCCTTCGTTGCCGGTACGGTGAACACAGTTGGATTCTTGCAGTTCGGGACCTATGTCTCTCATATCTCTGGGCATGCCACCCGCACAGCTGTTGAATATGCTGAAGGCAATATTGGTGCTGCCTTCGTTTTCTTCTTAGAAACCATAGCTTTTATACTTGGTGCGATGGTCACGGCCTTGCTCATGCATGGGCATACGGCCGCGGATCGTCGGGAAAAATATGCGCGACCCATTTTACTGGAACTGCTGCTTATCGTACTTTTTCTGATCGTCGACCATGTCGATGGTTTGCTCTGGATCCAAATCGATCAGATCAGCCTCGCCACTCTTCTTCTTGCGCATGCCATGGGGGTGCAGAATGCTATCCTTCGCCATGCCTCGGGCGCGATCATTCGAACCACTCATATGACGGGTGTAGCTACCGACATCGGAGTGGCGATGGGCACAGCCTTTCACGCGGCACGTTTGCATTGGAGCAAGGACAAGAATCGTGGGCGATTGCGTTGGAAAGCCAGCCTCTCCAGTTTTTGGCGAAAGCTTGGGGTGGAGCGTTTTACCTTCCACAGTTTGCTGCTGTTTACGTTTTTTCTGGGAGCTGTCATCGGCACGATTGGATACGTTTATCTGTCTTCGTCGATCCTGGTCGTTCCCTGCCTGATTTTGACTCTGCTCGCTCTGCAGAACTATGCGCGAAAGACAAGAGTCTGAAGTTGAAACCTTCAGCTTAGGAAGAGCCATTGCTCGAGCAAAAGCCAGGCTGGTCCGGTGATGAGCCAAAGCAAGTGTCCCACGAGAATATGTCGAGCCGCAAAATCGGCATCCGCTGCATAGATATCGCTCAAGACCACAGCAAGTATTGCACCAGGCATAGAGCCGATAAGAATCAAGACCCGGCGGGCGCTCGGTTCGAGCAAATGAGGCAGCAGATAGCAAAGCAGCAGGAGTAAAGCAGGAATCACTCCTAATCTAAGCCCTAGGAGCAGGGCGTGGGCCTTTTTATCTTTTCCACTGCGGGTTCTGCGTCCGAGGTGAGCTCCAAGCAGAAGCATGGAGACAGGAATAGTGGCTCGACCGATGGCTTGCATGATCTCCAGAGGGATCTGCAATTGGTGTCGAAGCCTAGCAAAAGGCTCCAGGAGCAGCATCAATGCGAGCACCAGGGCGATGAGGGGTGGATTGAGCAACAGTCGGCGGAGATCCAATCGGGCCCGTGCGGCAATTTGTGGAACGCCTATTGTCCACAGCACAAGATCGGCTCCCACACCGGCCAGAGCCACCAGAGTGATGCCAGCATCGGCCCAGAGAGCTTGAGCGACCATCAGAGGCAGATAGGAATAGTTCGGTAGCAGACAAAGAAACCTAAAGCTACGACGGGTTCCATCGTCAGCGAAGGCCAGTTTCTTTTCCAAACCAAGACCAATCAAGAGTCCCAGCAAGAGAGTCAGTGCCATAAGGCAAGGCAAGACCCACAGATGCTCCAGGGCTGCAGCATTCAGCCTTAAAAGCAAAGCAGCAAAAATAAGGCAGGGATAGAAGAGACGGATCAAGGCTAAGGCCAACCAGGCTTTGAGAAATGCTGGGATCAACTGACGGCGTTCCAGGACAAAGCCCAGGGCTATAGCAAGCAAAGCGAGTATGGTGGGTCCAGACATGTTCACTCTCTTCGTGGCTCAAGCCCGCGTGATGGTCTCGGCCAAGGCTTGGAATGGACGGGAAAGAGGCCTATTGTGCGGGAAAGCCACGATTGCCTGCAAGTAGGATAAAAAAAACTCTTGGTCAAGCGGCGCTATCAGGGCATATCAAAGTATCAGCTGCGTTCCTTCTGTGTGAGGTATTCATGGCCAAGATCGGTGTTCTCCTTATCAATTTGGGCAGTCCGGCGAATCCTTCGACATCTGCCGTTCGAAGCTACCTCCGGGAATTTCTCATGGATGCCCGTGTGATCGATATCGCAGCGCCTTCCCGTTTTCTGCTGGTCAACGGGATTATCGCTCCCTTTAGGTCACCGAAGTCGGCTCATGCCTATCAGAAGATCTGGACTGAGGCGGGCTCGCCTCTCGTGGATCTTGGCATACAGCTGCAGCACAAAGTTCAGTCTTTGCTCGGGCAAGACTATGTCGTCCGAACCGCGATGCGTTATGGTCAGCCCAGCATTCCAAGTCAGATCAAACTGCTTCTAGAAGCTCAGGTGGAAGAGTTGCGTGTCTTGCCCCTGTACCCTCAGTACGCGGCGGCGTCAGTGGCTTCATCCGTTGACATGGTTATGCAAACCCTGAGTCAGGAATTTGCTTTTCCACCTTTACGCATTCTGCCGGACTTTTATGAAGATCCGCGCTTCATTCGCTCCTTTGCTGAAGTGGCCAAGCCGCGGCTGAAAGCTATGGAGCCAGATCACGTGCTGTTCAGCTACCATGGTCTCCCTGAGGGACAGATCACCAAATCGGTGCGGGATAAAGCCACCTGTCAATTCAATGCGGAATGCTGCGCTTCGGTGCGACCCGACAATCGCCTGTGCTATAGGGCTCAATGCTTTGCCACGACTCGCGGGCTGGTGAAAGCTTTGGGACTCACCGAAGGTCGGTACAGCACTTCGTTTCAGTCACGCCTGGGTCGGGCCGCTTGGATCAAACCCTATACAGATATCGTTTTTGGTGAATTGCGGCAGCAAGGTGTGAAACGACTCGCGGTGATGTGCCCGGCTTTTGTTACAGACTGTTTGGAAACTTTGGAGGAAATCGGCATCCGTGGAGCCGAGGACTGGAAAGCTTTAGGCGGAGAGTCCCTGCAGTTGATTCCTTCCTTGAACGTCGAGGACGTTTGGTGCCAATCGGTTGCAGACATGGTGAAATGAGGAAAGGCGATCCTCGTTGCGGGAAAAGTTTAGGGCGATGGATGGGAAAAATGAAGATTTGAAGGTGAGGTCTTTGGGACTGGACCAGAATCACAAGGATCTGGTGGGCTGTGGAAGAAGTGAACTCCTTTGAGATGTTCACCGGTAGGTCGCCCTCTTTGTCTCGCTTAGGAGCCTTTGGCTCTTACAATGATTAAGACGGGGCCTGCTTGGCTTTATTGCAAAAAAATCTCCAGATTCTCTTTTAAAATAAGCGGTTATGTAGTTTTGGCATGGATGGGTTCGTAAGCTTGGGCCTTGAAAATTAGCTCGGCTTGGTCCTAAGTATCTGAAAAAATAATAATTTCAGATTGTTATGATCCAATAAAACGGTGGTGTGCTCACTCGCTGGTGGATTTAAGGCTGTTGCCTTTGCCTTCATCAGTAAAGGTGAAGGGTGCCAGAGCTTGATGGAAACTCTGCCATTGTTCCGGACTCACATATTTAAAATTCGTGGAAGGCCCATGTGCGGCGAGCCACATATCCAGTTGCTGCGCTATCAGAAGGATGCGTTGGGTTACATCGGTGAGCAGGAGGAGCCCTTCAGCCAATGGCATAAGCAAGGCTAGAAAGCTGGGATGACCTGCGCCGAAAGCTTTCATGGATTCGAGGGTGTCGGCATTGATACCCAATCCTGAGACTTGAGCGCGTGCTAAAGCTTCCTGAGTCTTTTTCAAATGAGCCTGGTTTTCGCTGGTAGAAGCTTTTCTTCTTTCCACATCGTTGACGATAAAAAACAAAAGACCGGCAACCTGTCCCAGTTCCACCCGAGATTTTTCTGCACTGTTCCGTAAGGTTTGAATAAAGAATCGAACTAGGTCAGTCACAAAGCTTTGCACATCAATTTGCTTTTCATCTTGGTAAACGGCTTTGTGAAAGGATTCCGTAAGCTCGGCTTCTTCCATAATCTTCAAAGCAAGTTCTGCGGCCAGCTTCGGGGCATTCCTTTCGAATCGTTCCCCGAGCGAATTGATCAGCATCATCTGACCGAACGAAATCATAGTGATTTGGGCTTCTATTTCGGCGGCATAGCGGAGATTTTCGATCATAGGAATCAAGGTTTTTTCGAAGTATCGATCGCGGGCGATGAGTGCTTCTAGATTTTTTTGGGCTTGAGCCAATTCCAATCGTTTCACTTCCCGAATACGATCGAGCTTGATGAGTTTGGCGATTTCTTTGGTGCTTTTTCCTTGAGCCAGCAAGGTTTGAGTTTGTTCCAGGACTGAGTCGACATCGGCCTGCATATCATCATGTTTGGAACTTTTGCTGGCACCTTCGTCCAGGTAGAGCCGATAGAATTCGTGTATGGCATCAGCTGCACCATCTTCATGAATGCCTTTGCTGGCACTCAGAATAAGATAACTCATTTTTCGAACGAGTTTGATGGTTGAATTTTTTTCGGCCTGGAATATCTTCAGAAACTGCTTGTCGAGGCAGATCGTCTCGCTTGTCATGGCATCTACCAATCCCTGTGATGGAAAAGCTAGAGCTATGATACTTGATTGATAGAGCTTTGCCAAAAACGAAATGCGACGAACCTTTTAAGGGTTCGCCGAGCTGTGATTCAGTAACGAAGGATGTTTACAGAGCCGCGTTCAAAGGTAGAGTTGCAGCGGGGCAAGTGCCCTCTGGCAAGCCCAGATCAACTCCACTGTCCTGCTGGACCCAGCAGATATTTGCGCTCATAATGCCATAGATTCCGCCAGTACCACAGGCGCCGCCGCGAGAGGTGACGCCGTAGACGCGCCAGGTGCCATCAGACAGTTTGCCAAAGACAGGGCCTCCGCTATCGCCCTGGCAAGAATCTTTGCCGCTGCCACCGATGGTGACTTCAAGGCTGTTTAATTTTGTGATCTTAGCGTCGACTTCGAACTTAACGCCGAATCCACCATCATCTCGATTACCGAATCCTACGATATGCCCGGTTTTACCAATGGCCAGGAGCTCTGCGCTTTCATCAGCATTGGTCAGCACCGGAACATAAGCACTTGCTGGAAGATCAAGTGGCTTGCTCAAAACAATATAGGAGATATCGTTGCCGACACCTGAGGAGCTTTTATACTTTGGAGATACTTTCATGACTTTCACCGGATACTGCCCAACAACACTGCCGCCCTCTTTACCAACGCCGACATAAACAGCGAGGTTGGCTGCTTTAGTGCCTCCACAGTGTCCAGCGGTGATCACCACTGTCGGAGCGATTGCAGTGCCGGTACAGAACATGCCACTGCTCTTTTCGGTGATGGCAACAACGTTTTGCCAAGCGCCGGTTCCAACTTTGCTTCCACCATAGACTTTCACGTCGCTGCTTGGATTTGCGCTTCCACAACCAACGGCCAGAGCCAGGATCGCACCGCAAGGAACCAGAGCCAGGGCTTTGTTGAAGTTATTCATGCATGCCTACCTTGTTTGGGATGTTATCGAAATCTCAAGCATCTCTACTGACTGACTAGCCAGGTTACCGAAAAATTGTGAGTCAAAAAAAATGAATAGACGGATTTTAGGAGCTTAAATGTCCCAGAAATGACTTCGACAGAAGTCCGCAATTTGTCTGCAGGAGTGTGTTTGAGGGAGCTGATGAAAGAGAGATAAGAAAATGTGGGGTTTTGCGAAACCCCATGAGTTCAAAATTGCTCACATACCAGTGGGAGGGAAAAAGACATTCCGGCTTTTAGGCTTATTTCACGATCTGATTGAGGTCACAGCCTTCGAGCTGGACATCGCTGCCCACGCCATCCGAGAACACGATGGAAGCTCCAGAGCTGGCGAACACCAGTTCGAAGGAACTGTTTGGAATTTTGCTGGTAGCCGAATTGTAGACTTCACCGGTGACCGTGCCCTGGCTGGGGAGGCAGCTGCCTTTGGCACCCAACTCGAGCCTATCATAGTGCAGGATCACCCGCAGGCCGCTGTCGGTCTTGGAACTGATACTCCCTGCGACGATGGTTGTCACATTAAATTCACCCGTAGAGAGCGATAGTCCCTGGCGAAGCACCAGTGCTTCACTATCGATGGTTTCCACCCGAGCATAAGAGACGGTTTGATTGTCGATAATCTTCTGATCGGCTACGAAACTGAGCTTTTTGTCAAAGCTGACGCTGCCGGTTGTATAACTCAGAGTAGGAATCGACAGCTGCTGGCTACCGGTTGAGGTCAATGAAGTCTGACTCAAGGCCTTGCCGCTGCTATCAAAGATGGTACGGCTACGACTGCGGGTCGATTCGCTGTTTATGGTAAAGCCCCCAGTGCCGCTGAGGTTTTGCCAATCAATCACGGCACCCTTGGAGCCACAGGATATCGAAGGGCTGTTGGCCGATAGGGTCGCCTTGAACGCTCGGCTGTAGGTTTCCGACACCTTATAGGCGGAATCGATGCCACGTAGATTCTCGTCGCTGGCTTTGTGAAGATTGTTGACCTCGACCGAGCCACTGCTCGTTCCGTTCTTACAGCTGCTAGTAAAATCCTGGTCGGAAGAGTCGTCATCCGTTTGCTCATTGTCTCGATCCAACTGCAGAGGATTCGGACCCTTGGTTGATGGGCTTGTCCCATTCATTGGTGCAGCCAGCAATCTTGCGCCGTAGTTGTTCTGATCGAAGCGGGCCGTGAGAGCGAGAATAGCTTCATCGTGCTGGCTCGTGGCCAACTGGATAATCAGACTGTGTGTTGCGTCAGTCGGGGAATTCGGATCGCTGTGAGTTTTTGGTTGAACAGGGACAGGGTCGCTCGGATTACCGATTTCGACCCCACAAGCCATAAGATTGACCAGCAACACGCTCATTAAGAGTGGCAGCAATCGTCGATGAATAGGCATGAATTTCATGACTTTGCCCCCTTGTAGCGACTCAGAGGAAACAGCTGAAAATTCACCTGATAGACCGAGTCAGGATTCTGCTCCTGCTCCGAAAGAGTCAGTAGCTTCTTTCGAAGGGCACTGATTTCTTTTTTGAGTTCCGGCAAAAGTGCTTCAGGAATTGCAATCGAGATCGAGCTAATGTCACGCAGTTGAGAATTGACCGAAGTCAGAGACTCTTTGGCGAGATCGATCATCTTTTGATGATAACGGGTGATAGCTAAGGACGCGACTTCATCGCCTGTGCTGATGCGGTCTTTGGTAGGACGCAGGCGTCCTTCGGTGTCTTTGGCCAAAAGACCGAGACGAACCATGAGATCCAAACTTTTGCGAGCCTGTTCAGGCCGAATCCGCGGGGTCAGAAGACCAGCTAACTCTTTCGGATCTTCTGAAAAGTAGGGGGTAAAGGCCAATTCATAGATAACGACGTTAAACCATTCTGTGAAGAATTCAAGCTGATCAAGACTTTGCTCGGAGCTAACATCCTTGGCTTTGTAATGGAGCAAATTCTGCATCATTTGTTCGCGGTTTATTGCATCATGGCTATTCTGAAAACTGATCAGTTCTTCAAAATATTTTCGATCATTGCCACGCAAATCAAGGGCATTGCTAATCTTCTCACCAGCTTTTTCGGTGAGCGGCCTTTTGCCCTTAATGATAAGATGAATCACATTGGTTTTAGAAAAACCGAGGTCGTCGGCATAGCCAATATAGGAATAAGAGCCAAGCTCCTGTTTCAAGGCAACATAGACCGCTTGCAGGTATTCACGGTAGTCCAAAAATCGAGTGACAGCCACTCGACTGGCTATCGCTTGGATAATTTTGTGCCTTGCCATCTTATAGTTGCCTCTAGTCAGCGTTAGGTTACAGAACGTATCGGAATATTTTTTCTGCATATAAGGAAGGAGTGTAAGTAATTATAATATTGAAGTTATTTGGTGGGTATTTAACTGAGGAGTTCGGGATTCCGCACACTCTTTAGCCCAAAAGAGTCAGATGGATCGCGCTTCTAAAAGTTAAAAAGCGGTATTCCAAGGCTGCAGGAGTCGCTGCTAGCTTAGGTCATTTTCCGTTCAGAGTTTGCCGTCGCAACAGAGCCGAATCAAGCAACCTGCAGGCGAACCCGTTTGAAATAGCGTCCGGGCAGATCAAGGATGAATTTAAATGTTTGCTGCAGAGCAGCCTCGCTGTCAATGGCGACATAGATAGCGCCCCCTTCCTCCTCTAAAATCGTCTTGACGGCTGACATCCCGATACCGCGGCCTGACAATTCTGAAAGCTCACGACTGGTCGACAGCCCTGGGCGGAAAATAAGGTTTGCCAACTCCTGATGACTCATAGCTGTCGCCGAGTCCTTGCCAAAGATCGATTCCGCTTTTCTGGATAGCCGTTCCCAATTCAATCCACCACCATCATCCCAGAACATGATACGAAGGAATTCACCTTCCCAGGCTGCTGCGATGCTGATGGTTCCCTGCTTCGGTTTGCCCAGAGCCACTCGCACCTCCATTGCTTCAATACCATGATCCAGGGCATTGGCAAAAAGATGCGGAAAGATATTGTGAATCAACTTCATACCTTCATCCAAGACCAAAGGACTTTCACCCTGGGTCTCAAAACGTGGCAAAGTCTTATTTAGCCGATTCGTGAGACTTGCGAGCTGGGCAGAAAATTGCTCGAGAAACTTAAATAAGGGCGGAAAACATTCCGAGCATATCTGCAGAAGATCAGCTGTCATGGGTTTATCCATGATTCCCAAAATGGTATCTTTGCGAACACTGACTGTGCCCTTTTCCCGCCGCTTTCCGTAATATTTTTCCGAGAGCTCGTCAAGTCGATTGAGTTCGTTCTGAATTGGTTCAATCATTCTGTGCAAACTTGCGAGGTCAAGGGTTTTTTGGACATGAGTTTCACACTCGTGAAGGACGGTAGCCGTGCGCTTCAAACCAAGAGTTCTCGCATTGCCTTTGATCGTATGCAGGGCAATCATAGCTTTAACCTTGATACTGCCAGTGTCGCCTTCCGTTGAGGATTGACCTTGTATCACATGATTCAGCAATTCATGAGCTCGGGAGATAAACAGCATGAACCGCTCATCATTGGTGCCAACCAGAACAGCGAGGTCTTCAACGTTGGCATCAAGCGCCTCCTCCTTTGCGCGCATTTTTTCCGCTTCGGTGATGTCGGTTAGGGAAAGAAGCAGATGCTGAGCATCATCCGCCTCATCTGGCATGGGATCCCAGATGGCATCGAATAGCCTTTCACTGCTATCTTCATAGCGCAGGCAAATTCGCTCAGGTAGATGGCCAGAATTTAAGTCAAAGGAGATTCTGTCTCGGCTAGCCAGTTCAAGTGCCTGAAGAAAAATATCACGATCATCGCCGGTCATAACAGCATATTTTAGCACCACCTCACTTAACGACTTGCCCTCTGGTCTGGGTTCCCCCATGAATTCGCTGAATTTTGGGGAATAGTGGGCTTCAATGCGCAGATTACCATCTATCAGTGCTAGGCCTTGACTGGTGTAGGTGAGGATTTTTCTTATTTTTCTGGTCTGCACTTCTATTTGATGCTGCTGCTGTCGATTGCGCTGGATGAGCACTGCGGTGACATAAAATAAGCCCCCTATGATCAACCCTGTGACAAAGCTTACAGCCATGGGGATAGGCCTATTCAAATAGAAGCCCGGGCGAATCAATTCACAGCCAAAAGCAAATACAGCAAAACTAAAGAGCGCATGCTTGAGAATCAATCGAGGTTTATAATCACAAACGAAGACTGGCGCGAGAAAGCTACACAAAATGGCCAGGATGGATTCATCGAAGATGCTGCGACCAGTCAGTCCCAAAATCTCACGGTCCAATTCCGGCGAATCGAGTGTGTAAACAGTAAACCACCAAGCAACGAAGTAGAACGCTAGTAGCACTCTTGTATAGATAATCCAAGGCATCTGAAACAGTCGGAAAATCATGAAACGAAGTCTCTCACGACGTTGGAAATAGCTCCAGCCTACCATTAGGATCAGAGAGGGAAGATAGCTCAGAAACACTAGAGGTGAAGCGGAATAGATCGAGCCCAGTATTGAGATCAAGGTTAAATTGATCGTAATCAAATAGAAAACTGGGAATTCACTGATGAATTCACAAAATATCTGCTCGTATTGTTCCTTCGATATCGATACTAGAATCCGAGTATTCATGGAATACGTGCTTCCTATCCTTTGGCCAAAATTCAGGCAGTTCTGAACTAGACTGATCAATATGATACGACCATCGGTCAAGAAATGCTAGCAGCCTCGCGAGTCATTCCACCATACAGGAGCCCGCTTCCTGGAGTGGGTAAATGCTGATAAAGGGATCGGAGAACCATCAATCACTTGGGTAAAGCGCACTTCAGAAACAAGAGAACCAAGGATTGGTTTTGGCCAAGGAAAGGTTTTGTTAAGGGCTTTGCCAGATTTGCTTTTCACGACCGAAACAATCTGGGCATGAGCGTCACGGCTGGTACCTTTAAACATCCCTGCTGGGCAGAAGTATTCATGAGGAATGCCGTTCGTGGAAACTTGTTCAATGCCTGTGATCTCATGAAAACTTTCGCCTTGGCCGCTGGCAATATAGGGTGTTGAGCCCTTGGATTCAGCAGCCAACAAATTAGCATCACTTTGATAGCCCGAATCAGCCAGCACCTCGTTTGCACATTTACCGCAATTTTCTTCAACTTTATCGAGCATCTTGTGCCCGCAATGCTGCCAGTTCCTCTTTAAAGCCTGCTGCATTCGCTCGTTGGACATCGCTTTGTGTCATTAAAATTCCTGGTTATGTCTGCAGGTATAATCGAAGCCTTCCCTTCCGGGCGCTCACACCTGGACATTTTCCGCGAGCTTCAGATCACCACGGCACCGCCTCTCATCGAAGGACGTGATATTCTGATCACGATTGTATCCATGCTCATAAAGCTCATCCGTTCATTCGAAATGCCCTAGCAGAGTAGGGGGAGGTAGGCACGGGCACCCGCCGCTTCGAGGCTAGGCACGAGGGAGTCGGGCGCTGAAAGCGCGCCAGCTTCCTAGGGTTCGGTTTCTGGACTCTCGTCCTTTTCTTCTGCTTGCCAGATCGAATCATAGCGCACGAGACCAAGCTCTCTAATGAGAATCCAGACTTCACCATATCGCTGTATATCTAGATCGCGGATCAAGCCTGAGTTCACTGCAAGGTCCAGACCGCGGGCCAAGATTAGGCTATTACCATTCACGGCCACTTTCAAGGTATTACCCTCGGGACGCAAAATGAACTTGGAGGATGGGATAAGGAAGCGATCGGGTGTACCCGGATCGAGTACTATGCTCTCAAAGTATACCTGCGCGGTCATCATATCGCCTCGGATATGCAAGCGTCGATCGTCGATGAGTCTCCACTGCTTTTTCTGGCCTGTTTTTGTTTCGTAGCGGTAAAGGATTTGTTCCCTCTTTTCATAGTGATAGCTTGTAAAGAAGACGTAAGGCGCCTCTGTATCACTGACCGGTATGGTCCAGTGCTGGAGATTCCGATCATCCCAATCTATTTCGGGATATGCGTCGGCTAGGAAAGTCAGAGTTTGGCCATGAACCATGACAGGTCCAAGCTTGTCACAGGATAGCAGGAGCTTGTCACTTTCAAAAAAGACCAGAGGCCCCGAGCATTGCTTGGGTAGATCCTTTATCACGTAGGGTTCCCAGAGCTGCTCGTTTAAACGATAAATCCGTAGAGGTTCATCCCAAGACTGTTCGGACGACCAGATTTGTCCCCGGCCATCGACCTTGGCAAAGCGCAGATCGTGAAGCACACCATCTGGGCTGGTCAATGGAAATTCCTTAAAGCCGATTCGATCCCAAATCCAAACCAATCCCCACTGCATTTGTGCCAGGAAATTCTTCCCCTGGAGTATCAGTGCGACACTTTTCTTCAAATCGGGTGGTCGATCAGATGGCAGCGAAACAACTGTCCAGCCGGCATCGGGATCGAGGCGGACGATTTCTCCATCCTCTCGCTGCAGAAGCTTTTGGCCATTATGATCTTTGATCCATTCATTCCAGGCTTCGCCATAGGCCGGTGTGCGGATAAAACCGAAGGAGAGACTTTGCCAAGGCAGGATATCCAATTGATAAAGACCAGCGCTGCCGCGATAGACGATATTGCCTGTTTGAACGAATGAGGTCCAGATGGAAGAGTCATCTCTAGCTATGGAAACGAGTCGTGAGCCAGGCTGAAGCCCAAGAATTTCGAGAGGCAAAATCAGAGGATTGGGATAAAAACGTAGGAGAGCCTTGCCGTCCACGACTGTCCAGAGGTCCCCATTTCCATCCTGCGCCACGCCCTCGTAGCTTTGCAGATGATCTGGCAGCATCGAACGCCAACTTCGCAATGCAGCATCATAAAGCTGAACACCGAAACGCAAAGAGCCGTTCGCTAGCTCATGAAAATTTTCCAGATCACGGATGGGGTTGTCTTCCTCCCGGATATACCAGGGTGCATCGAATCCCTGGCTGCGATCCTCCCAAACCTCATCTTTGAGTGCAAACACCTGGGTCGTGGTGCTGCCTTGATTGCCCAGGATCCAAAGTTCGGAGTGGCGATCGACGAAGACGGCTTGGAAGATGGAGGGAGTCTGGGCTGAAACTGGGACCTCTTGCCAGTACTCCTGATCGAAGGATTGAAACAAGAGAGTCTGTCGATTGCAGATCAGCCATCGACCCTGCTTGGATTCCGTATAACGGTTCGACAGTGGTGTACGGAGATCGCAGGGAATTATCGGTCCGGAAGCGTTCCGTAGCGGAATTTTTAGCCAGCGGTGCTCCTGATTCATCACGGAAAGAGAGGTTTGGTCCAGGCAGAGCAGTCGTCCCTGATGATTTTGACCAAATGCTTGACAGCTTTGTGCAGGTGCGCCCTGATCGGTAGTGGGTTGAAATAGCCATTTATCGGCCACCCTTTTTCCTAGGACTGCCGCCTCTTCATCACGGAAGGTCCAAAATCCCCAGAGCGCCACACCATCCTGATCTTCAAAGAGATTCATCTGACTCACAGGCCGTTGACCAATCATGGAGCTGACGCTGGTGTCTGCTTGAAAGCCTTTGCTGTTCGGATGCAGAAGCTGACCTTCCGCACTGGCGAACACGAGGCCATCACGTCTCTGCAAGATCTGACTGCTCCAGATCGGATCACCGGAGACCGGATGCTTCACCTGCTTGTTCTGAAGACGCTGACCCGAGAACCAAAGATTTTTTTGGACCGTATGCGAGTGCCCCGCTTGATCACTGGCTCGCACATGAAGGGCTATAGAACCTTCCCAGTTTTCAGATCGCAACCACTCTTGGCTCAAATCCACGGTGATGCTCGTTGAGCATGGCTGCCAATCCTTAAGAGCAAGACCCGCACAACGGCCAGTGAGGCAGCGGCTGTAGTGAGAGCCGCGTAAATTGCCAAGAGAGGAGGCCACCGTCACGCGGCATTCCAGGCTGTCTACCAAGTAGTTCTTGCCCACGACCTCATGCTTAAGGTCCGTAACGTTTGCTTCCACGGTGACGGGAGGCAAGGACAAAAGAGGGAAGGGCTGATTCCATTCCTGCTCAGACCATTGCACCGAGAAACTAGGTGCGGTTTCGGAAGCTTGCACGCTCGCGCAGGTTAAGGGAGAAGTATGGCGCGCGGCGTCACGGCTTCGCACAAAGACTGCCCATTGCCCGGCCTTATTGATTGAAATGGTGTCTGCTTCAGCGAAAACCGCTGCGGAGCCGAGACAACTCTGCTGTGGTTCACAGCGATTTAAAGGTTTTTGCAGCGGTTCTATGCAGTATTCAAGTTTCACAGCCGGAGCTTTGATAAGATCCAAAGGCTGGCGAACCGGAAGTATCAACTCCGGTGGATCGCTATCGGGGCGATCCGTGATCGCGAGTTTCCATCGAGGCGGCTCTGGCGTTTGACGCATGACTTGCAGAAGACAACCATCGGGATTGCCGAGCACTTCAAGATTATCCATGCTTTGACCAGGCTTTAAATAACCGGCGCGTGCGGTGAGTTTGTAGGTTCCCTCGGGCAAAGCCTGTATGCTTAAGCTTTGAGGGAAAGCGTGTCGAGCTAGAGCTTCATCCCGAAGAAGAAGAGCGGGTTCGTTGGCGGGAGTGGAAGTTTCTGGATTCCATTTTTGTGCTGTAAAAGCTAGCCAAAGACCGGCCTCTGCTGCCCCATCACCGGCGTAAAAAGCGTTGAGCTCCAGTTTTTCATCCGCAGCGTATGCAGCTAGGGGGCAGGTAAAACGCATCGAAAACGCGCGACGCTTGTGCAAAGACACGCGAATGAAGTCAGTTTCAAGCTGATCGAGGTGCATATAAGCCGCCTCATCTTTCGCGGGATCTTGGGCCACGATTGCGGCGGACAGTGATCTGTCCACGATCACGCAACCGCCTCGACTGATTTTTAGAGGAGTCCACAGACCGTCCTGTCTCAGTTCCACCTGCAGGCTTTGAAGACGCTCGGGACCAAGCCTTTGGTTCTGATCATCGACGATCTGCAGAAGCTGAGCATGGTGCTCATACTGATCGGGTTCTATGCCGCAGATGAAGGCATTTTCCTGGAAGTTTTTTGAAAATTTTTGACAGGCTAACAGTGAAGTCATGGCCAAGGCCAGAAGCCCGTATTTCAGGTATAATTTCGACAAGGTGAAATTCCCCCCTTTTAACTTGCGATACTTACTGTTTTAACCGCAGAAAGAAAAGGAGAAATGCGGGGCGGGAGACTTATTCCCGAACCAGCCATGGCCGGTTTAGGTCGCTGGGCTTTTGCATTTGGGCGGGGCTTTGATGTCTGTTGCGCTTATACGACGCAGATGGCTTACCTCTGTTTATTCTCCTTGCGGAGAATTAAACTTTTCGCGGCCTTTTCGCGAGCTTAAATTTGACAGGCTTCCAGCTCCAGGTCCTCGTCCGTGCCGTCGGCATAATGCAGCACGGCCCCGTCAGCGCTGAACTCAATCTGAAATGTACTAGCGGCGTTCGTGCTATCGCTGGCGGCGTAGATTTCGCCGTCGATGGTTCCTGAGCTGGGGTGGCAGCTGCTGCCCGTACTCAGAGTCAAATTCTTATAGCGCAGCAGAATCTTGTTCTCCTCATTGGTCGTCGACACGACCGCGCCTTTAACGATGACAAGACTGCTGATGCCAGCACGCCTGGTGCGGGTTGTCTCGACTATGATCGGTTCACCCGAAACAGTTTCGACCCTGCGGCTCAAGACGGTTGCATCGGCTGAGCGCTGCAATTGAACACTGCTTTGAAAACTTGTGCTGCGACTCACAGTCAGACTATCTAAACTTGAGGCAACTCGGGCAAACTGCACGTCGCGGGTGCTGCTCACCTGCAGCTGGGATTGGTTGAGAATGCTAGCATCTGCTTTAAGGATGACCGATCTTTGGCGGGTTTTGGTCAAGCTAGAATGGGTGTTCAGCGACATCAGCTGGTTCCATGTGATCACTGGCTTCATCTTTGCGCTGCAACTTAAGGATCCAAGATCGGCCGGGACGGATAATTTGGACGTGAGTTTCACATCCAAGCTATCGGTCTGAGTCTTGCGTTTGGCTGTTTGACCGAACTCGCTGGTCGCTTCGAAGGAACCCTCTGTTATGAGTTCCAGGGATCCATCTGAATTCCGTGTACACGTCAGGGGCGGCGCTGCGAATGAAGCTTGATTGAGAGCAAAAGAGGCGGTCGCATCGCTGTCGCTTTGATCCAATATGGAGCTGATCACCTCATCATGCTGGAGTCCCACCAAAGATGCGGTCGTTGAACTGTCCGAGATGATTGGTTTGCCGGAGTTGCCAACTTCGGTGCCGCAGCCGGGAACTATCGCCATGAGACAGGAAATAAGGCTCAAGGCCCAATTTCTTACGATGCGCTTGTGGTTTGAAATATTCAACTGAGCGGATTTTCTCATGATGGTCCATTCCTTTGTTTGCGAGTCAGGGGAAAAAGTTGGATGCTCAGTTGATAAACTCGTTCCGGCTCCGGATCCTGTGCGGCGATATCCATGATTTTCTTGCTCAGAGCCCTTATTTCTTTTTTAATTTTGGGCAAGCGCTCTGGGGCAATGGCCATAGAAGTGGCGATGATTTCCCGCTCCTCTATACTGATAGTCATCAGGGCCTGCTTAGCCAATTCCAGAATCTTTTGGTGGTAGCGGACTAACGCCATCGACATGATTTCATGGCCGGTGCTCACACGCTCCTGGGTTGGCTGCAAACGCTTGGTGTCTGCATTCAAGGCCAAAAGGCCCAGTTTTTGGAGCAGCATGAGCGATTTCTTAGCCTGGTCAGCGCGAATTTTCGGAATCAAGCTGGCCGCGAGCTCCTGCGGGTCGTCGGTGAAGTGCGGTGTGAAGCTGAACTCATATATGGCGATGTGATACCATTCGGTGAAGTATTCCAATTGGTCCATTAACTCATCCGAGTCCGAGATCGCTTTGGTTTTTTGCTTCACCAGATGCTGCAGGATCGTTTCTCGTTCTGGTGCTAAATCACTGTCGAAATAAGCGACCAGATCATCCCAGTACTTTCGCTCGACACTCTTGAGATCCAGTGATTCTGCAATCTTCTTGCCGGTTTTATTGGTCAAAGGTCTTTGACCTTTGATGATCAGATACATAACGTTGCTGCGGGCAAAACCCAGATCTTCGGCAAATTGCATATAAGAGTAGCTTGTCATCTCATGCTTCATCGCCTGGTACACGGCCTCCAGGTAATCCTTATAATCCAGGTACTTGGTGACCGAGATCTTGCTGGTGATGTTCTTGAGGACCCGAGCATTTTTCATGGAAGCCATCCTCTCTCGCAGGCCATATCTATCTTATCGGCAGCAAAATTCTGCAAACAAGGAAAATATTTAATAGGCTGGAATGCTTGGGTAAAAATTGGAAAGTTGAAGCATAGGGAGGGGTTTTTGCAAAGAAAGGGGGGTGTTAGCTGAGCTCATAGATATAAAAGTGAGGTTCCCCCCCCGAGGTCCCAATCAGTCAGCAAGAATAGCTGAGATATGTGAGGTTCCTGAAAAATTGCCAATCAAAGTCATCCATATTTCTCCTGAAGTTTCATCCGCACTAAGTAGATAATCTTTTTCAGGAAGCAAGCCGATTTCGTTTAAAGTAATTGAAGATATTTTGGACTTTTGCGCTAAGTCGAACTTGAATGCTGGATTTCGAAGGCTTCCTTTATTAACGTTGAAATCGAAGGAAAAAGGACTGAGATGCCTTTGCTCTAATTCCCAAACACCGTACACATGATTCCATCCTCGTGGATGGAACTCGATTTTGTCGGTCCTGCCCACTCCGGCGTATCCGGCACTTAATGGTTCGATATTTTGACCTTCGATACTGACTGATTGCAAGCTTTCGACCTGGTCTACTTGCTGCATCACTGCAGATTTTGAATGTGAACCCAGTGCAACATAGGTGGAGTAACTCTGGAATGGGTAGCCCGAAAGCTTTTTGTCATCTCCATAGGCATTGTACTCAACCAGTCCCACGGCTCCATAGTTAGTGCCCCACGCCAACCTTTTTGATCTTGGATCTGAATCAAGCTGGTACTGGTTGAGCTGGTATGTCCAATTCCAAGTTTCGGGCATCGGTCCTTCCGATTTTGTGCCCCAGGACTTATAGAGCCAGTAACCTCCTGCATCATGTTGTTTCCAAGATTGGGTTTGAACAATTCCCATCTCTGAGTCATTGGAGTTTGACCACATATGGGTAAAGGGAATTTCATTTTCTTCCGTATAGTCCCAAGAACTCTTCAAACTCAATTTATTACCAGTCGACTTAAATTTGAATCTATCTCCCCAAGCCACGCCAGAGACCAAAGATTTCCTATTTCCGTCCCACCCGATATCCCCGTACGGTGATCTTGAATCAGCATCAATGCTATTCGGCTTGGCCTGAGAAAGATTATAGGTCATTGCGAATACAGGATTATCGAGGCCGTCAGCTATAAACCAGTGAACTGTGGCTTCTATGGGCTCTCCATCGACGTTCAAGGACCATTTGTATTCATGGATAGCGTGATGGGGTCCACGAAACTTATAACGATATGAACCGGGAAAATTTAAGCTTGTGACCCAATGATTGTTTCCCTGGGCATCATTGAAGTGATTCACGAGAAATCCAAACCCGGGATCGTCGTCTGACGAACCCGAACAAAAACGAAGCTCTTTTCCCGCATAGTATTCAAAAGTGCGAATATATCCGCCATAGTTTCCTGTCGGATCAAGCAAGTCGTTTTTAACAAGGGTCATTTTCCGAACTAAGCCGCTTGAATCCGACCACTGGTAAGAGTCAACTGCAAATGCTTTTCCAGAAGGATGCTCGATTTTCTCTTCCTTGAATGCCATTGAAGAGAATGAGGGATGAATTTCCTTTTCCGAACGAACGATGCTTGTAACTGCCAACACGATCAGGGCTGTAGAAACCACTGCTACGAGATTCTTATTGATGTGTTTAGTCATAATTAAGCCTATCAATCGATGGAAAGTTTCATAGCCCTTGCGAAAGTACAGTTCTCCTTTTGCTCAAGGCGACCCTTTGCCGAGGTAAAAAATCTACTGGCTTTGCAGAACGCTAAGATTAAATTGTGTCACTGTGGTTTTCTCACCCAGGTCCAGATTGACCATTTCAATCGATCCGAGCGGACTATCATGGACGACGACCAAGGCATGGGCTCCCATTCCTATCTGCCCAGAAAGGTCAACATCCAGGTTCTGCTCGACCAATCCATCTGCGAGACGAAGCTTATAGACCTTGTTTTTGGCGCTGAGTACCACCAAGGAGTCGGATTGTAGATGGCTGAATATTGGTTGATCCTCGGCAATCGACGAGACAAACACTTTGAGTTTTTCGCCATCTTGAGTATGGACGATGGCCGGCAGGCCTGAAGCATCGATAAAGCCTATATGGGACAAACCGCGCTTGGATGCTTTGACATTCGAGCCTATTGTTTTGGTATCTAAGACGGATGCATCGGCGAGATCGATCAGCTGGATATCGAGGCCATTGTAGGACAAAATGCGATCGTTTCGTTGGCCTACCTTGCCTATCCAGCTCACATTTTTTTGGCTTTGGCCAATCGCTTGAAAAGACCAAGCCTGATTCTGCAAACTTAAGGCAATATCGACGACAATAAGCTTGGCTGACGAAGTTGCCAGCACAAACTTGCCTCCGCTCAGAATTTCCCCTGCCAGGATACGAAAGCTTGCATCCAGGATGGGACCACCTATCCATTTTTTCAGGACGGCTCCATCGTTGCCAATTTGGATCATAGCAATCGAGAAAAATTCATCGACAAAGATGAAGTACCCCTGCTCGGAATCCTGCGCATAGGCGACTATCGATCCAGCCAAAGATAGGACGCGACTTGACGAATCGCCTATACGAATATCGATATTCTTACCCGATAGATCGATGAGGGAGTTGCCTTGAGGACCGGAAATCCAGTATCGCTCCGGTCCAAGCTCACCCAATATAGGCGAAAAACTCAATGCTTGCGTCCCAGGTTCGACGAAGTTGAGGCGCTTGGCATAGCGATCGTAGGCAAAGAAACGTTGGTTTCCTTCGACCAGGGCAGACTCCATAAATTGAGGGTCGAACTGATCGATAGCTTGGCCTACAGTTGAGCCTGGCCTTGATTGACTGGAACAAGCAAAAAAGAATACGAGCGAAGCCGAGCCAAGAAGTGCTTTAAAATAGCCAGCCATATGCTACTCCTAAGGAATTGTAGAGGTGAATGGAACGATCTTTAATGTTTAGCGATTCGATCTTATAGGGACTGAAAAGTGCGCTGGAAGTGAGAGTGACCCAAAGATTGCTCGGCAAGGGCAGGTGAATTTCAAGTGCACCGTTGATTCCATAGCGTCGGCTTTGACCTTTGAGCCTGGTATACTCATCCTCCAATACGTGTTGGATCGATCCTGCATGTATACCGGCGAAGGCTTTGTATTGGATGGAGTCCAAATAGGTGTATCCTGTCTGGGTCAGCCAACGGTAGCTGGGGCCTAGGCTGATGACGTTTCCTTCGATAGAACTCTTGACGGCAGCCCCCTTGTAGTGCCTGGATTCGCCATATTCTTGAATGGACTTGATTGACCAGCCCAGTTGATTGGTGATTCTTGGGTACCAGGTAAGGCTGAAAGTGCTTATGCTCGCTGAATCCTCGAACAGAGCCGCTTGTTGCTCTTGCCGCGAACGACTGATCGAGCCGAAAGCCAGTTCTAAAAAAAGGTCCCGAGCTGGTCTAGAATAGGAAATATAGTCTAGGTTAATTTCAGACTCTCGGCTTGCGGCTATAGCATAGCTGGCTCCAGCGGCATCAAGCAGGCGTCGCCCAGCTTCGGGACCTTTAAATGGACCGAGACTTCGATCGTCGGTCATGGCTTGATCCTGGACTGGAATCAAGTGAAGCAATTCATGGGTGATCAGTTGTATTCGCTCGGCAGTAGTGAATCGGATGAAGCGATCCTCATCGATGACAACTGTCATATTCGCAGATTTGACTCCAGCATCAAATTTTCGGTTGTTTTTTGGCATAAGGATCTTTTGATCCGAAAATTGAAAGCGTAGAGGACCACCTTTCTTGAGAAGGCTAAGGAGATCTTTCCGGGTCGATCGAACGTAGCTCGCACAATAGGATTGCTCGGCGAGACTCAGACTCTTGATGACAGTGCACTGCTCCGAATTGCTTTTGCAGGTACAGATGTTGGCTTGATCAGGGATAGCTTCTGCGGCATCACGGATCTGATCGAGAGTGGTATTGAGATCGGAATCGAGAATACTACCCCCGTTGCCAACAAAAGTTGAGCCTGCCGAGGCGTTTTGGACAAAGCACAGTAAAATCAGAGACCACAGTTTATTCATCTGATCCTCCACTTGGGGTTAGGTGTAAAATAAGTTGATAAAGTCGCGAACCACCTTGTCCATTATCTTCCGTGAAGGTCTTCAGTTTTTCTGCAAAATCCTGCACCAAATCCAGAAGTTTATGATAGCGCTGATCATCGAGTGGCAGAAGGAGGGCTTGAGCGAGTCTTTCTTGAACGGGATAAAGTTCCAGACCCTGCTTGGCTATCTCCAGGGTTTGTCGATGGAAGCGTCGAATCTTTCGATCTGCTTCGGCGTCACCTAAAACAGTCAATTCCTCATTGACAATGAGCTTTCCAGCCAGATTCCGTCGGATGTGACCATGCTTCAAAAGAAATTTAACCGATTGATCTATCCTCGGACGCGAAGCAATTCCTCCCAGAATAGCATACAGCTTTTCCGCTTGACCCTGAACAGAGTCGAGCCCGAGGGCATCCTTAACGTAAGGATGAATCCAGTCATTGAGGATAAAAGACGACACTCGCCGGCGTTTGGGACTGCTTTCTTTTGGGTGATGCACAGGTTCAGGCTCTGATTCGGGAGCGGACTTTCCACGAATCCACTCTTTGAAATAGTAGCGTTCTCTTGAGCTGAGTCCGAGGACCTTGGCTATAGCATCGACACGATCTTCCGTAACCCGTCTTTTGCTAGCCATGATGTTCGATAAAAGGGCTGGCGAACAGCGATGGAGCCCCTGGCAAGCGGCGACCACCGTGAAGCCTGGAACCGTTTCTTTTCGGTAGCGAATCATGTCGCTTACAAACTTCGCTGGGTCCTGGTAGTCAAAGATTTTGGGTCGTTCCATTGTGGCCATCCCTCAAAGATGTATAAACCATCTATCGGAATATTCTATAATAACTTCAGTCAGCTAGAGCCTGTAAAAATTTACAAAGTAAAGTTTTATGCCTTAGGTTTTGACCAAGAGTCGAATATTTCAAGACTATTTTCGGCCACATGGAGCTAGATCTCTGGTTTTTTTTGCTTAACTCATAGGGAAGATATTCTGGATGGCGATCAAATCAACTGATTTGCGGGACCCAAATAGAAAGCCGGACCTATCCCGCGGACTCGGCCAACAAGATTGATTCCGGGTCAATGGCAAGCAGGAAAAACTTCTCATAGACACGGGCTCGTCAGGTGCAATTTCACTGCCCTATCTGGAGAACTCATTGATCAGAAAATTAAGAGCGGAGCCCAAGCATGGACTGTCAGAGACGTCAACAAATCAGTAACTCAAGCAGCTATTGAAAATATATCTATGCTCGAGCTTGGTAGCTATACGATCCACGACCTTCCAGTTGACTATTTCGACCCTGAAGTTGGCGATTCTAGTCGCGGCATGATTGGGATGCTTTTAATGAAAGAATTTGGGGTTATATTCGATACTCAAAATAAAAAGATGTATTTAGAAGCCTATGAATAGGCTGAATTGTCGATTATAGATTGATTCAAAGGTTAAATGGGAAAATTGTAACTTGAACGACAACCATAATTCACGCTCATTGATTGTCGTAAAATTCACTTTTGGAGTGATGTTATTTGAGGCCAAGGTCTTCTGGATTTGCTACGTAAACTAAATGATCAACCCACTCCCCAAACTCATACCAATACCTTTTCTTTATTCCCTCTCGCCGCATTCCTATAGCTTTAACCAATCGAATAGACTTCTTGTTATCAAGGTTGATGGCTGCCTCTAATCGATGGAGCTTTAATTGATTAAAGCCAATAAGTAATCCGGCAGCAGCAGCCTCTTGGCCATAACCTTTGCCCCAGTAGAGATTGAATATTTGATAGCCAAAGTTTGAGAATTGGTGGCTTCCTCTTACGAAGATATCAAAGTCGATGTATCCAATGAAGTCGCCGCTGCTCTTCAAAAAGATTGCATACCAGTAGGAGTCGTCTGTCTTGGCCAATTTTCGATGTGAGGCGACAAGTTTCAGGAAACTTTCTTTGGTACATTGCCTTGGTAGTCTCCGCTGCGCGTCCCATCGATTTTGGGCAGGCAGACGATTCACGCAAGTGTAATACCATTTTTTGTAGTCACTCATTTTGAGCGGGCGCAAGCAAAGTCTTTGCGTCTCAACCTTTTCCTGCTTCAAGTGCTGCTCCCAACTGATTTCTGTACACAATAAGAATTTTTCACCAGATTGTCGTGCGCAAAATGTGCCAAAATTTGATAATACTCCAGCAGCCGGTCAATATGATCAGAGTACGGTAGTCCTGTGCCGCTGCTTTAAGAGCAGCGGCAACTCCGATGAGTCGAACGAGCTCTATCGAAAAAATCTGTATGACGAGTTACTATGGCCCGACTTGGCTTTAATGACTTCCAAGAACGGATTTTCTGGATGGCGATCAAATCAACTGTTTTCAAGCTGAATCTTACGATCTCTGATATCAATCGAGGCTACTATGGGGACCATGTTTTGACCCTGGCGCGTCATCCCTCTGAAACTGCTGTGAGGATGATGCTTAGAATCGCCGCTTTTGCCTTGAACGCTCATGAGCGTCTGGTATTTACGAAAGGCTTGAGTGATGTGGATGAGCCGGACATGTGGCAAAAAAGTCTTACCGGTGATATCGAACATTGGATAGAACTTGGTCAGCCCAACGACAAACGAATACGGCAAGCCTGCGGGAAATCGGAGCATGTGTCCATCTACTCCTACCAACGCGGCACGATCAATATTTGGTTCGAAGGCGTCAAGACTTCCTTGGAGCGCTTTAAACATCTGCGAGTTTTTCAATTTATCATTGCCGATGAGTCGCCAGTCGAAAGGCTGATGGAGCGTAGCATGACTCTCACCTGCCTGATCGAAGATCAACAGCTGATGTTTTCCAATGATGCAGAAAGTTTGTCCATTGAAGTGAAGCCGCTGAAGCAAGAGCAGTCGAAGGAATAGCTAGAAAAGCAAGACTTCTCCCGGCTTGTGGGTTTCTTCGGTATTGTCCAGAACATCAGGAATAAAGGCGTCAACCGATAATTTTTCCTGATCGGTGACCATTTTGCGTTTAATCTTGTCGTGCAAAGCGCGTTTGAAGCTGTCGAATTCATCCAAAGGCGCTCCCCGGTCGAGATAAGCCTCAATTTCGTCGATCTCCGAAATTCTGTGCTCAATAATCTGTCGCAGCAAATCAAAACCTTGGGTCAACACGATCAGACTTGATACCAACTGTTCGATGTCTTTGGTTCGCTCAAATATAGCTTGTTTGGTTTCATCCCAGTCATCCTCCGAAAGAGGATCCATTATGCTGAACGCTTCGCGAATAGCGGCGAGGTTTTCGGGACTTGGGGTCTCGACTTTTTCGAAGGCTTCATCAAAGAGCTTTTTACCTGGGACAGAGATGAGGAGGGCAAAGGTTTCGGTACCTCCATCTTCTATGGCCTTGACGATGGTCTGCAGTTCATTGCGAATCTCTCGAAGCCCTTCGATCACTGCCAGGATCGGATCGCGCTTGTCACCTTCCACAACGTGCAAAGCTTTTTGTATGGCTTCGGCACCCTGGACATTCTTTTTTATACTCAAAATGATGTGGCCATAGATTGAGTCACTGTCGCGGGCTCGATCGGCGAGAACTTTGGCCTCACCTTCGGCTTCCATAGCCCAAACGGATTTGTCGGTGTTTTTGGCAATCTTGAGAGCTGTGGCCTGAGAACCATATTCGGCAGCCAGTTCGCTCGCGAGCCGAATCACTGATATAGCGATGCTTTTCGCTAGGTCCTCCGACAGGGCCAGAGTGATCGAAGCAAAGGAAACATAATCGTACCAAATATCAAATTCAGTTTTTTTCTCTGGATGAAGCGCAGTCCCGTTGCCATTGCCCTTGTCTTTATCACCAAAAATAAAGCTGTGTTTGCCAACAATTTGTTGACCGCCAATACTGATAAAGCGACCCGATTGGGAAACGGACACTCCTTGATCTTGGCTGCCTTCCAGAGATTGCTTGATGTCATTGCCCGAGATTTGTAGCTTATTCTGGGCATCCTGGCCCTGGGTCACGACGGAGAGCTCAATCTCTCCCAGTTTGGCTTTACGCAAGGTCGGTAGCAGGGCCACATAGCGAAAGAGATCGAACGATATATGGCGAAGGAAATAGGCAAGCTTCAATTCTGCAAGCATATGATCCAGATTCAGAAAACCGTTCCAGCTGCCCGAAACGAGGTGAGTAAAGTCGAGTTCAATGGGATTGTCTGGGCTATGCTTATGACGTTCCTTGATCAAATCCAAGGTCTGTCTGAGGTCGGAGGATTCATCCAAAACCCCACGCAAGAAAATTTGTCCCTCAGCGCCGATGACAGCAGAATACCGTTGTTGTACCAGATGGATCGTCATAAAATCCCGCTACAAGAGAAACGGTTAAAAGCCCTTTGAGCTCGTCATGAAGCTCACCCAGCATTATATCATAAGCTCCTGATTTTGTTCGGCGCAAATTTTCTCTTGTTAAGTTCAAGCCCTCCGAGCCTAGCTGCTGTTCATTCTGCTTCCGTGTAAGGATTTTCCTGCAGCAACCGGGGGTTGGCTGAGCAGCGAGCGACTGTCCAGGCCCTCAGCAGCTGTCTGTCGGAAGTCTGTCCAACCGGAAAGTCTGGTCTCCGCCAGCCCTATTCTGCCAACCATGAATTCTCTGTAAGAATTCGAATATAAAGGTGAAAGTAGCAATTTGAAATTTTGCTCCGGTTCGGAACCGCTTTTGCAAACAAGCCCATGCGACCTGTTGCTGTTGTTTGCTGTGCTGAGTGGATTCGGAGAGGAGAGAACGAGATGCGTATCGGGATTCGACTGGGAGTGATCCTGTGCCTATGGGGATCAGGTGCTCAGGTTTGGGCCAATATCACAGGCTCAGAGCTGCAAAATTTCAATGCTGCCTATTCCCCTCTAGATAGTGCCACGGTTCATAATGCCAAGACTATGGGTTCGGGGCGCTTAAGCCTTGGACTTTTCGGCAACAATGCGGTGAATACCTTGCCTTACTTCAATGAAGAGGGGCGAGCTAATATTGATCAACGAAAATCCTTCAATGATTCGGTTACCGGCATCGAAGTGGCCGTTAGCTATGGTATCACTTCCTTCTGGGATATCAGCCTTGCTATCCCATCGTATGTGGCGCAAACAGTTGAAAATGATCAGCAGCTGCATGGATATTTCGGAAGACTTGGCATTACTGAATTGCGCCTTGCGACCAAATTCAATCTGATCGACCAAGGATTCTTTAGTCTGGGCGTATTGGGAACGGCGAATCACAATCGAGTGCAGAACAATCCTTATTCCGGCAACATGCAATGGCCTGCCTTCAGCCTCGAGCTGTTAGGAACTTTGGATTTTGGTTGGCTATCTTGGTCAAACAACCTTGGCTATCGCTGGCATCACGGCAATCCTGATCCTGATATTCAAACGATTTTGCCAGTCAAACGCTTCGGCGATCAATGGGTGGCTTCGACCGGTGTTGATGTCAAGATCCCGACCACCCCATGGAGTCTGCAAGGCGAAATCTATGGCACTTATGCCAAGCAGGACTTTTCCAGTTTTTCTCCGCGTAATTCTTCAGTCCTGGAAGGTTTGATTGGAGTCAAATACAAGCTTGATGAGTCTTGGAATTTTTATGGTGGATATGGTTCCGAAATGCGACATTCGGTCAGCTCGGCTGATTATCGAATCTATGCCGGTGTGCGTTGGATGACCGACCTTAGCCCTGTAGAATCGGTTCAAGTCGAACCAGCTCCCGCTCCTGTGGCGCCGCTGGTGCCTGTTATGGGTCCCGCCATCACCGAAAGAGCACCGGATGCCCAGCTCGACTTGGATGATATCTACTTCCAATTTGATTCGGTCGAAATTCGCGATCCTCGGGGCTATGAAGTGATGGAAAGATTAAAGCAAATGCTGCAAAGCAATCGAACCATCGAACGCGTTGTCGTGGAAGGTCATGCCTGTGCCATGGGAACCGATGCTTATAACTTCGAACTGAGCGATCGTCGGGCCGACACGATTGAGCGCTGGCTGGTCCGAACCTACGGCCTTGCACCCGAAAAGCTCGTAACGGTGGGGTGGGGCGAAAGACATCCCAAAGTAAGCAATGCCAGCGAGCAAGGCCGTATGCAAAATCGCCGGGTAACGTTTAAGATCTACTACGAAATGCCGCGCATACCCAGTCCTGCTCCAGCACCGACCGTAGCGGCTGATTGATCTCACCTGTTCTGTAAGCCTCCTTCTCTGCGATTGCCGGATCGGCCTAGGCCAGTCCGGCTTTTTTATTTGTTATAGAAAAATTAATTCAATTTTGAGAATTTGGGTTCCTCAATTCCGCTCCAGTCTGAGCACAAAGGTGCAGATGAGTGATTCGAGCTGCTCCGTGGGCTGCTCGAAGAGAAATTGGAGTCGTTCGAAGGAAAGAGGGAGAAACTATGCTTACTGTGATGAATCGTTGGACTCTGGGAATTACACTCGCAGCAGCTTTGGGCGCCCAAGGGTCTGGGCTCCAAGCGGCAAGCAATGAAATCGTGATCGGCGTTGCCGGGCCGCATACCGGGGCGAATGCGCCTTTTGGTCTGCAGCTATGGAAAGGTGCAGAAGCGGCGATTAAGGACATTAATGATGCAGGCGGCATCAATGGTAAGAAGCTGAGGGGCGTAAAAGCGGACGACGCCTGTATACCAGCCCAAGCCAAAGCCGTGGCCAATAAATTGGTGAACACGGAGGGCCTGAGCGCCATTGTTGGGCATTTCTGCTCGTCTTCGACGATTCCGGCCGCATCTGTTTATCGCGAAAATAATGTTCTTATGATCACTCCTGCCTCGACCAACCCAAGGGTGACCGAGGATGATAGCGCGAAAGAAAAGAACTGCACGGCCATCACCGACGCAGGTAAAAAAGCAGCCTGTGAACTGCAGAATTTCAGCGTCATCATGCGGATGTGTGGACGCGATGACCAGCAGGGCGTTGAAGCCGCAGAATTTATCGTCAAAAAGCTTAAGGCCCAAAAAGTGGCCGTGATCCACGATAAAGATACCTATGGACAAGGCCTAGCCGATGCCATGAAAGCTCATCTGAAAACTTTGGGTCAAGATGTTGTGATCTACGAAGGCCTGACCCGTGGCGAAAAAGACTTTAACGCTTTGGTGACCAAAATCAAAGCAGCCAAGGCTGATGCCGTGTATTTTGGCGGTTTGCACTCGGAAGCTGGTCCTTTGCTTCGCCAGATGCGTGAGCAGGGTCTGAAGTCTTACTTCATCTCTGGTGATGGCATTGTTTCCAATGAATTTGTATCGTCGGCCGGTGGTGATCAGTTTGTCAGCGGAGCCTATATGACCTTCGGCGCCGATCCTCGGAAATTCGCTGAAGGAAAGAAAGTCGTCGAATCCTTTCGCAAAACAGGATATGAGCCAGAGGGCTATACTCTTTACGCTTATGCATCTGTCCAAGCGATCGCCGCTGCCATCAAAGGCACTAGCGAAGTTCGTGATGGTCACAAGCTTTCCAAGTGGCTCGTGGAAAATGGCGCATCGACGGTGATGGGACCCCACAACTGGACTAAAAAAGGTGATTTGCAGAAGTCCGGCTACGTCATGTACGTCTGGGACACCAAAGGCAAATACGCAGAAGTCGACAAGTTGTAAGTTTTCGGAGGTTGCTCGCGACCTCCCCAACATTTCTTGAGAGTGATGCTAGGCTTGCAAAAGCTCTGGTAACGCATCTTCAGACCCCTCTCTTGAGAGGGGAATTATCTTTTTGGTGGGGCGATGGATTTTTATGTTTTGGGGCAGCAGCTCGTGAACGGCCTTGTCTTAGGCTCGACTTACGGGCTTATCGCGGTCGGTTACACAATGGTCTATGGCATCATCGGAATGATTAATTTTGCTCATGGCGATATCTATATGATTTCCGCCTATCTCACAGCCATCGGCTTGGCTGTGCTGGCGTTCTTCGGTATTCAATCGCCTTGGCTGCTGATCTCGCTCACCCTTCTGTTCTCCATCCTTGTCACCAGCACCTATGGAGTTGTGATCGAACGCTTGGCCTATCGACCTTTGCGCAAGGCTAATCGACTTGCCCCTTTGATCTCTGCCATTGGTGTGTCCCTTATCCTGCAAAACTATGTGCAACTCAGCCAAGGAGCACGCAACCAGGGCGTTCCCACTTTGATCAGTGGCGCGCTGCGGGTGGGTGAAGGGGAACACTTTTTCCAAATCACATATACCCAGATTCTCATCATCCTGGTCGCCCTTGCTAGTATGGGCATTCTCAATGCGGTTGTGCGTTTTACGGCTTTGGGTCGAGCCTGTCGAGCCACCCAACAGGATCGTGAAATGGCCGAAATCCTCGGCATCAACACCGATCGCATCATTGCCACTGTCTTTGCTATCGGCGCTGCCATGGCAGCGGTCGCTGGCGTTTTGATTACCTTGAACTATGGTAGCTTCGATTTCTTTATCGGCTTTGTCACAGGCATTAAGGCCTTTACCGCAGCCGTTTTGGGCGGCATTGGTTCCTTGCCTGGAGCCATGCTCGGCGGTATTTTGCTGGGTCTTGCCGAGTCTTTATTCTCAGGCTTTGTGAACTCGGATTACAAGGACGTGTTCGCCTTTGGATTGCTTGTGGCCATTTTGATTTTCCGTCCGAGTGGATTGCTTGGTAAACCGATGGTGGAGAAGGTATGAGTCAGCGTAAAAAGACGAGCCTGCAGATTTTCATAGCAGTGCTCATCGCGGGACTGGCAGCGATCGTCATGGTCGGACCGCTGTCGGGTTTGGTCCTGCAAGGATATGATTTCGAAGCTCACTTCAAAGTTCCACTGATTCTTACGGCTTTTGCCCTCGCTGCCCGTTTGCTTTTCGCGCTTGTACCGATGGAAAAGCTACGTTCTAAATCGATTGAATTGCAGCCAGAGCCCGCGCGCTGGAAGCCCTGGCAGCAG
>JBGSTF010000200.1:0-6432 GCA_041736645.1 Oligoflexus sp. | reverse complement strand
CAAATGGGTGTGTTCCAGCTGGGCGTCTTTGCCATCGCCGATAAAGAATATTTGTCCAAGCTTGGGTGAAAGCACAGAATAATCCCTCGATTGAGGCGTGCTGAAGTTCAATGCTGCGGGAGCGGTCGGCCTTGCTGTGACGATGGAATCATCGAGGAAGACACCCACAAGGCTGGCAATTGGAGCAATGATATCGGAAATGTTATTGACGCTTCCCAGGTCATGGGATGGAGTTACGTTAGGCTGTCCGTCGGCATCAGCTTGCTGATCGGGTAAGTCTCCAAAGGCAATATTACCTTCAACTTGAAAGTAGAGGCGCCGACCAGTTTCGAAACATTTCTTGTCATTGACTGTGACCAGTACGGGAGCATTTTTAGCTAGCGTGTCGATGGATGTTTGGTAAATGAGTTCACTACTATCACTGGCACCAGCGAGAAAAGGATTGGCCGTCCCCGGGATAACGTAATTGCTACTGCAAGGCGTAATGGTTGGACTGGTCGCAGGCTTGCCTGGCTGAACGGGAGCAGATTGGGTGCCATCAGCTTTATCATCGGTAACGTTCTGACTTCGAGGCAGGACATAGGTGCTGTTTTCAGGCACTTCTGCTGAACTTTTGGGCTTTTTTGATTTGCCACCGCAGGCGCTGATAACAGACAGGGAAAGGGCAAGATAAAGAATTTTGTGACTGATTTTTGAATGGCGCATGACATCCTCAGTTTTTTGACGCCCTTAGGACCAGAGCTTGGTCTCGGGGGTTTCGTTTACTCGATTGGGTCAAGGTTCAAAGACGATAGGCTGAAAGGTAAAGAGATCAGCTCCATCGTCTGGAGGGAATAAACGAAAAGCATCACAATGTCAAATAGACATTAAGTTGTATCGACGTAGCGCAGGGAGCTCTGGCCATTAAGCGCGAAAGTGGCTAGCTTGCGCAATGGGGATCAAGGCCGTTGAAGGCCCGGACCAAACTCAGAGAGTCGGTGTTACAAGCAATCAGGAGGGCTGGCAAAGAAGAACAGAGTTCCCCATAAAAGAACCGAATGGAGGTTCAGCGTTGCTCTTGATTATCGCCCGCAGTTCCCTGATTTAAGATGTACGAGCATTTTCTTGCTAAAGGCATCAAAGGCCAGATAGGTCGACGAACTTGGTTTAAACATGGGATGAGAATAAGCTGGGCCTTTGGCGACGGCTTGGGCTTTTTGCGCCAAGAGATTCGATGGACGATATTCCTGTCCATCGGCAACCAGGAATTGCCGAATGAAAGAAGGATTTTGCATAACCATTTGCAGATCTGATTGAGAAGTCAGGCTGCGCGTGAAAAAATTTTGGTCATCACCAGAATGACAGTTTTTGCAGGGTGTGTTCTCGCAGCCTGTGCATGTATTCCGATTTTCCGCGGGTCGGCGAATCGTTCGCAAATTCCTAATCTCGTTTTCCACTTGTTGCCAATCTGTTAGTTCCAGACACCTTTCATTCTGAATCACGTGACATGAAAAGGATTCGATTTGAGCCTCAACAAATCTCAAGCCAGGAACGCCCTGGGCAACCAATTCTTGTTTGCCAAAATAGACGGCCTCTGAGGTTTGGCCTGCTGATTTGACCAACATTTCAACGTTCGGAATCAGAATAGAAGTTTGAATCCCTGGAGTACTTTCGTAGCCGAGGTAGGCCCGAATCAAGTGCGAGCAGGTCACATCCTGCTCTTCGGCGCTCACGGCCGTTAATTCCAAGTTAATGCGAGCTGGCAGCTCCGGAGCAAGATTGAAAAAAATACGAGGTTTAACTATTGGTTCTGCCATGAGGATCGTGTCATTCCCAATATTTGACTTACAGGCGCTGGTTAGGAATATGAGACTGCAAAAGGTTGAAAACAAAAGTCGATAGATGATTCGCTGCATTGAAAACTTCCATGATGGGGAATGCTAAACTGCCTACCATTGCAAGATGAGCTGAAAGAACAGATAGGCCGGGTTTCGACCATGTGGGGTATATCGTAGCTCATTCGAACAATGAGTCCAAACCTATCAAGTGACCTGAGTTTCGCGCTCCAAGTGCGAGTGTTATTGGCCTTTATGGGCTCGGCGATCATTTCTTGAGTTTTGATGAAGCGAACAGCCTTGGTCCTTTTCTTGTCCCTTGGGTTACCAAGCAAACGCAGTCGAAGCTCATTGTTAAGGAGTGATGAGTTTCACCGGAAAATCATTAGGTTCGACAGGGTGCTGGCCGCCCAAGAGGATCTTCTGTTCCATCGCATAGGCGGGTCGCCGCAAGCGATTGATCTTGCCCAAGGGCCGGTGATCTTCGGTGGTATGCCATGGAGTAAAGGTCAATTGCTCGCAAGCTTTCATAACTTCGGGATCGATCATATCCTGCCGAGGAATGTGGATCTGGGCGACGGCGACCGTTGGTGACAGGTCTTCCTGCCATTCAACCGTTGGATCCTCGATAGGCGTTTTCACGGGATCCATCTGCAACTGAATGCCGAGACTCCAGCACATGCCCTGCTGCTTCACATAGTCAGCCAGTTCTTGACGAAGGAAGTTGGGGTCTTCTTTATTGGGAATTCCTTCGGGCTTAGGTCCACAGGACTGAATGTTGTACTGCATAGCCTTCTCGCCGAGCCGAAAGGCCGAGCCACTCCAGTAGCGTTCTTTGATCAGTGAATCTGATATGTGTGAGGTTTCCTTTATCAGGCGCTTGGCAAAATCCCAATGCGTGGCTAAGAACCAAAGCGTGGACATGGTGCCTCGGGAAGATCGGAGGATAAAGTCGGCAAATTCGCGCGGATCTTTGGTGAATCCCGTCTTGATATTGTTCATAAGGAAATCCTGGGTCTTTGCTTCGCTTTGGGTGACGAGCAGCTTTTCTCCTTCGAAATCAAACGCTTTCACCGCAATTCCTCGGACATCCTTTGCACTATCAGGCCTCGCTCTACCGGAACCATTGGTGAATCTTAGGACCACTCGATAGCTTTTCGTTTCTCGAAAAAAGCCAACCTTGGCATAATCAGGACGTTCCGCAAGGACTCTGAGCTCTCCTGAAACGCAACCGTGAGTCTTGGCGTGGAAACTCCGATGAGCTGGCTTCACTTCTTCCTCTAACTTGCGCAAATCACGCACAATGGACGCAAGTTCAGCACCTTCGTCTGAATCTATGCTTTCCTCGTACAGCGCAAGCGGTTCCGTTGATTCTGCTTCAGCGAAGGCCAACGAGCTTAAATTCATAGTTAAAGGGAGAAAAATTCCTAGAAACTTGATCTGAGTCAACATCGGTGATGAAGTTCCTTCAGCTAGTGAAAAGCCACAGAATGACTGCCAGAGTAGGGACGATCATGATGCTGATATCGTATCAAACGGAGGGCACTAAGACCAGACTAGGACGGGAGAATAAGATAGAGAAGAGCTTGGGGAATACCTGATCGAGGATCAAAGCATTCCCCGGATGAGGGCGAATTATTTTTTAAAGGGCATTTTGCCTAAATAATCCTTCTTGCCGACATCGACTCCATTGTGCCTTAGGATGGCGTAGGCTGTGCTGAAATGAAAGTAGAAATTGGGAATTGCGTGTTGAATCGCGAATTCTTCGCCAGTCAGATACTGACCCTCCCAACGCGGTTGTGACACTTTGCGGCTGGCTGATTCCACAAAATCTTTGGCGGTCATCGTTTCGAGATAGCTGATGGTGCTTTCGATGCGACTTTTGATTTCCGCCATGGTTTTTTCAGTGTCGGCATGGGTGGGCGCCTCTTTGCCGGTCAAGCGAGCAGCGCACATTTTAGCCGTATCACAGGCGATTTGGATTTGCCTTGTGAAATTGAATTGATCGGGTGCCAGACGAGCTTGCAGGAGTACATCGATTTCGAATTTTTTAGCTTCTGCGTGCTGAACACTCTTGTCCAATATCGCAGTCAGATTGTGCAACATTTTTACAAATTGAGTGACGGTCATTTCGTAGAGCATAAGGTCTCCTTGTTTGCTTCAGCAAGAGCTAAGCAAAGGAATGGGCAAGGTGCAAGCTCAAAACGTTTGGGGATGAAACCGCAGGGGTGGGGTCATGGACGGTCCGCTTTGGAGAAAGCGGGTCGTCCATGCTTGATCATGCACGAGGAGCGGCATTCTCGGCGGTTTTGAACCAGGTCAAAGCAAGCAGAAAACAGCCTATGATAGCGGATCCTAGGTAGAGCCAGAGGGCTCCATTCCAGCCATAGCGATCAACCAAGGCGCCACTTGTCACGCCGCAAAGTGTAGCTCCCATATAACCCAGCAGTCCGGTCAGGCCAACGGCACTGGATGCCGATTGTTTGGTGGCGAAGTCCGCGGCAGCGACAGCTATTAGGAGTTGGGGGCCATACACGAAAAAGCCCAAGGCGATAAAGACAGAGGCCATGGTCAAGATTTGACCGGATGGAACAAAGAAGAGAATGGTCACGGATGCGACCAACAGAATCATGAAGCTCACCGACACAGGCCCGCGCCGACCTTTAAAGACTTTGTCAGACAGCCAACCCGCAGCCAGCGCTCCGAAAATTCCAGCCAACTCAAAGCCCGATAGAGCATAGCTGGCTTGCTTGATATCAAAGCCTTTGGCTTCCTGCAGATACTTAGGTGCCCAGTCCATCACACCGATGCGAACAATATACACAAAGAAGTTGGCCACACTTACCACCCAAACCCAAGGATTGGTGAGGATGTATTTTCGGAATGCAAGCCAGAAGGGGAGCGATGGTGCGGGTGCTTCTTTGGCTTCACCTTTGAAAACTTCCACAGGCGGCAGTCCCATGGACTCAGGTGAATCGGTCAGTCGATTGAACA
Organism: Oligoflexus sp.; assembly: GCA_041736645.1. Classification (GTDB taxonomy): domain Bacteria; phylum Bdellovibrionota_B; class Oligoflexia; order Oligoflexales; family Oligoflexaceae; genus Oligoflexus. The sequence continues at coordinate 1,624 of JBGSTF010000200.1, read as the reverse complement.
GCCAGAGTGATCCTAAGATACAAAGGATGGCAGGCATCCAAAATGCGGAACGCCATCCATAATGAGCCACCAGATAGCCAGCCCACACGACGATCACAGCGCCACCAATCTGATGCGAGGCATTCCAAATCCCCCAGGCGCTGCCGATCTCTTTTGGAGCAAACCAATTTGTCAGGAGACGACTGCAAGGCGGCATGCCTGCGCCCTGAAAGAGATTGTTGAACGCCCAAACGATCATAAAGAAGCTCAAGGAACTGCCATAACCAAACATAAGGTTGAACACGGCAGAACCAAAAAGTCCTATCGACATCAGGTATTTGGGATTGACTCGATCGGCTATCATGCCACTGAAAAATTTGGAAAACGCATAGACGATCGTCGACGCGCTCAGCACCAATCCCCACTGAGTATTGGTCAAGGAGAACTCATCGGTAATGGATTTGCTGGCCATCGAAATATTCTTACGAACGAAATAGAAAAGAGCGTAGCCGCCCATCATGGAGTACATGACGCGGAATCGCCAGTAGCGGTATTGATCAGCGACCGATGGAGTCGAATCTTTTTTATCGCCGGGACGGAGTTGGCTTTCGGGAGCGGATAGACTTGTACTGCTCATCGTATGAATCCTGTGTGAGGCAGAGAGTGCGAAACATCAGCCTTTAGGCGCTGGCTTGGGCTGACTGCTTGCCGGCGCCTCTTGCGGAAGCAGACGCTTGGCAAGCATCTCCACAGCCTCAGCGGGAGTTTCTGCTATCTGAAAGAGATTCACATCATCGGGATGGATGGTGCCTTGATTTTTCAGGTCCTCGACGCGGGTGAGAAAGTGAGTCCAAGCAGCACGACCGCCCAAGAGAATGACCGGTACGGCGTGTTTTTTCTTGGTTTGAATTTTAGAAAGTGATTCATAAATTTCCCACTCGGTGCCAAATCCTCCGGGAGCAATCACCACGGCTGCGGCGTAGTCGACAAGGTCCGCTTCGCGTTGAGCAAAGCTGGAGGCCATGTAACCATGAGTGGTATAGACATTGGGCTTTTCCAAACCACCGGTAAACCATGTGCCGATGCTCAGGCTCAGACCTTTCACATCTGCAGCACCGCGGTTGCCAGCTTCCATAATGCCCCGACCACCACCAGTCATAATGGGATATTTCGATCCTGCTTTCTGGGTCCAAAGAGCTGCAAACTCGCGAGTGATTTTATAAGGCTCCTGCGTCTCCAGAGTGCGAGCGCTGCCAAAGATAGTGATGGCACCTTTGGGAGCGTACGCTTTCAGCATGCGAGCGGCGCAATAAGCGTCTTTTGCCACGTGTTCTGGAGTCGGTATCTGGCCATCTGGGACGGGCTTATTGATGCGTTCGCAAACGGCAGGCGAAAGCTGAATCAATTGAGAATTGGGCACCCGGCCGAACCCAATTGTGGCGTAAATCAAGAGTGTGGAAAGTATGAGCTTTCGTGAATACATGGACTGCTCCCCCTGAAAGTATATCTGAGATTGAACCCTAGCCTTGAGCTTTCCGGTTCATCCCCAGTATCAGGGTCTGCAAGGCAGGTGCCAAGTAATTTTTTCAATAACAGAGCAAAAGGCCGTCAGATTGAAAAATTCGTCTCGATCAAGAAACCGGCA
>JBGSTF010000317.1:0-27476 GCA_041736645.1 Oligoflexus sp. | reverse complement strand
TCATCCCAAGCGATCCCGTCTATAACGCCTTTTCCAGAATGAACGCCTGGCAAGTTGTAGGGACCTGCTGTCCGAGGGCTTTGATCGTACACATAAGCCGGGCCTCCGAACCCATCATAGCGGGTCGTGTCTGCGAGGCGGATGATGCGTTCGCTCAAGGTCCCGCCCGAACTTCCCGAGTAAATATCAAAGCGGTAGAGGGGATCGCCCAAACCCATCTGCACTTTCCCTGTGATCGCTACGTAAAATTCGATGCGCACTCGCCCAGCTCCAAAAACCCGCGGAATTACTCCGTAGACAGGGAATGCATTCGCGCTACAATTCGATGATCCAGCGATGAGGAAGGGATCAAAGCCCTTGTAGTGCTTGATTTCGCTTTCAAGTGTGTAGCTGTCAACGCCGCAGCCTGACGTCACTTCCCGGGACGTACGTGCAAAGCTCTTCGCCAACGGGATACAAGTCTCTCCCGAAACTGCGAAATCGACAGCATTTAAGCACGTGATTCCTAATTTGGAGGGACTTCCATTCAAACATGTGTATTCAACATTGGTATAGCCCGATGTCTCGGTCCAGTTGGAGCCCGCGGGGTGTGATCCGCAGTTTGCTGGCTGACAACTTTTCTGTGTCGCATCCATCGTATACCCCGGATTGCAGGTCAGGGGCCCATAGCCGGTTAATCCCGACTTGCAGGTCGCGCTGCGTGTGCCTCCCGGTATGCTGGTGTCAGTCCAAGTCTCACTGTTTTTGTGATTTCCTAGGCAATCGTTACAAACATCGTTCGCCTGCACCTGGTCATAGGTTCGGGTTTCCTTGTTTCCATTGCGACAGGTGACCGTGTAGGTCCCATCCGGATTCTGCTGCGCATCGACCATATCACTGATTTCTTTGAGCCTTGAGTCCGAATGCTTGCAGGCCCCAAGGAGCAGGAGAATACCCAACAGCAGACGCGTCTTCATGGAGTCCTCACGCAGCTTTGGCAAAAGACAATAGTATTGACCGGCTGAGTCAGGTCACTCTCCGACAGCTGGTTCTTCTCCATCAGCTTGTTGACTCGCGCCGTGAGCTGGTCCATTTTCTTCCAAAGCACAGTCATATCTTTCTTGAGTTTATCCCGCTCGCTCTTTAAGGCGGCATTCTCAGCCTGCTGTATGGCTACGATTTTTTCCAGAGTGGCAAGGTCCGCACTCAGGGCGAACGTCGGGGACAGCAGTGCGGCGATGACGAGGCAAACAGAGCAATAAGCTCGAAGCACAAAACCTCCCAAGTTCTGGTTAATTTATCTCAGGAAATAGCGTAGCACACGAAATTGATCAGGAGCAATGACTCGCAGAATTTTGCCGCTGGGTTTTGACGTTTGGTCATTGTTTTTTTGGGTTTCCCTGTGCTACGGATTGAATTTCGTCGTCGTTGGTCTTCTTGGGGTGTGACGATTCAAAGATGCTGCGGACATTTTCCAGCAGCTCATTTTTTCACTGGCTGACCTGCACCAGATGAACTTGATTTTTCAGTTCGTTCTCAGAGCGTAAGGTGGGAGTATGCGGCCACCTACTAAGAGAATGGCCGTCCTATGCGGAACATTCAAAGCGTATGGTTATACTGAGCCATGAAGGTATTGGCAGACACGGTGTACGATCCTTTAAGATCACCGCGTCCATCGGCCTCTGGATAGCCATCGTTTTTCAACTGCATCTTTGGATCTCGGAATTGAGCACGCAAAAGACCGAGATCGACGCTCCAAGTTTCCGCGTCGTAGCGTCCGCCCAAGGAAATCAGTTTGCGATTGTCATCGGGACTGCGTGGTGATCGCAAATCATCTGTGGTTGGCGAATTGTCGCTGGCAAGACCGGCTCGAACAGTGTAAGTCGAATCGATTTTGTAAGCGGCCCCGACCCCGAGGTGCCAAACGTCTTCCCAATTCAGAAGCACGAGAATGTTCGTGGCTCCGTCTGGACGAACGTTAAAATCGCGAAGTTTAGACCAGCGAGTCAGTGAGGCGCTGGCAAACAATTGCAGGTTCGGTATATCTTTGTAAGTGGCACCAAAGCCAATGATGTCGGGGACAGCAATATCAAGCTTGGCTTTTCGATCGGTGCCAATGCTGTTGATATAGGTGTCTGCTACGCTCGACTCGGCTGTGAGTTTATAGTCACCCTCGGTCTTGTGAACGATCGCCGAACGATACGATAGTCCGAGGTCTAGATTTTCAATCGGTGTGTAGAGCACGCCGAAGGTAAAACCAAAGGCCATGCTTGGATCGCTGGAGTAGGTTGCGTAAACATCATCCTTACCTTCATTGGCGATCACTTGGGCGCCAGCCGCCGAGGTTAGGGTAGCGCCGATGATGCCGGGGAGTTCCCCATCGGCTTTGCCAGCGATGGCTGTGGTGACGGCATCTTTAAATTTCGTTGCTATTGGATTCGCTGTGACGGCCGCGCTTGCGGTCTGGAAAGCGGTCACGGCTTCGGCCGTGGGGCTCGGCCCTTTCGCTGCCGCAGCAGCTGTAAAATAGGTCTGAACCAGTTTGGCTGCGGCTGTGGCGACAGCTTGGTGATAGGCTGCTCCATAGTTACTCGCCCCTTCGATTTCGCCGGTGCCTCGTTGAATCTGGACGCCGAATCCAAACTTAAGATTATCCATGAGTTTGTAGCTGGCTGCGGCGTCAATGTTCAGCACCGAAAGCTCGGTTTTTGTACCTTGATAGCGCCCCACCCAGTCTTTGCCATAATCCGAGCTCGTGGCCCAAGGAACGGTCACAGACCAGCCTGCTGTCACCTGATCATTGATTTCATGGGTACCAAAAATTGCTGGTATAAAAGCATTGTTGCTGAAATCATTGCTCGACTTTTCGCTATCGCTATCAGTCACCGCTGGTATCCCTGTTGCGCCGACTGTGCGTTCACCATCTTTAAATTCAGCTGAAGGCATGATGTAAGCGCCTCCCACAGAGAGATGATTGCCTTTAAAGGCGCTCAAAGCCGCAGGGTTGGTGAAAAAAGCTGTGATATCTGCGGTTCCAGACACATCCGAAGCTCCGGCGGTCCCGATTGAGCTGGCACTCTGAGCTCTTATAGCGAAGCCAGCGGCAAAGGCCTGGCTGCCACATAAAGAGAGGAAAAGTCCGGAAACGACGAACCCGATAGAGCGGCGATCCTGGATACCGTACTGCATGAAAAACTCCTCAAAAAGATCCTGGAGTGAACCATAAACAATTGCTGAACAGCCTGAACTCAATATGAATTCTCAACATTTTACAGGGTCATGGAAAAAGAGATAGTGAAAACACAAAAGCTAGGTGTTTTTTCAGGCAAGTGGGGAGTCTCGCAGAACTGAGAGAGTTTGAGAGCTTTGGGAAAATAAAATCGATCAGCTGATAAAAATCATTTGTTGAAAAGTTAAGGTTACTGAGATCCAGGACTACGAGTGTTCTCTAGACGTCCGAACGAATCATGATTCAACCGGAGTCAATCATCTCGATACAAGTTATCTCGGGCTACATACTGCCTTTGCGCCGGCACAGAAATGTACTGAAATTCAGGCAAAATAAGGGCAGTCAGAGATCCACCAAACACACAGCCGGTATCAATGCCAAGAGTTAAACCAATCTGGGTCGGCTCTCGATAGACAGAGTGGCCGTAGACAACCAGCTCTGTGCCGTCCCACTCGGAAGTCCAAGGAACAAGACCTCGCGCCAAGGCCCCGGCGTCATTGAACCAAGCCACATCCCCAGGCTTACGCGGATTGATAAGTTGAGCGTACAGAACAGCAGAAGGTTGTTTCCAAAGAGGCAGATTTGGCCAAAGTCCGCCGTGGACGAGAACAACCGGTCGATCCAGAATGTGATCGATGACATGCAGGAGGGGCAACGCAGCGAGGTAATCTCTATTCTTAGGACTTGTTGAAAGTGAGGTGATGGTGCGAGCAGCATCTTCACTCAAGCGATTGGTTTTCAGTTTTTTCATCTGATCGAGGATTTTGGATTCGTGGTTGCCCATGACTCCGAAAATTCCCCGCTCGCGGAGTTGGCTGACAACAGCCCCAGAGTCTGGGCCCCGGTCCACCAGATCGCCCAGATGAAAAATATCGGTCACATGTTCCTGCTCAAGCCGATCCAGCAGCTCGGTAAGCTCATCAATACAGCCATGAACATCACCCATGATCGCTATTCTTTTCACAGAATCCTCCCTTTTGATCGTCCAAGGAAGCGTCTGTGCAGAGCGGCCCCTGACCCATGAGCTATCTTCAGCCTTCAGCTGTCATCTGCTTGACCACAGCTTTGGTGCGTTTTTTAAGTTCGTCGGCTTTGACAATTTCAAATCGACTGGCAATTTCCCACACGTTGCCCTGAGGGTCAGTGACGATTGCATACCGATCGCCCCAGAAGGTGTTTTCGGCTGGCATAACGATGGTCGCTCCCGCTTTCACGGCTTTGGCCACAGTTTTATCCACATGGGGAACATACAGAAAGAGTCCACCCGGTGTGGCCGGACCTTGCATAGCATCGGCTATATGAACCAGGGTATCACCAAACAAGACCTGAGCATGCATAATTTTACCGGCTGGTCCATTGAGCTTTGACAAGACCTTGGCGCCAAAAGCCTTTTTGCAAAAATCCAGGGTGGCACTGGCATCAGCCTGCTTCAACGAAGCTGTCACGGTTCCATACTCTTTGGGAATCGGGCTCACCTTCTTTTTAGTCTTCTTGGCTTTTTTGCTGACGTTGGCTTTCTTTGCGGACTTTTTCTTGGCAGCCATGAGGTCTCCTTCCAGGTTTGGGGATTCTACAGTTTTTGCTCATCGTAGGGGCTCAAAACTTGTGTGCAAGTATGACGACTATTGCGGAGCAAGGCAACTGTCGACTCATAAGTTTGGCCTTGTGATGAGACTACAATTCATCGATCCAGCCGCCTGCGCTTATCTCGTCGGGGTTGAACCAGCAGAGAGGTCTGGCACCTTGGGGGAAAAAATTGTCCCGACAGGTCACAGCCAGTGATTCGGCTCGGGCATCGATGCCTCCGGGCTGCGACTGCAAATATCCTGGAATTACCGTCTCAGTGACCCAAACCGATTCAGGATCCTGACTCCATTGGGGAGAAGGAGAGCCACTCAAGATCGTGGGACAAAGTGCGGCAGCGATAAAACTATCAAATCGACATTGAGAAGGAGGATGGGTGCCTAAAGTGGAATCAGCAACAGTCGTGTCTGGTGTTTCTATGCTTGGGTTCATCGGGGGTTCGTAGGGATCGACCAGAGCCAAGACAAAGGACATGCCTGCATAAATGGATTTGTAGCAGAGATCGCGTGAGGGCTTATCCTGATAAGCGAGGTCGCAACGCGAGACGGCACCTTTCTCGATATGGTCGCGGTAAATCAATCCTGAGCGGCTTTGGGAATTGTCTCGGTTTTGCCAAATCCGCCTGAGGCATACTTGAGAGGCAAAGTAGTCGGCCTGCCCTTCAGCAGAAAGTGGTAAGGAAAGACCAGTAAAGCCTTCATGCACGAAAGGGAACCCGCCGAAGAGATGGCCAATCTCATGGCAAGTGACAAGGGTGAGTCCCTCGTCGGTCATACCCTGCAGGTGCATGAGACCCCCACCAATGCCGATATACCAGGTTTTATCCTTGAGGTTTCGGCCCGCATCAGCATTGGCGAAGTCCGATTCCCAGGAGCAGTGGAGGATCTGCTGCTCGGAATCAAGTTGACTGCAGCCGCTTGCAATGGGAGCGCCGACAGGCAAGCGCAGCTTGAGTTCCGCCCCATGATACTCGGCGAGACCACGATAGGAGCTCACAACTTCCAAAACCAAGTCTCGAAAGCTGGCTTCGTCCAAACTGGGATTGGATTGGTTGGAATTCAACTGCCGGCCTGCCGGGAAGTGATCGATACGGTCGTAGAACAAAGAATCCAGAGAAGATTCCGCGCCATATAACACTGAGCAAAAGCCGATAAGTGCGAGGATCAACGTCAACAAAATTTTATGAGGGCTCACGTTTGCCTGTCTCCTTTGGGGCCTGAATACACCAAAAATGGCCCCTGAGGAAGAACCAGCAATAATCGTTCTCAAAAATGAGCTGAACGAGAAAGTGGGGTTGTTCTTTTCTAAACAGGAGTCCAGAAGGAACTTTCCCGTGCATTCGGGGCCTTGCGCCATGTCACTATCTTTGATTTTGTTGTGTCCGCAAACCCTCTGGTTTGACTTGCCGCTTTCGAATTATTCTCATCGACTCTAAGCCACCAATCGTTATCTTTGCAGTGTCCTTTCCTATCAAAAAGCATGGGCCCTCTCACTTCGGAAAATATTCCATGATATCATGGCCTTTGCTAGCTGCAGCAGAGCCCTTTGAGCTCGCTTTAGGTCCTTGTTCATACATACATTATTACCCATTTTTATAGAGTTCCAAGCCGACTCAAGTTTCTTTCTAATAGGTAATCGGGCGTATCCTAAAAAAGTTTCACACCCTTTCCCTTCAGAACCGATACTGCCTCTGAGTTAAAGAAAGGGCAGAAAGCTATGAGCAAGAAATTTCAACCCCAATGCTTTGACGGATTTTCGTCTCAGCAACATCTTGATCGAGAACCCTTCAAAGCCAGGCATAAGCTTGGTGACCACCCTGCGTTGTCGATCGCCAATCTCCAAAAGGTACTTCCAAACTTGCCTTCCGATCAGGTATTTTTTAGCAGCGGAGCTCTGCAGAAAACCGACAATTTTGATCGAGCCCATTTGGACAAGAAGAATCGATTTAGTCTTGAGGAAGCTCTTTCGAACTTGCTGCAATCGAATGCCTATATCATGGTGCGCAGTCCCGAAGTCGACCCCAGCTTTCGCGATATATTCAACAGCCTCCGCTCAGATGTGGAGCAAGTCATGAAAGCTCAGGGTCTTGGTACACATGCTATTGAACCCATGCTCTATTTGTTCATCGCTTCCCCAAAGAGTATCACCCCATTTCATATCGACCGATACTCCACTCTATTGTTACAGCTGCAAGGAACCAAAAAAGTTTTTCTCTACCCCGCTTGGGATGAACGATTTTGCAGCGCTGAAACACTTGAGGGATTCGTTTCAAGAGCTGGAGTACGACCTGTCTATTCCGAGGAGATGGGATCCCACGCCCAATGCTTTGATTTTGGGCCTGGTGAGGTGCTTCATATTCCCTTCGTGGCTCCCCATCATGTTGAAAATGGTGCCCATTCAGTGTCGATTTCGCTTTCCATAATTTTCAATACTCGTGAAAGCAACATCAAGACCAAAGCTTTGATGATGAATCATTTGCTCAGAAAATATGGCCAAAACATATCCTGGCAACCTTCACCAGTTAATTCAAGCGCTCTAGGGGATGTTGTTAAAGGCAATGCTTGGCGCATATTGTCTCGTATTAACGTCCGCAAGAGTGCATGACAATTTCGGTATAAGACGGGAATACTCAAGGCTATCGCTTAACTTATCTCCATAGGTGCCGATGGATAAGGTGGGCCTGAGCTTGCTGCTTGGGTAAAAAGATGCACGGCAGTCATTCGAGGGTTTTTGGTGAAAGCAGAAGCGAGCATTTCATGAAAACAATCAGAAGTAAGCTAAAATTACTGACTTTGGGATCCATGTTTTCCGTGTTTATTACGGTAGTGATTGTCAGTATTTATAGTTTTGATAAGCTCAGCCGCAAATTTGAATTATTGCTGAATGAGGCCTCGTTGGAACAGAGTCAGCAAATGAAAGAGGAATCGGAAAGAGTTAAGGATCGGTTCCTCAAGCTTTATGAGAGCAACGCTCGAAAAAAAGGCGAGACCCTGCTTGATAAGGATGCAATGGTTTTAAAAATCTCCTACACCAGCAATTCGTACTCGGGAGTCACTGATTATATAGCGAAGACATTTGAGTTTGATAAAGAACTTGCCCTTGCGAGTTTTTTTGTGGTTGAAGATGGGCGCGCTCGAGCATGGAGCTATTTTTCCCGAGAATATCCCAAAGGTCTAGATTTAGGTGCCGTGTATGATCCCAAACGAGCCGCCTGGAAAGCTACCGTTGAAGGCAAGGCGATATGGGTCGGTGATCCCGCCATGGACAGCATCGGCAATATCGAGCAACGTCGCGTACAGCGGTCAAGTATGGTCCAAAAAAATGAAGCAGGCAAGTCGGTGAATGTGCCGGTGCTTGAAGTTGTGACGCCGATACTCGACGGAACGTATGCGACTGTCGCAGAATATAAGCAATCGGGAGATCCCGTTGCTTACCTGCGCTATGTAATATCGTTGGATCAACTGGTGCGTGACCTCGCAACAGAGGAAGCGAATCTTAAAGAAAAAATACAAATTCAAATCGCCCTGGATCAGGCGAATGCGGAGAACGTGCGACTGACGATGTCTGGTATTCGTGGGCAAACGATTTCTATCATGACGCTCATCTGTTTATTTATTGCCGGCGTCGCTTTTATGATTTCCAGGTTTTTTGCCAACAAACTCATCGAGCCTATAGAACATTTGGCGATAGCTGCCAAGGAGATTGCTCATGGTCAGTACAGTCGGCAAGTCGAAGTCTTGTCAGGCGATGAAGTTGGAAAGCTCGCCGAATCCTTCGAGTCCATGCGTGTTCGGGTCAAGGAATTCACCGAAAATCTGCAAGAATTGGTGACAATTCGGACGGCCGAGCTGCAGGATGCCTTGGGGGCGATCACCACAGAAAAGCAGAAAATTCAATTTATTCTGGATAACGTCGAAATCGGAATTGTTATCATTGATCAGGATATGTCTATAGAAAAGGAGTATTCCGCATTCACGTCCAAGCTGTTCCCGGACTTTCAACGAAAAGTCGAACAGGAGAAATTTGATTCCATATTTATTCAGTCATCCTTGGCCAGTGAGCAGGTCAAAAGTCTGGCCTTGCAACCCTTAAGTATGTCTCTGGGTATGAACAGTCTGAATTGGGAAGCTAATGAGTGCCACTTACTGCAGAGGGTCAAATATTGTGTCAAGGAGCGAGGCGAGGTCACCTATGACTTGCAATGGTCTCCTATCATCGATGAGGAAGGGACGGTTCAGAAAGTTCTCCTCAGTATAAAGGACTTCACGGCGCAGATGGCTCTCGAAGAAAAGGCCCGACTCGAGGAAGCTAAAATGAGTGCGCTGACATCCCGTCTATCAGAGCTCCTTCATAATCCGAACAAATCAAGCCAGGTGATCATTGAAGCTGGCAAAAAGCTGGAAGAGATTCTTGATGGCGCACAGTTGAATCTATCAAGAATTCTGCTTGAGCTCCATACCCTAAAAGGGAATTTCCGCACATTTTCCCTGCGCAGCTTATCCGAAATGGTTCATGAGCTTGAATCCCGGATAAAAGGCCAGATGAACTTGGGACAAATGAATGAGGCTTGGCTGAAGAAAGAACTGCAGGTATTGCGCAACGAAGTTGATAGCTTTGTGCAAATTGTGAGGAACGTCCTCAATTTCGATGACCAAAGGCACAGATGCAGGCATCTGATGGCTGCTATGAACAATGACTTTGATAATCTTATCGAGCGATTTCGGTCTGAGGGTCTATCAGTCCAAAAAATTATCTGTCGTGATGCAGTCATCATGTGGGATTCACAGGGTTTGGAGGAACTAGTCGAGATCATTCGGCACGCCCTCCAGAATTCCCTTGATCACGGCTTTATGCGTCCAATCCGCGAGCAAGCTTGGGTTCCCGCTACCGTAAGTTTTGAAGTGAATGCTTATGTCAGCAACGGCTTAGTCCATATTGATATCAGCGACAGCGGCTTTGGCATAAACTATCCTAAAATTAATCAACTTCTCACTCGCATGGGCTTGCCTGAGGAAGCTGTCAACCAACCCACCGTGCTCGCCAAGGTCCTGGCGACTGAAGGGTTTAGCACCGCAGTCGATCTCAGCAGTACGAGTGGGCGTGGGGTAGGCATGACAGCTATCTATGAGTATGCGATGGTTCGCGGAGGGGAACTGCACATCAGCCCAAATCCTACCGCGGGTCTAACCCTAAGCATTCGTGTGCCTCAGGACAAGGTGATCGTCGCCGAAAATAAAGCTGCTGCTTAGGGTGGTATGAATCCATGCAGATGAGTTAAGATGGAACAACGTATTCTATCGATCTGACGACTAAGCGGAGTCAGCGCAGTGAAACATCAGAAGATATGTGTTTTGTCACTCTTGCTCCTGTTTTTTTCCAGTATTGGACTGGCGGGAAAACAGAGCCTTGGTGTCTTCCTAGCCTCGGAAAGTAATCCATTGGACGTTGAGAAGGCTTTGAAAAAAGATAAGATATTCTCCCAATTTGATATAACCGTGTTCGCTCAATATAAAGATTTTGAGCTGGCAGTTGCTAAAGTGCCTTTTGACATCGCTATCCTGCCGTCAATCTATTTTAAAACAAGCAAAGACAAAGCCTATAGTCCTGGGTTGCAATTCACACGAAAAGGTGAAATGCACTTTCGCTACCAGGTATTTTCTATGGATAAAGACTGGGACATTAAGAGACTTGGCGAGGGCTCTATTGGTTTTGTTGAGGAGATCGACCGGCAGCAGGCAAAAGTACTGGTGAAGGACCTGCTAGATGGCAAGGAATTTAAGCGTATCAAACCTGTTCCGCGCAGCCAGGATCTTTATCCGATGCTCGCCCTTGGAAACTCCAACTATATTATGATTTCTCCCTGGGTGTGGGAGAGTGTGAAGCGAGACCTTGTGGCCGAACCAAACAAGGTGGTGACCACTCTGGAAATTCCTTATCCGCAGCTAGGTTATTTGACCAAAAAAGGGGAGTTGGCCAAGGGGCTGAAAGATTTCCTCGCGATTGGGAAGGATGCCTTGGAGGCTCTTGGTTTTGATGGCATTAAAGGTCTCGAAGGAAAATGAGGGCGAGCTTATGCGATATTTTCTGTTTATCATGTTGATCGTTCTGTTTAGGCAGCCTCTTGCCCTGGCATCTGATATTTTGGTGTTTCGCTCGCAGGAGCGGGAGTTTTCCGTCATTTACGATTTGCTTAAGAGGGATCTGGGTAAGTACTCCATAGACGAAATCGTCGTCAATAGTGATTACAATTATGATAAAATGCGTGCGGCCATCCTTGCTGAAAGACCGAAGAGTTTGATCCTTCTTGACAATAAAGCCCTGCATCTAGCCAAGCAGCTGCGGAAAGAGGCGGACACCTACCTAGCAAAGATGCAAGGCGTCGCCGGCATGGGCCTTAACTTGAAAAAAGAACTTAAAGATGATCCCCAGTTCTGTGGCGTGGCCTACGAAGTTCCTGGATACACACTTCTCACCCATTTCCGTAAAATTTATAAAAAGCCTCTCGAAAACGTCCTCGTTCTCTATCGAAAGAGTGTCTTTCAGCAGGAAATCGAGGATTCCAGGAGGCAGCTTTCGCTCGAGAAAATCGGCCTCATCGCCGTAGACGTGGAAGCCATGGGGAGTGATGAAGCATCGCTGATCGCAGCGATCGATAAAGGACTGTCAGATGAAGTCTCTGGTAAGAAAATTGATGCGGTCTGGGTTATCGGGGACAACGGCTTGATCAATTCCAAAACCTTCGGCAATCTATGGTTGGCGAGAGCCCGGAAATTCTCCATTCCCTTTCTGTGCGGTCTGCAGCAGTTTGCCAATCCCAAGTTGAACTTCTGCTCTTATGCGGCTTCGCCGCGTGATGCTGGCATCGTCAACCAGATGGTACAAATGACTCTTTCACTCCTCGAAGATCACGCGGACCCCGGAGAATTGGGCGTTGACTATCTTCTTGGGACTGACAGGGTCATCAATTTGAAAAAGATTCAGGATTTGAATTTACCTGTGGCAACCCAGAACGATCCCGAGCTTAAAACTCTCGAATAGACCGCTCTGTTTGCCACATTCGGTCTTAAAATTTATAGCTGGTATTCAACGAAACTTCGCGCCCCTTCCATTTGAAATCATCAGCACCGCTATCGAGGTACCCGGTTGCAACAAGCAGGCCTTGGTTGAAGGCGTCCTGGATATTGAGCGCTAATTCCAGAGTCGAACCCGGCTCGTTATACTGCACTCCGACATCAGTCACATTCTGCACTTTCGTATCGTGGGTGCAGGTTGTGTCGCTTTCGCTTTCACAATTTTTGACGGCCATGGTGGCGATTTTTCCTACAAAGAGCTGATTCACGTTAGCCCGTAGAGCAGGGGTCAATTTACGCGAGAGATGCAGGGAGGCTTTTGAATCAGGAACTCCCATCACCGCATCGCGATGTCGGGCAATATAGGTTACGGCGGTCTTGTCAGTGAGTTTGGAGTAAGAGAGGCTCAATTTCGCATCGAAATCGGTGCTGAGATAGGAGTTTTCAAGTTCGATACCCTGGCTCCCCATTTTTCCACCGTTCCGGGAGTAAGTATCATCGTTATCGATGTCGTAGTAGAATTCGATGACCTTTCGGATAGTCTGCTGGTAGACGTTGGAAACAATTTTAAAAGCGGGACTTATCTTGTAGCCCAATTCCAGCTCGGCGACCTGGACGGTTTCGGGGATGACATCTTCTCGCCACGGTTTGGCGGGGTCGATACCGTAGTAGGAATAGGTGTTATTGCCGGTCGTCGGCGCGCGGAACGCTTCCGAGTAGATGAGTTTCGAATGGAATTTGTCGATACTTGCCGTTAATCCAAGTCGTGGACTGGTTGCATGACCATAAACTTCATTGGAATCATAGCGTATACCGGCTGATGCGCTGTAGTTATTCCAAAAATAGGTCAGACCTGAGTAAAGAGCTTGGCTGGCGATCTGCAGGTTGTCGTGAAGTATGGGATCATTGCGGTTTTTATAAAACCCTTTTATGCTGTCATCGGGGTCGTTTTTGTTCCGAATCATGCGGGCATCATCGACGAAATATTCGGCTCCGGTCAGAATCTCGATGCTGTCGGAATGATACAGCGCGGAGAGCCCTGCTTTGTTCCTAGTGATCGCCCGAACCGATTCATTGGGGTACTGCCATTCCATGCTGTATTGATAGTCGAGAAAGGGTGTCAGGCTGAAATTTTCTCCTATCTGAAAAGCATGTTCAAGGTAAAAGTTGTGTTCATCATGCTTGAAATTGCCTAATTTTTCGGTATAGCCGTCGGTATCGCTATACTTATCTTCAGTCGTCACTGTGGTATTTTTTCTTGCATAAAACTTGGCTTGAGTTTTGCCGATGTTCAGGGAACCCATGGTGGTGTATGCATCGCGAATGCTCTGTTTGTCCTTGTCAGCGTTGCGTTCGGGAGCGTAATCAAAGAATCGATATTCCTTGTTGGACCAGACGGCATCCCCAGCAAAAGCAGACAGAGAATATTTAAAATCGGCATTAGCCGGATCACTATCATAGCGAACACCAATATCCCGATGCCCGGCATCCTTTTCCAATTGTCCGTACCGTGCAAACACCTGGGTTCCGGCCGTATTTTTATCGGACCGGGTGATGACATTGATAACCGCCAATTCCGCTGAACCGCCATAGATAACAGAACCCGGGCCACGAATGACTTCGATTCTGTCGATCATATGGACTGGAATATCATTGCCAAGGATGTAGTTCCCAAAATAGAGTCCCGTCACCTGCATGCCATTGACCATGAACAGTGCACGTCCTTCAAAAGCAAAAATTCCGCGGGATGCCAAAGCCATGTCCCATCCCAAATCTTTGCTAATGCTAAAGCCCGGAACGAGATTCAACACATCGACCAGATCCCGACACATGTATCGCTTGATATCGTCATGGGTAATAACTGTCACTGAACTCGGGGCGCTTTCGATAGAGCGTTCCGTCTTGGTTGCTATGGTCACGCGTGCAATTTCGATTAGGTTATTGAGAGAAAGCTCCTCAGCGCTGGCGCTATAGCTTGGAATCCAATGAAGCAAAGTAGCCCATAACCAACATTGGGGAACAGGAACGCGTAGCAAATTCATCAGGAACTCCTGTGACTTGTATTCGATCAATGAACTATGATTAATATTATAGTATGGAATTGAAATTGAAATTGCAGCACTTTTGTCAATTTTTTTCTATAGTGAACTTTTGATTATGGCGCATAGGCGAGTTGTGTTGCGTTTGTAAATTCTGAGCCAGTAATCGGGTCCTGAGGTTCTAAATGTTTTGCACCAGAGCCTCTTACTTCTCCGCCGCAAATACCGAAGCCATTAACACTATTTCCGAAGACTTAATTCCAAGTTTTACGTCGGCATCCACCAAGTGTTTCGAACCGCAAGGACATGGAACCTGCTTGCTATCGAGCAACTGCCGATAGAGTAAGCTTTGTTGATTCCTTCGGCTGATTCCAGGCTAATGCTGTGGGCATCTTGCTTTTTCGAAGCGATAACCATAACACTCAAAGACTTTTGAACTTCGAAACGTTCGCTTGCACTGAGCTTCCTAACGGATTGAGTTGAGCTCTTGACTAAAGTCTTGCCAATCTCCACAGAGAAATTGGCCATAAATCGACTGCTGCTCGAAATATTGCTACCTATTTTGAATTGGAGGTGTCGACGACTTAAAGGCGAAAAAAATCGCTGCAGCTACGAGTGATCCGTGCGTGCCAGAATCAAGCTTTCTCAGTCGGAAGCATCGCGATTACTCAGGACGAGTCTTTGCAAATGAAACAGCCCTAAGACTTTCTACTCGGCATTCAAAAGACCAAAATATTGAACCAGAAACTGTTCAATGAACATTGAGTAAATGCCAGACTTTTGAATAGCCAAAAGCACATCCGCCAATGATGAATGTCACTGTCGTGCCATCGAAGCCTGCTGCGCTGAGAGGAAAGTATAGTATAGGTCCTTACGTCAATGTGTAAGACTTTGACGCGCTATCTTCCCTGCAATCATGAAGACTAGATAAATGTTGAGCGCTTAGAGTCCAACGCTCATCCTAGCTGCAAAAAATTCGAAATCGTGCAATGTTTTCTGGTCCTGCGTATCTGAACTTTGTAGAGGCCGGGAGTCAATATCTTCTCATCGTGCTGAAATGCCATGTTGGCTAATCAATGGAGCTTAATGTGTTCAATCGATTCTGCTTGATAGCTGTTTTTTTCGGCAGCCTTGCTTTAGAGCAGGTGGGCTTGAGTCAGCAAACTTTGACCAAAAAGTTTTCTAATTTTGACCTCAGTGGGCAAAGCATCGAAGCGGAAGTTTGTGATCACAGCAGCTTTGACAACGGCACAGCAAAGGCCGCATCCTTTCAATTTTTCAGAGTTATGCGATTTTGTAATTTCAATGCAGTTATAGCTGATGCGGCTACATTTCGAGGCCCCATGTATCAGCAATATTTCAGAAATTCCAGCCTGCAGGACACTAAGTTTTACTTAGGTCGAGTCGAGAATCAGGTTCCATCCAGAGTTTACTTTGAAGATAGTGATTTGACGAACGCCGCATTTTTCGGCGACGTGAGCGGTATTCAGTTTAAAAATACTATTCTAGATGGGGTCACCATAAACGGTCTCCCCTGTCAGCAGTTGCTTCCAGCTTGCCAGGCGGCCTCTTGGGATGAATGATTCCCCTGACCAAGCGACATGATATCATGTTCTGTTGCGTTTAGAATCTGAGCCAGTAAATTTCTGCCTTCTCGAGCAATCCATGAGTCAATGAGGCGAGCTTTAAGGATATTGGGTTGGCGTGGGCGAGCGCGAATTCTTCTACTGGAGGGCTTCAAAAAGCCGCACAATTTCCGGTGGAAACTGGCGCAAAAGCTGGCCTTGTTGATCTTTGTCAAGTTTTGCCAGCTTTGCATACCTGTCCAGGCACTGACTGCGTATGACTGTAATGACTTTCTCATCTCGAGCACATTCGATGTAGAAGTCTTGAAAGCTTGCGGCTTCGCCTGGATACTTCTCTTCGAGTTCGACGATGTTGCCGAGTTGTTCAGCCGCTGCCACGGTTTGCTTGGGTGTGCGGTGAAGTTCTTCGGCGCTGGACTTGGCGATGGCTTCTTTCTGTTGAAAGATCGTCCGGGCCAATTGAAAACTACTTTGGATCGATGTATGGGCCGATGGGGCTCTTGCCGACTCGGCTTTTTGTCCCGGTACCGAAGTGCTCTCATCGATCACGACAGATGGTTGTTCCACCTGCGGGTCGACTTCTCGATTGGCAGCGATATCCGCTTCGCCAGTCAATGTTGAGCTTCTTGCGGCAGCAGTCGGTGTTTCGTCCGATTTTGGTAGGGATTGTTCGGGCTCACTTTTCACTGATTCTCGCAGTTTGGATTGAGTCACGAGCACGCCTACCAGCATCAAACTAAGTCCCAGAGCTAATACTATTTCTTTTCGCATGGGCTATCCGTCCTTAATCAAAAGATGCAGAATCGACGATTATCTCAATGTCGATGGTGCCAGAGAAAAGGCCGAAATATCAATCTTTTCAAATCCCGCTTCAGGAGCTTCA
Source organism: Oligoflexus sp. (assembly GCA_041736645.1). GTDB lineage: Bacteria > Bdellovibrionota_B > Oligoflexia > Oligoflexales > Oligoflexaceae > Oligoflexus. The sequence continues at coordinate 11,106 of JBGSTF010000317.1, read as the reverse complement.
TCCAGAACAGGCAAGGAGCCGCCCACTTGGTTTACGACGCGAGTCAAGCTATCCAATGCGAACGTGTCCAGCATGGACTTATCTTTTACGGAACAAAGGCTGCCGCATTTTGCAGCATAGGCTTTGAGCACGCGATAGCCGAGGGTATAGGGGCCGTTGGCATTGCTATCACAAGCAGGTTGTCCGACCAATTCTTTCGAAATGCCAGCTCCGGCTGGACAGTTGATATGAGTGAACCCAAGACTGCCTGCCGCAGCGTTACCATCAGCATGACGAGCTTCGTGAAATAGAGTTTCCACTCGAATGGCTGTGTTTGTGTAAGCGTCCAAGTTGGAAGGATTGGGTTGAAACCTTGGATCAAACAGTGCAGGACCGATCTGCATGACCCCGTTTCTTTGGGTGTTGGCGTGGACCCAGCTATTGTTGATGTTGATCATGAGATAGTTGACTTCGGGAATTTCCGCATTGATCTTCTTACTGATGGCATAGAGTGCAGTGCCTATCATAGCGGCAGCAGTGTTCTCGCTGTTGCCGGTTTGATCTGCTGACAGACGAAACACTTCATAGGACCTGCTGTCGGCGCGGACGGCACCCAAGCGATACTTGGACAGGTCTTCGTTTATGATGAAACGAACACGCTGCTTCAGCCATTCACTCATGGTACCAGCCTTAAGATCCGTACTATTGATGAGATTTTGCAGAGCTTGGTCGTTGCTGGTGCCCGTGTCCAAATCAAAGCGTTCGATGCGAGCTAAATCTTTACGTAGGTTATTTTGATTGGTAGCAGAGACCAAACGATCGAAGACCATATGATCGATAAGATCGACATTGGCAGGTGTCGTGGTGTCGATCAGACCTGTGTTGTCCTGTGGGGGAGCCGGCCGGCTATTGCCCTTTTTTGATGAGGAACCACCACAAGCGATAAGCTGTAAGCCGAGACACAACGTTACACTTAGGTTTCTGAATTTTTTCACTTTTCTCATCTCACTTGATAAAGGGAAGAGTCGGGCAATTGATCGATTCTAGGTCCTGTCAGGGGCTGATCATCTAACTGAAATGATTGGAGATTCGAAATCTCATACCCCAGGGGACTTTGCCATACTTTCGATAAGTCGAAATGACTGCTATTGCGCGGCAAGGCTTTCCGATAGCTGGATCCAACGGCGTCCGGAACCAGACATGTGCTGGCTCCGAACGCAAGCCGAATCAAGGCAGTCTATTCTATACTGATTTCCTTGCGATTATCGCTCGAAACCCGGTCGATCATCTTGTTATAAGGATCAACTCCAAGCTCAAAAGGTTTTTCTTTCACTGTCAGGGTCACGATGGAGTCGCCTCCAGGCTGCTGTCTCTTTTCTGACCAAAGGACCCGCTCATCTTTTTCTTTGGCGCCAGGGACTCGGGCAAACACTGCAATCTCGATCGGCTCATCATAAAGCCTCGGAGATTCTGTGCCTTTACTATCAGCTTCCAGTTTAGCTAAATGGATCTTCATCGTGATGTCCCACTGCCCATCAGGCCGTTGCTTGGCTGTGGCGTCCGTGACTCGATTATCATAGAACACAATTTTTTCAAAAAGGTCAGTAATGAGCCCTTGTTTGTCGGCAGGAGCCTCGGCTCTGATATAACTCAGCAGATCCTTGCTTGTAGTATAAGGTGCTTCTTCAAAGGCTTTATCCTGCAGGTAGCGCTTGAGGGCGCGATTGAGAGGTTCTTCGCCGATTTCATCGCGCAAGCGATAGAACACCAAACTGCCCTTACGATAGTGGATATACTGCTGATTCTCAACTCGAAAGAGGGGCTGCTCTTCAATCTGTTCGCTACCCCTATCACGCAGGTAACGATCCAATTCATATCGCAAAAAGCGCCGCATCTTGTCACGGCCATATTCTTTTTCCATCACCATCATCGCCGAGTACTGAGCGAGCGATTCGATCAACATGGTCGAGCCCTGAACGCCGGCCCCAGCGATTTGGTGTCCCCACCATTGATGAGCCATTTCATGGGCGGTGACGTAGAACACGTAGTCAACGTCCTCCGTATCCCTTAAATCAGCAATGAATCCGATGCCTTCCGAATATGGAATGGTGTTGGCGAAGGACTGGGCAAAGGATTGGTAGCTGGGAAATTCTAGAATTCTCACCTGCTGAAACTGGTAGGGCGTAAATTGGGAAGAATAGTAATCGAGAGATTTTTGGGTGCCGTAGATCATGCGATCGACGTTGTAAGCGTGCTTTTTATCATAATAAATTTCAATGGGCAGCCCCTTCCAATCGCCTTTCTTCACCTCCCAGCGAGCGGAAAGATAAGCAAAGAAGTTGAGAATGGGTTTGTCCATCTTGTAGTGGAAGTAGCGGCGACCCTGATCCTCCCAGGTTTTTTGCAGATAGCCGGGAGCAATGGCGATCTGATCCTGACTGGTTGAGATCGTTGTTTCAAAATTGATCCAATCCGCTTCACTGCCAAAGGTATTGAAGGCTCGAGCAGCCTCATCTTCGAGTTTTGGCATTCGTTCAGGTTCACCCAGGCCACGTTTGCGACGTTCGGAACGATCCTGAATTTCAACCCCGGAGTTATAACCAAAATGGGGAAAAAAAGCTCCGTTATTGAAAAATGTTCCATTGAGATTGATGCTGTCGGTAGCTCCGGAATTGGTGAAGCCAAGCCGTTTGATATTGACCGTAAAATCTAACTCCAGCCGACCTTGAGGAGCTAGCGCTTGAGTCAATTGAATGATCTTAAAACCAAAGGTCTGGTCGTCGAGAACCACCTTATGAGAGGGCAGATTGAGCCAAATCGTTTCGATATCTGGATCCACCTGAAGACGAAGGATGTCCTGAACATCGGCAGATTTATTCTGCAAGACATAGTGACCCTTGATACTGACCTGTCGAGATTCTGGAAAAATATCAACGTCGGCTCTTATATCGGTGATCTTGGGGTGCGGAAGGTCCTTATACTGACGATATTGCTTTTCATAGAGCGCCTGCCGATCCAAAGTCTTGTTGCTCGGTAGATAGTGATTGAGCACATTGGTGTTGTAAAAAATCCAAGCCCCAGTACCGACAAAGCCGATGAGACTGAGCGAAAGCAACAGTCCGGAAGGGCCTTTGAGTTGAGTGAGAGCCAGTCGCCAGCGAACGCGCCATTCTTGAGATAATCCACGGACCCAGAAGGCTTGAGCCAGGACAAGCAAGATGAAGCTGAAAAAGCTCCAGTAGAGGACGAAGAAACTCCAACCTTTAACAAAATGGCCAAAGCCATTCATGTCGGAGTAGGGAATTGATGGTGTTCCGGGAAAGCTATAGAGATTATGGTCGTAATGCAAGATGCTCATGACGATCTGCGAGACCATGAGCAGTATCATCAGCAGATAGCCGATGAACTTATTGTTGGTGAAGACCTGCAGCACAAGAGCACAGAGTCCCATCAATATAAAAGGTACGGCCCCAATCAAACTCCCTTTCAAATAAAGACCCAGCTCGACGGGAGCACCGCCACGGATCAGTTGGAAGCAGATGGCTGCGAGAATGCCGGCTGAAAGGAAGGCTAGAACAACTCCTACCAAGGCCATGGACTTGGCGACCAAGGGAGCCCAATTCGGGATCGGCATCGCATCGATAACGTCAGCGATTTTGGCCTGTCGTTCTTTAAAGATGAGCTCACCGGCATAAAACGTCACGATGATGATGAGCATGAAATTGAAGCTCCCCGTAAGATTCTCAAGCATCAAACGAGTCACTGGATAGACGTCAGTTCCATAGAGGCGCCCACCCATACTCACACTGGCAACAAAATTGAGTATAGCGAACAGCATCATCACGAGAAAAGGTACGCTTTTGAAAACGCCTATGGCATCGAAGCAAAAAATCTTCCAGCATTGAAGTATAGGACTGGCCGCCTTGCTAGACACTGCGTAAGGTCGCGCTTGAGCGCGAATCAAAGACGCTGAATCTGAAGCTTGGGGTTTATTCTTTCTACCGAACAAGGAGCGAGCTGTACCAGCTCTTTGAGGTTTGAAAAGAATCAATGTGGCTGCAAAACAGCCCAAAGCGACCGTTGTCCAAAGAGCTCGATTGGCAAGAATAAAGCCGTTGAGGGAAGGCAGGCCGGCATTCGATTCTGCTGCGGAAAAGTAGCGAGTGGCTCGACTAAAGGCTCGCGTTCCGAAAGGATCAATGAGCACGGCAAGCCATTCATTGCTGATGTCTCGAGTGAAAGCACCGCCCACACCCCAGAGCACGAAGAACACCAGAACTCCCACATACACCAGCATCATGGAGCGGGTTGTTGCTGCCAGAAGCATCAGAAACGAACCGATGAAAAGTAGGTTAGGTAGAACGAAGATGGCAAATCCAAAGAGAAAAGGCTGCAGCGAAAATGGGCCGACCTTGGCGCTATCGACCCAGGGCATGTAAGGTCCTATCATGATACCCAAGGCAATCGTGATAAAAATTGTCAGACAGGCCAGCAATCCCGCAAGAAAACGACCAATGAGATAGTCCTGCTTCCGCATAGGCGTGGAAAAAATCATATCGGAAATGCCGATATCGGAATCTCGGAGCACAGTGCCAGCGATGAAAATGGTGACGATAAACATGGAAATGATACTGAAGGAACCAAGCATTTGAGCGATAACGACCGGAGCGTTGCGGTTGATATTGCCGATAGAGCCCCCAACCTGGATGGCATCAGTGCTGGAAGCACCAAAGGCCATTGCCGCCAGAACAAGGGCAGAAACCCACAGCAGTGGTTGGCGTAATTGATAGCGCAGATCGAATTTGAAGAATTCAAACCACATGAACGGCTCCTTGCGATGCACCTGCTTGCCTTGCTTGCGAGTTGCGTAACTGGAGGAAGTAGACGTCTTCCAGATCAGGCTCTACCATGGTAAAGCCTTCTTCTGGCTGTGTTTCCGCGAAAACATTGATTTGCGGTTTGCCAGCGACAAGGCGTGTTGAGAGCACATTGAAGCGACCTTGATAGTCAGCGAGCGCCGCTTTTTGGATGCTTTTGCGCCAAACTTTGTTTTTGAGGCTAGCAATAGCCGCTTGAGGTTCACCTTGGATCAGGACCTGGCCTTTGCAAATCATCGCCATACGAGGACACAGATCGGTTACGTCTTCGACGATGTGGGTGGAGAGTATGACGACCACCTGCTCGCCAATCTCGGCTAAAAGATTCAAAAAGCGATTGCGTTCGTCAGGATCGAGGCCCGCTGTGGGCTCATCGACGATCACGAGTTTGGGCGAGCCTAGCAGAGCCTGAGCGATCCCGAAGCGCTGCCGCATTCCACCGGAGTAGGTCCCCAGTCCTCTTTTACGCGCTTCCCAAAGATTAGTTTGACGCAGCAAACTCTCGACCTGTTCTTTTCGTTCCGACTTGATGCCGATGCCTTTCAGAACAGCAAAGTGATGCAAGAGGTCTTCGGCGCAGACTTTGGGGTACACACCAAAATCCTGCGGCAGGTAGCCCAATTGACGACGGAGGCCTTCTTTGTCCTGCAAAACGTCCAAACCTTTAAAGTGAATCTGGCCGCTATCCGGCTCTTGCAACGTCGCAATAGTTCGCATCAGGGATGATTTCCCCGCCCCGTTGGGACCTAAAAGTCCGAACAACCCATTTGGAATTTCCAGACTGACATCGTTCAGTGCATGTACGCCATTGGCATAGGTTTTGTTGAGCTGCTTAATCGATAGCATGACGACTCTCTATTTGTAGAGGGGTTGATGGCTCTTGAATCTTTTGGCTGATAACGAGCCATAGGTCAGGTTGAGCCGATATGCGCAGACCATGAACGCTCTCCCTTTCTAGTGATGGCATAGGGAGCTACTCTTGTAAAGCCTGGGTCTTTCATCGAGGGCGACATGGACAGGGGCTTGAGAGCAGCTTAAGAAAAATCTTGACCAATGTATTCGATGTTCTCGTAATTGTGGCTTTTCCACAGGCGTTCTGTGAAGACATCGTCGATTGCTCGCTCCTCGCCGTCCATTCTGATCTTGATGCCATTTGCCTTTACAATGGCCGTAAATTAATCGGGATCTATATCCGAGGCTCAACTGAGCGACACGGATGGCTAGGAAATTACTTCCGAGGGAACCTGTCAACGCAACTCTAAACTAGAGCCGTTCATCGAGGGGCCGAGTTAAGGTTTCGCTCGGCTTCCGCGTGAGGTCATTAATCACCAATCCGAGGGGCTATCTTGGCAATTGTCCTCTGCGACTCCTGCTGGGGGAAATACCAGTCCAGCCACTGAAAATAAGCCGCCAATAGATCCAATTGCACTTGCTGCACTGGCTTTGGCACAGACAGTGGGATGAGAAAAGTATTGATCTGCTACCCACGCATCTTTGTTGCTACATGCATTTTCCCAACTTTCACCCCAGGGAATATTCCAGAGAACTGCGGAATAGCTTCGGGCGGTGCGATCATTTCCAAGATTGACGCAACCGTTGTTTTTACAACTTCCCCAATCTGAAGCAAATGCTGAATGGGACGAGGCAAGGACTGAAGCTGCTAGGCCAAAATTCATTGCGATCTTAGAAAATGTTTTTCTGATACTCGACCTGCTTAAGTTTCCTCTTTAATGATAATTCAATTTCACGAATCGTAGACTTTGCTTCTCATTGCAATAGGAGTGCCAAGCGTAATTACGGGAGTTTAGTGCATTTACCCTAGCAGAATGTCCAAACTTTAGGACAAATGTCCGAGAATCTGGATGGACTTAGAAAAGAATCGTTGACTCTTCATATGGGAGCAGGCAATCCAACGACTGAAGTGGACCCTATGCTTTAGACCAGCGGAGAGAGTTTGCTAGTGAAAATATTCTGCCGCTGCCTTCAATCCTTCACAGAACCACAATCTTTGTTCGAGTCGATCTAAAAGTGAAAAAGTCAAAAATATTGCACACGCTGGTCAAAGAGTTTAAGCTGGCCCCATCAATCTCCAGTACAGGGCTTTCGTCCAAAATGCCAACCGATATGATATCCTGGTATGAGAGTTAATCTTCAGATTAGGCAATTCTAACAGCATAAAGGATATAGATCTTATGCTTCGAATCTTTTTCATTATAGGACTGCTTTCGCAGCCCTTGCTTAGTTGTAAGTATAACTCGTTTACTTCGAGCTATAGAGATCCCCCAAGAACTCAAAGAGAAACATCAAGCAATCAATCCAAAGAGGAAGCAGCAGACAGCAGCAAGGGCCAAGGAACGACGAATGAATCGCCGGCAGACAAGACCAATGGCACGCCGACAGGCAAGACCAATGCCCCTCCGATTCCGGTCATACCCTTTGAAGATTACCAGAATGGAGTCGTCTTGCCCTCGACCTTTACCCTAAGCAAACCTATGCCCTTGCAAGTTTTTCAAAGACAAACGGCAAAGGAAGGTGAGCTGACCTTCACCGTCAAGGAGGGGTTAAGCAAAGTTAGATTTTTACGGGCTCGCCTGCTAAAGGACAAGGTCCCGCTTGCTGCTGATTGGACGGTTTTTGAGCTGGGCGGTGGCCTCACTGCCGATAAATCTTTCACTGTGAAAGCACCTGCAGGCGGTTGGTACACAATGGAAATCATCGCCTACGATGAAAATAGGAAAGTTCAAGCAAGGACATTGACGGATAAAGTTGGTATCGGCGAAGTTTTTTTGGTGTCCGGTCAGTCCAATAGCACCAACTGCGGAGCTCCCGCTCAATCAACGACTTCAGGTTTAGTCGTATCAACCAATGGCAAGCTTTGGAAAATCGCTCAAGATCCACAGATCGGCACAGCGGATGAATACATTCCCTATTGCTTGAATGGAAGCATGTGGCCAAAGGCCGGGGATCTGCTCGCGCAGAAATATCAAGTGCCCATAGCCTTTGCCTCAACGGGACATAGCGGGACTGAAGTCGCCCATTGGTTGCCCAACGCCACTAATCCCTTTTCAGCTAATGGAGCGCCTCCCTCCCTTTATACCCATCTTCGGAATCGGGCAGTGTTCCTTGGCAAAAATGGCTTTAGAGCTGTTCTTTGGCATCAAGGAGAGAATGATACCGTGACCGTGCCACCCACAACGTCAAGTCAGTATTACAGTCGATTGCTGAATATTATGAAACAACTTGAAACCGATCTAGGGCGAGCATCCATCCCCTGGTTTGTGGCACAAGCATCTTGGTGTAAGGATGGAATCTACCCACAAGTCAATAACGGCAGCTGGGGTGAATCTGCTGCTGTTCGAGACGCGCAGGCGAGACTTTGGGATCTTGCCTCTGTCTATCCTGGTCCAGATACCGATGTTTTAAAGGACGACAGCTACCGCCGCTTGGTCTCACCAAACCAAGTAGATTGCCACTTCAGTGCACTCGGCCTTCAAACAGTCGGGGATATGTGGTTCAGATCGATTTCTGCGGCACTCGACACTATGTTGAAATAAGAATCTTAAAGTTCTCTGTGATGATTTGTGCTAGGAGGCTGCAATAGTCTCGACCTAGCAACGAGGCCCATGGGCTCCGCGCAAAAAATTAAACCAAGTGTGAAATGGGATATGTGGGTACTGCTTGGTGCTGCCCTCAGAATTTTCCAGATAAAACTTGGCAAAAAACGGAAAGACTTATGGAATCCGACCGGGCGCAACTTTAGGATTTCTGCGAAATTTTATTCGATCCTAGAGATCGCCTGATTGAGTTCATCGAGCATCGCTTTGAGGAGAGTCACTTCCGATGGGTTCGATTTGTCTCCACCAATCAAGCAAAACAAAGTTTTAGGGATATCCTTGGCCTTTTCCCGCAGCTTTTGGCCTTTTTTGGTTAAGTCGATGATTTTTTTGCGACTATCATCGCTGTCCGCGGAGATTTGGATCAGCGCCTTTTCCTGTAGATTTTTCACTAAAGTCGTCAAAAACCCCTTATCCATAGACGTCTGGGTTGCCAGCTGTCCCATCGGAACATGATCTTTCTCCCATAGGCTTAGCATAAGAATATATTGGGGATAAGTGAGGCCAAGGGGGGCGAGGAGGGGTTTATAAAGCCGAGTGATACCATTCGACGCTAGGTAGAGCCGATAGCAGATTTGATCTTTCAGTTTAGAAAAGTCTTCACTCATGACTGGAATTTTACTTTGCATACAAACATCTTGCAAGAACTTATTTTTTTGTCTATAGTTTGTATACAAAGTATCCGATAGATAGGGATACCTTTTGTTGGAGAACACAGATGGATCTAAAGTTAAGCCTCCCCAAGAAAACATTGAAAATTATTATGGGTTTGTTCCTGCTTGTGGCCGGAATCGGGCATTTGACCTGGTCTCGCACTGAGTTTTTAGCCCAGGTTCCGCCCTGGGTACCTTTAAACGCCGACCTTGTCGTGCTCCTATCCGGAATGGTTGAGATAGCTTTGGGATTGGGCCTCATCAGCTTCCAGAAGCGAATGGGTGCGCTGGTGGGTTGCGCGGCGGCGCTGTTTTTCATCGCGATTTTCCCTGGCAACATTTCTCAGTATGTAAACGGGATCAGTGCCTTTGGTCTGGACACCGATCAGGCTCGATTGATTCGGCTGTTTTTTCAACCTGTTCTGGTCGTCTGGGCTTTGTGGGCAACGGGGGGCTGGTCCTATCTGCGGCAGCAGCGGAAACTAGGGCGCCCCGAGTTGCATTTTGCGAAAAATCTTCAGATTCAAGAGCAAGACTCGTAGAGGAAAATGGGCGCTTCCGTCTGTGAAGCACCCCTTTGGCATTTGCCAGCTCTGAGCATGAGGGGAGCTGATCCAAGCGCTCTTGAAGTAGGTCCAGGCGTGCTGACTGTGCTGGAAAAATCAAGGCATGATGTAGGGTCTCACATAGAAAGATCAGATAAATAGCTCCAAATCTTACATTTCGCTCGACAACTCCAAGAATTCTAAAATTATTTGATCTGTGCCGCAAAGCTCATCAGGTAGGAACAACATACTTGAAAAGGAGCAGGCCTATGCAAGCATTGACCCCCAAAAATCATTTTAAAGGAATTCCGAATACAAGGATAAACGAAAGCACTGCAGTTTTCGCGACTAAATGAAATTCTTGCTCCGCCATGGCGGGAAGAATCGTCCGCTCCAAGCCTATCATAGCACCCACGAAGGCATTGACGAGGACAAGAAGAGAAACTGTCCGATATTTTCACGAATGCCAAGACGTACACTTGTCACCAAAACCCTCTCGAAAAATTTCGCTCGGAGAGATTTGATCGATCCAATTGTTGCAGCTTTCTATTTTATCACGAAATGACCTGCTCACTATGGACCAAAGAAAAGAGCCATACATCTCCAGTAGGGATTATGACTCTTTAAGTTCGATTGCTATTAATGAATCGAGAGTGAGGGGAAGGCTTAGGCGACTCACTCCTTGAGCATTCGAAAAACCCTGAACGATAAGGGAAAATTGACAGTTCTTGATCGTTCCCCATCACCCCAAGCTTTGACTAGCTTTTCTTGAATTAAATCGACCGGATCATGCCCCTGCACCTGCATGTATTTCCGGCATGATGACCATGTTCTTAGGTATCCCTGATATTGTTCCAAGGTCCAAGTCGTTTCCATAGAAAAACGAGGTGCTTTCATTTCGGCAAACGGGACTTCTATTTTCGCGTAACCATCCTCCACCATTCGGCGCTCAGGTTCCCAGTAGGGGCCTAGAATGCCTTCATAGAGTTCGTGCATCACGGAGTCTATCTGAGGCGTAACATGATTCAAAGCATAGCACCATACGGCAAATACTGCTGAGGGTCGGCTAACGCGTGCGAGCTCTTTGAAAAAAAGTGGATGGTTGAGCCAGTGAAAAGCTTGAGCCACAGTCACTAAATCGACCGAATGATCTTCTAAACCAGATACCTCTGCAGGCGCAACTCGATATTGAATGTGAGGATGCATAGGAGCTTGCGCAAGTTGTTCGGAGCTCAGATCGGTAGCCAATACTTGAGAAAAATATTGAGCTAAAGGTACAGCGGCTTGTCCATTACCACTTGCACAATCCCACACAGTGTTGTGTCGGGTGCAAGCATTGGCGAGCCATGCAAACAGCTGTTGAGGATAGGTTGGACGATATTGTTGGTAAAACTTTGCATGCGAGGAGAAGAGATCCTTGTTGCTCATGTTATGTGCC
>JBGSTF010000192.1:0-11024 GCA_041736645.1 Oligoflexus sp. | reverse complement strand
GGGTCGAGCCGCTACGAGTTCGGCTGAGCTGACCCACCAAGTTTTTTGCAGACCCCAGCTTGGCAAGAGAAAGGGTTTATTATCCGGTGCCGTGCTTTGCCAATGTCCGGTCTCCGAATTTTGGTGATCCTGCCGCGACGATGGGCTTTGCAGATAAACTGTCTTGATGAGTTCGGCAAGCTCTTGGGTGTTTTCCTGGAGCACCGTAAGATCCCTGCTTTCCGCATTGTCAAGCTGGGCGAGTTCATCGGCCAGAACTTGCTTGGCATCGCCCAAAGACTGCTGGCTGCCGAATAAAGCTAAGATGTCTCGAGCCATATAGCCGACGTGAAGGCGCTGCCAATGCTCATTTTTATAGGAGCCCAGTCCTGGCGGATGAAGCAAGCTCTCGTAGCGTTCGTCGTAGAGATTGCTAATTTCAAACATACCCACGTGCATCGCAGCGAGATACTGCGAAGCGAGCGGAGGTGAAATCTTATTGTCCCTAATACTTTGAATGGCTAATTCATTCCAGCGTTTGACCCACTGCTGGTTGGACAGCTGCTCGGCCGCTCCGGCAAGGCCAGCGACAGACAGACACAAGTAAATCAAAATAGCTCGCATAGGATGCTCTTATTTTAGATAATTTGGCAGATATTCTTAAACTGCGGATCTGACTTTGCACAGCGATAGCCGTTGCATCCAAACACAGTCCCATAATATTTTGTGGGGCAGTATGGGTAACGACTGGCGCCGAGACAGGAGTTGGAAGGAGCAGCAGCAAAAGTCGCCGTCGAGTCAGAGCCTATTTCGCACTCTTGTTTGAAATCTTTATCAGACTTTGCACAAGCTTTACCTGCACAGGGGAAAACGCAGCCAAAATAATTGGCTCCGCAGTAGGGTCGACCGCTAGCTCCAAGCGTGGGTTTGGTCTCATCATCTTGGCAAGTCTGATAGTCCCAGCCCCAGATGGATACTTGTTTGCCTTGCTCGATACGATCCAGGGTGATCAGAGAAGCCAAAGAACTGCTGAAACTCTTGAAGGCATGAAGTTCAAAGCGTCCCCGAAATACGGCCTTACCACCACAAGACGAGCTGGAATCACTGCGCACTTCATCCGCCTGAAGCAGAAAAGTATCGGTTTTTCCAGCTCGGGATGAGAACAGTCCAGTGACGTAGGTTTGATTCTGCTGGGCCATTCCATAGGCACCCTTGGCCAGGACCGCGCCGCCGGGTCCCTGTTGATAATCGCCTTCGACCGAGAACTTGGAAGGCTTCATGCGCAAGCCTTTCGGGAGATGGACAACCAATTCAAGATCACAGACGCGAGAGCTTTGCGAACTGGAATCCAGGGAAAAATCAAGAAATTCGACGCTGCAGTCGCTGTTGCCATCCAGCTTGAAAGCGAGCTCTCCACATTGCGACTTGTCGTAATTGAAATCAATTTTTTGAAATTTATAGCCATCTGGCAGCTTGTTTTGAAACACCGCGCTGCTGGCATTCGCCACCGGACAGTCTTCTTCGCCGGGGTCTAAGAACTTTTGATAAAAGCCGTCCACTGTCACCATACAGAAGCCAGAACGCAAGATCAGCTGGCGGGCAGCTTGACCGCAGTCGGCATTGGGTGCGCCGAGGAAATTGTAATAGGCATCAACACAGCTCTTCTCCTGCTCATTCCATATCATTTTCTTGGGGGGGCATTCTCCCTCCCCGCGCGACATATCGAAGCCCGGCTGATAGACCCCGTTGACAGAGACGCTGCAGCTTGAATTATAGATACTGATCAATCGCGCGTCTTTACCACAGTAGAAATTATTGACAAGCTTTCCATCGCTAACTTGCTCGCACTTCAGCGAGATGTCGTCCCAGCGATACGAGCTACTTTGCGCCCAAGCTGATGGAGAAGCGAAAAGAACAAGCGGCAATACTAATCTAAAGAAGCTCATCAAAGGTGCGATCCTTTTTGTGTAGGCAACCGTAGCTATATATTGGCTACAGTTTGGTAAATTATGTACGCCAGAACTCATTGTGTCTGGAGCAATCAAGTGGCCACTATGCACACGGCACAGCTAGCAGAAACAGCGTTGCAGGATTCTTTGTATGCCAGCAAATATTCGCGAGATGCGGCCTAGTAAGCTCCCATAGCAACACACCAAAGCATGTAGCAGGGGGTTCTATACTATTGATTGTTGTGAGACAAGACTGAATGCATATCTCTTGAAAAATTTCTGCTGTTCGTCAATATAATGGCTTCAGTCAAAACTATAAGAAAAAATAATACAGAAATTAGCAGATTGGACTCTGGTGATCGAAGCCTGAGCTGGAGAATTATACTGCCTGCCTAAAGTCTGACACTCACAAAAGCGTTGGATCTTACCCGACACAATCATGATGAGGATGTCACATCCCTCGATAAGGGGATGTATGGGTACGATGAGAACTTCACGGGAATGCGATCAAAGTGGGCCAAGGCAATTCTAGGACGGCGGAGCTCAAAAAATGCTTGATGACATGAATCAAGATTTTTTCGCTTTTAGATTTAAAGTGACTCTTGTCACGATTTCAGCTCGATGAGTAGACACGACTTTTCTCTTGTCACTTTCGCAACTTTGCAGACCTTCCCCGTCCAATCTATCTACAGCTGCGCCTCATAAATCATAGAAATTACAATTAGTTACAGAACGCAATGGGTGGAATGAAAACTGCTATAGGACCAGCGGCTCGAAGTCTTGCCCCCCACTCTGTTGAGGAACACATGATTCAGGTCTTGGTTTTTATTATGAGTCTATCGCTGAGTTCGGCGGCTTGGGCCCAAAGCTCCTTCAAAAGTGCCAACGCTCCAGGTGCCATTGGAGAAACTGGCAGTCTCTATCTCTTTGATCGAGGACTCTTCCTGCGACCATTCTATAACGATGTCTTCGGCCACACCGACAAGCAACTTTCCGGAGCCACCCAGATTGGATATTTAAAGTCATGGAGTGACAGCTCACTTGAATCACGCACGCATTGGCTGCTCATCACGCCTAGTTTTAAAGAAAAATTCGGTGAGAAAACTATGACCAACCCCGTGGGTCGCTATGCCGATTGGATGGAAATCCAGGAAACCTGGGCCACACTCATTCCCTTGGGAGGCGAGACCACACGCTTTCAATTCAGCCTTGGTTATGGGGAAGTTGGCGATCACGGTGGCAAGCAGGTTCACCGCAATTTTCATAAGCTGATTGGCTCGCCTTTATCCGGACTGGACTACGATAATCAACCCGAAGGTCCTCAGCTCAGCGCCGGCGTCGAATTTGGGCTGATCGATGGCACCCGTGAGTTTTGGGGCATGAAGAAGGAAGCACTGTTGAACGTCGGAATCTTCCGAAATAAATTTATGACAGATCTCTACATCAATCAAAACCATATCTTTAATTTGAGTGAAACATCCAAGCTCGGTCTAGAAATGCGTTTGATAAGGCAGGCTGATAGCCAAGTTTATAAGAATGATCGCCTCGCCTGGCGCTTTGAACTCGCTGCCGGGTGGCGCTACCACTGGTACCGCCCTTCAGTGAAATATGTCTCTGCATTTCTGCGTGGCGACCAGGTGGGCCAGATGTATTTCGATCCACTCGCTGTCTGCTTTACTTTTTGAGCCGGTACAGATTGCTAAGCTTCATCCGGCTCATCCCGTTTTTTCGACTCGTTTTGCGCGCCTTCCCAAGTGCCATCGGCTGATTCCTTGGGCGTCTGGCCATAGGCCCTTTTGTAAGCCCGGGTGAACGAACCAGCATTCATGAAACCCACCAATTCGGAAACGGCATTGACCGAAAACTGCCGAGTTTCCAGCAAGGCTTTAGCTTCTTCCAAGCGATGGTTCCATAAAAACTTGGCCGGAGTGGTGCCCAGCTCTTTGCTGAATGCGCGCACCAAAGTCGACTTAGAGGTGTTAGCAAGGTAAGCGAGACGTTCGAGGTCTAGCTCTTCGCTCAGGTGACATTCCATATAGGCGATGGTCTTCTGCAAAATCTCGCTGAGTTGATAGAAGTGAGGCCGACCACTCTTGGTCAGGGACTTTTCACTGAAGAAATAAAAAATCTCTTTGACCAATTCCATTTCTAGAAAGGCAGTATTGATATTGTCCCGAGCTTGGGCGATGAATCGTTCGAAATGATAGCGAAAGATGAGTTCACGAATCCACTGAGTTTGTTCCACAGTGCGGGTCATGCGAAAGATTTTCTCCGCATCGTCAACGTCCAAATCGTAAAAGCTCCAGGCCTTCTCCCGCAGAGGCCGATCCGGGAACAGCAGCACAAACTCAGCATGAGGCGACCCAGCTTTGACCCAAACCTGCTGCTGACTCGGCAAAACTAACAGCTTTTTGCCATCGGCGACGATTTTCTTATGGGAGGGTTCGGCCTCGATCTGGATCACAGCCGACTTCATAGCCGCTATAATGACTGGGTTGTCGGTTCGCGGCAGTTCGAAGGCAAAATCGAGCCCGCGAAAATAGGCGAAGCCCATTTGGCCATTCAAATCCTGGAAAGATTCAAGAATGTAACCTTTAAGCAAGCGAACAGTCCGGGTTTGCGCCATTGCATGACTCATTGAGTACAATTTTTGAATATTTAAGCAAGGTCTCTGCGGCGATCAGCTTATTTAGCGCCTCGATTTTCCTCACGCTTTGCAGACCGCTTCATATATCTACGATACGTGACGATCGATGCAACGGAAAACCCTGGACGCTGTCTGCAATCAGACTTTGACCTTGCTCTTTGGCAACCATGCCACCGGTAGCGCCCCGAGATTATGGCTCCTGAGGCTTTTCTAAAGTTCGAGGCCCATACAGCGGACCGACATATATCATTTTGCCATATTTAAGCCCTTCGAGGCGACGAAGAATATGCGGCAGAACAAGGGGAACCCAGCGATGGAACACGAGCAAGGCTACGGGCAGATGACTTCGATCAATAGCAGTCAACAGATCTCTGCGGCGGCACCCTGCCTGATTTATAAATTCGAGCCGAAAGGCTATCTGGAACTGGGCAATGGCCTCAGTCTTCACCACCAGAATTTTATAGCTGCACCAGCCGGCTTTTCCGAAGCTATTGCTCATCATTCCGATGTGGACGATGTCTTCATGCTGCAATTCTATCCCAATAGCTTTGCCATCTCGGCTGACGAACACAGTCTGGATCTAGGGGAGCTGACTTCGATCTTTCACTACCCACGTGTTTATCGGGAAACAACCTGGATCAACGAGCTCCTCCATCGCTTGCGCTTCGAAATGATCCTGTCTGGGAAAGACGATAGCCTTTGCATCCGCTTTGTTATGGCCGAACTCTTGAAAGAGGTTTACTACCAGTTTTTTGGAGGCCGGCGGATTTTTCCCATCCACGAGCCAAGCTCGATTGATCCAATGGTGCAGCGCGCGCTGCGGCTGCTCTATCGCAGCGAGAACTTTGATATCGACCTGGGCACACTCGCTGCTCATTTGAGTGTGAGTCCCTCCACTTTAACCCGTCGCTTCACTTGCGCTATGGGACAAAAGCCCGGGGAATTTTTGCGAGAAAGACGCCTGGAACGTGCCTACACTTTGCTGCTGACCAGCGGTCTTTCGGTGGCCGCCATTGCGGAGATGGTCGGTTATGAAGAAACGGCTCCTTTCACCGCGGCCTTTAAAAAACGCTTCCAATGCACGCCAAGGGCCCTACGCACCGACAAAAACTTACAAAAACGCGATCGAGACGATCTCCTTGAGCAGCCCTATGCCCAGCAAGAGTTTGGCGATCTGCTGAAATGGGCCGAGCCTGGGAGTCTCTGAGCTCGCCGCCAGTCCACTCGCTCCCGCAACATTGTACACAATTTAATCTTCTAAAATTGATTGCTTTCTGCGACGGAATCTCGTAAGTTGAGGCCAATATTGCACGGCTTCGCCACGCCGGGCTCTTCCAAGCCATTGTCAGGAGATCCTTTCATGAGTTCAAAATCGGAAATTTTTCAACAGATGCAAGGTGTTAGAGTAGCACGTCCGGAAGACACGGAGCTGGTCCCAGGTCCCGGTTTTGCCGAAGCCCACCTAAGCTCCTTCCAAAAGGTTCTTGGCGCCCGACGCTCCATTCGCGTCTATACCGGCGAAGCGATTCCAGAAACCACGATGCGTGAAGTCCTTCATGAGGCAACCCTGGCTCCCAGTTCGTCTAACTTGCAAAGCTATGAACTTTACTGGGTTCGCGATCCAAAGAAAAAAGCAGCTGTGGCCGAGGCCTGTCTGGGTCAACCCGCAGCGACGACCGCTGGCGAGCTGGTTGTCGTTGTCGCTCGCTCCGATCTGTGGCAGCAAAACCTGAGTAAACTGCTCAAAGTCATGACCCAGGACGGCAAAGACCTGCCCCCTTCGGTTAAGTTCTATTATGAAAAGCTGATTCCAAAGGTGATGAGCACCGATCCCTTTGGCTTTTTCAATTTGCTCCGCCGCCTAGGTTTCTTCTTTACTGGCTTGAAAAAACCGACCATCCGCACCCCGATCAATGCTGGTGATCATCGAGTGTTCGGTCACGCTCAAGCGGCACTCGCTGCGCAGACTCTCATGCTTTCCTTGACCGCTCACGGCTACGATAGCTGTCCGATGGGAGGTATGGATGCAACCCGCATTAAAAACTTACTCGGACTGCCAGCTGGTGCTGAGATAGCCATGGTCGTCAGCGCGGGCACTCGCAAGCCCGAAGGCCTCTATGGACCTCGATTCCGGCTTGCTGATGCCGACTTGATTAAAGAGGTTTAAGAACCTAAAGGCCAGAATTAAGCTCGTCAAAACACTTCATGGCGTTTATATGTGGATCCGCAGCTGTCCCTATCACTCGCCGTGAGGAAGTTTGGCTTGAATACGTCAAGAACGAAGGACCCCCTGGAGGGGTTGACCCTGGAACACATTCTGAAAGCCTTAGTCGACCATTATGGCTGGCTCAGCCTGGGCGAACAGATTCCCATTCGCTGCTTCCAACATGATCCCAGCATCAAATCGAGTCTGAGCTTTTTGCGCCGCACGCCTTGGGCACGGAGCAAAGTTGAGAAGCTCTACCGTAGTCTTATTCAAAGCGGGACTGCCGATGAACAATAGGGAAAGCTTTTCAGGAGTGGGCGACGCCTGGCTGCAGTCCTTTAAACTCGGGGCTCACGAGTTTCCAGGTATTTGGCGGTTCATGCTGCCTCAAGGTCTCAGCGATTTGCAGTTTCCGGCTGAAAAACGAGCCACCTGTCTTTCCTGCCCGAAAGCTTGCTACGATAACTTTAGAGCCGATTACCGCTGCTGCACCTATCATCCACGCATACCAAATTTTTTGCTCGGTTTTGCCAGCCAAACCCAGGCCGGTGAGGCCGCCGTTGACGAGCTGATCGCGCGCGGCATGCTCCTGCCCGAAGGCTTGCATAATTCGCCTCAGCAGTGGCTGGAATTTTTGCAAGACCAGCATGATGATACCTTCGGTCGCAGTCTGAACGTCCTATGTCCGATGCTGGACGCCAAAACCGGCTTTTGTCGCGCCCATGCCTTTCGCAATTCGGTCTGTTCCACCTACTTTTGCTACAAAGATCATGGCAGCCGTGGTGAACAGTTCTGGAGCGCGCTGCAAACTCTGGGAACACAGTTGGAAATGCGTCTTGGTCAGTGGGCCCTGCGTAGTATAGGTTTTGATGTCGATGGCTATTTTGCCAATATGAATGCACTGGCCTGCAGCATGTCCTCTCTTTCTAGCAGCTCGGGTTGGAGTCAGGACGCCCTGCAATCGCTCTGGGGCTGCTGGTACGGCAAGGAGAAAGAACTCCTGCAAGCTTGTGCCAAGGCTATAGCCGAGAAGCGCAAGGATCTTTGGACCATTGCCCAAAGCATGGCGATTCAAGAAGCACTGCAGTTCGATCAAGCCCTGGTCGCAAGCGTCCCCGAGGACCAACGTCTCGAACTTGAAGCGGATGATGACGAAAGAGATGAACGGATTGATTTGGCTCAGCTTTGGCAAGACTGCTTGGAAGCGCATGAAGGGTTGTGGAGCTGGCCGAATGCCGCTTTCAAACTCAGTCCCTATGCTTCCATCCGACCCAATCGCCACAGCACTCAGGAAGAAATTCACGCATCAAGCAAAGAATTTTTTCTCGAGTATCGGTTTCCTCAGCAGGGTGACACACTCGACTGGAACTTACCCATCGATTCTCATGAAAAAAAATTACTCGAGCTTTTTGCTCAACGGCATTGGAAACTGGATCAGCTGATCCAAGAGCAAACTTGGCTACAGTCCTGGCCCGAAGCGCGAACTTTTCTTTGCGAAATGCTGCAGCGCAAGGTCCTCTGGTCGCTCACAGTCTAGGCTTAAAAAAAAGACCTGGCTCGACTGCTCTATCCAGGCTATAGTCGGGTCCGGTCACACCTCAGCCGGACCTGAACGACAGATCGATCCTCCTCTCGATTAGCAACAATGTATAAAATTAACGCTGATGAATGGGCATAATTACGGATTTCCGTAAGTGCTAAGATAACGGCGGGATGCCATAATCCAGCTTGCGCATAGCCGTGCTTGGCGAACTCACATGTCTTCTGCGTGCGCAGCGTTCAGAGCTCCGTGTGGTTTGTTGTTCATGACAGGATTGAGGACTCCATCGATCCTGCTCGCTATTATCTGTAGAAAGGAGCTATCCATGACTCTGCATAAAGACCCCGTCATCGTAAAAATTGTTGAGGACGATGAATCGGTCCAAAGTGCCCTCAGCGATATCCTTACACGGCAAGACTATCGAGTGGAATCCTATCTCTCTGCAAGTGATTTTAACAGTAAGGAAAGCTTCCAAGACAGAACAATTTACATAGTCGACGTTCGACTTGGACCCTATAATGGCATGGATCTCGTTCAGTCCATTCTTCACCGCAATCCTCTGGATATAGTCCTGGTCATGAGCTCTTTTGGTGGCTTTGAGGCTGGCGCTGAGGCTATTAAAAAAGGCGCTTTTGATGTGATTGAAAAGCCTTTTAGTAACGACATCTTTATGCAGAAAATCGAGTCTGCGAGCCAGGAACTAAAGCGCCGAAGCCATGAGCAAAAATCCTTCACTCGCTATGAAGACGCCATGCATCGACTCAGCATCGGCGAGAAGAAAGTTTTTGAGTTCCTCCTGAAAGGCACAGCCAACAAAGTCATTGCAGCCGAACTGAAAGTGAGCCTGCGCACGATCGAATTACGTAGGGCTAAACTGCTCAAAAATTTCGGCGTGGGTTCTCTGGCCGAATTGGTCAGCCTCCATTGCATGATAGCCAAAGCCACCCCAAACTTCGTAGCGAGGGTCCCTGACTTTTTTCAGGAAGTCCCCTCAAAGGGCGTGATGTAAAGGCAAAGAAACGCTGATGCGCAGGCCCGTCTCCTGACCTGAAGCTGAGATCTCCGATGGGCCAAGATCCAGATGACCATGCAGAAGCTCCGCACACATCTGCAGGTTGCTCAGGCCAAAGCTTCCACTGCCTGACAGAGTATCCTGCTCCTGGCCGCCAAGCACATTGAGTGTCAATACTTCCATTCTTTTATCTTTAGACATACCGAGGCTATAAGCGGCAGCGCTTCATGCTCATATTCAAGATACAAGCGTCAAAGATCATTTCTTCCCGGCGAAAGATTTGAGCATAGCCTAGCGGCCTGACTCGCCAGGGGTAATTCCTGGCCATCTAGGGCCGGGAATCTGTCGTTCACAATGCTTTATAAGTCACCGCTACTCTTGATAATTAAGGGCCTTTATAGGCTGTTTTGAAGTTTTTCAGAAAAAAATCCGATAGAGCTGGAAATGTTCCTATGAACGAAAGGCAAGTTTATGATCTCTCGAAAGATTCGAGCCATACTATCGGCCCTTGCAGTGGCCCTGCTGGTCGCATGCACCAGCCCTGCAGCCGAGCCTGTGGAGCAGTCTCTCAGTGTTGATGATCTGGACGCACCTGCCATGCCTGACGAGAAAGCTAGTCTCGTGCGAGAAGCTGAGTCGACCTTGGCCGCTGCCGATGAAGACGTGGTGGATTATGCCATTGCCGATTATAAGAGTTTTGATCCTTCGGGAATTATTGTTCACTTTGAGTTCGACAACGCGACTCTTGGTGACGATGCGATTGCGGCTCTGAATAAAATCGTCGCTGGCATGAAGAAGGATCCTCTCGCTCGCATCTCAGTTCGCGGCCATGCCGACAAGCAGGGAACCCATGAGTATAATCATTCTCTCAGCGGACGTCGGGCCAAAGCCATCGAGGACTTTTTGGTCCAGCACGGCATTGAAAAGGATCGCATGAATCCGCTCTCTATGGGGGATTCCGACCCAATCGAAGAAGGCGAGACAATCACTGTGTTCAAAAAGAATCGACGTGGCGACTTTACTATCAACTATGGACCCTCGGCCTTCGGTAAAGCTCCTTAATATAGCTAAGGCAAAAACGTTTGAAATCTGAACAAGCTGCCGAATTCTGACAGGTCTTCGGCCAAATTGAGGAGAGAAATCGACTTCTTGCATCAGGCAGATTCCTTGCAAGAAAGAGGCTTAGGCCTCTCGCGATCGGAGCTCTTTTATGCGTTTAGAGACAACTCGCATCAAGTTCTACCAATTCCTCCTCAGCTTCCTGCTTGGGTTGGCCCTTGCACAGCTCGGTTTTGCCGAAGTATCGCAAAGTCGCGAGTCGATTTTTGCCAGCTGGTCATCGGAAGTTTTAAGACCTTGGTTCCAAAGTGAAGCGGATCAATTTATCGAATCCAAGGTCATCTCCAAGCAAAACGTACGCCTTCGCCACAAGAGCTTTCGCCGCTCCCAACCCAGGGCTAACATTGTCTTGGTTCATGGCTATGGCGAACGCATCGAAAAATTCGCCGAGATTGCTTACGATTTCCATCAAGCTGGCTATAGTGTCTTCCTTTTGGATCAGCGAGGCTTTGGCCACTCAGGGTGGCTGAACCCAGAGGGCAGCAAAGCCATCTATGTCGAGAGATTTGACAACTACGCCAGCGATGTAGAGCAATTCATCGAAAGCATCGTCAAACCCCAAAGCTCATCAC
>JBGSTF010000179.1:0-32460 GCA_041736645.1 Oligoflexus sp. | reverse complement strand
CCCTATCTTTATACTGATACATGCCGTGGAACTTGAGCAAGTTTTCAGCCTGACCTGTAAAGCGCGGCGCTTCACTGTTGAGCTCTTCCTTCAGAGTTCCCCGTAGTCCGATGGATTGCTCTTTTTGGATTTCGATTTTAGTCTTCTCTTGCTGACTCATGGGTTCTGTGCTCCTGTGTGTTTAGGAATATTTGCTTGATTGCAGTTGAGTTTGCCATATATGAAGCTGTTCCTTGAGACGACGCATCCGCGTCATGGGGTCGGGAATCAACGGTTTGATTTCTTTGCGGAGAAGGGCCAGTTGGAGAAATTCTTCGCCAAGTTCAACCGGGAGTAACTCTTCCAGCCACAGCCTGAGGGCGCGCGCTACGCCAGGAAACAAACCCTGGGTGGAAATGGCTATCTGGACCGGTCCTCTTTCGATTTGCGCTGCAAAAAAGAAGTCGGCAGATGCTGGTTCATCGACAGCATTGATGAGGATGCCTCGGGACCGCGCAGCTTCAGCAATCAGGGCATGGGTTTTGGGCTCATTCACGGCTGATATCACGAGCATATGGCCGGTCACATCCTGCGGAAAAAACGGACGAATCTCGTACTTTAACTGATGCTGATCGAGCAAATCTTTGGTTTCTTGCTGCAGCTCACGAGCAATAACCCGAACCTGGGCTCCGGCTTGGATCAGCTTTTCCAATTTTTCCCGAGCGACAGCACCGCCTCCAACGAGCAGTACGTTGCGCCCCCTCAGATCAATGAAAATAGGCAGCAGTGCCGACATAAAGGGACTCCTTAAGAGATTTGTGAAAGACTTGCGGCTTTAAATCCATGAACTGTATGTTGTCGCCGATGTAGACGATGACGGGACCTTGTCCCAGACGTTGATAGCCATGACTCAGTATTGCTGCCAAGTTGCTGCGGAATGCATGGGCCGGCCCTTCACTGTCGCTTTCAATCAAGGCTATCGGACGCTGTGGATCAGCACCATGCTTGATGAGCTGCTGAAGAGTGCTGGCAAGTTTCTCTAGACCCATGAAAATTGCCAGTGTTCCGCGATAGCGAGCGAGGTCCTCCCACCACTGCGTATCATCTGGCAACTGATGGCCTTGAATCGCTCTGAATTCATTGCCGCCGCTGCGAAGGGTGAGGGGAAGAGCGAAGCTGGCTGCGACTCCATTGAGCGCGCTGACACCGGGAATAATACGATAGGGAATTCCCACCGAACGGAGGGCGGCCACCTCTTCAGCTCCACGTCCGAAGACAAAGGGATCTCCACCCTTGAGCCGAACCACATATTTTCCCTGCTTGGCGTGCGCGATAATCAGGGCGTTGATCTGCTCTTGAGCGAGTGCGTGGCGACCACAGCGTTTGCCGACAAAAATCGCCCGAGATTTCTGGGGAAACAGCTGCCGAAATTCAGCTGAAAGCAGAGCATCATAGAGTATGACATCCGCCGCTTGCAGCGCTTTAAGTCCGGCCAAAGTTAGATAATCGACGTGACCGGGCCCAGCCCCGACCAGGGCTACAAATCCTGAACGCATACTCGCACTCCCAAGAGATTGGCCAGATCAGAGCACGCAACGACGCTGGCTCTGGACCTATGGCCCGCTGAGTCTATTCAATTATTTTCGGAAGAATTCTAAGAACGCCGTTGGTTTAACAACAGCAGCAGAGGCAACAAAGGGAGGATGCAAGGGTGAGGGAGGAAGAAGCAGTTGAGACAAGCGAGTCGCTTGTCGGCCTTGGTCTTGGGTCTTGTTGTTCGTATCGCATGGTTCACCTCAGCAAGGGACAGATCTCAGGATTCGAAGGTGCCCCAGCCCGCCCCTGAAGTCAATGCCATTTGCACCACTCTTTGGAAGGCTTTTTTTTACGAAGCTACCTGAAAGATGCTGTTTGCGTGCCTGGGAAGCTCCGATCTCTAGCAATAAAACGCCGGCTTCATGGGACTTAGCTGGGATTCTATAGCTGCTAGTGATCAGCATTCGCATCTGTAAGTGCGTCAAAAAGATTCATAAAGCAAATTTGAAGAGGGCAGCTGGATTTTATGCAGAGAGGCCTTTGGCGCGAACTTCTCAAAGGCCTTTTTCTCGCTTACCATAGAGTGTCGGAACATTCAGAGCGAGGATAGACATGAAGAATTTTCTGATCGGTGTTGTGTTTGGTATTGTCCTGACCAGCATAGGGCTTTCGGTGAGCCTCGTGATTTCAGGTCAATGCTTGCGGGTTTTTCCTTCACACGATCAGGCTCGATCCAATATCATGATGGGCAAGTGTCCAACTCATTGAGCTTTACCGCTCTGGGGTAGGGTAAATCCAAAGGTACTACCCACACCCACAATCGACTTCACCCAAAGGTGGCCGCTATGGGCATCGATGATTTTCTTGGCAATATAGAGGCCTAAGCCTAAACCCTGCCGATCCGATCGACCAAGTTGGGAAAAGCGTTGAAATAGGCTTTCTTGCTGGTCCAATGGAATTCCAGGTCCGGTATCCCGCACGGTGACTTCGATATCCCATTCGCCCCGTTTATGGAGGGCAAGCGTGATTTTTCCTCCAGGTGCCGTGAATTTGATGGCATTGCCGATGAGATTCGACAAGACCTGCAAAATTCTATGCGAATCACAACGCATGACGATGGATTCTTCGCTCGACGTCATTTGGAGATGCAATGACTTCGCTTGAGCCGCACGCGCAAAATTTTCAAGGGATTGTTGCAAGAGATCGACTAAATTATGGTCGGCATAACTCATGATGAGCTTATTGGACGAAATTCGTTCCATATCAAGCAAATCGCTGATCAGAGCAAGTGCTGTGTCGGCATTTCGCTTCATGAGCTCGATCCACTTTTTCAACTCCGGTTGCATTTTATTTGGACTTGAATCCTCTAACAGCAAATCGGCGCAAGATACGATGGTGCCTATGGGATTTCGAAGATCATGGCTGACTATGGCCAGAAATTCGTCACGCGATGTCAGACTGGTTTTGGTGTCAAAGTGAGCAGCGATTTCCTTGTCGAGTATTTGATCCATATTCTGAATTCCTGAGTCCGCCTTCAGTCGTTCGCGGGCCAAGTCCGTGTCGGTATCCTTGCGATCCTCGGCAATGGCTGAAGCTTCGGCCAGCTGTTTTTCGCCCTGCACTTTGCCTTTATTTTCCTTGATGATGGCATCATCGACCTTCTTTCGCTCGGCGAGAAGGCTTCTATCGGTTTTTTTTCGTTCACGTTGGACTCTTTTAGAAATTTCCTTTGACTGCATGCAAGCAACTCCATTCGTCCTAGACCCGCTCTCCGCCAACACTTGATAGGAGCAAAGAAGCGAATCTATCACATGTGAGTATGATCAAGCAGGAATGAGGAGATTTTGTCAAATATCAGAAATGTGCATGCCAACAAAGGTGGATTGTCGACCAGAGATTGCGTTTTGCGAAGCCTGCTGGTCTCATGGAAATGCCACTCGCGCTTCTGAAAACTCGGCTCCGATAGGCTTTGAGAGCTCGAAATGACTTGGAATATTCTGTCTACAGATTATTTCTAGCTAAGTTTTTTTATAGCGTTGATTGCAGCGAAGTAAGTTAATAAGGATTGAACTGTTCACAAGGGCGCATGAATCGACAGCAAAATCAGCCGGTAAGTGTCAATTAGGGTGCCTTCATTCATGGGAATTTCAAAGCATAGAGTCAAGCTATGAAAGACTTTTTCAATGTGTTCTCTCAGAGTCAAGGGTATATGCCACACGGCCATTGCTTTGTCTGGAATCCGCAGATTCTTTGGCTGCATGTTGGATCCGATGGCGTCATTGCTTTGGCCTACTTCGTCATACCTATCTTTCTTGTGCTTCTGGTGCGTCGGCATCGAGACCTCGCGTTCAATCGGGCGTTCTATCTGTTTGCCTTGTTTATCATTGCCTGCGGTATCACTCATGTGTTTGATATTTGGACCATTTGGGATCCGCGCTACGGATTGCAGGGGTTATTTAAAGTGATCGCTGCTTGCGCGTCACTGGGGACAGCTTTGGCTTTCTTTCCGCTTATGAAAAAAATCGCTAAGTTTCCGAGCCAAAGTCATCTGCAAGAACTTGTCAAGCAATTGGAAGAGGAAATTGCGGAACGGCGCCGAGCTGAAGTTAATCAAAGGGAAAATGAAGAACGCTTTCGACTGCTTATAGACGGAGTTAGAGATTATGCAATCTTTATGATCGATCCTGAGGGGAATATCTCTACTTGGAATCAAGGCGCCGAACGACTCAAAGGCTATAAGGAAGAGGAGGCGTTGGGGCAAAACTTTTCTTTATTTTATACCGCTGAAGAACGGGCCGCGAATCGACCTAGCCTGGATTTGGACTTGGCTCGCACCCAAGGACGATTTGAGGCCCAAGGTCTTCGGCTCAGAAAAGATCAGACTCGATTTTGGGCTAATATTCTCATAACGCCCCTCAAGAACGCGGCAGGAGAATTGATCGGCTTCGCCAAGGTTACTCGGGATATTTCAGAGGCTAAAAAAGCGGAAGAGACCCTACAGCTGTTAAACGAGAATCTCGAGTCACGGGTGAAAGCGCGAACCTTTGAACTTGAGAGGCAAGAAAAACAATTGCGGAATATCACCGATGCTCTACCCCTTTTTGTTATGGAGCTGGACTGTGATCAGAAGGTCATTTTTGGAAATAAAATGTTTCAAAAACGGGTTCAGTTGTCGGACGATGTCATCATAGGCAAACCTCTTAAGGATTTGATTGATCGAACGGCCTATGAGTCTGTGCAGGGGTATCTTCAGGAGGCCTTTCTAGGCAGGACAGTCAGCTTTGTTCGTGAGCTTGAACATGAGGGTATTCGGGAGTTTATGCACGTGAATTACATCCCTGAAGTGAATGAGCAGGGAGAATTGGAAGGAGTGATTATCGTCGCTTCTGACATCACGGAACATACGCGTATCGAAGAGGAGCTGAAACAAGCCAAGGAAGCCGCTGATTCGGCGAATCAGGCTAAGAGCTTTTTTTTAGCCAATATGTCTCATGAAATTCGAACGCCCTTAGGCGCTATCTTGGGATTTTCCGAATTGATCGTCAATTCCAATATTTCAGAACAAGAGCGCGCTGCCTATGCAACAGCTATTCGGCGCAACGGCGAGTTTCTGTCGAATATCATCAATGATATCTTGGATCTGTCCAAGGTCGAAGCAGGCAAGTTTGATATCGAAATTCATCAAGTGGCGACCCAGGACCTTGTTTCGGAAGTCTCCACTTTGCTGAGTCTTTTGGCGACGGATAAAGGCATCATGCTGGTGGTCAAACCGGAGGGATCATTGCCGCCGACTATTCGGACCGACGCCCTGCGCCTTAAGCAAATTCTGATCAATATAGTCGGCAATGCGATTAAGTTTACCGAAAAGGGATCGGTCAAGGTTAAAATTCACAGCGAGACCAGCAAGGATGGAACGGAAGCGCTCGTCTTTGCAGTGGAAGACACTGGGATTGGGATTAGTGAAGAAAATGCGGGCAAACTCTTTGCCCCTTTCTGCCAGGCGGATATATCGACCAAACGCAGTTTTGGCGGAACCGGGCTCGGTCTCATTCTTTCCAGGAGGCTCGCCAAGCTCTTGGGTGGTGACGTGGTTCTGACCAGGAGCCAATTGAATGTTGGCAGCGTCTTTACGATTACGATCGATCCCAAACTAGGTGACAGCTTGGAAGCTGACGCAACCGATACTCGCTGGACGAGGCCGACTCCTGCGCCTCATACGGACGATAATATTCGTTTGGATGGGCTCTCTGTCCTTTTAGTTGATGACGCCTTGGATAACCAGTTCCTGGTGAGTCATTACCTGAAGAACGCAGGAGCGCAGATTGATACGGCCGATAATGGTCGTGAGGCGGTGCAGAAGGCTCAAGAGAAGAATTATGATATTTTGCTTATGGATTTACAGATGCCTGTTATGGACGGCTTTGAAGCGACTGCAGAGCTTAGAAAATCTGGCTATCAGCAACCCATTATCGCCTTGACGGCCCATGCGCTCAAAGAGGATCGTTTGCGCTGCTTGAATCGCGGTTTTACCGACTATCTCAGCAAGCCCATCAATCGACAGGAGCTTCTCTCGCGAGTGGATCACCACTCAAGATAAATAAGCCTAACGCATTGGGCGATGAGAGCTTGGCAAACCATAAGGAATGGCCTCGAAGCGATAGTCAAGGGCCTTGCCTTCGGCTAGATATAGATGCAGGGTTTTCAAATATTGTCCAAGGTTTCCCGGTTTTTGCTTGTCATGAAGTAAAACGATGCTGCCGCTCGGAGTTCGGCGTAGGCTCTGCAAAGCACCTTTAGGTTCCCAGCTCCATAGAGCATCAAAAAAACGCCGATTCCAATGGATGAGTGGCATATCGAGATTCTTCAAAGCAGCTTTGAGGGGAGGTGTGACCACGCCTGCTGGTGATCGAAAGCCTAGAGTTGGATGTCCAGAAAGTTTCTGAATTAGAGTTTCTGAACGCTCAATCCAAAGTTGAAGTTGATCCTGGGACCTGAAAAAGGGCCGCCAGCTATGGTCAAGTGAGTGATTGCCGAGACTATGACCTTGGGACTGAATATGCTGGATCAAATGAGGGAATCGTCCCGCTTGCTCGGCAACGAGAAAAAAACTAGCTCGAGCCTGATGGCAAGCTAGCACTTCCAATGTTGCCGGTGTGCCTATGGGATCGGGACCATCATCGAAACTCAGATACAGTACCTTCGAGTCAGCACTGGCATTGGCCCGATATTCATTCGGCACAATTCTATGCATAGAGGCGAATCCTAGGTTTATGGATACAGTTGACTGCCAAGTGGCTGCTGACTCTGCTCTTGGTGTAGCGCAATAGAAGTGGAGACGCACCTTCTATTTTTGGTCGTCTCCCACCCCTGTCGACCTTATTGGCTACAAAAGCATTCTGCACTACAATTACACAGCAAGCTCAAATTTCATGACGATACCCGCCTGGGAGTGATCCATGCCCTGTGTCATATTTCGAATGGCTTTGATATTAAGTTTTGCCCTCCCTGCACACGGGGCTATAAAAGTTCTGCCGATTCAAAAGGGGAACATGGACGCCAGCGCGGTGACCAAGGGCTCTTACTGTGTATTCGGACAATGATCGAGTCAATTTTTTGCTGATTGGAATTTCCGGCTTTGTTACGTTCTACGCGCTAGCGATGTTTTTGAGGCGTCGATCCGATCTTACAAGCCTAGCACTGGTCTTTTTCGCCGGCGAGCGGACCTTGCGCAATTATTGGTGGGCAAATTACGGCTATGATTGGCTTCACGATCTGAGAGCGACTTTTGAACTCAATTACAAGCTCGTATGGTTTTTTTGGATGCCGAGTTCAACATTCATGTTCATCTTCTTTCGCGCAGCCTTTCCGCGGCAAATGTCTCGTCGATTCATCACTCTATTTGGTCTCTGCAGCGGATTACCTTTTCTCTACGTTTTGTTTACCCCATCAAAGGTTCATTTTGAATTGATCAAACCGCTCTATACGCTGATGTTGCCGCTGGTCAGCCTTGCCTGTATTTACGTCATTTACAAGGCCCTAAAAGCACGAGAAGAGGGTGCTAAATGGTTGCTGGCCGGCGCTTGTTTTATTGTTATCGGCGCTTTGTTTGATGTCGCCTACACCTACAATATAATATTGACGACGTACAACAACTTGACCGGAGTCAGTATCGTAGCGTTTTTGGTTTGTCAGTCGCAAATCGTATCGCAACGATCGTCGACGGCTTTCCGTCAAGCCGAGCACCTTTCCAAAGAGCTTAAAAATGAAGTCGATCGGCAAACTCGGGACATTCGATCGATACTTGCCAGCTGCTGCGGATGATCCAAAAGCGGTGAAATTTCATTTTGAAATCGATCTGCCTTCGAAATTTTGGCTGCCGATCGATCCTTTAACCGAAAATCAGCAAGATTTTGAGCCAACTGGAACGTGATGGCGATCGAAATAACTTAATAAAAACATATTGTTAATAAAAAGACGCTCCCACAATCCCGTCTATTAGATATTGCTCCTTTAAGCGTTTATATGATATACCGATATGATATCAGTATATCATGTGTTTGCCAACGCTGGAGCCGGTTTCAATGAGCACAAGAATACTTGTCGACCTGAGCGAAGATACCTTGAAGGAATTGGACGCTATGGCTGAAGCTTCTGGACAGCCTCGTGCGCACCTTTTGCGGCGTGCTGTCCAGAAGCTTTTGTCAGAGGAGAAATTCTTAGCATCATCCAAGCAACGTTCTGTCGCATTCGGTCTTTGGAAAGCGCAGCCAATGACGGACGAAGAGTTGCTGGCGATCAAGGATGAATGGAATGAGGGCGGTTCGTGATGAGAGCCCTCATTGATAGCAATATCGTGATTGATTTTCTGTCGGGACGCCCCGAGGCTGCAGAAGAGTTAGGGCGTTATGAGCAAGTCGCTATATCCGCTGTCACTCATGCTGAAGTTATGACGGGTGCGATCGTTCGGGGAACTTGGGATCAAACTCGCGCCTTTCTCATGAGTATGCAGATCATTGCTGTGGATCAAAAGATTGCGGAGCTAGGGGCTCGTATCCGTGTTGAGGCAAAAATTAAAATGCCAGATGCACTTATCTGGGCAACAGCGCGAACGGAAGGAATCATCTTAGTCACCCGCAACTTCAAAGACTTTGCTCCAAAGGAACCCTCTATACGGATTCCTTATCAGATCTGAGTGAGCAGCTCAACCATCACGTCTCATTCCATGCAACGAAACTTAGGGCCCCTCATTCACTTGTCCATACAAGCGAATCCCGCTAATATTGGCACGATTGATCACTCCGTCCTGTCCACCCCTGCCACCGGTATAGCGGAAGAAATGTTCGAGTGAACTCATATTTTTGAAATCTTCCAACCGTATGCGATAGCGATGTCCCGCCGTGAGTTTGATCGTTAGGGGAGATGACCAAGACCAAACATCCCAATTCGATTGTTGGGCCATCCAGATCACTCCACTTTGTTCTGTCTGATCATGCTGATCGATAATGCGTAGCTTCTTGACACTGGCCGTGATGCCGGTATTGATGGGGCCGAAGGCATTGGCAAAGGCCACCTCAAGACCGAATGCTCCTGACTGAGCTGCGGTGAAGTCATTCACCTCAAGCACCTGAGCTGGATAGCCCCAATCATTAAAATGAGCTCGACCATGGTCATTGGCCAGCGATGCAGCATCTGGACTTACGAGCTGGCGATTGGCGGCTGTCCATTCCTGACTATAGCCTTCGCGGCAAAGAGGAGGCGAAGGATGAGAACTCAAGATGCCATCCGAATAGCTTTGGATGGCCATATAGCAGGCCCTGAACTGGGAAGGTAAGGGCAGGGGATCGGTGTATTCATTCTGTTCCAGCTGATGGGCAATTCTTTGGCCATTGCGATAGAGATCCCAACGTGTGGGATTGGATTCTCGGCGTTCAATGCGAACAGTGGCAGGACCGGTAAAGCTCAGTTGCGGTTCCAATGGGGCAAAAGCTGTCTTATATTCTTTATTGTTCAGATTGGGTCCTTCGCTCATGGACGGCTTCGTCACTGCTAAAATCATCGCGGATGGATTTGCTTGCAAACTGATGTTGATGCGGTTTATGTCATGCAGATCGGCAGGACGAATCATCTTGCCTAAAAAATCCTGACCGTTGAGCTCGAGCGAGGCCAGACTGAGGAATTGATCGTTTGATCCCGAGAGTTCAGGCCATTGCACATAGATGCTGATAGAGTGACCTTGATAATTGAGCTCATGGAGCTCCAGGTTTCGGCCTGGAAACCAACGTCGAGCAATAGCGCTGGTCAGTTTGGGTTCTAAGCTCAGACCTTGGCTTTTGGCTTCCAAACCGAATATTCCATCGATGATCAATGAACTGAAAGCTGCTACGGACCATAGCTGACGCCTGGAATTGACCACCGGACCTGACAGACTGCCATCAGCTACAAAAGGCCGTCCGGACAAAAATTCGAGATTTTCCATGTGCGAGAGATTGAGCGCAGCTCCATCGAAAAGACTCTGAGCCGCCTCGGTCGCAAAGGGAGCGTGTTGCACCAGAGCAGCTGCTTTCCAGGCATAAGCTGTGACGAAAGGCCAAACAGCTCGATTGTGGTAGATCGCCGTGTTCGGCTGCTGAGGATGGATCACCGGAGGACCTGCACGGTAGATGGGATATTGACTGAAGATCAGACGCCCCTCTTCCGCACTGACGACCTTGGCCAAGACGGCCAATGAGATTCCGAGCAGGTCAAATTTCTCCAGAGCAAAGGCCGGCTGGCTAGCACTCATGGAGGACAGGAGCGAGCGTTCCGGAAGCCAGAAAAAATTTCGAATGCGTGGGGCTAAATCAAGCGCCCAGCGGGAGTAACGGTCGTGAAGAACGGGCTGACCCAATTGCTCAGCGAAGCTAGCAGCCTTGCGCAAAGCGAGTAGGTGCAAGACGTTGGTGGACAGAGCATGGCTCAGGCCAATCGCCCTGACGTCGGTTTGCGTCCAGCTGGGATAAGATTGTTCGCGCCAATCCAGGAATGATTGTTCGCCACGATAGAGCCCGGTCTGCTCATCAAACACGGCCAAGCGATCGGTTTCAAGCGTATTCACCAAGGCCTCAAAGGCTTTTTGTAGAAAACCGGATTGTTCGCTAGCGGGCAGCAAAGGCAGGAGGCGGTCAGCACCCAGAGCCCACACCACGCGATCACTGCTGATCGGCCAACTGCCACCCGTACCAGTATCTTGAACGATTTCAAGACCGCTGCCAAACAGTGGCACGGTCGAAGCTTGACGTAATTTGGAAAGTTTAAAGAGGAGAGTATTCTTGCTGCGAAGCGGATCGAGCCAGCCCAAACCAAGATCGACGGCATAAGACGAATCGCGGGTCCACACATAATGCCAAAGCGCACCGGTTTCAAAGCACGAACATTGCAGCGGCTGGTTGTTGTCAAAGGATCCGTCACGAATCGCTTCGACCGCAGCTTCTCGGCTTTCCTGCATGGCCAGAGCAAACAGGGCGTCCCAACTGATCGAGCCACTGCGGAGGTAGGGTAAACCCTGAGGCTCGCTATAACTCCGCAAGGCAGGGCCCTGATCTCTCTGCACTTGACTGGACCTCTGCTCAGATGCTTTGCGGTCCGAAAGCTCAGCTTTGGAGCGAATCTCAACACTGTATCCGCGAACACTGATGGGCTGGATTTCGGCGTGCGCCTCTGGCGTAAAACCTTGGGGGCTCGTCATGCAAAGGCTCCCGAGACTGAAAAGGAGAAATATATTCAACATGCCTATCCTTTGAACCGTGAATTTTGAAACTACAAGGTGCAGGCTAAAAGATCTCAAGTGTTCGCACAATTGATCTTTACCGATCCGTCCAAACCCAGCCAGCTCTGCTGTATCAGGGGTCTGGCTGCTCGTCCGAATTCTCATGACAAGGCGAATCTCATCCACTATGCTCCGTGAACTTTAATCTAAGGAGCCCATCTATGAAAACAAGTGTTAGCCTCATTCTCGGATTCTTTCTGTTCAGCAGTGTCTCGTTTGCAGCTGTGCGCGATCCTCAGGTCGATCTGGAACTGGAAGCGATGGCTTTGGTGCAGGTCATTCAATTGCAGACCGAGGCAGATGCAGGAGCGCGAAGTGGTTTAGGAGATTTCTTGAAGAATCTAGTCCAGGGTATCGAAGATCTTAAGCAACAGCTGCTTGATCAATTTGATGCCAATGGCAATGGTCGGATCGATCCAGGGGCGGAATTAGATGCCTTTAAAGAGACGATTCAATCGGTTGTTTTGCTCCTGGCAGACAGCAATCAGAACGGTCGGATTGATCTTGAGGATGTTCGGGTCTTGAGTCAATTTCTGGTGACTCAAGTTCAGGAAAAAGCCAAGGAACAATTCTGTCCCGCCATTGTTAAGCAGGGTGAAGCAGCTGGCTGGTGGATTCGCTTCCGTCCGGTTCTGAATAACCTCTACCAAGCTTGCACCCGTGCTTAAAGCCAGCGACACGACCCCGCATTTATGATGGGCCGTGTCCCGCACTTTCGCTGTTTTGCCTTGCTCGCCGAGTTGCCGACTCCACCCAGGATGATGTGTCAAATAACGCTGTTTAGGCGCTATATGACGCAGATCGGGTGAAGAGGCAGCTTCCTTAGGATCAGGAAAGACTCTTTAAAAACTCTGACAAGCTGTGGTTCATCTTCTTCAGCGCGGAGGCGCCTTGCTTGCTCACTTCCTTGATGTTTTCACTCAACTCGTCTCGAGTCTCGTGCAAGGCATCTTTGGTTTCGGCTTTGGCTAATTGCGCCTGCAGCTTCATTTCACCAAGGAAAGTCTTGGCCTTTTCTTTGTCTTGCTTCACCAAAGCCAAGGCTTCCTGAGCATTTTCCTTGGTCAATTCCCAGCGTTTCTTGGCATCCATGAGGCCCAGATGCATCTGCACCTCCGCAGTGTCCATGGTTTTTCCCAAGGAACCTGCATAGTCACTCAAGCGGCGGCTGAGTCCGTCCACCGAATCGATGATATCGGATTGGACTTCTTTCGCCTCCATACCGGCCAGATGCAATTTCACCTTCAGATGATCGCGCAGCTCTTTCAGTTTGTCCGCGGTATCCTCCAGTGTTTCGCGGAATTCTCCCGTATATTCGGGGCGTATTTCGGTCTCTTCAGGCAAAGTATTCAGAGGATCTTGTTCGAGACGCATGGTCTTTTCTCCCTAAATGTCAGGCTTCTCGAATGGATAGGCCTGTTCTAGACTGAACCAGAAACGTGGCTCTCAGAGCGACGTCCTACTTTCTACCAAGCAAAGGTCGTACCACAAAGTTTTTTGGCAGAAGAAAGCAGAACCAGCGCGGTCACCTGTCCGTGGGTGATCGAAGGATTCCTGGCTGTGGCCTTTCGCCTTAGGGTGGGAACGAAGCTTTGCAAAATTCCAAACTATGCTCATACTGAGCCAACGCTAGGTGGAGGTCGATGGCCAAAAAAGTCCAAACCACCTATGATGGAAGAGTGACAATGTTGCCAGAAACAAAGGAATGTGGACGAAATGAGCGCTCAGGATCCGTTTCCAAGTTTTCGTGAAGTGCCCAATACGGGCGTAATCTACGTCATGACAAGAGCTCAGCAGGCTGGTTTCCATTATGGGGCTGAAGAGTGGGCCAATCTCGGGCAAGGAGCACCGGAAACGGGCCCGCTGGTGGAAGGCGAAGCGAGACTGCAGAATATTTCGATTGATGCCAGCTCCAGTGAATACAGTCCGGTTGCCGGGCACAAGGAACTGCGTGAGGCTGTGGCTCAGCTCTACAATCAGCGCTATCGTCGTGGTTTAAAATCCCAATATACCTATGAGAATGTGGCGATTTCATCCGGTGGCCGAACGGGGCTGGCTCGGGTTGCTGCTTCCCTAGGACGGGTGCATTTGGGGCATTACCTGCCCGATTACACGGCTTACGAAGAACTGTTTGATGCCTTTAAAGGCTTCGTGCCTATTCCTATCGTCCTGCATGAAGGTGAGCAGTTCCGAGCGACAGCCGACCAATTGAATGAAGAGATTGTTAGCCGTGGTTTGGGTGCCGTGCTGCTATCCAATCCAAACAATCCCACGGGTCAGGCGATTCATGGTCCGGAATTGGAGCGCTACGTAGAAGTTGGACGCCAACAGAAATGTGCACTGATTTTCGACGAATTCTATTCACACTATTTATATGATGCCCTGGCTTTGGAAACGGTTTCGCTCTCGGCCGCTCGCTATGTCGATGATGTTAATCGCGATATGGTGATTGTCGTGGACGGTTTAACTAAAAACTGGCGTTATCCTGGCCTGCGAGTGTCATGGACCGTCGGGCCCAAAGCCATCATTCAAAGGATCACCTCCGCGGGGTCATTTCTCGACGGCGGAGCAGCGCATCCCATTCAAAGAGCCGTCATTCCTCTGCTTGAGCAAGAGTTTGCCGACCAGCAGGCTCGCACGATCCAAAGAGAATTTGCCAAAAAACGCGAACTGATGATGCGCTCTCTGCTCACTATGGGCTTCCGCCTACCAGCGCCACCGATAGCGGGATTCTATTGCTTTGCGGGTTTAGAAAAATTACCAAGCAGCCTGCGCGATGGTATGCAGTTTTTTGAAGCCGCTCTGCATAAACAGGTGATCAGCGTGCCTGGAAAATTCTTCGATGTGAATCCTGGCAACCGTCGCGGGCATATTCCTTCGCGCTTGAATAAATATGTACGCTTTAGTTTTGGACCGAATCTAGCCGAGGTGGAGCGTGGTCTCAATCGGCTTAAACTGGTCATTCAGGAAGCTGCAGATAAAGTCGATTCGTAAGGTCGTCTGGCAAAGATAGAAGCTCCCTCGATCAGCTCGAGGGGAGCTTCGTAAAAATTCGAGCCGCCCCATCACCATGAAGCAAGCTCGAAGAAAACTCAGTTGACTGAATCTGAATCCTCGAGCTCCCCATCCCACTGCAAGCCTGTAACCCATCCCTGACATGCCTTACCCGCCGAGGCTCCTGGCTTTATCATTCTTCCTTTTTAGGAAGAATGACCTCGGCATCTGGGTGTAAGTTGAAAAGGGACCGATCCATTCTGCATCTTAGGCTTGCCAAAAAAAGTAATAGACTCAATAAGATATGAAGATTTTTCAAGGACAAACATACCATTTGGAAAGGCTTAAAAAAACTTTATGTGCCCCGGGTTGACTTTGTGGCCAACGCGGGTGAAAGTAGAGGCAGATCAGAGACAACTTTCAAGGGAATACCGATGAGTCTTCGCACCCCACAAACAATCGAGATCGCAGCTGAACTTATCAGCGTCGTATCGGTGCGAATTATTTCCCTTATTCTCGTGCTCCTTGGCATTGTACTCCTCATTGCCAATGGGGGCCCGCCTTGAAGCACAGCAGCTAAAGACGAGCCCCCAACACCCTGAAAAGTGTTGGGGGTTTTTAGTTTATAGGGACTTTTTTTGAGACTCTTTTCCAAAGCAAGGGTCAGCACACGGGAGACGAAGCAATGCAGTATCGAAGCAAGGAAATCACCTCAAGGCCTCCTGCACGGGCCATGCTGAAGGCCACAGGACTCACCGATGAAGATCTGGATAAGCCCCTGATCGCTATTGCTAATACCTGGACGGAAATGACTCCTTGCAATTTTCATCTGCGCCGCTTGGCTGAAAAAGTCAAAGAAGGGGTCCGGGCTCACGGTGGAACGCCTATAGAATTCAATACCATCGCGGTGTCCGATGGCATCACCATGGGCACTCCTGGGATGCGTGGTTCCCTGGTGTCTCGCGAGGTTATAGCTGATTCCATGGAACTGATGGTTGAGTCTCATATGTTCGACGGTATGGTTGCATTGGTCGGTTGCGATAAGACAATCCCAGCCGCCGCCATGGCTCTGGCTCGGGTTAATCTTCCGTCAGTGTTATTTTATGGAGGATCGATCGCACCGGGACAATGGCGAGGCAAGAGCGTGACGATCCAGGATGTTTTTGAAGCGGTCGGATCGCATGCTTCCGGAAAGATGAGCGATGATGATCTGGTGAGTTTGGAGAACAGGGCCTGTCCAGGCGCAGGGGCTTGTGGGGGGCAGTTTACAGCGAACACCATGGCCCTCGCATTTTCGGTGATGGGAATTTCACCGATCGGTTTGAGTGAAATCCCTGCCTTAGACCCTCGCAAAGATCAAGCAGCCTTCCGTGTCGGCGAAATCGTGATGAAAAACCTCGAGGAACAAATCCCTGCTCGCCGCTTCATGACTCCCGAATCATTCCGTAATGCCATTGTCGCTGTCTGTGCCACCGGTGGATCGACCAATGCAGTCCTTCACCTGCTCGCTCTGGCAAAGGAAGCGAACGTTCACTTGCCGATTGAACTGTTCGATCAAATCGCCGCCGAAGTGCCTTTGATCGCTGATTTAAAGCCTTTCGGTCGCTATGTGGCCACGGATTTAGAACGCGAAGGGGGAGTGGCGCTGGTCTGTCGCAAACTTTTCGCCGCAAAATTATTGACCGACGCACCCAATGTGATTGGTCGCACTCTGCAGCAAGAAGCCGACGACGTCAAAGAGCGTCCCAACCAGGATGTTGTTCTGGATGCCAACAAACCCCTCAAAACCGGTGGAGCCTTTGCCATTTTGAAAGGCGATCTGTCCCCTGAGGGTTGTGTTCTCAAGCTCTCTGGCAAAGATATCAAAAGCTTTGAAGGTCCGGCTCGCGTGTTTGATACGGAGCAAGAAGCTTTCGCTGCCGCTCAGGATGGAACCATCAAAGCGGGCGATGTGGTCGTGCTTCGCTACATGGGGCCGAAAGGGGCTCCCGGCATGCCTGAAATGTTGGCGGTGACCGCCTCACTGGTCGGTGCCGGACTTGGTGATAAAGTCGCTTTAATTACCGATGGACGATTCAGTGGAGCGACCCATGGCCTATGTATCGGTCATGTGGCCCCTGAAGCCTATGCAGGTGGACCGATAGCTTTGCTTCAAGACGGCGACATCATCAAGATCGATGTGACTGCCAGACGATTGGATGTGGCAGCGGATCTGCAAAGTCGTCGCGTAGGGTGGACCCAACCGACCCCACGCTTTGAGCGTGGTGTCTTTGGCAAATATATCCGAGAGGTGGGATCTGCGGCCCAGGGAGCTAGCACCCAACCGGACTAACGAACAGCTCTGAGTCATTGTAAGTTTAGGAAATAATTCTTGCTTCGTGCAAGGGTCTTGGCAGCGCTTTGCCAAATTTATAGGAGACAGAAAGATGAGCGCAGTATTCTTCGCCCAGCAAAATCTCGATACGACTTTGATCGATGGTCTTACCATCGCGGTCCTCGGCTACGGCAGTCAGGGACGCGCACATGCGCTCAACCTCCGCGATAGCGGTTGCAAAGTGCGACTCGGCGTCCGGGAAGGTGGTCCCAGCTACGAGCAAGCGATCGTCGATGGCTGGCAGGTGCAGACCGTCTCTGCCGCTGTTCAAGATGCCGACCTGATTTGTTTTTTGACCCCTGATATGCCGCAAAAAGCTATGTTCGAAGAAGAGGTGAAGCCTTTTATGAAAAAGGACGCCACCCTGCTCTTTGCTCACGGATTTTCTGTGCACTACGGTCGCATCAAAGTAGGAGCCGAGCATGATGTGATTCTCTGCGCTCCTAAAGGACCTGGAGCTTTAGTCCGTCGGCAATATGAAGAGGGCAAGGGCGTGCCGTGTTTGATCGCGGTGGAGCAAAACGCTTCCGGCCACGCTCAGCAAAAAGCCCTGCAGTATGCTCATAAAATCGGCGGAACTCGGGCCGGTGTGTTGGAAACAAGCTTCAAGGAAGAGACGGAAACCGATCTCTTTGGCGAGCAAGCCGTGCTTTGCGGTGGAGCTACCGAATTGGTCAAAGCTGGTTTCGAAACTCTGGTGTCAGCCGGTTATCAACCCGAGCTGGCTTATTTCGAATGCTTGCATGAATTGAAATTGATTGTCGATCTTCTCTATGAGGGAGGATTGTCCAAGATGCATCAGTTCATCAGCGATACAGCGAAATATGGCACCTTGGTCAGCGGTCGTCGGGTGATCGATGCCCATGCAAGGCGCAATATGCAAAAAATTCTGGAAGAGATCCAGGATGGAACCTTCGCCGCACGCTGGGAGCATGAGTATGAAACAGGACTCAAAAACTATCGCTCGCAGCTGCAGGACGAACTGCGGCATGAGATCGAATCCACGGGCAAGCGTCTGCGTTCGCAGATGAGTTGGATCCAACAAGCAGGAGATAAGGCCGATGATCGGAGCCGACGCAATCATTAAGGCTCTCGAGCACGAGGGCACGGATTTAGTCTTTGGCTATCCAGGTGGCGCGATCATGCCAGTGTTTGATCGGCTGCTGGATGCGGGATTTAAAACGATTTTGGTTCGCCACGAACAGGGTGCGGCCTTGGCAGCGGATGGTTATGCAAGGGCGACCGGCAAAGTCGGTGTCTGCATCGCCACCTCGGGGCCAGGCGCAACCAACCTGATCACGGGAATCGCCAATGCTTATTTGGATTCGGTTCCTATTGTTTGCATCACGGGGCAAGTGGCTGCTCCTTCGATGGGCACGGATGCCTTTCAAGAGGTTGATATCTTCGGCATGTGTCTTGCCGTCGTGAAACACAGCTTTATTGCACGCGATGCTCGTGAACTTTATGGAATGGTTCGAAGAGCCTTTGCGATTGCTCGCAGTGGCCGCCCCGGCCCGGTTCTCATCGATCTACCCAAGGATGTGTCCATCCAACAGGTGGAAACTTTGGAAGCCTGGCTGGAGCTGGAAAGCAAACCGAATATTGTGCCGGACGATGCCCTGGCTCGCGCTGTCCAGTTGATTCGGGACGCGGAAAGACCTTTGATTTATGTCGGTGGTGGTGTCGGTATCTCGGGTGCGGTCAAAGCCTTTCGGCAGTTCGTCAACACCACGCGTATGCCGGTGGTGGCCACCCTGAAAGGTTTGGGTTCGATTGAAACCGAGCACCCTTTGTTTTTGGGCATGCTTGGTATGCACGGCATGAAAGCTGCAAATTTTGCGGTGGAGCACTGCGATCTTTTGATAGCTGTCGGTGCTCGTTTCGACGACCGGGCGACCGGCAAGCTAAAGGAATTCGCGCCGCGAGCCAAGGTCATTCATATGGACATCGACCCAGCAGAGATTGGCAAAAATCGCTTTGCCGAAGTCTCTCTTTGCGGGGCTTTGGATGCCAACTTGAAAGCTTTGACTCTGCCTTTGGAAAAAGTGGAGTGGTTGGAGCAGTGCCTTGTGTGGAAGGATCAGCATCGTTGGAACTACGAAG
Source organism: Oligoflexus sp. (assembly GCA_041736645.1). Lineage (GTDB taxonomy): Bacteria > Bdellovibrionota_B > Oligoflexia > Oligoflexales > Oligoflexaceae > Oligoflexus. The sequence continues at coordinate 13,669 of JBGSTF010000179.1, read as the reverse complement.
CTCCCGGTGAGGGCATCTATGCACCTCGGTTCCTGCAGCTCCTCTCACGATTGGTTCCACGTCGAACCTTCGTGACAGCCGATGTGGGCCAGCATCAGATGTGGTTGGCGCAGCACTTTGCTTTGCAGCACCCCATGGAACATCTCACCAGCGGTGGTCTGGGAACGATGGGCTACGGTTTGCCTGCTGCCATCGGTGCTCAATTGGGCAATCCTGATTCCTTGGTCATCTGCTGCAGTGGTGATGGCTCCATCATGATGAATATTCAGGAATTGGCAACCGTCAATCGCTACAGTTTGCCGGTGAAAATCCTGCTGTTTGACAACCAACGTCTCGGTATGGTGCGGCAGTGGCAGGAATTATTTTTCAATGAGCGCTACAGCGCTGTGGACCTGTCCGACAATCCGGATTTTGTCGCCTTGGCGAAATCCTGCGGTGTCGATGGTATGATGATACAGAATCGTCAGGATGAAATGCCTGGCATCGATTACCTGATCAATCACCCAGGTCCTTGTCTTCTGCACGTTCGGATCGATCCCGATGCCAATGTGTGGCCTTTGGTGCCGCCTGGTAAATCGAACATACACATGATGGAGGGTGCGGCTCATGCTGTTTCACGCTGAAATTCTTGCTCGCGACGAAGAGGGGGCTTTGGAAAGAATCCTGCGGGTCTTTCGCCATCGTGGATATGGCGTCAGAAGTTTCCGAGCGGTTGCAGATCAAGAGCAAAACCTTCTTCATATCGAAGTCGAAGGCGAAAGTGAACGCCCCTTGCCGCAGCTCGCCCTGCAGATTGAAAAGCTCTATGAGGTGATTGAAGTCACTGTTGGAGTTTTGGCAACTGTCCTGCCTAAGTTCGAAAATCGGGGTGTCAACCAGGTGATGAGGAGACCGGTCTATGCAAGCTCCAGCCGAGGATAGAGTAAAAATTTTCGACACAACTTTGCGCGATGGCGAACAATCGCCGGGTGCGAGTATGAACCTGGAAGAAAAACTGCAATTGGCGGAAGTTCTCGCGCAATTGAATGTGGACGTCATCGAATGTGGCTTTCCGGCGAGTTCAGAAGGTGACTTTGCGGCTGTGAAGGCCATCGCCGATACAGTCGACGGTCCCACCCTTGCTGGACTGTCCCGCTGCCGTCGGGATGATATCATTCGGACCCAGGCTGCGTTGCGCACGGCCAAGCGCAGTCGCTGTCATGTATTTCTGGCAACCAGCGAGATTCATCGAACCTATAAGTTGCGGATGAGTCGCGGGGAAGTGATTCAATGCCTGCGTGAAGGTTTGACCCTCGCCCGGGATCTGTTTGACGAAGTGGAATTTTCCGCCGAAGACGCTGCCCGCACGGAGCCAGATTTTCTAGCTGAAGCGGTGTATGAGGCGATTGAAGCCGGGGCGAAGGTCATCAATATCCCGGATACGGTTGGCTATGCGGTGCCTCATCAATTTGGCAATTTGATTCGTTATCTGAAAACCAAAGTAAGCAATATCGACAAAGCGACCCTGAGTGTTCACTGCCACAATGATTTAGGTTTGGCTGTTGCCAACAGTCTGGCTGCCGTCGAAGCTGGTGCGCGTCAGGTGGAATGTACGATCAATGGTATCGGCGAACGCGCCGGCAATTGTTCGCTCGAAGAGCTGGTCATGGCTTTGAAAACGCGCAAGGATTATTTTGGAGTGGAGACCGGCGTCAACACCCAAAATCTAGTCTATGCAAGCACGATGCTGACTCGTATCACGGGCTTGCCGGTGTCGCGAAATAAAGCCGTGGTGGGAACCAATGCCTTCGCTCACGAAGCCGGTATACACCAGCACGGTGTGCTGATGCATCCTTCCACCTACGAGATTATGCGCCCCGAAGACGTTGGTCGAAGCGGCAACAGCATGGTGCTCGGCAAGCATTCCGGTCGACATGCTTTCCATTACTGGATGGAAGAGCGTGATATTCATTGCACGGAGATGCAGTTTGAAGAGGCATTTAATGCCTTTAAACGACTCTGTGATCAGAAAAAAGAACCGACCGAACATGAATTGCTGGCCATCGTCAAGGATATCGTGCACACTGCGGGCCATACGTCTTTGGTGCTCGCAAATTATTCCCTACGAGGAGTGTGACATGTCTATCAAGCCTAGCAATTGGATTTGGCATCGTGGAACTTTGGTCCCTTGGGAAGAAGCAACTGTGCATGTGCTGTCCCATGCTTTGCATTATGGGACTAGTGTTTTCGAAGGCATCCGTTGCTACAATACGGATAAAGGCCCAGCCTTTTTCCGCCTGCGCGAGCACGCCCATCGACTATTAGAATCAGCCAGTATTTATAAGATGCCGATTACCTTCACCGAAGATCAGGTGATCGAAGCGATCCATAAAGTTGTTGCGGTCAATGGTCTCGAAGGCGCTTACGTTCGGCCGATCATATTCTACGGATACGGCAGTATTGGCGTCATGCCAACAAGTGCGACTCGTTTGGAGATGTCGATTGCCGCCTTCGAATGGGGTTCCTATTTGGGAGCAAAAGGTTTGGAAGAAGGGATTGACACCTGCGTGACATCCTGGAGCCGTGCTGCGCCAAACACCCATCCGCAGCTGGCCAAAGCCGGTGGCAACTACCTAGCCTCCTTCTTCATGGTCGATGAGGCCAGACGTCATGGTTACACCGAAGCTATCGCTCTCAATACCCAAGGGTTTTTGAGCGAAGGTCCCGGCGAAAATCTCTTCATCGTGCGCAATGGCAAAATCTATACGCCTTCGATTCACTGCTCGATTCTCGAAGGTATCACCCGTGATACTGTGATGCAGCTGGCTCGTGCTTTGGGCTATGAGCTCGAAGAAGGAACCTATCCGCGCGAACTGCTTTATTTGGCCGATGAGCTGTTCTTTACCGGAACAGCCGCTGAGATCGTGCCGATTCGCAGCGTTGATGGCAGAAAAGTGAAGGACGGACGTCCGGGCCCTATCACCAAAGCCTTGCAAAAAGCCTTTTTCGGACTCTTCAAAGGCGAAACAGAAGATCGCTGGGGGTGGCTGGAAACTCTGCGAAAGTTTGAGGCCCCTCCGCATACCCTGGAGGAAAGTTATGCAGTCCCGGACCCTTCTTGACAAGATCTGGAGTGCCCATGAGGTGGCGGCGGAGACATCCGAACATCCCGCCATTCTCTATATCGATCGTCACCTCGTTCATGAGGTGACTTCCCCCCAAGCCTTTACAGAATTGCGCGAGCGAGCTTTGCGGGTCAGACGGCCCGACAAAACCTTTGCGACCATCGACCATTCCGTGCCGACCGATACGCGTCGCGAGGCCTACATCGATGCCGAGGCGCGTTCCCAAGTGGAAACCCTTCGGCGGAATTGTGCGGATTTTCAAGTTCCCCTCTTTGATTTGGATTCTCCTGCACAAGGCATTATCCATGTGATTGCGCCTGAGTTGGGTTTGACTCTTCCAGGTCAGACCATCGTCTGCGGTGATTCTCACACCAGCACTCACGGCGCATTTGGAGCCTTGGCCTTTGGCATTGGCACTAGCGAAGTCGGGCATGTCCTCGCCACGCAGTGTCTTTTGCAGAAAAAACCCAAGAGTCTGAGCGTCAATGTCAGCGGTCGGCTTGGTCCCGGAGTGAGTGCCAAGGATTTGATTCTGGCCATCATTCGGCAGCTCGGATCAGCTGGTGGTGCGGGCTATGTCTTGGAATACCGTGGACCAGCTATTGAAGCGATGGACATGGAAGCCCGCATGACCCTGTGCAACATGAGTATCGAAGCCGGGGCTCGGGCGGGACTCGTTGCTCCCGATGCAAAAACCTTTGAGTACATCAAAGGTCGACGCTATGCCCCGACGGGAGCTGCGTGGGAAGCAGCCTTGGATGCTTGGCGGAGTTTGCCAACCGATGCTGGTGCCGTGTTTGACAAAGAAATCTTCTTCGATGCCGACGCTCTGCAGCCGATGGTGACCTTTGGAACTTCACCCGATCAATCCATCGGCATTCAGGATTTGGTTCCCGAAGTCAAAGGCGATTCGCATCTGGACCAAGCTTTGGAATACATGCAGATGGAGCCAGGGCAAAGGCTGGAAGGCGTGCCGGTGGACGTGGTCTTTATCGGCAGTTGCACCAACGCTCGAATCACCGATTTACGCGCCGCGGCGAAGATTCTAAAGGATCGTAAGGTTGCGGAAGGTTTACGACTTTTGATCGTTCCAGGATCGGTCGAAGTGAAGATGCAAGCGGAAGTCGAAGGTCTCGCCAGAATCTTTCTAGAGGCCGGAGCGGAGTGGCGCGAGCCAGGCTGTTCCATGTGCATTGCGATGAATGGTGATCAGCTGCAGCCAGGTCAGCTTGCTGTCAGCACTAGCAATCGCAATTTTGCCGGAAGACAGGGCAAAGGATCGCGGACGATTCTCGCTAGTCCCTCGACAGCAGCTGCAACAGCTGTGAGTGGCAGTCTCACCGATCCCCGGGTTTTTCTGATCTAAAAGGAGAAGGCTCATGCAGTCCTTTCAAAAGCTCGAATCAGCTTTTATTTGTTTACCGATAGAGCATATCGATACCGATCAAATCATTCCGGCTCGTTATCTGAAGCAGACCCATAAAAAAGGTCTCGGCGCATCGCTTTTTTATGATTGGCGCTATGATGGGTCTGGCCGTTTGAAAGAGGAGCAGATACTCAATCAAAAAGCGGGTCAGGGCATTGAAATTTTGGTGGCGGGGAAAAATTTTGGCTGTGGGTCTTCCCGTGAGCATGCGGTATGGGCCCTGCAAGGCTATGGATTTCGAGTCATCATCAGCCCATCGATTGGCGATATCTTCAAAAGCAATGCACTGAAGAATGGACTTTTGCCGATTGAGGTCACGCCGATTTTCTTTCAGAAAATTTGCCAACAGGATGGGGAGCGCTTGTCGATTGATTTGGAAAACCAGTCAGTAACTTTGACCTCGGGGGAGCAAGCAAAGTTTGCGATCGATCCCTTTGCGCGACTCTGTTTGCTGCGAGGCGTCGATCAATTGGGATATCTCCTGGGGATGGACGAGGTCATAGGTAACTATGAAAGGAGATGTTTATGAAGACTGCTCATATCATGCTTCTCCCGGGTGATGGCATCGGCCCTGAGGTTTTGGAAAGTGCGGTCGAAGTGCTCAGTCAGCTGGCTCAGATCGGTGGTCTCGATCTGCAGATGGAACATGGCTTCATCGGTGGAGCATCTCTAGACCGTTGTGGAGAACCGATTGCTGAGGACACTCTGAAAGCCTGTAAAAAAGCCGATGCGGTGCTGCTCGGTGCAGTCGGAGGCCCTAAGTGGGAGAAGCTGCCAGGTCACCTTCGACCTGAAGCAGGCCTTTTACGTCTGCGCAAAGAACTCGGAGTATTTGCCAATCTTAGGCCGGTGCAATCACGCTCGCAGCTCGGTGCCTTCACCCCTTATCGAAGCGAGGTCTTGCAAGGTGTCGACCTCTTGATGGTGCGGGAATTGACCGGCGGTATTTATTTTGGCGAAAAGGGGCGAACGGGAGACCAGGCCTTCGATATGTGCAGCTACAATCGGCAGGAAGTCGAACGAATCGCGCGTGTAGCCGGAAAGCTTGCCCGCCAGCGTCGCAAGAAGGTTTGCTCGATTGATAAAGCCAATGTGTTGGAAACTTCAAGGCTCTGGCGTGAAGTTGTCAGCGAAGTGATGCACAAGGAATTTGCTGATGTAACTTTGGAACATGTGTTGGTCGATGCGGCTGCTATGTACCTCGCTCAACGTCCGGCGAGTTTTGATGTCCTGCTAACGGAAAATATGTTTGGGGATATCCTTTCTGATCAAAGCAGTACCCTTGCCGGCTCCCTTGGACTTTTGCCTTCGGCTTCCTTGGGAGAAGGGCGTCAAGGGCTTTACGAACCGATACACGGTTCTGCTCCCGATATCGCGGGTCGCGGTATCGCCAATCCAATCGGCACCATTTTGAGTGTGGCGATGATGCTCCGGTTTTCTCTGGAAGAGCCTGCTCTGGCGGATCGCTTGGAGCGTGCGGTGGAAAAAGCACTGTCTCACATGCCTTTGACTCCTGATTTGGATCGATCGAATCCTTGCACGACCCGCGTCCTCACCACGCGTGTTTGTGCCGCGCTGAGCGCGGAATAAATGGCAAAGGTGGAACTTCGGTTCCACCTTTTTTTTAGGTCGCGAGTCGAGCCCGGCCCTCCATCCCATAGAAACCCATATCACCCTGCTGCGAATCGCCATCACTCTTGTATCAATATTCCTACAGACAAAAACCCCGAATTATAGGCGCCTCATGGGTGCAAGGATGCAAACTTCATGATGGGGGTGGCAGTATTTGGCGACTGTCTTTCTTTCCTAAAAATTTATTGAGACCTTGTTGCTCCCTCGGCTGTTGGCTGAAAGCCTTGGATGCTCATCGAATCTTCATAAAGAGAAGCAATTGACGGATGACTTCTTCAGGGTGAGACGCAAGCAAACTTGTAGCGATGGTACGCAAAATGCAAAAGGGGTTCGAGACGATCAACCCGGTAGCGAATGTTTTCGTCCATTATGAAGGACCATTACCCATGATATCTTGTAAGAACACTCTCTCGTTCAGCGTGTTGCTCTTGTCCTTAGCCTGTGGCCCTGCCAAAGAAAAAGTCCGCTATGAGTATATCGATACCTCCACGCCATCTGTCCAGGATCCTAATCAATCCGGACCATTGAACCCGGTCACCTGCAAGGGCGACTTCGTGAGTCTCTGCGCTGAGGTGCAAAGTCGGATTGATTTAGTGCAGGGTCAAATTGATGCCAGCTCGAAAGCCGGCTTTTTGCAGGAGATGTATGCCGCCCAGTTGAATCTTAATGAACTGCTCGAGATTCGCGATGCTTATCAGAATGGTGTTCGTGACGTGACGAACATCCAGCAGCGCTACGGCTCTTTACGGCAGATGATGGCCGACAATGGTCAAGACATCAAAGCTATGGGCGCTTTGAATTATCAGAAAGAAGAGTTGGCCGCTGTCCGCGAGGTCTTCAATGCTTTCGGCGAACTGAGTCTTGACCCGGCACAGGTGGCAGCAGCCAATGTGAAACCAACCATCATTGTTTTAAACGCCAGCGAATCGGCGACACCCTGGGCAGGTTATTGGTATCCAAAGCGGGGCAAAGACCTGTTTGATGGTGACAATGCGCCGCTCGCCAAATTTGATCGCTATCTCCAAGCCCAGAATAAGCCAAGTTCTATCGTCCAATGGGAGGTCGGGCACTTCGATAACTCTGCCGCTGAATGGGAAGGCATGTGCGATGCTTGGGCTATGGCTTCCGTCTCGATGCTTGAACCGAAAAAAGCACAAACCATTGATGGGATCGAGTTTTCGGTCGGAGACCTGAAAGGTTTGGCGACCAAATACTATGAGGGATACAAGCCCCAAATATTTGGTCGACGATACCAAGGTCAAGCTGCAACAGACGGCATGATTCAAGATTTGCGTCCCGAAGGTTTTCACAAGATTGTGGAAGAATATTTGGGTAAAAGAAAGCAGCCGATCATCATCGACGAGGATCCAGGTCCAGAGGTTTGGTCAAAACCTATGTTTCGCATCGCATTGAGCATGAGCATGGATCCTGAGCGAACCCATGCCGTGCGAGTCAAGGCTTTCCCTTGGCTGACTCGGCAGCGCTCATTGGTTGATAACGCCTTGACCAGCAAGGCCACCGATCTAGCAGCGCCAGCCTACGAATACCGTCTGTATTTTGATCCTACACCTTTAGCTGATGGTCGCCTAAAAGTTATTGCGGGCGAATGGTTGGGAGGCAGTTTGAACTTCCATCCAGACACGGTTTCTTTGCCACAAAAGGCAGAGAATCAGGATCAGATCAATCCGGATGTTAAAGCCAATCACGATGATCTTCGAAAACTCTTGGAAAAGGCTGGGATGATTCCGTCTTAGAATCTTTCAAGAGTCGTTGTTCTTTTAACTTTTTTGAGGAAGAAAACTATGAAAACACTCTCTTGTCTGTCGGTCTTGCTTCTCGGTGCCTCGGCCTCTGCTTTTGCTGGTACTCCAAACAATGGTGCGATGACTTTGGCTGGTCTGAAAGCAAAATGCGTGGAGCTTTCTGCTAACGAACAGCTGAAACCATTCAAAGCAATCGTAACCTGTAACCAAGTCGCAACTGTGTGGCGTCCAGGCGCAGAAGCTGCAGACACCATCAAAGTGCAGAATGTTAAACACATTGGTGCTTCATTTAGCTTGAAAGGATACGCTGTCCCATTCCAAATGGAAGCTGTTGAAGTTCAGCCTTCGGAAGCAGCTTGCACCGTCTTGCAACAATTCAAGCTGACGGTTCCAGCTGTTGACGTAGAATTGGATTGTGCGGCACTGGCCCAAGTGGAAACCATTGCTGCCCTTTGCAGTCCCGTAATCGAAGAACGCGTGGCAGCTGACCCAACCATTCAGATTGAAGAGCCAACTGGCGAAACATTCAATTCCTGCTCTGGCCGCTAATAACTATCCTTCGGTAGGGAGGGGTTGAAATTCCCGATCTCCTTTACACGGTAAGGATAGCGGTGAAGCGACACTCTTCTGATTGGTATAAAGAGTCAGATCTTCGGATCTGGCTTTTTTATTTGGTGCGCCCGGCAGGGCGCTCTCTGTGCTGGAGATTAACTCCAAACCCCATGATATCAAGGGTGTTTACCTTTTGCCATAGAGCGTGCTAAAAGCAAGCTAGGGACACGTTTCGCACAAAAATCAGATGGACGTTTGGCTATTTCCTAAGCGGGCTACAAAGCCGGTCGGAGCCCGTTCCCGAGTTCAGATCAGTATCGATCAAATCCACTCTTTATCGAGAGAGCAGCTGATCTTCATTCGCTTGCCGCGACCATGTTCGGCGCTGCCGAATCCCCGCGGCGTGAGGCTCTTGTGATTATTTCAGCTTAGACCTCTCGTTTGGTAATATTGCCACAACAGACGAACTTCGACCCACCAAGAATCTGTGCGGCAGCCAATGGCTTCTGGAGTTCCCTTGGCAGAAAAGAGCAGCTGTTGCGGTTTTAAATTTCTAAAGATTAAAAACATTAAAATTTTTTGCTCTCCGATTTTATGGCGATTTCCAAGCCTTTTGGGCATTTGCACAGCCCAAAGGCCTTATTTTTCCCCAGAGTCGCCCGATATCGTGCATGCAGTTGAGTCTTGGTTGAGGAGCCCATGGCGTTCTATAGACTCGCAAATGAGATGTCTTTGGAGAAATTATGCGATTTGGAAAAATTCTATTCCTTTCAGCAGCAATGTTGGCTAATCAATGTAAGAAGTCAGATTCGGACAGCACTCCCGCCGCCACCCCAACTGGTTCGCTGCGCATTTCACTGGTAGCCTCGGGCGAACCCGCGACCACGGGTCTGGTCAAATCTGAAATCAGCGCTTCCAGCTTTCAAAATGGCAATATAGCATCGGGTAGCCCGGTAGAGATGTCCGTGTCATTTGCCAAGATGACCCTAGTCAACAGCAAGACCAACGAAAGCTTGCCAATCTTTGTCGAGCCTGATGGCAAAGAAGTAAAAATTGTCGGCAGCAGCGTGGATCTTTCGAATCTCTTTACCAAAATCGAATGTCTGAAAAGCGATGGCACAGTGTTCGAAGTTCCCGAAGGAAAAACCTGTAAATGCGGGGTTGATGCAGCGGGTGTATTGATAGATCAAGTATCCGTCACAGATGTCAATGGCGCTACCACGCTCGGTTGTCCCGAACATAAGGAGGGCGAGACTCCTCCTTTCGGCGTTCTTGAAGTCGATCAAGAAGGAGAGTTTGACAAACTCACTGTTGAATTCATTAACAAAGGCACAGCCGCAGGCTGTGTCGAGGGCAATTTCAAAGCCTATGGTGCCAAAACTTACTGCACCAAAACAGGCCTCGACCTAGATTCCGCAACAACGTTAACCCGCAGTCTATATCCCTCGGCTGACCCCACCACATCCACCATCTATTGGTCAAAGTCGGGCAAGGATGGCAATGCTCAATTCAACGCCAGCTATCCCATGGACAAAACAATTGCAATCACTGCGGATGGCGAAACGCCAGCGATCACAATGGTGATCGATCAAGGCCGTATCCTCCGTTTCTTCGATGGTGAAACCAGCCAAGGGCCCAATCCTGGTGCCGGGACTCCAGGCGACAAAGCCTATTTCTTTAGTACGATATTTGAAAATTCGACTTATATCTTCGTTGGACAGGCTGGTAGTATTCGCGGCTATCGATATAGCCTCGCCGCGACCCATGGCGTTGATTTGGGTACGGCTGTTCCAGCGGAGGGTTCTAGAACGTGCGTGAGTGATTGTAAGAACGTCAATGGCTGGCTGACCATTATCGAAGATACGAAAGGCGCGCCTCTGGCTATCAGCTTGATGCCGGATGATGACAATGCTTTCACGGTGATGAAAGGTGGCAACTATGATAGCAGTAATCCAGGTGCAATCCTGCAATCCCAGTTGCAAGTCAACGGCAACAACTGGACTTTAAATTACAATCAATTGAACAGCTCGGCTGTCGGTTTGAGTGGATCCATTGTTGATCTTGATTCGACCAAAGACGTTGGCACGACTCAAACTTTGGAATTCGATGCGAAACAAACAGACACCGGATTGCATACCTTTCAAACTTGGGGTGATGTGAGCTTGGAAAGGAAACTCTAAGAGCTTAATCAATTTTCAGACGAGCCTAAGACAAATATACTGCTCGTTTTGATGGGCCAACAAGGATAAATCTCATCTCAGACGGCCTGATGAATTGGACAAAAATTCCTGGGCTGTCTTGGTTTTGCGATCGGGGCAACACTATTTTCGCTCGCTACAGACCACGCTTTTCTAAATTTAAGCCGGACGATTGCGCCGCTAATCGCTGCCGGATCGATTGAGAATTAGGGATACATTTTTTTTTGCCGAATGCTCCGGAATACCTCCCTATCGTCAGTATGTTCTTACATGTCCGCATAGTCTTCGCTAACGTCTGGCTTGGGATAGCGAGCTTCTGGCGGCTATTCAAAAAACAGTCATCGATCGCATCTATCGATTTATTCGGCTAACCCGAGGTTCGGCAGCCGGACGTTTCGTCACTTTTCAACTCAATAGCGAGCTGCGGAAATAGGCCGAACAAGCAAAGATTCCCATCCGATTAGCTGGTCGAACATTCTTAAATTATTCTATATTAAAAGACGTTTACGTGCAGGGTGCGGCTGCGCTCAATTTATGTTTCGAGGGTGTCGATCTATTCCTCAACTGGCAAAGTATGACAGCCAAAAAAAATGATCTTGATTCAGACCCACGAATCGTTTGAGTTGGAAGGATCAGCCAACAGCCACGGCATGAGTCGAGCCCATGTTCCAAAAACAATTAACCGTAAGAGACGCGGCCCGCAGAGTGTGGGTCCCGATCCTGGTCAGCGCATAGGCTCGAAAAAGCCCGGGCTCTAAAGGTACAACCAGAGCCGCAACGAGGATAACTGGAATCAGTTTTGTCCAAAGCTTGCGAGCCTGCAGCGCTGAGCCTTTCTCCGTCTCTGTTGACGACGCGCGTAAATCCCTGTAAACAAATCGGGTATGGTCTTGTCCCAAACGCGCTAGCCGACACTGAGGTGACTGATGAAATCACTAGGCAAGAAGTCCGAAGGTCAGAGATTGGAACGAATCCAAGCTTCTCCACGATTTTTGGACGGCGAGTTTCGGAATGTTCATCCTATCATGCCTAGCTTGATTGATAGCCGAGCCACCAGGCCGACCTTAAGCGAGTTTTTATGTGGGGGAAATCGCCGTGTGCCTCGTGCTGCACTGCCGAGCGTCGATCCCAAACCCATGTGGAACAATCCTCCCCATTCGGGTTTACGAGCGACTTGGTTGGGACACTCCACGGTCTTGATTGAAATCGATGGTTTTACTTTGCTCACCGATCCGGTGTGGAGCCTGCGGGCATCGCCCTCTCAGCTACTCGGTCCAAAACGTTTCCAACCAGTTCCCATCACGATAGAAAATCTTCCCCACTTGGATGCGGTGGTGATATCTCACGATCATTACGATCACCTCGACTATGACACGATTCGCAAACTCGGCAAGCGATCGGTGCCTTTTATCACTTCGCTTGGCGTCGGCGCTCATTTGCAGGCGTGGGGTATTCCCGCTGAACGAATCGTTGAACTGGACTGGTGGGAATCCTATCAACTGCCTGACTCTGATATTCAAATCACAGCTGCACCATCTCAGCATTTTTCAGGTCGTGGATTAAAAGATCGCAATGCAAGCCTGTGGTCTTCGTTAGCGATTCGCTCATCAAAGCACTCAGTTTTTTTTAGTGGCGATACCGGATTAACTAGCGAATACGAAGATATTCGCAAGCAACTAGGACCATTCGATTTAGTTATGCTGGAAGTCGGCGCCTATCATCCCTCGTGGGGACATGTCCATCTTGGGCCGGCGCATGCGCTGGAAGCTCTTGATTTTCTTGGCGGCGGAGTTTTGCTGCCGGTGCACTGGGGCACATTCAGCCTCGCGCTCCATGCCTGGGATGAGCCGGCTGAAACATTGGTTAGGCTTGCTGAAACAAGCGGAGCGCGTCTCATGATGCCTAAGCTAGGTGAAGCAACAGAGCCTGATCATGTGGAAGTCACGAATCCTTGGTGGCGATCGGTTGATTCCGTCATCATACCTGTGATCAAGGAAGAATCGATGACCATGCCTTCTTCCGTGTCTTGGCCGATCGATTAGCTTGCCAACTTCACGTGAACGTGACAGGACATTCATGGTTTTGCCAAAGCACGATTAGCACCTGACTCGGATCAACAGCGGCACCATGGGCTGGCGTGAGACTATTTTGGAAGATTGCCGGAAAATCATGGGTGACTTGAATTACGAATGGCACGCCTGTGTTCGATTCGTGGTTCGGCCCGCCAAGCAGCATAATGGACATGTGCCCCCCCTATGGCAGAGATGGCTTCCCGCGCTGCTCCCATGCCGACCCCACGTCCTGATATTTCGCGCACAGACTCTTTGGTCGAAATACCAGCATGGAAAATGGGACTTGCTGAGCTAAAATAGACATATGAGTGCATGCCTTAGCATCAATGAAAGTCGACACAAAACCGCCCGATTCCATTGTTCGTAAAATTGTCATCCTTGATGTAGAGGGTAAGTTGGATCGAGCAATTAGTACCATCATGAGTCGACCGGTAGATTTCGTGCGGGCCAGCCATTTGGAAGAAGATCTGAAGCACTTATCACTGCCTCAAGCAGAGGGACGGGCCCTTAGAAACCCAGGAAACTAACCAAGCTTCAAATGTCGTCATTTAGACGCCATATGCCTTGGATTTCTGGCAAAGCATTGCAGAGGCCCCAGGACATGATATTCTCTAGTTCATGATTCGCTATCCTTCCATGACCAAGGCTTGGCAGCTAAAGAGTGCGTTCCAAAAAAAAAGTAGAAGGAACTTCGTTGAATGATTGCAAAATGGATTAAAATTTTCGATTTAAGCGAAGATCAAGCGGATTTTCAGCAGATACGCAGTGAGATGATTCAGGCTTCTCAATTGCACGGATCCAACCTATGGATACTAGCCTGCGCCATCATAATTGCTTGCGTAGGACTCAATCTTAATGCCACCGCAGCTGTTATCGGCGCCATGCTCATTTCTCCCCTTATGGCTCCCTTACAAACAATGGG
>JBGSTF010000140.1:0-3756 GCA_041736645.1 Oligoflexus sp. | reverse complement strand
ATATGATATGTCTTCAAGCTATTCAGCAATGCTGCCTCACATTATTGGATCCAACATTATCAAGTCAGCAAATCCATTTGAAGATTTCTTAAAAGGAACGAATTTAAGCCTCGAAATGCAATCAATAATCCACAGCACTCTCTTGACCTCTATTGGTGAAAATTTCATGCAATGGGAAATTAACGAGCATATGATGCCAAAAGCGTCAACCTACAAAATAGAAAACGAAACTGAGAAATTTCTTGAATATCAATGGCGACCAGTGGTGACAGATGATGAAATCTGTCAGAAAATCCTACTCATGGTCAAGGATGTTACTGAAGAGACACAGCTTAAGGCGAGCAACATCGAAAAGGAAGAGACAATGGCTATTTTGCTTCAATCCATATCTCTTTCAGACCTTGAGTATGCTGACTTCATTAACTACGCGAGTCGATATCTTGATGAAGCCAGAATACATTTTAATGCTTACAAGAATGGTAATGATAATTCTGAGGTATCATCAATACTCAGACCACTTCACACTTTCAAAGGCCTCGCTAGAAACTATGGCTTCATGGACATTTCAGCCAACATCCATATCATGGAGACCAAAATAGTAGATTCTGCACGCCATAGCTCCAAACTTTCACTCATATGGGACTCGATCAACATTGAACAATCAATCACCAGGATTATAAACATAAATCGCGACCTATTGAAGCGTGATGTCACAAAAAAGCTTCCTATTTCCGTCGAAAAACTGCAAGAGTGGTCATCAGAAATGACAGGCATTATGCAGCAGCATAAAAACCCAAGAATAGCAGTTGAAGTTGATAAGAAAATTGAATTATCACGACTTCAAAAGCTAGCAATTGATATAGAGAAGACATACAAAAAAACGCTTCTTCAGATTATCGAAAAGGATATTGAAGCATTGAATGTTATGGCAAAAAAACTAAACAAACCCGCACCCCTTGTGCTTTTACAAGGGGATATTCCGTTTTTGGACGAAAACATCCACCTTCCAATCAAGGATGCTTTCATTCATCTGCTTCGAAATAGCATCGATCACGGCATAGAATCACCCGCGATCCGAACCAATCTTGGTAAAACTGATTTCGGGCAGATAACGATTGAACTTAAGGATACCGAAGATACATTGTATCTTCGCTATTTTGATGATGGGGTTGGAATTGATTGCAAAAAAATTCGTCAGATAGCTTTAACCAAAGGCCTTCTGCATGCTGATGAGCTGAAAATGAAATCATCACTTGAATTAGCGATGCTGATATTCATGCCTGGATTCTCAACCCGCAATAGCGTATCCGAAATCTCAGGAAGGGGCGTGGGTCTTGATCGGGTAAGATCAATTATTCAAGAATATGGAGGATCCATAACATTAAAGCTATTGAATGATGATGTAAGCGCATCGAGCAATTTCACGCCAATTGCTTTTGAGATAGTCTTACCGAAAGATGGCATAAAGACAATTTCTGCAGCCATCTGACAAAAAGAAGGCGCCACAATTCCCTATGCATCCAAGGGCTTCCATACGTTGAGCTTGCTTGCGCATTCAGTTATGATCGCATTCCTCATTCGATTGGGTTGGAGTGAAGGTTGTGTATCTCCGCGGCGCGCCAAATCCCCGCTGACCCCGACGCTCACCAAAGGCGATGGTTTGCTCGACCGAGGCGCGGCGATCCACATCTTTGTATAAAACTGACCGATCCTGGAGGTAAGCCTCGGGTGAAGTCAGTATGTCCAGCATGTGTTCCGTCCTGATCCTGTTACAAAAGACTATCGATTATGCCGCAAAAAACCGCTGAAGCCTAGGCCCGATAAGAAAAACTTTGGGACCAAGCGATTTGATTCCGTCCTCCGGCATTCTTCAAGAATCGATTATTCGTATGGGCTGATAGTCTGGTAAGCACTCTGGATTGGGGGCAAGGCACCAAACTCCCTTGCCGTCTCCAGAAGTTATTTGTTAAGACATCTGCAGAAACAATAGATCAGTGTTCGACAAGCAAACCATGTCCCGGCCCAAGGTCTCTTATTGAAGATTCAAACTCTTCCATTGGGCTGCTGCTTGTCCATTTCTTGAGGTGAGACTATGCAATCAAAATCCTGGTTCCTGATGAGCAGCATCATGATGCTCAGCGCATGCGGCAAAACCCCCAACACCCTGTCCCAGCTGAACATTACCAATGGACGCGTGATCGAAGAGAGCGATCGTCCCGAGGTCATCAACCTTTACCGCCGAGTTTTTGAAAATGGCAAACTGAAAGGCGGCTCAACCTGCACGGGCACTTGGATCGGCGAAAATACAATCTTAACTGCTGCCCACTGCACCGGTGATGGTCCATCTGATGCCGAGGGCAAAGTCTTGGATCTGCAGATCATGGTATTTGAAATCACCGACCACAGCACTGCCCCTAAGAAGACCCAATTGGTTGCTCCCGTGGTCGAAGCTTACCGCAACAAACTTTGGGAAGTGAAAAAAGGCTACAATCGTTTTGATCTGGCCATTCTCAAAGCAGCTCCTCTCGGCGCGACTGAACGACCGAGAGGCCTCGCGCGCATCAGCGCTTTGCCCGCTCAAACGGGAGACGTCGTGGAGCTGATTGGCTTTGGTTTTTACGATATGTCCACTTTTGGCAAAAAAGGCGATGATCATAAACGAATAGGCATGAATACCATAGCCTCTCTCAAAGATGGCTTCATCAATATCAGCGGAGAGATAAAGGACAAAAGTGGAGGGGCAACCGGTGAACAATCTTCCGCCGGCCAAGGCGATTCCGGTGGACCGATGTTTCGTGCAGGAGAGCAGATCGGAGTCGCTTCAGGCGGAGGCAGTGGTGGTCTCTTCGCCCGGGGCGAGGCCTCCTACGTGGATTTGAATACTCAAGAATCTCGCAGCTTCTTGGCTCGTTTCGGCTACTGATCTTAGCAAAATCCGCCTTCAACTCATCCGGTGTGGGCGGAAAGCTCTCGTTGGCACCTTCCGGGATGGCTTCGTGGCCCTTCAAAATCACCTCCCTCCCATGGAAGGGACCTTTTTTACCACAGCCATCCACCGCAAAAGCATTCCATTTTGATGAGCTAAAAAACATTTGGGCGGCCATAGAATAGAAGATTTCAGCAGAGGTTTTTCCCTCTGCTTTGAGCTGCTGCTTTCGAATTATTCTCATCGACTCAAAACCACCAAGCGTTATCCTCGCTGACCTAAATGTCTTGAACCTCAACGCAGCTCTGCATAATTGTTTTATTGGCCTGTGGTCCTGCTCAATAATGTTGTTCAAATATTTATTCTGACGAATCTCGATGTCAGTTCCTTCGTCATCGTTATAGTCATTGATGGCGGCGGTGTTGGCTCCGCTTTTGTCAATATTGATTTTTATCGGTTCATCATTCAGCTTGATCGCTTTACAGATAAAGCGCTTAGCAGCTTTTCTATCTCGCTTTGCTGTTAGCAAATAGTCGACAGTATTGCCTTCTCTAACTACTACCCGGTAAAGGTATTTCCACTGTCCTTTGACTTTGATATACGTGTCGTCCAAACGCCAGCTTTTACCTGCTGGCCGTTTAAGGAGACGAACAGCCTTTTCCATCTCTGGCATGAACTTGATGACCCAGCGGTAGATCGTGGTATGGTCAACTTCAAGCCCACGCTCCAAAGCCATCTCGCTCAAATCCCGATAGCTTAGGTACCAGCGGACGTTGAGCATAATAATATCTCGCTCAAAGCAGTGTCCTTTGGTGTCAAAAAGCATAGGC
>JBGSTF010000107.1:0-17985 GCA_041736645.1 Oligoflexus sp. | reverse complement strand
CTGATTTTTAGCAAAAAGTTGAGACTTGAGTGGGAGGATGAAGGCAGTAAAAATTACCGGAAGCAGGACTAATATAAATCCTGGATTGCCAGATGCCAGCCAATACTTGACTGAAATCGCGACCAGAAAGGAACACATCAGAAGCATTAATTTTGGCTGCATTATAATCGATACCGATGTCTGTCCAAAACGCTCTTCGTAGAGTCTTTTGTTTTCCCGCACGAACAGGTCCACTGAGTCAGGTGTTGCCTGACGCTGAAACATTTGCCTTAAAATTGTCTTGGTTTGTCGCAAATTCACAATTCGCCCTGACGGTGAACGCAAACGACCCACAGCATGCCAGAGTCGTCGGCAGTTTAGCTGTAAGTCTTGAGTTGGCCTTACAGCTCAGTCAGATTTTATGAAACGGTGAGAGTACCTGATGTCGCTTAGGAACTTGCGATTTATTGCGGATTTTGCAGGTTATTCAGCAGAATCAGCAGGGCCGAATAGCATGGGACCCACACTTTATTGTTCATGATTGCCAGATTCCTTATAGCTGATAATCAGTGCCGTCGCCGCAGTCGCCATAGCTAAGGTTTGCTTTTTGTCCGCAGAATCCAGATACCAAAACTCCGGATCGTTGATCACCTGCACCGCTGCTTGAACCTTCTGGTCCTTGTCAAATCGATAGCCAAGGGCCCATGGTGTCTGGTGGCCTTGCGAGCCATCGGTAATAGGCTCAACGTTCAATTTTTCTTTGCCAAATTCTAACATCCCCTTGGCATTCTGCTGAATACCTTCTAGCAGAAATTGATAGTCGCGGCGTCCTATGGAAAAGTAGCAGTAGAGCCAACGGTCGGCATTGGATACAGTAAAAGTCCCGAGTCGAGTTTTAGTGCTGGAATCGGAAGTCTGACCGCGTATCTTGCACTTCGTTTCCGCCGATAGCTTGGACTTTGCCAGTCTTGCAGTAAACGAGAACTCCTGGACTGTATCACGAGTGCTCTTTACCAAAGCGCCAACGCTTGCGTCTGAAGAAGTCTGTCGAGTCCAGCCTATATCCACCTTGTGGGCTTCGAAAGGCGCGAATATTATTGGAACTTGATTGAAAAGTTTAGGATAACTTGTCAATTTCGTCTGGCGCCCCCTATCGAGGAGTTCAGACGGAACTTTCATTTGCATCGTGGTGCAAGCAGTCAGTGAACTGAGGAGGGGGAGCAGCCAATGTCTCATCGAGCCTCATTCCTTGAAAGGTTCTCCCCCTATCTTAACATAGAGGCAGGCAGATAATGCCTATCATCGAACCGACAAAAAGTCCCGAAAACTCTGGGAATGATTCGAGGGAGCCCTGTCTATGCAAAAGTCCTATCTGCTTGTGTTTGGTAGCTTTGTTTTTGCGTCCTGCGCTCACTACCCGGACGTACGCCCAACCGCAAAAGGCGTCCATAGTGTTGTTTTTTCGACTGAATCGAAGGGGGAGGGATTTCAAAAGGCCTTTGCTCAGGCCAAGGACTATTGTGATGACGTTCACAACAAACGCGCCTTTCAGATCAGTGAGAAGAGCGAATACATAGGATCGATGGACGAAGGCTCGTACAATACGGCGAAGTCGGTCAGCAAAGTGACGTCTGCAGTCGGCGCCGCGGGCGTGGTCTTTGGTGGGAAAAATGAGCAGAAAGCCGGTGGAGTGGCTGCCGTTGGCGGAGGCATCGCAAATGAGGCGTTTGGCCAAGGCTATCGTTACACTCTGAAATTTAAATGCCAGTGATAGCATGTTTGGTTCAGCGCCGACCCGTGGAAGTCAATGCTGCGTGGTGGCCTCATCAAACACGCAAAAATAGGCGCTCGAATTCAAGCATTTTTTCTAAGCCAGTCCAGCATCAACTTCTTTATCAATGTCTGATAGATCATCTATCGAAAGGACAGAAACTTACAGAATTTTTTCTGTATCAGGAGTTGCTATTCTCAGCGGCGAGTGCTTCAAAGCCAGAAATAACATCGAATAATTCTTCATCGATGACTTGCTGTCGTAGTTTGTGAAACCTTTGGCGCGAATCTTGAAGCAGGTTTTCTATATTTCTTTCGGCTCGTTGCATGGCAGAAAGACGACTCGCATTTTCGCTTGCCAAGGATTCAGCGCTAGCGCGGAAAAGCGAAACGAAAAGATATTCACGAATAAGAGTCTCTAGAGTGTCCATGCCTCTGCCCATGACTTCAGGCAAATTTTGTGTTGGCCAAGACATTTCAATCCTTTGCTTTCGCCAATCATTATCCAACGGAAGCAGGCGTTCCGTGACAGAGGTATAGGAGCCTTCTGATTGAGGCTTATTATAAATGAGATGAAGTTCGGAATTTTCCTGATCGAATTCGTCTTCCACCTCTTGAAGAATCTGACCCACGAGCGTTTCAATGGAATTTACGGAACGAGGGACTGTGAAGAGTCCGTTGACGGTAAGGCCGAGGTCTCTCAATCGTCCTTGAACTCGTTCACCCACGGCCCAGATGCTTTTTTTGAACTGCGATGGAGGAAGATTTTTGAGCGCTAGGTCGACTATTCGTTCATTAAATCGTCCAACCAAGCCCTGATCTGAGCCGAAAACGACAAGCACCATAGACGGCTTGACTTTCGAGCTTTTCACGATCGAAGGGCCGTGCAAATGGCGCTGGCTCCTCAGACAAGCACCTAAGCCTAGCTCGACTGTTCGAAGATATTCTGCCAAAGCGCTCACTGATTTCTCGTATTGTCCAATACTCGAGGCAGCCACAGCCTTCATGGTACGCACAACGGACTGGAGATCTTCCGCTCCTTTTATTTTATGGCGAAGATATGTAGGAGTATCGATCACTCTTTAGCTCCTAGGTCGGCTTCGGGTTGGTAAGGAACTAGCGCTTTTCTGCAAATTTCTACTATTGTATCGCGATCCTTGTCACTCAATTTTTCTCCGACAAACAGTCGTTGCCGAACCTCATCTGGAATGCTCTCAGAACTTTTGCGGAGAGTGAATTCCGCTGCTTGAATTTGATCCAAAGGTATTTGATCAAGAAGCTTTGCGACTAAGGCTAATAGAAGCATTATTTGATCGACCACAGCGATCGGCGAAAGTTCGGGTTGCTTAAAACAGGCCCGAACTCGCTTCCCGTGGCTGATGATCCGCTGGGTATCCTCGTCAAGATGGGCTCCGAACCGAGAGAATGTCTCTAATTCTTCGAATTGGGCGTAAGCTAATTTGAGTCCGCCAGCTATGGCCCGGAAAGCTGCAAGTTGCGCATGCCCACCCACTCGAGATACAGACTTTCCCACATCGACAGCAGGTAGGACGCCCAATTCAAACAGCGTGGGAGATAGATAGATCTGTCCATCGGTGATGGAAATCAAATTCGTCGGTATGTAGGCTGCAATGTCCTGTGCTTCCGTCTCAATAATGGGCAATGCTGTGATTGAACCACCACCTAAATCCTTACGCAATCTCGCCGATCGCTCTAGAAGTCGTGAATGAATGTAAAAGATATCGCCAGGAAAAGCTTCGCGACCAGGAGGGCGTCGGAGCAGGAGCGAAAGCTGACGGTAGGCCCTTGCATGATGAGTGATATCGTCATAGACAATCAAAACGTTTCGACCTTTGTTCATGAAATATTCAGCAATACTGGTCGCAGCATAAGGAGCTATGTACGTGAGTCCTGGAGGGGAATTTCCTTCAGTGACCACGACTACGCAATAGTCCATGGCGCCTTTCTCTTTTAAAGTCGCAACAACCTTTGCAACAGCAGCTGTCCTTTGACCAATAGCGCAGTATATGCAAATCACATTTTGGTCTCTTTGGTTCAGAATGGTATCTATGGCGATCGTTGTCTTGCCTGTTTGCCGATCACCTAGAATCAATTCACGTTGTCCTCGTCCTATTGGAATGAGAGCATCAATGACCTTGAGGCCAGTTTGCAGAGGTTCGCTGACGGTGGCCCGGTCGAGGATAGCGGGAGCAGGGCATTCAATGGCACGGCGTTGATTGCATGAAATCGGGCCCAGGCCATCGAGTGGAGATCCCATGGGATCGATGATGCGACCGAGCAAGCCATCGCCCACTGCTATATCCATGACTCGCCCAGTTCGGTGGACTTCGTCGCCCGCATGGATTTTCCAGTAATCACCTAGGAGAACGACACCGACCTCTTCAGCATCCAGGTTGAAGGCAATTCCAGAGATGTCGCAGGGAAAGACTAGCAACTCATCGAAGCCAACTTTTGTGAGTCCAGATACCTTGGCGATTCCTGTTGCCACGTGGCTAACAGCGCCTACTTCTTTAGGATGAAGATTCAATTGAAATGATCTTCGTACATTACGGAAATCCTCAAAAACCTGGTTCAAGGCACTTTCGAGATTACTTTGTTCGGCATACATGGCGCACTCTTTCCCGCAATCTTATGGGGTTTCTGATTGAGACTTGTCTTTCAGGAGTTCACTCAGGGAATTTTCCACCGAACTCAAATAGTCGGCTATTGACCAGCCCAATTTTTGTCCGTTTCCTTCGATTTCTATTCCACCAATCAGATCAGGTGCCAGTATAAAATCTACCTTTGCTTGAGGACCAAACACGTTGTCGATCAATCCTTTTACAACGGTCTGTTCTGCCGGGGGCAATTCAAAAGCGGTTCTTACCTTCAGGGGCTGTGTCCCTGTCCGGAACGATGCAACCAGTAGGTCTCTATCTTTCTGTTCTATATGCTGCAAACGCTGGCGAAATATTTCCACCATCTGCCCTTCCAAACTTGTTCCGGCCAGATCACTTAGAACTTTACGTGAGATGGCGAAGACTTCTTTTTGTGTACGTACTCGAATTGACTGTAGTAGATTTTTTTCATCCTGAGCGAGTGAGTCATGGAACTTAGTTTTCAAGAATTTAGCTGCATCAGCAGCCTCTTCCAGAAGACGCTGCCGTTCCTTCTCAGTTTCAATTTTAAGTTCATCCATAAGCTTAGCTTTGTGCTGATCAAACTGTGTATTCTTTTGCTGGAAAGACTCTTTCTCTTTTTGAGCCTCGTCCAATTTGTTTTTCGCATCAGCTTGATCTGACGCTATGCTTTTATCTCTTTTTTCAATGGCATTTATGATGGGTTTATAAAGAAAGTACTTCATTAACCCGACTAAGATTAAGAAATTGAGAATTTGTGCTGCAATCGTGAACCAGTCGATAAGCATAAGTCTACTTTCCAGCTGCATGGGAAATAGCTAGATTCCAAAAAGGATTTGCGAATATGAGTATCATCGAAATCACAAAACAATATATGGCGGTTGACTCAATCATTGCCAATCCAACAAATAGCGTTCTTGTAATAGTCGGCGATGCATCGGGTTGCTGAGCTAGAGATTTCAGCGCTGTGGCAACTGCCCTACCCTCAGCCAGGGCGGGTCCCATGGTGCCGAAACCAGTAGTGAGGCCAGCCATTATGATTGAAGTCATGGCTATCATGGTCAAACCTTCCATTGGAGCTCCTTTAAGAGTGTTGATTATTTAAAATTGGCCCCTCGGATTGTGGAGCGGTCTTCTGTTTATGCACTCGAGTTGCAGCAGCAATATAGACTGCGGCTAGTATGCTAAAGATATAGGCTTGGACCATACCAGTGAGCAGACCTAGAACAGTCATAACAACGGGGAATAGGAAAGGAGTTATTGATAAGAGTATTCCAACGATCATTGCCCCGCTCATCATATTACCAAAGAGTCGAATGGCTAAAGCTAAGGTTCGCGAAAGTTCGCTAATGATATTGAATGGGAGCATTATAAATGTCGGCTTAATATAGGACTTGAGATAGGCGCCAATACCTTGCTCTTCAATGCCGAACAGGGGTACTGCTACAAAAACGCAGAGTGCAAGAGCTGCTGTTGTCGAAAGTGATCCTGTTGGGGGATCAAAGCCAGGTATAAGAGTGCCAATGCTTGCTGCGGCAATGAAGAGAAATAAGGTTCCAAGAAAACTCAAATATTTCTTGGAATGTTTCAAACCGACGTCTTCAATTTGCTTTAATATCGTGGTCAAAATGATTTCCAACAAACCTTGCCATCGCGAGCGTTTTGTGTCCTTGGAAATATTAGAGGTAATAGCTATTGAACCTATGACCAGAAAAAGCATCAAGGCCCAAGTGAAAACGATCGTAGCGTTGAGTTTCAGAAACTTATACTGCCAATATATTGTTTGGTCGGGGCTAAGATTCATACAAAATGTCCTTAGAAGTTCGTTGACCGCTTGCTCCATTTTGCAGATATTTGAGCACTATCCAGCGGGAAAGCATAAATCCCATGAGCAGTACCACGAAAGCTTGCCATGAATCTCTTATGACAAAAAAGAAGCTACTTAGCGCGAGTCCATTTCGCAGAAAATAGCTAGACAATATCCAATTTGCAGGTCGACCAGACTGCAAGGCCTTTTGCGTCGTCCACCAGAGTCCACCGAAGAAAAGACCACCCAACCCTAGACCCATACAGAGAGTTAACGTTAATAGCATAAGTCTATTCACCGGAGTTCTCCTGTTCATCATTCATGTCTCTATTTTCACGACCCACCCAATGCCAAGCATTGAGGCAACCCATGAACAAGCCGAAAATTAAAAGCATCAGCGTCCATGAGTATTGTCCGGGATGACGACTATCGATCCAAATGCCAAGTGCGGAGCCGAGCAGTGTAGGAACGACTACGGACCAACCGATAAGTCCCATCATGCCAATTCCAAGCCACATTTCAGACCGGGGCTTGCCACGTGCTTTGATTTTCTGATCTACCTTGGCAGCCAATTGGCGCCTTAGTTTGGGTTGTAGCAGTCCGTCGCGACCTTGCAATTTTTTAGTCATGTATAAACTCAGCCAACCGACCGACTAATCCACTTTCCATTTTCGCCAGGATGCTCCGCATGGTCTGCTCAGCTTCGGTCCGAATGAGAAATTCCTGGTCGACTGCCTCACGCAATTGCTTAAGATCTTTGCCGCCTATGGCGTTGCGAACTGAAATCAATACTTCCGACTGGGTTTTGATCAAAATACCCTCGTCCATAGCGACGAATCCTTCTTCGTCCTGCGACGTTTTATAGGTCAATATTCCAGGCACCATGGCCGCTATACAGTCGCGTCTAAGAGGCAAAAGCCCAAGTAAACCCTCTTGAGTTTCTACAACAAGACTTGAAATATCGACTCTCTCCAAAAAACACCTGTAAGGCAGGAGAATTTTCAGATGCATAAATAGAGTCGACGGCATGGTCAATGCTCCTATGAAAGTTTCATCAAGACCCTACTCATGAGCTCATGGCTGCCAATTCGACTTTTGACTTTCCTTTGACCTCGTCTATACTGCCAATCATATAAAGCGCACTTTCCGGAAAGTCTTTGAATTCGTCTCGCAAAATTCTTTCACATCCATTGAGAGAGTCCTTCAAACTGACAAATTTTCCACTCAAACCGCTAAATTGCTCGGTCGCGAAAAAAGGTTGGGTTAAAAACCTTTCCAGTCTTCTGGCTCGAGCCACGATTCTGCGATCCTCAGGCGCCAGCTGTTCAAGACCTAGCATAGCAATAACGTCTTTTAGCTCTTCATAATGAGCAAGGGTTCGGCGAATGTTTTGGGCGATGTGGTAGTGCCGCTCACCAACTATTCCAGGAGTTGCCATCTTCGAATTTGATTGCAAAAGATCTATAGCAGGGTAAAGTCCTTCGCTCGCTCGCTTTCTAGAGAGCACAATCGAGGCTGAAAGATGGGAAAAGGTGTGCACGGCAGACGGATCAGTTAAATCATCCGCGGGTACATAGACCGCTTGTATGGAAGTGATGGCGCCGGATTCTGTATTGGCTATTCTTTCTTCCAAACGTGAAAGTTCAGTACTCATCGTGGGTTGATAGCCTAAGCGAGACGGTAGCTGACCCATCATGCCTGAAATTTCCATTCCGGCTTGAATGAAACGAAATATATTATCGACGAGAAGTAGGACGTCGCGATGTTCATCATCTCGAAAATACTCCGCCATCGTAAGCGCGGCATGCCCCACCCGGAAGCGGCTCCCTGGTGGCTCATTCATCTGAGCAAAAACCATCACCATGTTTGGTAGGACACCGGCTTTCTTCATTTCCTGGTAAAGCTCTTCGCCTTCCCGACAACGCTCACCGATTCCACAGAAGATGCTGACACCTTTCTCATGGTTGATCATATTGTGAATCATTTCTGTTAATAGAACCGTCTTACCTACTCCAGCCCCCCCGAAAAGACCGGCTTTTCCCCCTCGCTCTAATGGCAATAGAACATCGATGGCTTTAACCCCGGTTTCAAAAACTTCTGATTGAGTACGGCGTAGAGCCAGCTCCGGTGGTGTCTGATGCACAGATCTCCAAGTTATAGAATCCGGTGCAGGCAAGCGATCTATGCAATTTCCAAATACATCAAACATACGAGAAAGTGTGCCTTGACCGACCGGGGCTTGCAAAGGTCCTCCGGTATCTTCCACAGTATCTCCACGGGCCAATCCTTGTGTGGGAGTCAAAGCGATACAACGAACCTGATGAATATCGAGTTGGACCAGAACTTCAAGAGCTATTTTGGCTTCTTTCGCATGGAGCAGACTGTAAATAGGGGGCAGCTTTTTCTCGAAGTAGACATCCACGACACTGCCGCGAATGGCAATGACCTGACCCATATTTGATTGCAACTCTTTCATGAAAATCGTCCTTGTTCTATTCGGTCTAGGACGAAGCCAATACTTCTATCTAGATGAATTGGTCGGACAGCCTTTCCATATCATGTGTTTCGGACACTATGATCTGATGGAGGCATGTGGCTGTTTCCTGAAAATATAAAACTATCCAATGGCCAAGCCTAGTTGGACAAAAACTTTGAAGTATCAATCCATTGAAACATATATTTACTGCGGATGAGTGCTCATGTCACGAAATTCACCTTGAGGTATCCAAGGCTTATTTTGCCGATGATAGTAATTCCACAGAGCTTCCATGGCTTCGGGTTCAAGGGTTCGAGTCGCGTCAAATTCTGGAGCTGCTTTAATGGTGCCGCGATCGAGGAAAGTGCTCAGAGTTCGACTTTCCCAATCGATACTTCTAACGGATGACACCTCAATCAACACATGCTTGCTGGGCCACCAGTTCACGGTATCAACAACAAAATGAGTTACTTCAGCGATTTCACTGTCGATAACTAAGTCTTCAATGTGACCTAGTTCATCATCTACCGCCCGAATATGATAACCCTTGATTCCTTTTAAACTTCGAAGGTGGGAATCATAATATGTTTCGTTTGCATGCTCGGAACCGGGTTGTTGTTTTAGAGCGGATGCAGTTTTTTCGACGTTTGGATAATAAGAAGAAAATCCATAATTACCGTAAATAGGATAGGTCCAGTAAGGTGTCCAGGCATAGTATTCATGTAACTCCGTCTCATACTGCCGCGAAACCGGCAGATCTGAAGATACTTTAGGACTGTTTTTGACCTGCTCCATAGTTAAGTCAGTCATGAGCATCTGAGTATTTGTACTCGGCATTCGGATGCTCGAGGGTATGAGAATGATTTCACGCCGATCAAACCAGCCTTCACAGGTGACAACGATATAGCGGACATTCCAGGTTTTATCATCAAAGTAAATATCTGTGACTTTGCCTATTCTGCCATCTCGAGCTTGAATTTCGCTAC
Source organism: Oligoflexus sp. (assembly GCA_041736645.1). Taxonomy (GTDB): domain Bacteria; phylum Bdellovibrionota_B; class Oligoflexia; order Oligoflexales; family Oligoflexaceae; genus Oligoflexus. Next base: position 8,328 of record JBGSTF010000107.1, on the reverse strand, counting down.
CGAAGAAGCGTGTCGCATTGAATAGCATGGGTTTATCCACCAAATTAAAGTATACGATCACCACGCTGGTAACATACTCCGATTCTATTGGTCATATCTAACAGATTCTAAATAATATTTTTCTGGATATGGCAATAGCTCTGCACAATTTCAACGAGAGACCTGATTGAATGATGAGAGTTAACCATTCGCTTCCGAGGAGGTTTCCTTTGAAAGAGACAATGTTTCAATGCGGTTGTGCTTGGAATAGGGCGCGAGGCATGACAATATTCCGTTGATAACAAGCAGAATAGAAATGACGAGCATCCTTGAGCTCGCTCATCTACTTCTCGATGGTTTCCGCTCAAGGGATGGGAATGCTGGACGGACTTCATGTCGTGATATTTTGCCCTGCGCCAATCAGAGTTTTTGCTTTCGAACAAGGATTCGATGGAGGTCGTCTCATGAAAAGATAGGATTATAGAAGTTCTGTGTGATCCGATCCTGCTGATAAAATTTCACTATTGAGGTCACTTAATGAAAAACTTGTTCAACTTCTTTGTCGTGCTTTTGCTTTGCCATATCTCACGTGGAGCTGTATCAGCTAGCAGCGCTGAAAAAGGTAAGAACATTTTTGAAACTCGAGGATGTGCTGGATGTCACTCCTTAACTGGATCAACCAATGGAATGGCTCCTGATCTCGCGGGAGTGTCAGCGTTTCGTTCTCGTTCATGGCTGCATGATTTCATCAAGGATCCTGAACAAATGCGTAATGATTTGGATGTGCTGAAATTGAAGCAGGAGTTTTCCATGTCCATGCCGAATTTGGGACTGACGGACAAAGAAACCGACCAAGTCATAGATTATCTTTCCGAATTTCCATTCGCCCCTTTGAAGGGAATTGGCGGTAAACGTGAGAGGACACCTACTCGTCATCAACATGGAATGATGATGGGCAAACACCATCATCAAGCAAACATGATGTGAGCTTTAGAAAATTCCATTTTTATGCCACATATGTTCTTGTGTTAAGCCTAGTGTCTAATACCAACTTCGAACCTTCTTGAGGTGGTGCTTGGATTTGGTTGTTCCATACTTTGCAGGGAGTTGATCTTATTGAATGATATGAGTATCGAATGAATTCCATTCGAATGTTATATTTTACATTATCGATGAGTCAGCTCATCGTTACTGTATCGGTTGTATGAGAGAGGGCAACAAAGTCAGAAGCTTCTCCAACGAAGGGGGACTTGGGACAATTCCCAGTAAATCCCATCAGTGGTCATTGTTTCACAATCTTATGTTCTGTGAAGTCATCCTCCCCAATTTAATCGATGCTTAATACAAAAGCCAAAGTGTGGCGCATAGAGCCTGAGGAGCCGCGATTGAATTTGAGCGCTAAAAATTGGATTCTTAAAATCTTAAAAGCAAAGAGTCAGCCAGAAATAGAAGTGGAGCCCGATCTACGACTCCTTAAAAAAGCTGAAATGGCTGAAGTTGTCGTAGGTTTGCACCGACCACTCGTGGTTTTTGTGGACTATGATGGTACGCTTTTTCCAATAGTTCGAAGGCCAGAGTTGGCCTGTCCGGATTCCAGTCTTTTAATGCTGCTAAAGAAATTAAGTCAGACTCCCGGAGTTGAACTCCATATTATTAGCGGGCGAAGATTTGAAGAACTCTATCATTGGTTTCACAAGCTGCCCATTCATATTCATGCAGAACACGGTGGAATATCGTATGATCCTCACTTGAAAAGCCAAAGCTATGTTTTAGAGCCTTTGCTGGATAACCATCTCATGCAAAATGTTCAATCCTTGTTCGAAACATTTAGGCAAGAGCAGGCGGGAATTTTAATCGAGAAAAAATCCTATTCAACAGTTCTTCACTATCGCATGGCTGATATTGACGACAATGAAGGGCAGCTCGTGCGATGGAAGCAGAGTATCGAGGCATTGGCAGGTTTTGAGAATCTGGATATTAAACAGGGCGATAAAAATTTAGAAGTGTGTATCAAGGGACTATCTAAATCCCATGTTTTTCAAGAACGAGTTCATCGTTTCTGCGATTCAAACTATGTGGTCATTGGTAATAATTGTCTGGATGAAGAAATACTTCGAACAGTTAAGGGTTCATGTCTCACATTAAGCGTTGGTTATGACACCACGCAGACACATTATATTTTGCGCGATTGCTCTGTTGTTCGCGAATTTTTGCGTATTCTCGTAGGGCACCTCAATAAGACTCCAATGGCTTTTCCCCTGAACACTCACTCATCTGACGTACGATCGCGCTTAGATTGAAACTCAGAAGAATTATAGAAATCGTGCTCCGCAATTGAATGGAGTAGCAGAATCTTCGAGTTCTAAATCTACGACAACTTTGTTGAAAACACATAACATGTGAAAAGTGTTGCATTAATGAGACTCTGTAAAAATTAATCGATACGATTCTCGTATGGGATGAATTCGATATATATATTTTTATACAAGGGGCTGGAAGCCGATGCTAAAGGGGTTACTCAGCTGGTTAAGGAGAAATTATGAGTCGACTTTTTATAGTATCCCATCGATTACCTTTCACCGCATCATTTGAGAACGACGAATTGCGTTTGAAGTCTTCTATGGGTGGATTGGCCTCCGGACTGCTTCCTCTACTGGGTAAAGACGTTTGTTGGCTTGGATGGGACGGAATTCACCAAAAATTAAATAAACAGCAAAGAGTTCAGGTTCAGGATGCGTTTCGACAGGAAGGCTGTGAAAGTCTGAGACTCCCAAGTCGAGCGCACCACGCCTTCTATAATGAAGTATCTAACGGGGTATTCTGGCCACTCTATCATAATCAGACTGGTCATCTTCCTTTAACTCTTCCTCATTGGTCTGACTATCAACTTATCAATCGCCTTTTTGCAGAACGCTTGACGCAATTGGTTCGACCTGGTGATACAGTCTGGATTCATGACTATCATCTTCAATTGCTGCCGAAAATGGTCCGTGATCGGGATCTGGGTGTTGCGATCTCATTTTTTCTTCATATCCCTTTTCCACCGACGGAAATTTTTCGAATGCTGCCGATTCGAGAGGAAATTCTGGAGGGAATATTAGGGGCAGATACCATTGGATTCCATACTCAAGGCTATGTCGACTACTTTAAGCGATCGGTGGAAAGTCTGAATTTTTATCCGCGCGTGCCGAATGGCTTGTTGGTTGAAGGTCGCAGAATCGAAGTGATTGCAGCTCCCTTAGGTATTGATGCCGATCGATGGGGACACTTAGCACAAAATCAAAGTGGAGGTCCCTTGGTGGATTCCATTGATAAAATGTGTGCTGAAAACCCTGAACTTCAAATCTTTTTTTCCGTCGATCGACTGGACTACACTAAGGGACTACCTCGCAAGCTTCTAGCCCTAGAATACCTTCTTGAGAACTATCCAGACCTACGTGGAAAAGTCACTCTCATTCAGATAGCGCCAGTTTCCCGTGACGATGTTACAGCATACAAGCGCTGCAAAATGCAAGTAGAACAAATGATTGGATTCATTAACGGGAAGTACGGATTTCCTGGCTATCAACCCATTCATTATTTTGCGACTGGATTTGGCAGTGAAGAACTAGCCCAAGCGTATCGAAGGGCAAATGTCATGCTTGTTACCCCTCTGCTTGACGGGATGAATCTTGTGGCGAAGGAATATGTTGCGTCACATATGGACTTCGACGGAATACTTATATTGAGTGAGTTCGCTGGGGCAGCGGACGAAATGCATGATGCACTGGTGGTCAACCCCTATGATATCGAAGAAACCGCAGGCGCCATGTACAGAGCATTTATGATGCCGTCAGAAGAAAAGCGGCAACGCATGAAAAAGCTCAGGGAAGGTGTTATGAAATTTAGTATGAAACTCTGGGTTCAAAGGTTTCTAGGCAATATAAAAGAAAAATTGCCGCTTCAATCTCGCTTTGAACCACAGCATTTCGTGCAGTCTCATGAGCTTGCCGAAATAGCCGTGCAAATTCAGAAGCCTTTAGTACTCATGTTGGACTATGATGGCACTCTTTTGCCCACAGTACGTCGCCCGGAACTGGCTGCCCCCGACGATAGTCTTATGGCAATTCTGAGCAAACTTTGTCAAACTCCTGGTCTTGAAATTCATATAGTGAGTGGACGAAGCTTTGAAGAGCTCTTTCTTTGGTTTCAAAGTCTCCCTCTCTATATCCATGGAGATCATGGAGGCGTGTCCTATGATCCTATGACTAAATCTCGAAAATTCCTCTTGGATCCTGATCGTAATTGGTCCGTACTCGATGAAGCTAAAAAGATTTTTGAACGCTACCAAGTTGTTCATAAAGGAATCCTTATTGAAAGGAAACTGTACTCAATAGTCTTGCACTATCGGATGGCTGAAATTGCAAGTATTGAAAAAGGTTTGGAGTCTTTGACGAATGAACTCCTAAACATGAAAGGTGCCGAGGATATTGAAATCCTTAACGGTCGGAAGAATATTGAAATTAGAATAAAAGGGATTAGCAAAGCAGCTCTCGTTGAACGTCAATTGACTCGCAACGACAATGCGGTGTGTCTAGTAATCGGCGATGATACCAGAGATCAAGAAATGTTTCATGCACTGAAAGACAAAGGTATCAGCGTAAGCGTTGGTGCAGAGCCTAGCCAAGCAATTTATCGGCTTCGCGATTATAGGATTGTAAGGGACTTTTTGCAGATTTTGGAATCTCGGTTCTATACTGATAAGCGAATTTTGAGACGGAATTCTGCCGTAAAGGGCTGAATTCAAAGATTCCGGAATTCAAGTCTGCATCCTTTTGAAGTTGCGTTCTCGTTCATGAGCATCAATCTAGCAATGTCGGCGTCCTTGCCAAGAAGTTTGGCTTAGTTTAAGCCTCTATCGCTCGTTTGCTAGCACTTGAAATAGCGAATGACTCAGTTCCGCGTGGCTCAAGTTTAGGAGAGCCTCTCAAGGCAGTTGCGAAGGTCTATGGGACGAGTCCAATTTTACCAGCGAATAGGCTGCTTTTTGTTGAAATTGGGTTTTATAATGTGTGACTAAGGTACAAGTGAGGCAAGGTTGAAAGCCTCCGAAACCCCTTATCGAAGCACTCTTCGGTTGTAATTTCCTTCGCGATCGATATAATTTTGTTTCTTGGGAATAAGATTTTGATTCATTCCAAAACTTTAATGTGGCCCATATTCTCAAGATTTGTTTGAAACTCTCATTTTCCAAATTTTTTATTGTGTCGAAAGATTTCAATGCAGAACTTCACAATCTTGCGAAATATCTACGATAGCAGCGGCTTGCAGCGACTGTTGGCCAAAACCCCCTACATAATTGCCGCTACTGTGGCCGGATTGATTTCGGTGGCATTTGGACGTGTCATTGACTTCATGACTGATCTGTCGACTGGTTGGTTGGTTCAAATTCCCTACCTGTTCCTAGTCTTGACTCCGCTGAGCTTTGTTGCAGCTCGCTGGATTGTTCAAGTCTTAGGTTTGCCAGCCGCCGGAAGCGGCATTCCTCAAGTTATGGCGAGTTTGCACTCGCAAGCTAGAGCTTGGGCTGGGATCGATAGACTGTTAAGTTTCAGAGTTCTTTTGGCGAAAATTCTAAGCTGCTCGGTATGTTTGTTGGGAGGAGGCCTTGTTGGTCGCGAAGGTCCAATGGTGCAGATTTCAGCTATTGTGTTTTTAGGAGTAGGCCGTCGACTCCGTAAATTTATTCCCAAAATCGATGATTATAGTTTGATCGTTGCTGGGGGCGCAGCGGGAGTGGCGGCTGCATTCAATACGCCTTTAGGCGGAATTGTTTTTGCTATCGAGGAACTCATAGATCAGCATTTTGGCAAGGTGAAATCTGCTTTGATTGTGGGTGTGATTATAGCTGGAATGGTCGCTCAAAGTATTGTTGGGCCTTACCTTTATCTAGGAACGGTCAAGCTCGAAACTCCAGGAATCAGTTTTCTTGTACCCATGTTTACTATAAGTTTATTGCTTGGCATACTTGGGGGTTTTTTTGGAAAGACCCTCATTAAAATTCAGCTAAAAATAGGCGGATGGGCTCCTGTTCGTCGGCTCCAATGGGCCTGCTTCTGCGGAGTCCTTGTGGCTATTGGTCTAATTCTTATGAAAAATGAAGCATCCTATGCAGTCGGAGGAGGTACAAAACTGATCCGAGATATCCTATGGGATTCTCAATCTGTTGATCCAGGGCTGCTATTGCAGCGCTATACTGGATCGCTGTTCAGTTTCCTCTCTGGATGTGCCGGTGGGATTTTTGCTCCATCTCTTGCATTTGGAGCTGCATTTGGAAAGGCTACTGAGGTACTTTTCAATGGCTACGATCCCGTCGCACTTACTTTAATTGGTATGGCCAGCTTTCTGGCTGCTGTCACGAGAGCTCCGTTTACATCCATGGTTTTGGTGACCGAAATGTCTGACTGCCACAGTATTGCGCTCTTCGTCTTATTGGCGAGCCTTATAGCTGTGGGAATCGCAAAAGTCGTAGAACCAATTTCGTATTACCATTTTCAATCTGAAATGTACCTCAATCAAATTATGCCGCGGCAAAATATTGATCAATCTTCAGAGCCGGTTTCGCAGCATTTTTGAATGAATGCTTCTATTTATTTTTAGCTCGCTTTCTTTTGATTTCGATGTGGATAAAATAGACGACAGAGCCCATGAATATAACAGGAACGAAAGATAGCCAAAGAGTGGAGTAATTGTAAGCTTGTCGGATAGGCTCTGGGATAGCGCCTGTACATGAAGCACATCCAAATGCGACTTTCTCCGTTATAAACGTTATGGTTCCTGCTAAAAAGCTTACGGGTTTTGAAGAAAAAGTTTTCATCTGCATAGTAGCTCTATTTGAAAAGTTCAATTTTCTTCGGTATCGTGGCATGGTGTGTAAAACTAAGTAAAGTATATTTATCGAATTTCATTCATAATGTTTTCGTATCTTTGTTAAATAAAAAGGAATCGATACTGAAAATCTATCGGAATGATAATCTTTTCGTATTTTACTTATCTTTTTGAATGTCTGAAACTAATTCTAGTGGACCTCCAAGGACACGTCAGTTACGGTGAAGAGAGTTCTCTCACTCTATAATGAGGCAGCATGAATTTATATTCAGCTGCCATTTTCTTTGGCTAGATCCGCTTGGTATTCAAGAATTATGGGGCGATTCGAACAACCTCTTGCCAAGAACTGAAGATTGTCGCTATTGATTCGTGTGGATTCTTTCACGGAAGTTTTATTCTAAGGCATTTTTAAAATGAAGGTCTTTGAACGTTTATCGATGTGTGTTACTAATTTTACCAGAATTGAAGGAAAATCTGGTACTACGAAGTTTATTCAAATATTTCTGCTCATCTTGGGCAGTATTTTTGCGATGCTCCTTGGAGGTTTTTTAATTGCCGCGATTCTTATTGCAAGCCCCTTGATCACGGTCCTCATTCTTCTCTTTCTTATTGGCTACGGCCTCGTCGCCGGACTCTCGAGTAAGAAGTAACTCTCGATTGTTTGGGAACTCCTCGTCATGTCTTAATCTTGCATTTTTTGCATAAGAGCACCTGTCAGAAGGCGAATGGAGTCGATCGACCTGAGTAAGTCCGATAAGGGCAGATCATCCATTAAATACGTGAGACTAACTTCGAAAGTTTTGCATATTTCATAGCCGGCATAGCTCGAAACTATCATTTTTTGGCGATGATCATTGGGTCTTTCATATAGATAGATCCAATTGGACTCTTCTAAGCGCTTTAAGGTAGGGGTTAAAGTGCTTGGATGAAGACCAGAGATTTGGGCGAGGGAAGATGCTGAAATGGCAGGAGTGTGGACAATCTTTCGCAAGACCAACCATTGAACAAGAGACAATTCATAAGATCTTTGGGCGTGGGCATTTAAATTATGCAAGGCTACGCTTAACCGGACTAAGGACTCAATTTTATCCAAATTATCTATGGCTGAATTCCTAAAAGATTGTGCCTTTACCTAGTCGTTGCGCTTTTGCCCAATTTTCTTAAAAACTTCCAAACAATGGCCAATGACTCTATCGATTTCTGACTGATCTTTCAAATAGAACATCGCAGCTGAGTCTTCATCCTGTCCGACACGAATGGTAAGAAGGCTTTCCTCGCCCAAACGGAACACGTCTTCGTCGTTATCGTCGTCCCCGATATAGATGGCTGAGCGCTTGCCGGTTTTTATCATGAGTTCGAGGAGCGCAACGCCTTTGTGGGGGGCGCCTGGCGCCGCGCTGCAAGAACGGGCCGAGCGCCTACGACGTGAAGCGCGACGGCGCCGGCAGGCCTGCTGGCGATTATGATATTCGAGTCAAAGCC
>JBGSTF010000093.1:0-30271 GCA_041736645.1 Oligoflexus sp. | reverse complement strand
GATCAGTCGATCCTCATTGGAAGCTCGGGCGGTGAGAAGGATAACGGGGATATCGGCAAGCAGCGGGTCAATCTTCATCGCTTTGAGAACATCTTCGCCTGAATAGCCAGGCATCATAAGGTCGAGAAGGAGCAGGTCAGGTTTCTGACTGCGCATCTGCAACAAAGCATCTTCCCCACCGTAGGCCACGAAAGTGCCGTAACCAAAGGCCCCGAGAATATCGATAAGGACTTCACAATTAATGTGATTGTCGTCCACGATCAGGACTCGATAGCTATTTTTATTCAATGCTCGACTTTCACCGGTGAACTTTAAATCGCCATCCCTCCTCTCCAAGGGCTGGTTGACTTGATCATGCTCCGCAGCTGGGACTAATTGATGTTGGTCTTTATACTGTCGATCCATACGGTGGACCCCGTCGACGTGAAGTCCAGCAGGAATTGTCAGGGTAAAGGTCGATCCGACCGCAACTTTCGATTCGAGTTCGATGCTTCCCTGCATCAGATTGACTAAATTTTTAACCATCGCTAGACCGAGTCCGGTTCCCTCATGAGCCCGCCTTGAGTTGCCCTCGAGCTGCTTAAATTCATCAAATATAGCTTTCTGATCTTCGGCAGCAATACCAATGCCATCGTCCGCTACCTGAATGATAAGTGAACCTTCTGCACTAAGACTAAGGGAAAGACGCACCGTCCCAGCCACATTGGGTTTGAGAAATTTGAAGGCATTGCCGAGTAGGTTGCGAAGCAAAGTGAGAACTTTCTCTCGGTCGTTGATAAAACTTGGTGATTCCTGATCCGTCCAAGACTTTGTCGCCTCAAAGTGTCGGTTGGCACTCTTGATAAGCAGACCCTCAGCGAGGATGGATGTCTCTTGAAAGATTTCTTCCAGCGAAATCATCGAGTGATTGAGTTTTAGTTCACCATGACGATACTTGGCTAAATCAAGGATGGTATTGATCTGACCCAAAAGACCTTCAGCCAAATTGCAGACCTTCCCGAGCTGGCTCGTCATCTTGTCTGAAAGATCACCGTAGCCTCCGCCTATCATTATTTTTACAAAGCCCAAGATGCCATTGATCGGGGTCCGGAGTTCATGAGATGTATTATGAAAGAACTGGGTTCGAATGCGTTCTTGCTCCTTAAGACCCTCGTTTAATTTCTTTTCCGCGCGGAAGGCCCGAGCAAAACGAATACCCACAATTTGGCTCTGGATAAAAATCAAGACTATGAGCCCATATTGAGCAAAATAAGGCGCATGATACAATCCAATTCCAACGAAGACATCACTCAAAAAAGCCAGATTACTGATCAGAAATCCAAACAAGGATAGTTTCGCGCAGTCGATACGCAGGGCAACCGCTCGCAACAATCCTATGGCAATGATGATGTAGGCCACGAGTCCGATCGGAGTCAAAAGGCCAGCTGTGCTGCTCATGAGTTTGGTGGGGGCAAGTAAGGTATAAATCAGGGTGGGGATGGCTAACCCCCAAGCAAGCCGATGCATAAACCTTGTGATCTGACCCGGAAAACTGGCCCGCACAAAACTGACAAAAACCGGTCCTGACAGCGACGAGACGCAATAGGTTATTTTGGAACTGATGATGGACCACGCCACCGCATTGCTATCATCGGTAAAGAGTTGAAACCAAACATACTCGGTCCCCATATTGCGCGCTACTTGCACCAAGGCATAGCAGCCCAGGATCAGGCTCGCCCGATCCTCATGCCTTTGGGCAAACAAGGAAAAGTTAAAGAGCGCCAGAAGTCCCAGAAGCCCGAGCAGAAAGAATATTTTTTGGCCGTTAAAATTCTTATAGGCTTCGAGCTTTTCTAAGGATCCAAAAAAAGGGGCACCACTCATGCCACCGGACCTTGAGTTGAAACTGGCCAACTGAACCACAAGATAGTAGCTGCGGCTTGCTTCGAAGGGTAGTCTTATGATGGGAGAGTCGTAGGCTGGAATCAGCTGCTGGGGATCAGCACTGACTCGACCAAGACTGCGATCGACCAATGCGACTCCGCTGGAATCAGCCGCAACCAGATAGATGCGACTCGCTTCCGCGATAAAGGCCCAAGGCAGAAGACCGGCGTCGACATTGATGATTTTGGGTGCAGCAATTTTTAAGACATAGGTGCCAACCCCTTCTGAAGGCAAATTGCCTTTGCCATCAGGCTGCGGCGAGTCGACCCAATATCCGGGCAAAGCAACGAAATGGGCCTGAGACGTCTGCTCATAGCGAGCTGCAATCTCCTTGGGTTCGATCAACTCCTGCCAGAAAAAACGCCATGGCCCTTCCAGGCGCTGGGGAAGCTCGTTCGAGCTCCATTCAGAAAGATCGATTTGGCCCTGAACGACTGAGGGCTTCTGATCTGCTAGGCCTTGCTCTGTTGTCGTGAAGAGAAGGAAGAGCCAACCGAATAATAGACATTGGCGACCTATAGGAATGAAGAATGCGGGCAAGATAGCGCCTCCCCTGTTTGAACGAATGATGGCATTGGCCAGTAAAATCAATATCAAGATATCATGGATTTCAAATGTCGACGACGGAGAGGTGGGTCATGGTTAGTTTACTTGACTTCTGAATCGGCTATTCACAGACCGGGGGTGGTTCTGTCGCAAACTTTTCATTGACGCGATTAATTTTTCGAAGGGATCATCCCCAGGACACAATTATCATGCGAGGGCGGAAAACTGCTCAAGGGGAGTGATCTGAAGCATAATGAGACCAACAAAATCGCTCTGGAATTGACCGACATCGCAGGCAACAAAGACAAGGTAAGCGCGGAATTTGTTCCCGATATCCAGTCGCCACTCCTTCAAAACGACTGCAGCATGAATGGTCTGACGGCATTCCGCTGCAAGATCACCGATAGCGATGTGAGCACGGCTGTCCTCCAGCCTGTAGAAACTTGGCCCAAGGACAGCTATACCTTCGAAGTGACTGAGGAGAAAAGTGGTGACACGACGCAGCGCTGGCTGAACTTCAAGTTCAAAGATACGATGGCCGAAAACTATGTTCAAGGCATCGAAATCACCGATACCTTTGGTAACAGCAACAAGGATCGCTATAGCGAAACCGTCTTGTTCCTGCCCGCGACCAAAGCTCCCAAAGTTAGCAAGGTCAATGCATTTGGCCCTCGCGTCCTCGAATTGTCCATGGACCGCTAGGTGAGTGAGATCAAAAGCATCAGCCTGACAACAGCCCAAGGCACGGTTGAACCCGAGTTTGCCATAAAAGCTCTGGGAGGGACTATACTCGTGAAGTTCACACAGGATATTGCCGATGGCGAATACGAAGTAAAGCTGTCTGGTGTGAAGAGCTAACGCAACCCCGAGCTGATCAGCGATCTGACGATCGAAAAGCTAAGCAATACTGCGAATGCAATCCTCACCTCCGGGGTCAAAAACCAAAGCGACAAGGAACTGACTGTGCAACTCGCCAGACCTCTGACCGGTTCGATCAAAGTCTACTCTCTGATACCGGTTCCGGGCGGTAATCCGACTAAAACCCAGCTGAACGACATTACGATCTTCCAAGAGCCTGTGACTGATCGTGGGACCTATCCCATTCGTCTGGTCAAGTCGAAAGCTGAAGGCCTTAGTCCAGACGACCGTATCCAAGGACTCGTTCTAGAGCTCGACGGTCAAGAAGAAGGCCTGCGGGTCCAGACCAACTGGTCGACCAAAGCCCCCTCTGACCTGATCATCCGTTCGGTCTTGAGCAACACCAGTCGGCAATTTCAGACGATCCGAGCCATAGATTTCAGCAGCGTCGAAATGGACATTGTGGATGCCCTGGGCAACGTCATGAAATTGAACAGGGAATGGTTCAAAGTAAGCCCAAATGCAAAAGGTCTAGCATTCTCTTGCATATGATACGATACCAACGTGAGGGCATCATTGCCGGCCTTACGACTGAAATTTCTTGGAGAATCTAATGCCAAGTAACCCACAGGGAACTCTTGAGCCAAATGCAAAGCCGTACTATGAGCAGCCTCATAACCAAAAGCTCGACAATATCGTAGGTTCGAAGTCCTTACCAATTATTGGGGATACCATAAATTTCCTTAAAGACGCCCAAGGTTTCGAGAAGAAACAATGGGAAGACCATCAGGATATGTATAAGGTCAACCTTTTCTTTCGAAATATCGTGGGAATCATCGGCCCTGATGCCAATCAGTTGCTTCTACTCGATCGAGCCAACAATTTCTCCAGTAAAATGGGCTGGCGCGACCGGCTGGGTCTTCTTTTTAACAATGGTCTCATGCTCCGCGACTTTGCTGACCATAAAATGCATAAGCAAATTATGGTTAAATCTTTTAGCCCGCAGGCTATGAAGAAATATCTGACAATTATGAACCAAACTGTTGAAGAATCTCTCAAAACTTGGGACGGGAAGTCCCATTTGGAATTCTATTCTTCATTTAAGTCTTTGACTCTCAACGTCGCCGCCACTGCTTTCGTAGGAATAAAGATGGGCCCAGAGGCTGATCGACTGAACAGAGCCTTCGTCGATACAGTCTCAGCATCGGTGTCGATCATCAAGCTGCCGATACCAGGATTGACTTATAAAAAAGGATTGGATGGACGCAAATTCCTTGTTCAATACCTAAGTGAGTTGCTGCCTGAAAAGCGCGCGACCGTGACTGATGACATGTTCTCCCAATTCTGTCATTCCAAGTCGAAAGACGGCGAGTCCTTCAGCGATGAAGACGTCATCAATCACATGATATTTCTTTTGATGGCGGCCCACGATACAATCACAAGCGCCACGACCACTTTGATTTACTTTCTCGCTTGCAACCCCGAATGGCAGGAGAAGATTCGCTCTGAGGGACTCGACTTGGGCGCAGACAAAATTGAGTATGATGATCTGGAAAAACTTAAAATTCTTGAGGCTTGTTTTGACGAAGCCCTCCGCCTATATCCTCCGGTACCAATGATCCCTCGTCGCACGGTCAACGATGTTGAATTCAAGGGGAGAACGATTCCAGCCCATACTCTTGTCTATGTGAATACTTTCAATACCCACCGCATGGACCAGTATTGGTCAAGACCAAATGAGTTCGATCCTTCTCGTTTCCTCGAACGCCAGGAGCACAAACAACATCCCTATCTCTTTGCGCCCTTTGGCGGGGGAGCTCATATGTGCATTGGAAAACTCTTTGCTTATATGGAGGTCAAAGCATTCATTCATCAGTTTTTGCAGAAATACCAAGTGAGCTTGCCTGAAGGCTATAGGTTAGAACAGAGGATTATTCCCATACCAAAACCAAAGGGCGGACTTCCCATCCGATTGAGGAAGTTAAAGTAGAATAAAATATGGCTTCGTTGCGTTTGCAATCTTTGAGCAAGAAATCGGCTGGATTCGCGAGATGTCATGCAGCCATGGAATAGAAGATCTCAGCAGAGGATGTACCCTCTGCCCCGACTTGCCTTTTTCGTATTATTCTCATCGACTCAATGCCACCAATCGTTATCCTTGCTGACCTGAATGACTCGAATCCTAACGTGGCTTTGCATAGCTGCTTGATAGGCCTATGGTCCTGCTCGATCATGTTGTTCAAATACTTATTTTGACGAATCTCGATGCCAGCTCCTACGTCATCGTTATAGGCATTGATCCCAGTGGACGTTGAGCATAATAATATCTCGCTCAAAGCAGTGTCCTTTGGTATCAAAAAGCACGGGCGATCTCCTTTGGTAAATTGCCCTATGATATCATGACACTTGTTCGCTGCACCAAAGCCCCATCCGGTCTTGTCCATATTGTGCAGATAGAAGGATGTTTGAACGCGAAAGCTTACCTTCATGGATTAGCAATGGAATGCGCGCAAGGGAAACGCTCGGTCCGATCCGATCACTGCAAAGAACCCTTGCGCCAACTCAATTATTTGGGAGCTTCATTCACTTCTTTTTGTGTCTCGATTTTCTTCTTTTCGACATCTCTTTGAGCTTCTATGACGTCTTTCTTTTCGGCGTTGATATCTTTTTGAGCATCAATGCTCTTTTCGTTCATTTCTTTTTGTAGGTCTACACTCTTCTCATTCAAATCCTTTTGAGCTTTGGCTCTTTGTTCATCCAATTCAGCTTGTTCTTTTTGCACTTTCTTCTGAGCATCCTGGACCTCTTCTTGGCCCTCTTTTTTGGCTTCTTTTTTGTCTTTTACGCAGCTGCTACTGAAAGCGCAAACACTTCCTAAAAATAATGGGACAAAAATAGATTTCAACATTCGCAAACCCCTTCTATGAGAGAGTACAGTCTTCGCAAGATAGGCCATTGCTTGAAGGGCCATGATTATTGCTAAGCAATAAACAGTCCATTTTAAAATGGCTAATGGTTTCAATGGTGTAAGGGGAGTGAAAGATTTTCCTCCCCTCATGTGTAGCCTGTGCGAACCATGAAGTTTTTATCCATGTCAGAAATCAAAATTCGTGGCCGAAGCTTGCGCTATGAGAGATTGGACGAAAAGCATATCAAGGTCAAAAGACAATGGAAATACCTTTACCGTGCAGCCCTGAAAGGTCATCCCCAGCTAGTGAAGTGGCCCCATTTATCCGGACAGTCTATAGCTTAAATGGTGGCGTGCGACGTTTTACTGTCTTTGTTCAGTCTAAGCGTGAATATTCACTTCTGAGACTATGAGTGTCGCAGTTGTCTCCGTACTTTCCCAGGACATTTGAATTTGCGGAAGTTTGCTTACGCATAACTTCTAGATCAGAGGACTTATTTAAGGCAGGGTAGACAACGCTTGCTTCGCTTAAATTCAATTCACCTTGACTTCGGAGCGTTACTATTTTTTTGTATCTTTTCAACTTTTTCAGGATTCCATTTCCCAGTGAATTGCTTGCTTCTAAATCAATTTGGGCAACGGTTCGAGAAATGTGATTCGTCAAAACCAACTGGCTTCGCCCGGCATCCAATTCTCCTTGAAGCTAATGCAAGGGATATCGAACAAAAAATACAAATTGTAGTATTTTACGAATATTCGCGAAATTAACCGTGAAAACCTATGTTATGGCGCAGGCCGGATAAAAATTGCCTAGTACCTACCACTTTAAAAGTTGCTGCAAGATGTAATAATATTTCAGAGACATCATTCTTTACGTCTACCTTCGATCGGTGACTGAGTCCAAGTAAGCTCACATTGAATGCTGCAAAAGTAGTGACTGATTCCAAGCGACTTACCCTCAAAGAGGTACTCAGACATGAAAAGTGCTAGGCTCAAGCAACTCGCAACCAACAACGAAGGTTTTTGCTTCGATCCTAGGACCGGAGAAACCTACCAACTCAATGAAAGCGCACAACTGCTGCTTGAAGCCTTCAAGAAAGGAGTACCCGATACCGAGGCAGCCGAGCTCCTTTCAGAAAAATTTTCAATTTCACTGTCTGAGGCTCAGTCAGATACTCATGAATTCATTCAAATGCTGCGAATATACGGAGTAACTGAACTGTGATCATTGGTATATCAGGAATGAACGCTACAGATAATCCAGGCCCTGGCATTCCCGTGGCTCGAAGCTTACGAGATGCAAAAATCGCAACAAAAATCATCGGTCTCAGCTACGATGCTCATGATCCAGGCAACTACATGGATTCGGTGATAGATAAAGCTTATCGCCTGCCCTATCCTACCAAGGGGTGGAACGCTCTCAGCGACTCGCTCCAGCGCATTCAAGCAGAGAATGCCATAGATATTTTGATTCCCTGTCTGGATGTCGAGTTACCACTTTATATTAAATATCAAGAAAGTTTGAAACAACTGGGTATTAAGACCTTTCTCCCGACAGAGCAACAATTTTCCCTGAGGAGTAAAGAGAAGCTCATCAAACTCTGTAAGGAAATCGACATCAACTATCCCGCCACGATCCTAGTAAACTCATTGGAAGAATTAGCAGATCTTGCAAAATCGCAAATGGAGTGGCCCGTTTTTGTCAAAGGACGTTTCTACAAAGCATATTTATCCTATACTTACGAATCAGCAGTCCAAAAGTTCATGGAAATATCTAACGAATGGGGCGTGCCCATTCTGCTTCAACAACCGACACCAGGAGTGGAAATCAATCTGGTAGGACTGGGAGATGGAGAGGGGGGGCTATGTGGTGTCGTTGCTATCAAAAAACTGATGACAACCTCACTCGGGAAGATATGGACTGGAGTCACCATTGAGCACCCCGAATTGATCGCTTTGGCAAATCGCTTTGCCCAGCATACCAAGTGGAGAGGACCATTTGAGCTGGAGTGTATCCAGAACGGTCCCGAAATTACCATGATTGAGATCAATCCTCGATTTCCAGCCTGGGTCTATTTTGCGACTGCAGTAGGAATTAATTTACCTGAGCGGCTGATCAATCTCTTGAACGGCTTGGATGCAGATCGAAGGACCGACTATCCTGTTGGGAAGTATTTTGTTCGATACACTTCAGAAATCGTTACGGATATGGAGAAGTATTTCAAGTTAGCGAGTTCGACCTAACTCTTAAGTCAGAAGGGGCCACAAGTCCATGAAATCGATTAAAAATCTATCTTCGAGCTACAAAAAGCCTTCCATGGTAAAGCTTGGTGGCCCTTTATATGCAAAGCATGGCGCAGTTTCCAACAATACCGTGCCCGTTCGAACTCATATCGACCAGGCGTCGGTGACAGAACTGGTTTCTCAATATGGTTCACCTCTCTTTGTATTTTCGGAAAAAACGATTAGAAAGGTTTACCGACGGTATGCAGAAGCCTTTCAAAGTCGTTATCCATCGGTGGAATTTGGTTGGAGCTATAAGACCAACTATTTGAAATCCATTTGTTCCATCGTTCACGAAGAGGGAGCCATTGCTGAAGTCGTGAGTGACTTTGAATATGAAAAAGCTCGCGCCCTCGGCATTGAAGGCAAAGATATCATTTACAATGGACCTTGCAAATCCAAAGATAGCCTCATTCGCGCTGTCAAAGAAGGTGCTCGGATACATTTGGATGGATTGGATGAAATTGCTATCCTCGAAGCCATCAGTTCCGAGCTGAATATGAAAGCTCGGATCGGGATTCGAGTGAACATGAACACCGGAACCTATCCCCAGTGGAGTCGTTTCGGTTTCAATTTGGAATCCGGTCAAGCGATCGATGCTGTTGTGCGAATTTCCAAATCCGAAGCTTTTCAACTCGAGGGGATTCATTGCCATATCGGGACCTTCGTACTGTCGCCTGAGGCCTATGCTCTTGCCGCAGATAAAATGGCAACTCTGTTCTTAGACATAGAAAAGAAAACATCCCTTCGCTTGCAATATATCGATCTTGGAGGTGGGTTTCCCTCAAAAAGTCATTTGAAGGGGGTGTATGACGCCCCTGAAGTTTCAGTTCCTGATATTGAAATTTATGCCGATGCCATTACCTCTGCGCTCAAAGACCGACTTGGAATGTTGCATTTACCAACATTGATTCTGGAATCGGGGCGGCATATTGTGGACGAGGCCGGCTATCTCATTTCATCAGTCGTTTCTCGAAAATTGCTACCCGATGCAAGGCGCGCCTACGTATTGGATGCAGGAGTGCACCTGCTTTATACCTCGACTTGGTATCGATTTAAAATTGAGCTTGATGGCGAAGAGAAAGGATTTGTAGAACCAGCGATTCTCTTTGGGCCCCTTTGTATGAATATTGATGTCGTCGATGATGGACTTATGCTTCCTCCTCTCAAGTTGGGAAAGCATTTGATCTTATCGCCGGTAGGTGCATACAATTCTACCCAATGGATGCAATTCATTCAGTATCGCCCGGCTGTTGTCTTGGTGCGTGATACAGGAACCGTGAATCTCATTCGAAGGCGTGAAAATTTGGATACCCTGGAGGCCATGGAGATTCTGCCTGAAGATCTTAAAGGGGTAGGTCAAAAGCCAGTCAATTTCTCTATTAAATCGGCATCGTGAGCCACGCAGTGAAAAGCTTTTTCAAGCTCGCAATGCTTGGCTATAGTCAGATTTTTCTGTCCGACAGCTGGCGCGTTGGCGTGTTTGTCTTTGGACTAACATTTATCAAGCCGAATCTTGGGTTGGCAGGACTATTTTCGGTCTGTGTGGCCTTAGGACTCGGCTGGCTTTTAGGGTGGCGGGAGCCTTATCAATGGCCCTCTTACTTTGCCAGAAATGCGACCTTAATTGGCTTTTCGGTTGGCTACTACTTCCGGCTCGATTTGCTGGTTCTGCCTTTGCTTTTGATAGCTTCGATTGGGACTTTTATGCTGACAGTAGCACTCGCAAGAGCACTAAATGGGATATCTGTTCCCTTGGTGTCGCTGCCTTTTTCAATGGCATCAATTTTTATGAGTCTGGCAACGAGACACTACTCTCATCTCTATAATCTTGAATCCATTCACTCAGCAGCAGCGGATCTTGGTCCTGAGGCCGCTCCGCTGTTTCTTAAGGGCTTTTTTCAGGCCCTATCCTACGTTCTATTTCAGAAGGACTTTTGGGTTGGGGCTGTTATAACCCTTATGATTCTTTCTTACTCTCGAATTCTTTGCATGACGCTATTCGCGGGATATCTTTTGGGCTGTTTCGTCCAATCGCTGCCCTCGGGGTCCTGGGATGAGGCTCTTCTCAATCCTCTGTCCTTCAACTATGCCTATGCATCGGCATGTATTGCCGCCATCTTTCTGATCCCTTCGCCCGTTTCTGTTGCTATGGCAGTTATATCTGTCTTGATGTCAGTTCTATGTCTTGACGCTTTTACCAATTTTCTTTCGCTATGGTCGCTTCCTGTTTCAGCTTTGCCTTTTAACGTGTCCGTGATCCTGACGATGCACACTCTCATCTATTTCAATTCAAAATGGCGAACGAAACACTTTGGGCGATCTCCTGAAGAATCCTTCGAAAAACTCGACTCAAGAATACGAAGATTTGGCTATCCAGATGTTTCGATCGAATTGCCATTTCTAGGTGCGTGGAAAGTCTATCAGGGCTTCAAAGGGGGAATGACTCACCAAGGAGTCTGGCAATATGCGCTTGATTTCGTACGATCATCTCAATCCGCTCAGCCAGCTTCGGAAGATCACCAGCAAACCCAGTGGTCACTTGAAAACTTTCCATCCTTCGGTGCTGATGTGTTGGCGCCCTGTTCTGGTACGATTGCCGCAGTAGAAAAGGCGATCGCCGACAATCCTATAGGTCAGTTGAATGAGTCTAAAAACTGGGGCAACTATGTGATGCTGCGCAGTGACAGCGGCTTCTATGTATCACTCTGTCATCTAAAAAAGGATTCGATTGAAATCCAAGTTGGAGACTATGTTACGGCTGGTCGTATCATAGGGCAGTGCGGCAACAGTGGGTATTCGGCAGAACCGCATTTGCATGTTCAAGCTCATTGGGTTCCTTACTTCAGTGCGGCTACCATTCCTTTTCGTTTGAGCTCCTATATTCATGGCGTAGGGATTGAGTTTCACAAAGTCCCGCGGACAGGCGATCTCATCGGTCCACTGCAGCGAAATCGGGCTCTGGACTATGCTTTTTCTTGGCCATCTGGTCGAAAATTTGTCTTCCAGACTCAACGCGATAAGGCTGTCCAGAAATTTGAAGTATTGACGGTTGTGACTGATCCTCAAACGGGGAGGAGCTGCCTGAAAGATGCCAAAGACAATCAGCTATTTTTCTGGCAAGAGCCAAGTTTTTTCTACTTCTATGATTTTAGAGGTTCAGGATCGAGCTTTTTGGCCAAGCTTTTTGCTGCGACTCCGCGCATACCGCTTTCCTATAGCTCTGAATTGGAGTTTCAAGATGTGCATCCACCAGAGATTGCTTGGGGATCTGTGCTTGAAATCTTTGCTCAAATAGGGCGGCTGTTCGGATCCACCTCACATCCCACAGGAAGATACCGCATTGATAGCTCTGGAACAAAAATTAGCGGAAGAGTGCGTTACTTAGGCAAGCTGGTGGATACATCAGCTATAATTGATCCCAATCATGGCATTAAATGGCTTAAAATTGCTAACGAAGAATTTTTACAGGTGAATCAATGACAAAATTGCTTGTTTGCAAGAGTTTCTGTTCTCTTTTGCTCGGCCTCAGTTCCATTGGGCATGCATTGACTCGAAGCGAAGAGGCTGCGAGTTTGGATCGAGCGCGCCAAGCCCTTGCGAAGGGAGACTGTGTTGACGCGATTTTGGAATCGGCTGGAATAGCGCTTAGCAGTAGCCCAAACAGTCATGTGGCAAATTACTACAAAGCTATTTGTCAAGAACGCCTAGGAGATCCAGCAAGCAGCTACCAGAGCGCCATGAAGATTCTGCCCAACAAACTCGATGAAGAAAAGCGCAAGCAACTGGAAGAATTGATCGGGCGTTTGACCTATGTTCCCAGCAGCAAGCCCTTTAGTATCACCGCATCAGGTGGTCTGATCAATTTCACAAAGGATACTACTTTTACCGATGGTACTTTCACTGATTTAGTGGGGTCCTATGCCTCAGCCGCCAATAGCCTCACCTTAAGTGGCGAAACTGCAGCCATCAAACAAGTCAATGGCAGCTCCTATTCGCAATCGCATTGGATCGTTCTGGGAGAACATCGGTTTATGGACTCCATAGGATTGAAACTTGGTTACCGAAATCAAACTTCTAGTGCCGCAACAGTTAACGGTGCAACAAATATCATATCTGGTCTTCGCTGGTTCAATACCCAAGCCCAACTTGGCGCCACATACAGCACAAGTGCTTACGAAAAGAACTATCCTGGCAAACTCCATATCGCTCAGACGAGCTTTTTCGGAACCTATGCCTTTGGCGATTGGAACAAGACTGGACTTCTGAGCATTGACGTCAAGATGCACCAAATCAATCCAAAAATGGACTACAATCCAAAATTGTATAATTCTGTGGCATTTAAAGATGCCTATGGTTCTTGGGAAGCCGGACTTAGATATTCTATTAGTTCTATTTCTCTCGCAACCACTTTTTGGTCGGGCGAACAGGTTTTTGCCGTGCACGCCGATGGTGCCGTGGTTTATTCCAACTCCACACTTCATACCGGTGGGCAAAAATTTTCGGTGGATTATTATTACGATGGAATCTGGTCTATCGGCGCTCTCTATGGAATGGAACAATTGAAAGACATTTCGACTGGTATAATCGGACAATCGACTGTAACATCTTTGAGTACTTCATTTTATTTCTAGGAGTTCTAAATGAAAACTTGGCTTTTTTTGGTTGGTCTATCGATTGGGACCCATGTTTTTGCTGTGACTTCAATTTCAGATTTCTCTTCTGATCTGAACACGTCCTTTGAAATGGAGGCCAAATCAAAATTTAAGGAATCGATTCAGGTCCTGGAAAAAGCTCGCAGTAAAGATCCTAATAGCTATATTTTAAATTACCGATTGGGCTATCTCAACAGCATCAGTGGGCTATCAGCCAACGCTATCGAATATTTCAACAAAGCCATTAAAATAGAGCCCAAATCGATTGAAGCTCATGTGGGCATATTGAATATCCAAGTTGCAAAAGGCAGTTGGACTGATGTTAAAAAAGTAACCCAAGAGATACTTTCCATTGATGAGTTCAATTACATTGGTGGGTGGAATCAAATCCGTGCTCACATCATGCTGGGTAAGTATGACGTTGGTCTCAAGCTCGTGGAAAAATTTCTTAAGGTTTATCCCACGGATCAAACACTGCTTGTTCAGAAGGCTGTCTGCCTTGGTTATGCGAAGAAGAATAGTGAAGCTATCGTTGCATATAAGGACGTCCAAGCTTTGTATCCGGCAGATCCAACAGCAAAATCCGCACTTGAAGTTCTCAAGTAATAGAATTTTAGCTGTCGTTCTTCAATCCTCGTCCAAGATTGCTATTGCATGATGGGACGAGTCCCTCCTTAGACTCGTTTACGCGTGTCCTTTGGGCACGCTCGGCGAGCGAGAGCCGGAATAATCGCTTCAAAGTCTCTTCAATTGGAAAAATCATGCAGTGACTTAGAGTGGGTAAAGAGGCTGAAAAGTAGCCGCGTTGGTAGAATTTGCATCGACTGGACTGCCTGCCTCCTCGTTAGCTGCGACAGCAGCGCTGTCCGAATCCTCGCTTTTTGAACAGGACAATACGCTCATACAGAGTCCCGTTGCTCCTATGCTTTTCACAATCTTTCTCATGAATTAACTCTCCTAGATTCAATTACCATCGTCCCAGCCTAGTCAAAGCGGCTCTGAATAAGAAATCGGAGGGAGAAAGGCGATCTTGAGGTAATACTTAATTCGATACGCAAGACATTTTCAAGGCAACTGAACAGACTTACAGTACTTGGCTTTGGTGGTGTTCGTCTCCGTCGACTAACGCGCGACGAAGTATGGGAGGGATGTATTATTTGACTAGCGAGCGGCACAGTGAGAGGCATGCGACTCTTACCTTATCGTAGGTAAAGGACGGCGAAGTTTGACCGAAAAACAGAAGCCACATCCTAATGTCTCAAAGGAGTCTGCTATGATTTCATACGTCTCAGCTTTAAAAAGAGCCCTCGTTCTCTCTGCATTCATCGCCGCGGGCTCTGCGCTCGCAGGTGAAACGCCTCCCACTCTCGACGGAGCCACTGTGGTCGACGCGGACAAGGTCAAAGACTTGCATGCCAAAGGCACTCCCATCTTTGACGTTCGCGTGGCTAATGAGTATGTGGATGGCCACATTAAAGGGGCTGTATCAGTTCCCTACGCAGAAAAGAGCAAAAAAGAGCCTGCATTTGATGCGAGCCTCGATAAATTTGATGTCGCTAAACTTGGTGCAGATAAAGCCCAGCCGTTGATCATCTATTGCAATGGTCCTGAGTGCTGGAAGAGTTACAAAGCATCGCATGCTGCAGTAAAGGCCGGCTTCAAAACCGTATATTGGTTTAGAACAGGCTATCCGGCTTGGGAAGAAAAAAAGTATCCTAGCGAAAAATAGTTGGGACAAACTCTATGAATAAGCCAAATCTCAATAGAAACATCTTTTTATGGCAACGCCTTTTCATTGCCATATTGGTTGTTTTTATTGTGATTCTGAGCGCCCTGGCGGCTTTCACCGTAACAAGTTGGAAATATTCCCTGACTCAGGTTCTCGAGCGAGAGGTGAAACCTTCTGAACGCTTGAATTCTATCCTTTCCCAATGCGACGATGTTGCCTTTCGCATGGCAGCTGTGCTGGCCGATCGCTTGCCAAGTGTCGGTTCCCGAAAAAAGGCGGACGAATCTAAGAGCGTCATCGACGAGCAATGGAAGGCCTTCTTGGCTGAACGCCCTGCTAAAGGCGACGCAACAGAAGATGCTCTCCTAAAGCAAGCGCAGGAGGGCTACGCAAAAACCATCGAATCTCTCGCTCACTTGATCGTCGTCTACAAGAGCGACGATAAAGATAAGTTGATAAGCTTTCTGGACGATGAATGGCCACAGGTAAAATCGAATTTCTTGAACCCCATCGAAAAGCTTCGCGAACATTCGGTCATCAAGGTTCAAGAGTACACAGAGCATGCTGCCACCAATGCATTTCGGGTTTTTATAGGACTCATTGCGGTAACGACACTCGTGAGCTCGATCAGTTTTCTGATTTTTCGCATCATGTATCGAGCTAAGCTAGTCTCAAAAGACATTACCGACTCACTGGTCCAGCATTCCCACGAATCTTTGGGGACGTCCAATCTGCTTTCTAGCAATACAACGAAGCTTTCTGAAGCAACATTGAAACAGTCCTCAGCCTTAGAGGATGTCGCCTCTAATATGGTCCTCATCAAAGAGCGAATCGAGCAACTGGCTACCTTTGCTCAAGAAACTTCGGTGCTTGCAGCCCGTTCCAACCAACATGCTGAAGGTGGGCAGAGCGCCGCGAAAGAGATCCTCACCTCTGTCAATTCACTGCAGCTGTGCAACCAAAAAAGGCTGCAAAGCCTGCGCGAAAATGAAGATCAGCTCAGCTCAATTATCAAGATAATCAGCGAAATCGCCAAAAAAACCCTCGTCATCAACGACATCGTCTTTCAAACTAAGCTCTTATCCTTTAATGCCTCGGTAGAGGCTGCTAGAGCTGGAGAAGCGGGTCGAGGTTTTACAGTTGTTGCTGCTGAAGTGGGCCAGCTTGCGCAAATGAGCGGGCAAGCAGCCCTGGAGATTCGCACTATGCTCGACAACGGCACCAAAGCAGTCGCGGCGATTATTTCCAGCATGCAGGCGGATGCTCAGGCCGGATTCGCTGCTGAACAGAGGTACATCGAAGCAACTGTCGACAAGGGCAAGCATTGCCTTGCGATTCTGAGTGACATCGTCAACTGGTCCCATGAAGTGAGCGAAAGGATGGAGAGTGTCACCGACAATACCAAGGACCAAGCGCGCGCCACCCAACAGATTGCTACAGCCGTCCAGGGGCTTACCAAACAAAACATAGAAATTGCTGAGTCAACTAGCAATTCTGAGGAAATTTCTCTGACTCTACTGCATAACTCTGAAGATCTTGATGGGCTCGTCGATTCCTTGACTTTGACGTTTTTTGGTGATGAAAGAAGCAACGATAAGGCCGCATAGTTGCTTGTTCATAGAGCCTATCGAAGTCCTGATCGACTTGTTCATACAAAGGGCGTGCAAGAGGGGAATCGGATTTTCTGCTGGCGCCAGCAAAATGCAGCTAAGCAATGTCCGCCGCACACCTCTCTTTTTGGTACTTTTAATGATATTAACAGCATGTTAACTTCATCACCTCAAATCGCATCACTTCATTCGAATCTCTCCAAGCAGCTATCGAAGCACGGGGCTGATAGGTTTGACTCCTATCGAAAGTCGATGCTTCCGGAGTTAAAAAAGCAAGCGGTCAAAGCCCCTAAACCACGATCCAGGTCGAATATATAAGGATATTTCGCCAGGGCTTCCTTGCAAAGCGCGGTTTCAGTGATGCAGACGCCGAAGACTATTTACAAGAGGTTTTATTGAGCCTTTGGAGCAGGCGCAACTTGATTCCATCCTGAGTCTAGCGGTATTGAGTGCTTAAGCTCAGTCCGTCTTTTTACAATATAAAACTAATTTTTTTTCATTTGACTTGCAGGAATTCCAATCTGCAAAAGTCTTTTAAAAGAATTTCTGTCAAAAAGGCCCTCGATTCACATTTTGTATAGAAAAGAACAACAGTGGCAGCAGAACATGAGGTTCCGTTCATTGTTCTCTAAAGCTTCTGCAGAAGCATATCTGTTCAGTGTCTCACTTTTTTAATTACGGAGTTAAATTTTATGAACGTCAGGAACCTTATTTTATTACTTGCGGCGGTCGGGTTTATCCAAGCCCAGACTGCACACAGCCAAGGATTTTCTCCAAGTGCTAGCTTGGCTTTGACAGTGAACCCGGCTCTCACTTTCAAACCTGGATTCACTGTAGATCCATCAGTTCTCATTCCCGCCGTTGCGCCCTTGGATCTTTTTCAGCCGCAATTTGACAGTTCGGCGATAAAAGCACTTTCCTTCAAAGCCTATACCTATCAAGATCCAGAAACAGGCAAAGCGATTTCCGGCACCACAGTTCTGACCCTACCTAACGGCAGCAAAGTTACAGCCTCCGAATACTACCAAAAGCTTAATGAACAGGAAGTCTTCCTGAATGCTCAGGGAAGTACCTTACGGTCCAGCCAAGACAATTATGGGGAAGTCCAGAAACCCATCTCGACAGTTCTCCTGCTCGCAGCTCAGAAAGATTTGGCACTACGTAGTATCGCGGCTTTTCAAGTGAGCAAAGCAGACGTGCTAGCTTTGTCGAATCCAGGTTTTACTTCAGCCTTTAAGCCTGCTCTCGCCGGCGCTTTGCTGCCTGCTGGGACGCCTTCCAAAAGTCCAACTTGCACAACCAAAGACAAAGTGTCTATGCCTAAATCGTGGAGTCACCGAGCAGGAAACGACGACTTCAACGTTCAGCTGGCAGCCAACGCAAAATTTGAGGCTACCTGCGACGTCTTTACCGCAAACGCAGAAGGAAAGCTGGATGCAGCCGCATTCAAAACTAGATTTTCCGTTGCACGCGGTGTCATGTCAGCTATTGCAGAGCGCAACAAAAATTACAGGGCTAACCTCGACGTCTACGTCATTGGCAAAAAAGTATGGAACTATAGCAAGGCTCAGAAGAACAACTTCTCCTTTGGCAACACCTATTCGTATGCAATATCCTACGAATACTCGATCCATGTTCCTATTGGACCCGTTCGTGCGGCCCTCACTGTCGGGACTGCGGGCGATGCTCATTTCGGCTACTCGTTTAAGTTTGATGGACTTGCTGCCAATGCAAGTGTGAATCCTGGAGTCAAGGCTTCGCTTTTTGCTCGCGGTGGA
Organism: Oligoflexus sp.; assembly: GCA_041736645.1. Classification (GTDB taxonomy): domain Bacteria; phylum Bdellovibrionota_B; class Oligoflexia; order Oligoflexales; family Oligoflexaceae; genus Oligoflexus. The sequence goes on along the minus strand of JBGSTF010000093.1, from coordinate 11,981 downwards.
GTCAATGTCTATGTCGCGGAAGTCGGCGCTGGCGGCAGCTTCTTACTCGTGAATCTTGATATGCCCTTGTCCCTTCTGGCTGAAGTGACCCCACGATCTGGATCGCTCTATCTACACGGGAAACTTCTTGGATCAATAGATGTATCAACGCTGAGTGGTCGGCTCTTTGGATATGCCGATGTCTACGTTCCTCGCTGGGGCGTTCCGCCTTGGAAAAAGAAGCACTATGAAGTGACTGTAACTAAATGGAATGGTATTGACTACGACAAAACTCTCTTCAATGAAGAAGTCTGGACCAAAGCGATTTAATGATTTTTAACAGGAGTCAGAGCCAGCTCACGCTCGCTCTGACTCCCTTTTCGCAAAGGAATGATTAGATGACGTTCCAAAAGATCCGAACATTAGCTCTTATCACGATACTCATGGCAGCTTTCGGTTATACTGCCAGCAGGCAATTTCGCACCAAGACTCCTGCGCCTGTTACAAGGTCAAGCGATGACTCCCAAGAAACGCTGGCAGGAGTTTCAGTTCATCGTAGTTTCGAACCAGGTCGCCAGGTCCGCTATCATCTGACGCTAGCCCAGCAAGGGATATTTGAAACGAGCAAACTCCTAGGAGGTCAAGGCAAGAATTCCGCCCTTGATCAAACGGTGCAAAATAACTTGGCAGGCGAATGGGTAGAAACAGTTCTCGCTTATGACGCCGGACATACCACCTCGTTGATAAGCTTTGAGCATATGGAAACAACGCTGCGAATAAACAATAGCACTAGCGATGCCCTCAACACAAATTTGCTTGAGAGTCTGACCGAAGGCGTCTATATCGAGCGTGATCGTGATCTACGCATAACTGTCGTTAAGGTCCCAAATCAGGCACAGCCTGTGGTAAAGGACATTATCTATAGTTTGGTTCGCGATTTGCAAGTCGTCATACCTGAAGGCCCGCTAACAGCGTCCTGGAAATCTGTGGAAGACGACTTAGACGGCCAATTCGAAGCCCGCTACTCTGTGCAAGGTGACCCCAAGGATGGGATCGTTGCTTTGCGAAAGTCAAAAGATCGCTATACCAAATTGAGTTTCGAAATAGACAATGGTTCTGATCATCCGAGTACAAGCTTGATTGCCAACACGGATCTATCTATCTCGTATAGTGCTGGTCTAGACCAAGTCGTCGAGTTGAAAGGAACCGATACCCGTGACTACTATACTGACAATCAACTTAAGCTAGGATCGAGTACTCGTAAGCTCACTTTTTCGCTGATCCAAGCTCAACAAATCGATGCCTCGGCACTTACTCAGCTTAAGACTTTGGCAAATAACCGCTTTAACTCGATTAAGGACTACGACAGCTACGCCAGTGAAAGCCTGAAGCAACAGATTACTATCATGCATCAAAAAGAACTAGGCACCGATGACCTTTCAAACCTTTTAGAACTTTCTGATCGCCTTAAGACTTTGCAAGGTCAAGCCTTCTCGGACGCACGTCTGTCCCTCTATCTCAAGCTAAAGGCCCTTATCTATTTATTTCCGGATAGGATCGATCAGCTTAAACAAGCGATGATTCAACAAGGTGTAGAATCTCTGTTCTTTTCCGTTAGCGCTTCCTCTATGGTCGCGATTTCAAGTCCCGAGTGTCAAAAATCGCTTGTTGAGCTTGCTCAGCAGTATCAATCAAACATCCCGGCGCTTCAAACTTTGCTGCCGAGCCTTGGTTTCGTAAAAAGGCCTCTACCTATCATCGAAGATGCGCTGCGCGATTTTGAGCAAAGTCCAGACCACGACATCAAAAGCAATGCGGGACTCGCTATGGGTGTTCACATTGGTCAGCTGAAATTAAACGCTCGCGATAAAGATGCCAAGCAACGCTTTGAAAATTTGGAACAAGAGAAACTGTCGGCCCTAAAGGGCGCTACAACAGATGAAGACATCAGCCAGCAATTATCTGCTATTGGTAATTTCGGTTCGGAAACCGGTCTTTTGACTATCGCGACGTATCTCGGTTCGCCTTCCGCAATGGTTCGTTCAGCTGCCACTGCCGCGCTTCGATTTATCGACACAGACCGATCTATGAGTTTAGTGTTTCAAAGACTGCTTGAAGATACTGACGAAGGAGTTCGCTTTGAAGCCGCCGACGCATTGGGCTACTTCAAGCCCACTTTGCCAAAAATGAATCAGGAAATCAGCCAGTTTCATCAGGAAAAAGCTTCCAGAATCCGTATCCAGCTTCTACAAAATATTGCCAAAGAGCATCACCTAAACAACAGCCAATATTTAGAACTAGTTAGCAGCTTAGCCAAAAGCGAGCAGGATCTCGACGTTCGGCATTTCGCTGAGGGCTTGCTCATAGAAATTCAGCATTCTTTCGCCCAGCAATAAATCTACCGGTGGATAAACAAGGAGATACTCTGCTGAGAAGCTTGACCGGTACTCTCCAAGGCATTCATTCACAGCTGAGCGAATCAACGCCCTGCGACGCTCCACTGCCTTTGTTCAGTACAAGGATTCGTTGCTTTCGTTTAGGTTAAAACCTACAGCCTTGGTCAGGACGTCAAAATTCGTAAGGGGGATGATGAAAAGATATCGGTATTTGAGCCGACAGAATAGCATTTCAACCATGGAATTGCCTGATTCTACAGCAATTTTGGCAACGATTCGAGAAATATGATTCGTCAGAACCAATTGATCCACGTGTTCATTTAGATTTTCCGTGCCGCTGTCAACAAGGACGTTCGGAACGCTAGCAAGGCCAAGAGACCGTGCATTGGCGATCGCAGTGGATACAGACTGCTTGTTCGGAACAAGGAAGGTTCTCTGCAGCATACGATGTTCCAGATTTGGCCCGAGCTCCTGCCCAAGAGAACTCTGCTCCTCAATAACGACAGCAAAGCTCTTCCCGGTCGCTTACTTGGTGAAACAGCACTCGGCGGCAAATTGGAATTAATGTTGCTTCGTCCGATCGCGGGCATCGGCAATCGTTCGGAAGCCGTTGGTCGCCCCCTTCGTAAACTAAAGGAAGGACTTTCTGTGCAATTGCCTTCGGGATGCGCGGCAAAGATAGAGAGAAGAAAGCCGCTCTATCGATTAAAAATCACTCCCTGTGCTATCATTAGAGAGCGGCGGAGCCTCCTTCTGTATTTGGTAAAATTCAAAAAGCGCCTTAGCAGCAGATCAAGGAGAGTGGCAGGAGGCTTATCCAATCTCCCCGCATTCCAAAGCAGATTGAAGCTTCCCTCTCTAGAAAGGACAGAATGTGATTCGATTTCTCCTCTTCTTTCTGGTCCTATCCTCTCCTCAAGCTGCCGCCTACACATCATGGCCTGAAAAACTCACCCTTTTAAGATTTGGCAACGAACTCAATGTCGCAACGCACGAAGCCACCTTTGATATCGACAATCTCAAAAACGATGAATTCTATAATGTCGAGGGAGAAGCGCTGTTCTTTCCAAGCGAATTTCTGCCAGCGAAATACTATGATTCGTCCGAATTTTCCATGCTCATCAGGGATAAGCAGCCTATTAAAGTCAGAATGAACAAGAAAATAGACCTTCTCAACTATATTGAGACCCCCAAAACTTATGGCACTTTTATGGTACGAATTACCAGCTCGAAACAGCGGGACCTCTTGCTTTCGATTCCACGCTTTTACCATCCCATTGATTTATTCCTTGCCAGTTCCAAAGAGGTGAGGCTGCTTCATCATTTAGGAAAAGTCGACAAAGATCCTGCAAAAAGCAAGACCCTAATGTCGGTGTCCATTCCCCAATTATTGATACTTGCCAAAGGTGACTTCTATCTGACCGCTCACGTGTCATCGCCACTGGCGGATGGCAAGAGCACGCTCAATTTTTCGACCTTTCTCATCGGTGATTTTGAATATCTTAGACCTATCTTGCATCAAAGCCTCTATTTCCTGAAGGCTATTTCAGGCGCCTTTCTGATTGCTTTTATCTATAATCTCTTTATTTTCCTATTCCGTCCTCGAGACAAATCCTCCCTCTATCTTAGCCTGTTTGCCCTATGCTCCTATCCCATTAGTCTTTTCTATATTTTCGATTTTGGTCTCGATGCGACCAATGTCCTTGCCATAGGCACTATTTTCAATCTTCTAGGCCTCTGCGCCATGCAATTCTTCCTCCTGGACAAGCTTGGCCAACGAATCTCTTCACGCAAGACAAAAATTGCGCAGTGGGCATCGGTTATTTCAACAATTGGTGCCTGTACAGCCCTTCTCCTTCAATCCTGGGACCTTCTCAATCTATTCTTCTTCTTCAGCTTCTTGAGTGGCACTGGCTTGACCACAGCAACCCTTTACCTAGGCATTCGTTATCGATTGAGTGGCATCCTGTATTTTCTTACAGGAGTGGTTGCCAATTCCATCCTGCAGTATCTGCTGATGCAAATGATCATCACCAATTCCTATTCCGAACATGGCGTCAATATGATGCTTGGGAATTTTTGCACAACGCTTTCGCTCGCTTTACTCAATGCCAAAGAATTCGCGGTCACCTATTTGAAATCCCAGCAGCAGAGCCTGGACCTTGAGGAGAAGAACAGGGAAATCACCTATTTCAATAAGAACCTGGAAAGACTTGTCGAAGACAAGACCAAAGAGATTCGATCTCTTCTCGATTATATTCCACAGGGCGTATTATCAATTGGCAGCAACGGACTGATTGGAAAAGATTATTCGGCTTACTCAAATAAAATTCTGGAAATGCATGATTTTGCAAATCGCAGCTTCAATGAACTCATCCTAAGCCGATGGAATGCCAGTTCCGATATCAAGGATCAGGCCTGGCAAGCAATCCTCACCATCGTTGGGGAGGATGAGCTTAACTACACCCTCAACTCCGACAAGCTTCCCTTGGAAATTGCCTATATCATCAATCAGAAGGAGAAGATTCTCAAAGCTACTTGGAACATCGAGCTTAAGGACGAAAAGGTCCAGCATATCCTGGTCACACTCCTGGATGTCACCAATGAAAAAGTCCTGGAAAAAGAAACGGAAAAACAGCGAAAAGAATTGATACTGGTGTCGGAACTCATCAACGTTCCAGCATCCAAAATGGTGCAGTTCTTCGGCACATCCCTGCCTTTGCTAAAAGAAAACGAGAAAATCATAGGAACTTTGGACAAAGAAATATCCCACCACTCGATTCGCAAACTCTTTGTCAACACCCATACTGTAAAAGGTGCAGCGCGAACACTTCAGCTCAAGGATCTGGCACGCGTGCTCCACGACACCGAGGACTACTATTCCAATATCTTGAAAAATGGCGCCGCTATCGACAGAGCACGGCTTCAAACCGATCTCGTGCAAGTGATGGAACTTTTTGAAGTCTATAGTCATACAAATCGAGTGAAGCTGAATCGAATGGGCGACTTCAGCAAAGTCCTCATAGAGCGGGATTTCATAGAGCGGCTCTTCTACTTCCTTAAGAATTTAATTGAATCCCCTAATTTGCATGCCAAACAAATCGTCAATTCAATCAAAGAGCAGAGTGAAGCTTTGACCAAGATCATCTTTGACCAGCTGCCGAGCCTGTTTGATGACTACCAAGAACGAGCCATAAGGATCGCTAAAGATCTTGGCAAAGCCGCACCCAATTTCGAGTTTAAAATCGATGAGATCTCCATATCTCCTAGCACCCATACCGTACTCGACAATTGCATGAATCATCTCCTGCGCAATGCCCTCGATCATGGCATAGAAGGCGAGAAGGAAAGGCTGGCCAAGGGCAAACCAAAAGAGGGGCTCATCACCATCACCACCCACATCGACCATGAAATTCTGAAGATTACCATCAGCGATGATGGAAGAGGTCTGGCCATAGGCCATCTGCGAGCTCTCGGATTAAAATTAGGCCTGATCAACGCCTATAGCCGGGTGCAAGATATCGCCGAAATCATATTCGCATCAGGGATATCAACCAATCGCGAGGTGTCCGACATTTCAGGACGGGGTGTAGGCATGAATGCCGTGCGTATGTTTCTTGAGGAAGCAGGAGGTTCGATTTCTATCGTAGTTGGCAATCCGAAAGCAGGGGAAAGTGATTTCTATCAGTTTTTGTTTGAAATCAATTTACCTCTCTTGAAAGCAGGGTTGCATAATCTAGTCGCCTGAATTCGATGGCTCCCGTCACCAGCCCTTGGCTTCCCTAAACTACTTTATAAAGTAGTCGATATCCCAGATCATAAAGGGCCTTATCTTCCAAAATTTTAAGTCGTGTAAAATTAGCGCTTTGTTGCGTTTGCCGAAACTGAGCGAAAAATCTGCTGGGGTAGATAGTCGTCATGCAGCCATAGAATAGAAGATCTCAGCAGAGGTGCTATCCTCTGCCTTGACTTGCCGTTTTCGCATTATGCTCATCGACTCAAAGCCACCAATAGTTTGATTTCGCTGAAAAGTCCCCTTATTCGAACTTTGGCACCTTTTTGGGGGATGATTTTGCATTGGTAGCCTCAAAAGAATCGATTGTAGACCAAATCTGCAATCCGATCTTTTTCCTGTGATTCCGATTGGGAATTTTTCAGCAGAAACTAGGTATCCTAGCTGACTTAAATGATTTGAATCCTAACATGGATCTGCATACCTGCTTGATGCACCTATGGTCCTGCTCGATCATGTTGTTCAAATACTCTTTCTGACGAATCTCAATGTCACTTCCTTCGTCATCGTAGTATTCATTGATGCCAACAGCGTTAGCCCCGCATTTGTCAATTTTGATTTTCATCGGTTCATCATTCGATTTGATCGCTTTACAGAGAAAGCGCTTGGCGGCTTTTTATCTCGCTTTGCTATTAACAAATAATCCACACTTCTTTATCGACTGCGCGGTAAAGGTATTTCCATTGTCCTTTAGTCTTGATATACGTTTCGTCTAGTCTCCAACTTTTGCCTACTCGCCGCTTCATGAGGCGCAAAGCCTTTTCCACCTCTGGTGTGAACTTGATGACCCATCGCTAGATATTTGCCTCATGATATCACGGCGCTTGGCAGCCGCAACAGAGTCAAAAGTTATGCTATCCTCAAATACTACGCATATTGATTCACGTGATTTTGATGAATTGCATTTTCTGTCGCAGATCTATCAGTGCTCACATAAGTTGCTCCATTTCGTCCCTTCTGTAGCCCAGCATTCTCCGTAGTCATCGAGACGGGAGCTTTCAGGAAGCACTTCGATTTCGATCTGTTCCTGGTTGAATGCTTGAATAAGATGTGACACTTTGATCATGTCCTTCAAGCCGCCAGTGCGCTGCAATTCAGCCAATTCCAGCAACCTCGCGTTCAGCGACGAAATTCTATTGATAGCCCTTTGTGCCATATTAAAGCTTTTTTGAATCATTGCGGTAAGATTTGGGCCTCCCTTGAGGTTTCTATGAAGGTTATCAGGGCTCATGAGTATGATGGCCAGGGGAATATTGAATTCATGAGCGATACCGCCAACGAGAACTTTAACAGCGTGCTCTTTGGCCAAAACGAGTTGGAGTCGATCGGCATCCGCTGCTCGTGTTTGCAAATTGCGAAGCTCTGCCAGGTCGCGTACCGTCACTATAATCTTTTCAATGTTATCGTCTTTGCCGGTCAAAGGATCCCAACCGAGTTCGAGACAGATTTCCAGGTTGCCAACATTTTTGCATATTTTTTTGACGAGCAGGTGCGAATTGATAAAGAAAGTATGGCTACGTTCGCCCACGCTGGCATTTATAATCGACTTCATCTGACTTTGGGCCTCAGCAGTGACATCGCTATTGCTAAATAGCAGTTTGCTAAAATCTCTGCCCGAAATACTGGTCATACCTAGAATCGCCTCTAAATGTCGGGAATATTCTGGATAAATCTTGCCTTCAGCATCAATTGTGAATACGCCTTGCTTCATATTTTCCAGCATGTTCCTGATGTCCTAGCCCTTTTCCTCCAGCCGGGCTGTGCGTTCGGCAACCTTTTCCTCAAGGTTTTTGTAAAGCTAAGCATTTTGAATTGAAATCGAAATCTGCGCCGAAAGGATAAAAAGTAATTCAGTCCGCTCTGCTGTAAAGGCATCGGTCGTATGAGTGTTCTCAAGGTACAATATGCCAATGATCTCGTCTTGGCGCAAAATCGGTAGACAAAGTAATGATTTAGCGCCATTCGCCAAGACATAGAGATCATTTGAAAAATGGGAGTCCGCCCCAGCATCAGCAAGGATGCATTCCTTGCGAGATCTGATAACGCCATTGACGACTGGTGCCAGCAAATAAGAATGATGAAAATCTCGACCCTTGATGACTTCGACGGTGCCGTTCGGGGACCTCGTCGCTCCCACCAAAAACTTGGACGAGTCCCTTAAGTTTAACAGCAAATGTACTAAGTTTGCGCTAGAGCTCTCTGCAATGATCCTAATCATCTTATCCAACAATTTAGCGACCACAGCGGATAAGATTGAGGATAGGGTCAAGAGATGCGAGATAGTCTCTGTTCTGCATTGGATTGAGGTTCGAACTGGAGGTCAAAATTGGAAGAGGGAAAAGTCAATAGAAACGAAAATTCATAGGTATCGTCAGCCGATTTTCTTTTCAATAAGATTGTGATTTCGCCACCCACTTCTAACACCGATTTTCGAACTGCATCCAGGCCTACTCCACGGCCAGAAATACCTGTAACCTGCTCGGCTGTTGAGAATCCTGGTTTAAAAATGATGTCGGCGATTTCCATAGGTGCCATAGATGCGAGTTCTACCGCAGTAAACAGCGAGTTCTTTTCGGCTTTTTTTGCAATCTTGTACAGCGATAGACCTGCACCGTCATCACCTACTTCAATGCAAATGAGATTTTTCGCCTGATCTACAGTTTCTCTGATGGTTATCGTGCCCTCAGCTGGCTTGCCTTTTGAAATGCGTGTATCAGCTGATTCGATACCATGATCGATTGAATTCCGTAGAATATGGATGAAGATCACGCGCATAGAGTCTTCAATCCACTTTAGTAAAAAATTACTTGCGTCGGACGAAAATATGAAGATGGGAGGCTCTTTGTTCAGGCTTTTGGCCAATTGCCCAAGACCTTTAATATCGTCCTCCAACAGCCCCTCAATTGTCTTCAAATAGAATTGTTTAAGATATCTGGTAGCACGGGCGATTTGATTCCAACTTAAACCATGTCCCTCAAGGCTTTGGGATATCGATTCCGTCGCATTTTCCAATGCTATTTTTTCTATTCTCACTACGTTCTCTACCTGTCGACCAAGTACTTGATAATTTATTCTTTTATACTCGATGAGGATATTTTCAATGGCCTCAATTGCATGGCTTAGGTTTTCCAGGTCGGCTGACGTCGACAAAGTCTTAGTTTGCAACAGATGGCAAAGGTTTTCCGCTTCGTGAGTAAGTTCGCTCATCTCTAGCATTTGGAAAGTTCGAGAAAGTCCTTTTATGGAATGCAATTCCCTAAAAATATGTTCGCCAAAATCCTTTCTATTTATCGAATCAGCGCTTGATCCAAGCAATTGCTGTTGATTCAAGTTCTGTCTGATACTAGTCAAATATTTACTGACAAAATCGAGAAATTCTTGATATTTTGATTCGTCAACTTTTACTATATGACTTACGATGTTCATTTCTCTATTCTGAATTTTGTGCTCGGCTGCTAGATTGCGGAATTCAGTCTGATCCTTTAAAACTAAAAGCACGCGAAGCACAGTCTCATCGGAGACGCTAACTACCGTATTCCAATCCAAACTTATGTATTTGGTTCCAAACCTAGTTGATAGGTTAGCTTCCTTCGGAAGCAAATGTTCATTGATCACAAATTGATAGCTTGGCTCTCCAAAGGTACAGAGCAAAATGCTTTCAATTTGATTTATGACATCTTGCGGGAGATCAGTTCTTTTGAAAAAGAGCCTGATGGGATCCTGATTTGAGCAATCATCGACATCCAAGATGCTATTAAGAAAGGCTGAATGATCAATCCCTATGATGAAATGCTTGCCCTGAGCTTCTTTTGCCGTATCAATGGGCATCACACCCTGATGAATATTATCGAGGACACTTTTAATATTTCGAGTTTTCTCCTGGACTTCAGCCTGCAGAGTGTCATTGAAGGTCTTTAGTTGGGTGTGCATTTCCTGGGTTACCTGATCTTTATCTTTGCGAATTTTGTTATACTTATCTCCAAACGCAAAACTAAGAAAGACGATTTCTAAAATCTGACCGAGTTCCGCATAGAACGACCCAAATCGCCCAAATTGTAATGTTCCTGAAAGCAATAGAGTATTCAAAACATAGCCCAAAATAGCGAAGGACCAGGCAAAGGCAAAGAAGCGGGCTTCAACTGCCCGATCAAAATAGCGAAACCAAGCGCAAATGAAAATCCAAACGCTGGGTCCAACTATACCTAACAGAATAATTTTCATCTGGATTGCATTGGGTCCTGTGAAAGGAATAGTAAGCGCACTTCCTAACGGTATAGTCATGAGTAACCATAGCAATTGGCCCATTCTGGGGCTCTTAACTTTCAGGTTTAGAAAAAGCATGCTGAAGTATGAGCCGACTAGAACCGACCATGGAATCGTCAAACGACCCAGAACATCTGTGAGCTCGAGGGCTGAATCACTTAAGCAATATGGTAAAATACCTGAAATATAGGCTTCGCGAGCAAACGAGAGTAAAATGAAGGCAGAATACAGGTAATACAGTTTATCGCGAATCGAAATGGCCAAGCCCATATTATATAAGAACATTATCAGGTAGCCGCCTAGAATAGCAGAGATAGCTATTGATGTAAAAATCTCCAAAACATGAAAGGAATCCCGCGTAATCAAGCCGAAATTCAAATCCAGGGATGACGTTGTCATGATTTGAAGGTAATAAATTTTCTCTTGACCAATTTCTAAATGAATAGGCATACCAATAATAGGCGATTTGATAGTTTTTGAAGCCAGGGAAACTTGGTCTCCCGAAATCGCTAATAAATTGGGATTTCCGCTCTCGTAGAGGCGAACAAAATCTAAGATTGGAAGGCGAAAGTGGATAATGCCTTCGATTGGTTCTAAACCATTGTTTTTGATAGGAAATCGGAGCCAAGCAGTTTTGTCAACATAGCCAAATGCTATGGAATTTACTGTGATAAAATCCTGATCATGATCTCCGTTTACGATAGATTCCACTTTAAAATAAGCAGGTCTTCTATCAAGGAGGATTTGGACGTCTTGTGCTTTCAGTAAATCATTGACTCCTGTGAGCCGAAGCGTCTTCATGTCGGTGCTAAAAAAATCCACTTTCACTTGCTTGGAGTGAATTTCTGTCGCAGCCTGGATTTCCAGGGGCGTGACCCAGAACATCATTAAGCATGCGAGTGCGGGATACAGTAGCATTCCGTGGTATCTCTTAGATTTACACACTTCACCTGACTAGACAGTATTCGGTAAAGCTGAGCAATTCTTTAGTTTCAACCTAATGGAGATACGTAGTCCTGCCGAAACCGACCACATATTACTCCCCAAACCGACCGTGGACAGATTTTTCATTCATGCCGCCACTTCAATCAAGGCGCATGAGCGTGGTCGGCTTGAGCCGCTTCTTCGTTATCCTGGTCTGAGCCCCGTGGCGCATGATAAGATCAGCCTTGATCAAAATGGCAATATCCTCTACGAGCTGAAAAAATCCTACGATGCTGCGACTCATGTGCTGCTCTCGACCGTTGAATTTATCGAAAAATTGGCATCGATCATTCCTCATCCCTATCGGCATCAGCTCACCTGTTGAAAAGTATCCATGTTCAGACAGCGGAATTTTACAAGAACCATGAGCACGGCAATTCGAGTCAGCAATGGATATTGTTTACATGCAAAACCATCGGTTCTGTGTAGGCACTCGTCCTGCATCTGCGGATGATGGTGTGATTCTTGCCGTCGGGATTTAAGCCCGATTTATGGCAGCATCGAGCTTAAGAGCATAAGCATAGGGGGTGAATTGTGCGGGATCCGCCTCGATCTCATGACGGCTT
>JBGSTF010000089.1:0-26595 GCA_041736645.1 Oligoflexus sp. | reverse complement strand
CAAGGATGCCTCGAGCCGAGCCACCATTGAAGCCATGAAAACCTGGGGTGGCACGGGTATTTGGGTGGACGATCGGACGGCTATCAACCTGCGCCTGAAGCCAGCTTTGGACGCCGCCAGTCAACAATCTAAAGCCACAGGCAAGAGTGTGGTCATCCCGGTCGTGATCTATGATCTGCCGAATCGGGATTGTCATGCTCTGGCCTCGAATGGAGAGCTTTTGTTAGACAACGATGGCATGAAAAAGTATAAGACCGAATACATCGATCCGATTGCGGCTCTCTTCAAAGATTACCCAAATTTGCGAATTGCGGCCATTATTGAGCCCGATTCTTTGCCGAATCTGGTAACGGCTCTGGAAACGGGGCAAAGGAGCGATGGCACACCGACGAAATGTGACTCGACCATCTTTGAAGGCTATAGAGCGGGAATCGCGTATGCATTGAAGCAGCTCTCCCTGCCTCATGTTGGGCTCTATCTTGATGCTGGCCACAGCGGTTGGCTTGGCTACAATCCAGAAAAACGTCAGAAATTTATTGACATTGTTTACGATGTTGCAATGAGTGCAGGCGGTGTCGATAAGGTGAGAGGGCTTGCAACGAATGTAGCCAACTACTCATCGCTTGACCAGGATCCTGGCCCAAGCCTTGAACCCTATCTGAAGATTCGAACCGAACACAGCTACGTTGATGAACTGGCTCTGCTGATGAAAGCCAAGGGCTTTGTCGATCCCCATTTTATTATTGATACTGGGCGCAATGGCGAGCCGCAATCGCGGAAAGTCCTCGGGCATTGGTGTAATATTGCTCGCGCTCGAATCGGTCAAAGGCCAGTCGCGGCACCTCGCACCAATGTCGACGCTTACGTCTGGGTGAAAGCCCCAGGGGAATCAGACGGAAGCTCTGTCGATTATCCGAATGCGGGTCCTGCGGATGCTCTCAAAAAACCAGATCCTACCTGCGCATACAAGGAGTCCGAAAACACGGACGCCTTGGATGGCGCCCCCGTTGCAGGGAAATGGTTCCTACCTCACTTTGAAAATCTAGTCCGCCCTGCAGGCTCGTCCCCAACGAATACCGGTAAAGTTGCTCTTCCCTAGCTGAAGAAAGCAGGGTTCGGTCGTTTCTGCTTCGTAAATCGCCATAAGAAGACTTCTGTCCGTGACCGATGTCACGGTAAGGAAGTCTATTTTTTTTCCGATACCTAGGAGGGTTTCTTTCAAGTTGGTTGTGGATGATTGCTTTATTCTTTAAATTGGTCGATTTTCTCATACATCCTGCCGCCAAGCGGGATGTGCATCGTTATATCAAAATAAAAGGTCTCATAAGTCTTGGGCTGATTTACCAACTCACTCTGCTTGGCGTTATCCTGATCGCGCCGACCCTAAATGTTACACTTGTCCTTTTGTGTGGATCTCTAGCAGCTGGATTTATAATAGCGAAATTAACGGGTTGGCATGAGATTATGGCTCATGTCTTGATTCTTTTTTTGAGTGTCATGCTTTTGTACATGATCCACGTCGCTGGAACTATTCGGCATCACACTGTCTATTGGATACCGGTCATCGTTGTGGCCTCGCTCTATGCCAGCGGTCCTGTGTATGGGAGCCTCACTCTCTTGGGTCTATTTTCCGGTGTATCCTATATTTTTTACCGTGAATTCATTCCCGGTATTCCGGTGACCGAGCTGTTTGAAGAAAAGTTTTTTTTCAAACAGATGTCGCTGGCGCTGTTTGTGGTTTATATCCTCTCTTTGGTCTATGAAAAAACCAGCCGAGCCCATATTGCGATGCTGGAGCGTAGCCAGAGAGATTTGGATCTGCAGAAGCAGAAGACTATCGAAGCATCCCAACTTTCTGCTTTGGGAGAAATGGCTGGAGGCATCGCCCACGAAATCAATAATCCTTTAGCAATCATTCGTGGCAATGCTGAAGTTCTGACGAAGCTGAACATTGATCATCCCCAACTTCTTCCCCGTGCCCTAAAGATCATCGGCACCGTTGAACGAATTGAGAAGATCATCACGTCCATGAGAAATCTTTCCCGTCAGGATAAGAACCTTGAATATAAGTCTGAAAACCTGTCACTCATCGTTGATGAAGTCTTGGTCTTTTTCCGAGAAAAAATGCAAAGCCTCGGTCTCAAGCTCGAGGTGCAATTGGACCCAAGTCTTGTCGCCCAGTGCAATCGTATCCACATCGGTCAGATCATCGTCAACCTGATGAACAATGCCATTGATGCCATTCAAGAGCAAAAGGCGGAGGAGGGTTGGATTCTACTGCGACTGGAGCGGCTGCAAAGCTTTGCCGAGCTGACAGTGAGCAACAGCGGGCCCAAGATTTCCGAAGAACTTTCGCACAACATCATGCGACCGTTTTTTACCACCAAAGCGATAGGTAAGGGAACGGGGCTCGGCCTTTCCATCTCGAAGCGCTTCGCCGAGCAGCACGACGGAGATCTCTCCCTGGATTTGCGGGGAACCCACACCACGTTTGTCGTGCGCTTGCCGCTACTAGCCGAATCCGAATCCAAATCCAAAGGGCTAAGCGCATAGTGCTGAGTCATGTCGAGAATTTTTCATTCCATCTCATCTGCAAAAAGACTCAATTGAAGGTTTAAAACTGGTTGCGCTAATTGGTAACGTGGTTCCAAGTAAGAGTTATTTCTGCTGGTTTTAGGTCCAGCTTGAGATTGTGGAACCACGCGTACATGCCGAGTAGTAGCTCGAGCTTATCTGGGCGCTTTGTCGTGCACCACGTCCTCCGAGAGAGGCGTTTGATATTATCGCGAATCATAGCATAGGTATGATTGAGGCTGAACAGAGGATCAAACCCTACAGCCTTCAACTCGCCCTGCCCAACAACACAGCCCCGCTGACCTTTAAACGAAATATGAGTCGATTTTGCAAGGATGTTTCGAATGAGACCTGGGTAGTGGTGACTTTCGTCGGACTTTATCACGAGACAAGTGGATACGCAGGATTTAAGCTCGTTGAGCATTTTGGTGAGGCTTTTTTTTCTTTCACAGACTCGTGGGCCATATTTGGCTCTTGATATAGCAGCAAGATGCCCCTTTGCTGCGATTCTGCCAACGCCCACACTCAATATTTTACGGGTCTTTTCTTCCACGGCGATCGGCATCGTTAGGGGTTTGCACTTGGTATGTTCAAAGCTTTCCATCTCATCGATCAACACGGCTGTGGCTTTCGGCCTAGACTGGCGATAAACTGCTAGATTGTTCTGAGCGCAGGCCCCAAAACGATCGACTCGGCGCGCAATAGTTCCCCGGTCCACCCTCATTAAAAAAGCGCAGGCCCGCTGGGAAACACCCGTACAAAGAATCCTAAAAATCGATTGATTGACATCCCGTTTCCGCAGGCGATACTCAATGCCAAAGGCATTTTCAGAAAAACTTCGATGACATCTCAAGCATTTAAAACGCTTAATTTTTTTACCATCCGAGGGGCGAATATAGGAACCACGATTCCTGGGGATCTGAGTGCATTGGCAATGGGGACACATAGGGGCTAACCTCCATGAAAGGAGGCCACTATCGCAAACGAAAAACCTGAAGTGCAGTGACATCTGAAGACATCGAGCCAATTAAGGCGGCCAGTTTTTGAAGGTTTGATGCTTGGCCTTTTTCCGTTATAAAGGTCTTAGTTGCTGAGCAGAACGATCCAAAGATAGGTTGCAAGATGCAAAAAATAGCGTTTATTACTGGTGCTTCCACGGGTCTGGGGCTGGAGATGGCGCGGCAGCTGGCCGCGGCGGGTTATGATTTGGCGCTCGTGGCCAGACGAGAACAACTCTTGATGGATCTCAAAGAGGAACTGAAGAGCTCCGGTCGTCGCATCCTGGTGCTGGCCGCCGATGTCAGTCGTTGGGACGAGATCAAACGAGCCATGGAACGCGCCGAACAGGAATTGGGTCCTGTCGATCTGCTTATCGCCAATGCAGGACTATCGCTCGATGCTCCCTTGCACCGCTTTGACGTGCAATTGGCCCGCCAGGTCTATGAGGTCAACGTCATCGGTCTGATGCAGACAGTGGCGGCGGCCTTGCCGTTTATGATGGGGCGAAAACGGGGCCATATCGTAGGTGTTTCCAGTTTAGCTTCGTACATTTCAGTGCCGAGATCGACAGTCTACTGCTCGAGCAAAGCTGCCGCATCCAGCTATTTGGAAGGACTGCGTATTGAATTGATGCCGATTGGCATCAAGGTCACAACCGTCTGCCCTGGTTTCGTGAAGACGCCTATGACGCAAAAGAACAAATTCAAAATGCCTTTTCTTTTGGAGGCACCGGAGGCCGTCAGGATTATACTCAAAGGCATTTCCCAAGGCCAGACCATGGTGCATTTTCCAAAACCGCTATACTGGACGATTCTGTTCATTCGCCTGATACCCAAGCCTTTGCTTCGGCAGATTCTAGTCAGGCTCAGACCTTAGTTTCGGTCGATTTTAGCGGGCGAACCATTCCTTGAGGGGCTTGGCCAATTTCAAAATCATCAGCTGAGTCCCGGCTTTTTCAGCGGCCATAGGACTGAGCTGGTAGCGGCCCAAGGTGGCTTCACCTTTGAGCGAGAGGACTCCATTGGCATCGACTTGATAGTCCTGTGGATCGGAACTGCTGCCGCCCTGAACCTCCGATTTCAAGCCGAAATCATTGTCGCCTATCACCATGAGAGTTGAATCATCGATCTTGGCCAAACCTTCGGCCTTATCCTGGGTCCAGCCGGAGAGACGAAGATCACTGATCGCGAACTTCTGCAAAGGCTGGATTCCTTCAGGAAGCAATTGCTCCAAACTCGCAAATTCGAGATCTTTAGCAGCATTCGGACCCTGAGCAATCTTGCGATCGCTAAGGTCGGTCGCGCCTCCCAAACTAAAGCCATAGACCATGGTGCGTAGAGTCTTGTCCGGAGTGTTGCCTTGTTCGATGACCGCGAAGCGATCGTTGCCCAGGGCTAAGAGATCACCAATCTTGGCATCACTCAGTTTGCCGTATTGAGCCCGCTCGATGGGGTAAGCAAACATACGGCTGAGCTTGGTCTTGGGATCATACTCAAACAGCCGAATGAAATCGGCGATCTTTTTGGTCTTGCCGTTCACATCCAGATTGCTTTGAATCATCGCATAAACTTTGCCGTTGTCAGCGACCGCTACGCCTTCAAAACCTCGATTGGGTTGGCGCTGATCGAGAATTTTCGGTAGGCCCTGGCCGGGAGATAATTTTTGTAAAATTGCGCCAGTTGCCGGATTCACTTGCATAAGAAAAGGGCCGTATTCGTCGCAAATCCAGGCCATTCCCGTTTGATCGAAATCGATTCCTTCTGGGTCCAATCCCTTGGCGTCGGTATCGAGTGCTAGGAGCGATTCACTCAATGGCAGCTCACCGAGACTGCTCGTGACACCAGTCGGTAAAGGTAAACCAGTCACGGCCACCGCTCCATCCGTGATGCCAACTCGAGAAAGAATTTTAAGACCCTCGTCTTGCTGATAGCTCATGCGAAAGAGGCTTGGCTGAAAGCGAGGTAAGGGGAAAACTTTGGAGCCAACGTATCCAGCCTTCGGATTCAAAAGCTCGGGAGCGTCACCATTGGGCCCTCGATCCGTTAAGCCGTAGAGTATCACTTCCCCGGTCTGGCCGTTCACTGAACGAATGCTCAGCCCAGAGCCGAAACTCATTGGCAAGCCTTCAGGAAATGCTGTCGTAAAAAGCCCTAGGTAGGGAACGGCTGGGGAGCCGGAAGACTCGACAGTCTGCACGGAAGTTTCAGCGAAAAATTGAGGCAAAGTTGCAGGATTTTCATCCTCCTTCTTGGCACAGCTCATTCCACTTAGTATGACGCAACTCAACCAAAAGCCTTGGCTCAAACATTGACGCATGGACGACCCTCAAGCTGGGGAAACCTTATAAAAACGGTCATACATAGTCAGATCTGCTGGTAAAGGCAAGGCTATGAGCCGAAGTTTAAAAAGCTTTTATCGGGTCTTGTTGGGAAATTTATACAATCCCAGGCTTCAGTAGCCGCACCCAGTGGGCTGGGTCGGGGTGAGTGGGACTCTCCAGTAAGCTGGATCAAAGGCCCAAGGACCCGAATACCCAGCTATTTGCAAGCGCCTTGCGTTTGCTGCCCGCGCAACATAAATATCGGTCCAATTTAATGGCGGCAAACGACCGACAGAATCCCAATTGAATGCGGTCGTTGTTACGTCAACAGCGGTTGATCCAATAGGTTCTTGAAGCTGCGCGCAGCTGTTTTTCAAATCGTTTTCCCAGCTCGCCAGAAAGCTTTGATATTCGACCGCATCTTTAGAGAAAAGATTCTGCAGGACGCGGAGCCCGTAACTGCCTGCTTCGTCTGGCTTACCAAAGAGTTCCCAATGGGGCCAAACTCGGATGCCTCGATCCTGTAGAGAGGCAACTTTGGCTCTGAAATAGCCGTTCAATCGTCCCGCTATGGTCCTGCGATCGACAAATCCACCCAGATCCAGAAACCATGGAGAAGCTGCAGCGAGGTCATCGCTGCTGCTTGTCGTCATGAGCTGGCGGATTTCGATCGGTGGGTTCTGAATAGGACCGTAGGTTTCTGGCATCAATCTCGGTTCACGGATGCTGAGAGCCATCAGAGCGCGATTGTTTTTAACTTCGCCCCAATAGGTTTCCTGAAGGCCTTGTCCTAGGTTCGGGTTCTTTTGCGCATGGCTGCGCATGTCCTTAAGCGTTCCTGCATTGCAACCAGCAACTGGGTGCAAGCTCAGAAAGGGGGGGAGAGTCAGGGGCACGGAACTTTCGTTAGCGACCATGGCGCCGAACATGAAGGAACACATACCATCTTGAGGAGGTGCCTCAAGAATGTTTCGAAACAGAGGATGGGCTTTTTCATACAGTCCGTTGAAGAAGCGCCCTTTATAGGCGCCCAGTGAAAACAGGCTGGTGACCAATGTCTCGGAACTGCGACCTATCGTGGCTGCCTGCTTACTGGCTATCGAGCGATGCACGCGAAAGCTTGGATCCGCCTCAAGGGGATGCTGGTCAAGGTTTTGGAGGTCAGAAATGGCCGTTGATTGTAACCCGATCAACAGTTTTTTTTCCTCGGTATTGAATCTGGAGTCAATCCAGCCCTCCCGGAGATGGCTGGCATCCAGCTGATCAGCTAAAAGCAGCATGGACGAAAAGTGAATAACCATAAGATCGGGATTGAGGACTTGATCGGTCCACCATTGGACAGTATTGCTTTTCTTGTAAGGATAGGGGATACGCTCGATTTGCCCGCCAATATACTGCTGAATAGCTTGGCCGGCACCCACAGCAAATTCATAAGCGTTCACATCGCTACTCAGGGCTACATAACGGATACCTGCTGCAATCTGTTTCGCATCACGGGGAGTGATGATCTCTTCATTGATGGGAGTTTCTCGCAGTTTTTGGTTCTGCAGCAGGCGACTCAAAACCAAAATGGCAAAGCTTCCTGAGCTTGCGCCTCCCGCACAGTTTAAAGTCAGACCAACCCGCTGGCCTGATAGAATTTCTCGTGCTTCGGCTTCTTTAGCTCTTTGGTCTATGCTCTCGGCAAGCCAACCCAAAGTTGCGGCAAAGTAGTTACCGTTACCCTGAGTCGCAAAACACAGGGCAATAACCTCCTGGACTTTCAAGCTTGAGTTCGATGCGAGGAGTGAGGAGCTTTCAAGTGGCTTTACGGTCCTGCAACTGAGTAACATTCCTAGTAGCAAACAAGCAGTCCAATGCAACCGCATCGTGAGATTCCTTTGCTTCGTGAGTGAGATCAGTGAGGGCCTGAATTTATTTGACCAAGACCCATTATAAAATTGGCTTGCCTTCTTTGTCTTCAGCTAGCTTAGCATGAGTGAGTCTAATAGGCTTATGGGGGGCTGGCTTTCTAATCGCTTGGTAGCTCGATGGAATCGACGGACTGAGATCATCATAGCTCTTGGTTTCGTCCGTCACCCATCAAAACTGCGCAGCTTTGTAGGCATCAGCGCCAACTTGCTAATACAGGCCGTCCCTTGACCCTGGGGAAACTCAGAAAACACCCTAGGACTTCTCTCTAACTGCTTTTCTTTACTGCTTGTTTCCTTGTATTCTGTTAAAAATAAGCCTCTCGCCTAGTCGTTGAGGACAGGTGACCTCTGTGCTATCGCGAGAATCCGTGAGACGCTCACGGTCGGAATGGACGTATTCCTGCTTCATGGAGCCCTCGATTGCGAGGGAGCTGGCGTATGGATGGAATCGAATAGCTGAGCATGGGTGTGTATGACTTTTATCCAGCCGAAATCCAACGCAGACAATGCCTCGAAGCCTGAGCAAGACTCCGCTGATGAAGCTTCCATCGCGACAAGGCCCGGCGGGCATCGCCCGTCAGCTAAAGCCAATGGCCAAGTTCCTCCCAAAGGTAAGACCAAACACCTGCAGGACAGTCTGAGCGAAGGCACCTACATCGTCTTCGATATTGAAACGACCGGTGGCAATCCTGAAAAAAATGGCATCACGGAAATATTTGCTCTGCGCTACCACAAAGGCCAGATCATCGACACCTTCTATAGCATGGTCAATCCTGGTGTTTCCATTCCGCCTATCGTTCGACGTATGACCGGCATTACCAATAAGATGGTTCGGGATGCGCCGCCGATCAAAGCCATCATGCCAGAATTTATTCGATTTATTGCTGACGATATTTTGGTGGCTCATAATACGATTGGCGATATGAAGTTCATTCGCCATTTTGCTTTTCACGATTGTCAGCATGAAGTGCCGAATTACTTTTTATGCACGCATCTCCTCGTCGAAAAAATGGCTCCCAACGCTCCCGATAAATCCCTACGCGGTTTGGGTGAGTTCTTTCAGCTGCCGACCGATGCTCAGCTGCATAGGGCTGAAGCTGACACCTATTTGACCTTGGAACTGTTCAAGGTCCTTTTGCAAAAACTGGAAGATAAAGGCATCAAATGCATCGCCGATGGCATTCGTTTCCAGGGTGATTTTGAATCAGGCACTCGACTGGGCTGGGGAGTTAAGGCCGAAACCTTGGCTCAATTGCCCGATGGCGAGGGAGTTTTCTATCTCTATGATTTCAGCGGTCATGTGACATTTTTGTCCAGCGCCCATAGCATTTCGCGGGAAGTGAAAAGGTTACAAAAGCTAGGGGCATTGCCGAAACAGCTATTGCGTGCGGTGCTGTCAAGTTCTGATATTCGGGTGGAGGAGACGCCTACAGCTTTTGCGGCGTCGCTGTTAGAGGCCCAGAGTTTGGTTCGGCATCGGGTGCGCTTTGATCCTGCCAACTGGCACCAAAGGACAGCGAATTTCATCTATATCTGTAAAGACGAAGACGCCTATCGATTGACCACGGGGCCTTTGGGTGCTGATGTGGTCAGTCTACTGGGGCCTATTCGCGGGGGCAAGGATATTACCCTCTTGCTCGATCACCTCGCGCGCATTCTGGGGCGCAAGCCAGCTAAAAAAGGTCTTCAGGTTCTGCCTGAGGAATGGCCACTTTTAGACGCTTTTTTTCGGCGTCGAAAATTAGAACCCAGTTTGAAAGAAAAGTTCCTGTCTTTTTTCCCTAGTTTTGAAGCTAAGTTTCGCAGCATTCAAAAGATTCGGGATGATCTGGCCGAGATTGCCATTCCCGAGGACCTCTATGGGGCCAATATATGTTCTGGGATTTTGGCTGTTGCCGTCCAGGATCGCTGGCATCTCTACTGCATGGCCGTCGGTCGCTTGCAGTCTGAATTCAGTGTGCAAGGCGATCTGATTCAGGGCCTCAAGAAGAATGACCTGAATATTCGCGTTTATCGGCAGCTGAAGGACTCTATTCGCGAACTCAATGCTGTGAAAGAGCCGCTGAGCTATGGCGATGCCATCCTACTGAACCGGATGTTCTGGTGGGCTTTCTTTGGCGAGAGGCATGAAAATGTCCGGGTCATGACTCTGGATGAGTTGGCTCGACTCTAGAGCAGAGCACCCGACCGTTTCATCAACTGCTCTTGCGGATGGGTGCGACGTGCAGGTCAATGAATTCGAGCACCTGCCGAACGCTAAAGGGCTTTTCCAGAAAACCTTCACAGCCTGCGTCCAAGGCTTCTTTTTTCCAACTGACCATTCCTGAAAATGCCAAGACAGGAATGCCTTTGCTCCTGGCATGTCTGATTTCATCCACCACCGAGATATCGGGCAGACACATATCCAAGAGCAAGAGATCTGGCTGGGATTGATCGATCAATTGGCTCAAGCCTAGAAAACTGCCGGGCCGAATCACCTGTAACCCGCGCTTTTTTAACAGAGTTTCCAAGACTTCCGCGCTTTCACGATCATCATCACACAACAAAACTTTGCTCATAGTAAGTCCCGACGTGCTGGGGGGAAATGCAGAGACCAGTATAGCTGAAAAAGCAGCTTCTTGGAAAAAGAAGCAAGAAAGTCATTTTGCAGAGCAGAGGGGTGTGTCGTAACGTATTGAAACACTTCAATAAAAAACCATGTCGCGATACTAGCTCCAAAAAAACGTGGTGAGCTCTCAAGAATCGGCAGATTTTGCCGACACCATGGCTGCACAGATTTCCTGCTTGAGGGAAATTGAGGGAACAGGACATTAGAGGAGACAGCTTATGAATCAGAATTCCCGCCCGGCAACTTGACGACAGACACAAAGATTCCATAGCGACCTAAATCCGCTTTGCGAGGGCTCGATGTCCTCGGGGGAAGGGAATGATGAGATACGTGTTAAGCGGTCTCGTTGGTTTCGTTGTGACGCTTGTGATCAGTCTGCCCGTGCAGCATCTCATGCAGATCAGGGAAGCGCGAGCCTCGTCAGTAGGAACCGTGAAATTGAAGGGTACCAACGGCAGGACGATAGTCCGTGGCCGAAGTGAATTGCTGGTCGATGTTCAACCATTGCCTGCAGTCAACGTGGATCCCAAAGAACCCAGAATTAAATTTCTGCCGCAGTATCCGACCGAAGCCGCTGAAATGCAGCTCGAAGGCTACGTGATATTAAGTTTCAATATTTCCAATGATGGTTCAGTGAAGAATCTTAAGATCGTCGAGTCCATGCCGCCGACCGTATTCGATGCAGCTGCTCGGCGAGCGGTGACTCGCTGGAATTTCCGGCCTCCGGCCCCAGGCAAAGATCTTGCGACCGGACTCGATAACGCGGAACAAAAACTCAGACTCAACTTCAACCTGAAAAAAGCCCTAGCTTCCGAAGATCTGCAGATGCCTAGTCTTTGATGCAATAAAAGAGTCCCACAGTTTAGAGACAGTGGAACTCAAGTTAAGATCAGGATCCCGATGCAAAGCCCCGGCACACTCCCGGTGTGGGTTGGCTTTGCGTCACCCAATTGCCATCGATTTTTTCGGCTGATTGACCACTCAAAGCCTTATTCAAATGAACCTTTCCTATGGAACCATCCGGGAGGCGGAAGCCCGCTTTATTCTCATCGGCGCCATAGATAAACGCATCCAAAGGTAAACTGTCGGCTTTGATATCGATAGCTTTCAAGGCGAACAGTCCAATTGCATCGGCAACCGTTCCGCCGTTCTGCAACCCACCCGCAAAGGGCTCAGCCTGAAAAAAGTTAGGACTGAAATTGCTCGGCAGACTCTTTGGTCCGCCTACCACAGCGCAGGCGCCGGGAGCGAGCAAGCCTTTCAATTGGTAACGAAGGGTTGCATAGCTTTCGCCGCCAGCGCCGAGAGCGTAGTTGCTCAAATCGATTTCGCGACCGCTGGTATTGATGATTTCAATCCATTCCTGACCGTTGTCATCACCCATCGGGTCATAGAAAATTTCGCTCAGAGCGATATCCTGAGCGACGAGGATGAGGTCCCAGCTGATGGTGCTACCCAAAAGGCTGGCCTTGATCGTCGTGCGCCCCGCGATGAGTCCACGCAGGTTCACCTCGACTTCTTGTTTGCCGGGAGCCAACACGGGAGTATTGAGCAGTTCGACGGCATTCTTATCATAGTTAAGCTCCAGTGCTTCTCCTTGTCCCAGCAGCGAGGCGGGCACATCACTGCGAAGCTTCAGTCGCAAACTTGCTCCTACGCCCGATCGCCATTCCGTTTTTTCCAAAGCCAAGAGCTGTGGCTTAGGGTTTTCCAGGATGTAGACCTGGGTCTCTGCTGAAACATTATGGAGCTTGGCTGTGATGACGATCGGTTCAGCCGATCCCTGCAGGGTCGTGAAAGCTGGAAGGCTGACGCGCGTGGCATCTTTTGGAACAATGATGCTGGCTGCTAGCGCCAAGGTTTCGGGATGGGAACTGCTGAGCGAGATGAGTTGGTCTTCGGGAGCAGCGCGATCCAAAATAAGACTCAGCTCAGGACTGGTTACACCCGTGTAACCGAGCTCAGTGAAAACCTGAGGGGAACTGAAGCCAAGGAGATAAGGCAGGCCCGCACTCAGGACCCTGATATCATCCTGCTGACGAGGTTCTATATAAAATCGATTGGCAAATTTTCGTAACACGCCGGTAACGGTCACTTCTGAGCCACGCAGGGGAATGGCGTAAGGCCCGAGGGCAAGGCCGACCGCAAGCTCACCATCGAAAAGGAAAGCTATGCTGCCGTCGCTGTTATCGGCGGCGCTTGGATACGACACAAGACCTGAGACGGCGGTCGTCACCAGGACACCTTCCAGTTCGTCAAGACGCGCCGCATCCTTCCACATGGCAGCCCCAAGGCTGAGCGCGGGAAGGCTTTGCTGTTCGGCCAGGATTTGGAACGAACTGAGATCTTGCAGCTGATAAAGACCTTTGAATTGATCATAGGTGGCCAGCAAACTGATTTTTTGGCCCAGACCGGGCTTCTGGCCTTTGGGTTGATAGACAAAGATCCCAAAGGGAGCGCTTGGTCCTTCAGCATTGGTCAAGGACATCGAGGGACCTTCGTCTTGCAGATAAAAACCAGTGGGAGCGAGTGCAGTGACGAGACCTTTCAGCTGCACCTTGGCCTTCAATTGAATGGCCGAGAGCCCTTGGGCAGGTTTTTTAAGCAGGCGCAAGCTGGATACAGGACAGGCTGCAAGATCAGGGTTGCTCAAGCTTGCACAAGGATCGCAGGCATCACCTCGACCGTCCTGATCGAAGTCGGCCTGGTCGCTATTGGCCTGCAGAGGGCAATTGTCTTTATAGTCGGGAATGAGATCATGATCGCGATCCTCTTCCTTGGCTTTCAGACAAGCATTGCCTTCGTCGCCTGCTGGACAGATGTCGCAGGCATCGCCGACTCCATCTTTATCCATGTCTGCTTGAATTCCATGATCCACTGGCCGAATGGGATTAAAGACTTTGGGACAATTATCCTGCGTATCGACCACCCCATCGCCATCGAAGTCGAGACTGCTGGTGCTTGCATAGGACCCTAATCGTTTGGGCTCGCAGCTGGGTTCATCCGTTGGTTTTGTACAGAAAAACAGCGGATAGGCATCTTTGATAGCGACTTGAAAGGCGGCGAAATCGGCCACGCCTTTGGCTTTTAAAGCTGCGGACTGGCTGTCGTAGCAGAGTTTTTTTGAAACACCACACACATCGATTTCCTGGCAGTTCTGTGCTGTGCTATCAACCAGGGCTGCTTCGCCGAATAGGGTTTGACCGGCGCGAACGACCAGGGCCGTTTCGCGGGCTTCGGCACGAAAGATGGACTGATAGGGATTGCGACCTTCCATGCGTCGGTACACAGCAATGTCAGCCACCCACCCGGGATCCAATCGACCCAGGCGTTGTTCGACTTTTAAGGCCGATGCAGCTCGTGCTGTCACCATCAGCCACAGCTCATGATCCGAGAAAGCAAAATTGAAATTCCTGGCATTGAGGGTGGCGGCACACTGCAATTCACGAGTGAGGTGGGCTGAACCCGATGGAGTCCAGTCGGTGCCAAGGGCTATGCTGATGCCGAGATTGCGATAAAGAGTGACAGGAGCGGTATTGCCATAGAGAGCGATGTTGGAGCGTGGCGACCAAACCACTGCCGTTCCCTGCGATGCCATCACCTGTGCATCCTGGGCGAGCAGGCCGATGGCATGGACGTAGGAGTTGTTGGCTTTGGTGACATCAAAACCACCGTTATCGCTGCGGCTGAGGCATAAAAATTCATTGCGCGCGGCATCATCGATACCTTCGGAAACGTGCATGAGATTGCGCCCGGCAGTGAGATCGGCTAGATATTTTTGCCTAGAATAGGCGCAGTCATTCATGCGAAAATCATAGTCGCCGCTGCCTTCCAAAGGGAACGTATTATAGTTCACAGGCTCGGTGATTAAGCCTTCCAAATAGCGTTCGTCATCCAAATTGCGGACAAAACCGCCCACAGCACTTGACCCAGCGATCGATACCGTTCCTGTCATAAGCTGGCGAATTTCGCCTAAGGCCACTTCAATTTCTGCTCCGGATTTTGGAACAGAAACTTTTTTATGATCGCGTTTGCCACCTCGCCAATCATTGCGATGCTCAAAACGTTCGTCACCCCAATTGCCAGGTTTGACAGCCGCCCAAGCCAAGTGATCGTGAGCATTGATGAGACCAGGAGAAATCACGCCTTTAGGGCAGGAAATACGGGTGGCCTCTTGGGCGATGGCATCTTTGCGACAACCACAACCGCTGCAGAGAATCGTTCCCTTGGCGTTGTAGAGAATTCCTCCGCCTTCAATCGGACGATCGTAGCTGAGCAGAGTTCCTTCGATATAAGTGAGGTCGCTCTTGCCTTTGAATGTTTGGACGCAGGTCGCATCAGCAGCAGGTGCTTCAAGGCCCTCGGCGCACACCTGAGCTTCCGGCAGGGGCGCAAGGTTATCAGGGACATCATTGCTATCCGGGGCATTGGGCAAGGGTGGTTTGGGTTCCACAGGCTTCGGTTCGATAGGTTTGAGCGGCAGAGTCGGCGTCTCGTTTGAACCAGGTTTGCGGGACTGCTTTTGGCAAGCACCGCTGCCTATGAGGGCAATGGCGAAAACGATGCAAGCTGAGGACATGAGTCTTTGAAGTGCCTTCATGCGATGTTCTGCCTCCTGTGTATTTAGCAGATGAGGGTTAGCACATCCGGGCGAATATAAAAAACTCAATTTTGTATGAAGAATACATAGAGATTTGAAAAAGATCAGTTCTTTCAGGGAAAATGAGCGATGACATCGCTTGCCATACAACGTAAGCTTAAGGCAAAACAACTCAGTCTTTTAAGCTAGTTGAGGAGGATGGATGCGACGCTGGGAGCCCTTGAATAGAATCACCCTTCTGGTTTTTTTGTTAACCGTATGGGGGCATCCATTGCGGGCAGTGGAACAAAAATTGATCGTCATGGGTATTGATGATTTCTGTCCCTATACCTGTTTGGAAAAGGATCGCCCTGGTTTTTTGCCGGAGGCTATTGCCGAAATCTTGCGAAGGTCCCATATGCGCTTGGAAATTGTGCAAGGCAGCTGGACTCGCCTCAAGTTACTGGCCGAATCAGGCAAGGTTGATTTGCTGGGACCTTTGTCCTTGCAGCTAATAAAGAATCTCAAACTGCCATCCACGCAATCACTAGGCGGTTTTTTTCACGCCGGTTTCATGACCGTAGCCGATTCCACTTGGCTTTATCAGGGGCCAAAGTCTCTCGATAAAAAAAACATCGCAACCGTGAAAGGTTATAGTTATCCATCTGAGTTGCTTGAGTACTTTGCTGGGAAACAAAAGCAAGGTTCGCTGATTGAATTGGTGGGTGCCGATGCCAATCGACGTCAGCTGCAGATGTTGGCCAGTAAAAGAGTGGATACTGTGCCCGTGCTAATCGATCTCTTTTGGCACCAAGCACGACTTTTGAAGCTGAATCCCAAGGATTTTCGATTGGCAGGTACCGTCGAATTGGAAGCGGATCTATCGACCTATCGCTTGGGTGTTTTTACTCGCGATGCGGGCAAGGCCAAAATCTTGATCAATATTCTTGATGAAGGTTTTCTTAAGATCAAAAAGGATGGGACGGCAAAAGCTTTGCTGGAGAGATACGAGGTCAAGACACTCGAGGCCCTCGGTCTTCAATCGACCGAGAAGCTTTAATCCAAGCCCAAAACACCAAAAGGCGACTCCGGAGAATCGCCCTTCGATCGAAACGCTGTAAAGCGTCTTAAAAATTCAGCTGCCGAAATAGTCTTTCAGACCTTGCTGATCGGCACGCATAGCTTTCTTGCCTTCAGTCCAGTTGGCTGGGCAAACTTCACCATTTTTCTCGTTGAAGCTCAGAGCATCGACCAGACGTAGATACTCATCGATGTTTCGACCCAGTGGCAAATCGTTGACTGTCTGATGGCGTACGACGCCTTTTCTGTCGATCAAGAATGTGGCGCGGAGGGCCACGCCGTCTTCATGAAGAACATCGAAATCACGGGCGATGCTTTTGTGGATATCGGAAATCACTGGGTAGGTGACGCCTTCAATGCCGCCTTCGTCTTTGTGCTTGCTCAGCCAAGCCAAGTGAGAAAACTTGCTATCCACAGAAACAGCCAAAACTTCGGTATTCTTGGCTTTGAAGTCTTTCAGTTTATCTTGGAAAGCATGCAACTCGGTTGGGCAAACGAAAGTAAAGTCGAGCGGATAGAAGAACAGCACTACATTTTTCTTGCCGCGATAGCTGGACAGGGTAATGTCCTGAAAGTCTTTATTCACGACAGCAGTAGCGGTGAAATCGGGAGCTGGTTTATTCACGAGTACGGCCATTGTTCTCTCCTTTGAATCCATTCAGTTGAATCAGTAGAAACATCCCGCCATCGAAACAGAAAACCCGACAGCTGTCAAGGACCGCTCGTCGGGCTCTGGCAAATGCAGCTCGTGACTCAGCTCTGCATATAGGGATAACGGAAGTCGGTGATGGGATGAAAGGTTTCCTTGATGGTCCGGTGGGAACACCAGCGCAAAAGGTTATAGATGCTGCCGGCTTTGTCGTTGGTTCCTGAGGCCCGTCCGCCGCCGAAGGGCTGTTGGCCGACCACGGCTCCGGTGGGTTTGTCGTTGATATAGAAGTTCCCTGCGCTGTGCTCTAAAGCTTTGGTCAAATAAGCGATGACCCGACGATCCTTGGCATAGATGGCACCGGTGAGTGCATAAGGCGTTGCGGTGTCACAGAGCTGTAGAGCTTCATCCAGCTTCGCATCGTCATAGACATAGACGGTGAGCACCGGGCCAAAGATCTCTTCTTTGATGCTGCGGTAGTGAGGTGAGAGGGCTTCGATGACTGTGGGCTGAATGAAATACCCCACGCTGCTATCACAGTTACCACCGCAGACGATGCGGGCCTCGGTCGATTGTTTGGCATCATCAATGTAGGATTTGATTTTGTTGAAAGCCCGCTGATCGATAACAGCGCCCATGAAGTTGCTGAAGTCGGTCGGATCACCGACTGTGATTTGCTCGACTGTTTGGATCAAGCCAGCTTTGACGGCTGGCCATAGACTCTTTGGAATATAGGCTCGGGACGCAGCGGAACATTTTTGGCCCTGGTACTCGAAGGCGCCACGGACCAGTCCGGTGACCAGTTCTTCGACGCCAGCGCTGGGATGGGCAAACACGAAGTCTTTGCCGCCCGTTTCTCCAACCAATCGAGGATAAGTTTTGTAGTGATCGATATTTTGGCCCACGGTTTTCCAAAGGGTATTGAACACCGCTGTAGAACCGGTGAAATGGATACCAGATAAATCGGCATGAGGAAGCACGACCGAGCTAATTTCGGCAGGATCGCCGACGACCATATTGATGACACCCGGGGGCAATCCGGCTTCTTCCAGAATCTGCATGCCGACCCAAGCCGAGAGCAGAGATGTCGGAGCGGGTTTCCATAGAACCGAGCAGCCCATCAAAGCTGGAGCCGCTGGCAGGTTGACGGCGATGGAGGTAAAGTTGAAGGGCGCGACGGCGTAGACAAAGCCTTCCAAACCGCGTGTTTCGCTGCGATTCCACATGCCGGGCGCCGACTGTGGCTGTTCGCTATAGATGCGTTCCGCAAAAGCTACGTTGAAGCGGAAAAAGTCGATGAGTTCGCAGGAAGCGTCGATTTCAGCTTGGTGACAGGTTTTGCTCTGTCCCAGCATAGTCGCTGCATTGATGACCTGGCGATACTTGCCCGCCAAAAGTTCGGCAGCTTTCAGAAAGACCGCGGCACGGTCTTCCCAGGCCAGAGCGGCCCATTCCTTACGCGCGGCCAAGCCGGATTGAATGGCAGCACTGACTTCCTCCTTACTGGCAGGGCTGAAGCGCGCCAACTGATGCTGGTGGCGGTGCGGACTATGGACGGCCTGCTGCTTGCCACTGTGGAATATTTTGTTAGAACCTACGACCAGTGGAATGTCCAAGAGGGTTTCAGACTGTTTTTTCAGTTCGGACACAAGCTCAGCACGTTCCAGGCTGCCCGGAGCATAGCTCAACACGGGTTCATTGTGGGGTGGCGGGGTTGTGCTACGGGCGTTGGCCATAACGGTCTTCCTTTCGTCTTACAGAAGCAGGGGACAGGGGCGGTAAAGAAAACCCAATATGCGGTGAGTCTGGATAAAAGGCAAGTGCGAGGGGAGATTCCAGGCCAATCGCCGCCAGGATGATGCTGTGCTGGAGACTTATGCTGCCTGCCTAAACTCTTCCTTAACCTAGCAAGTGTAAGCGCCTGGTGTCAGGGCGTCCTGCGGGCTGTGAAAAAAGCCAAAGGTCCAAGGCAAGTTCAGGCAGCTGAGCTCGGCTGATGAAGCGAGTGTACGCCATCGATTTATCGCTTTGTTCCCCGTACGGAGCTGATGCTGATTTCTTGCTGCAAACGAATGACGAAGGTGCGGAAAGGCTGGAAATCCCCTGATGCGGATGGCATCAGGGGCTGGCGCTGGTTCGAGACTCGGCGATGCTATTGGGCCGAAAATTCGATTCTCAATGCTTCCATGTGTTCGATGGCTTCATCCATTTCCTGCAGAAGACGGCGCTTGCTTGCTTCGGCGATGCCCTCGCGAGCGATAGCGCGAACGATGGCTGGATGAGCAATGATATCTCGAGCTGCATAGCAGCCGCTGGCCGACGGCAGAGCGGTCCCTCTTTCGATGTTCTGTCTGATCTGCAGCGGCGTCCATGTATCGATCTGGGGATAAAGATCGAGCATGGCAGCGAGCTGCTGCTCACACTGGAGATACTTTTGGCCAAAGGTGGTCACCACTGGACGCGCCTCGTCTAGCATTTGGGTGATTGTGCTCACGACCCATTCGGGGTTGGAGTCTGGCTGCTGCAAATCCACAACGATGCTGTTGGCACCGTTCAGATAGCTGTCCATAGCAGCTTCGAGACTGGCGGTGGAGGCTTGGGCCGTAGTGAGGGGCAGGAGGCTCAAGAGTACAGAAACGACAGTCGATTTCATCTTTGATTCCTTTTTCTCGGTGGATAAGTTCCCAACACCCACAACATAATAATAATGAAAGTAAGAATCAATATTAAAAATAGCCGATGATTTGGCGTATCTTGCTTCGCGGGTCTTTCTCTCGACTCCTCGAAATAAAACTCCTGGTCTGACTTAAGAGAAAGCTCTTTGTCTCTCTCGGAGCAGGCCATGCATGAGGAGCGGATTTCGTCATGATCAAGCAGATGAGCAGGTCAGGCTTTTTGCGCGAAGGTGATACGTTGGAATTTAAAGGTGATCAGTGTGTAGCTGCATCCGGTTTTAGTCTACATGGTGGGCAGTGACGATCGGCGGAGCCTCATTCAGTGGATCAATTATATGGCAAGGCTGCCCATTGCCGAGGAAAGGCCGGAGAGAACAGAGGCAGTTCCAGCCAGATCCTACGGGATACCTTCGCTTCAGGCATCACCAAACAGCGTCGATGAAGCTGTCTAAGTGTTTGGTGTAAAATCGGCCCTTTTTGAGATCACGTTCCAGATACGGGACGAGGTCCAACTTGCCATCAAGTGCAATCGCCGATTCAAAGAAGCTTGACTCTGCCTTCGCAAGCAAATAATGAAAAAAGGACTGCCTAAAGTCTTCAAGGCTTAAAGGTCGTATGCGCCGGTAGGCATTCAAGAATATCTTCGCCATTTGAAAGTTATGATCTTCAAACTTCGTGTTGCAACAGCCTAAGTCGATGAATTTTAGGTAATCTTTGCCGGCATCAGCCAGCATGGTCAGCTCAAGATCCAATAAGGCTGCTACTTGGTCGTCAGGTCCATAGATGATATTGCTATTATGAAAATCACCGTGGATAAAGACGAGATCTTTTTTCCCGATCAATCGCCTATCCAAGGTCTTTTTTAAGTCCACCTTCAGCCGAATCGATTCTTCAATAAGTTCTTTTGCAGCACAATGGCTTAAATCCATGTCTAAGAGTTGAGAGCGTTTCTGGGCTTGCTCTGACAGATACTGGTTGCCTCTATGCCATCCTTCAATCGTTAGACTGTGAATGCGTCCCAGGAGCATCCCGGTACTGTCTAGAGCGGCCTCTGTGAGCGTATCTTGGTGATACATGAGACCATCCACAAAAGGAAAGAGGACATAAGTAGAAGTCCCTACGGTCTGCAGATAAGCCTGGTTTTTGCCTAGCAAGGGAACAATAGCGGGAATGCCATGTTTGTGCCAATATAGATAACTGGCAAGAATTTGCTCGAAATCGTGGAGATAGCTTGCCGTTGCTTTTTTTAGAACAAATCGTTGCCCTGATGCGACTCCCAAAAGAAAATTTTCTGAGGATAGGCCGCCTAATCTTGTGCACTCCTGTATTGTGCCGTCTGAAAAACGATTCCAAATGGTCTGAGATTGTTCGATCGTAAGTGACATAAAGGCTATAGCTCCCCATATATCTGAAGTAATCCTTATGAGGACACGGTTGCTCAAAACTTCAGGAAGCTGTGCGGTAGGCTTTTCTAAGCGAAATGCTGTAAAGAAGCTCTTCAAGTTTGGTTATAGATACTGGTTTTGTCATAAAGTCATTCATGCCAGCCCGCAAGCAACGATCCCTATCTTCAGATAGAGCGCTTGCCGTAAGAGCTACGATGGGGACGCTTGATGTTGTTCGAATCTGATTGCTGGCTTCATATCCATTCATTTTGGGCATTTCGCAGTCCATGAGAATCAGGTCGTAGTCTTTTTTAAGGTTAGCTTGAACGGCTTCCAGACCATTGTTAACTATGTCGCAAGAATGACCAAGTTTCCTGAGCATCGAAGCTAACACCTTTTGATTGATGATGTTGTCTTCCGCAACCAATAGATTGAGCTCGACGACATGCGCTTGAGACTTATGAAATTGGTCGAATGCGGCAGAAGTTTTTGTTGCCAGTTGGTCGGAATTGAGTGCCAATTCCATGAATCGATAGAGTTCTGCTTGTCGAATAGGGTGCCTTAGAAATTTTGCTTGGGGTGGGCGAACCTCGGTGGAGCAGGGAAACTGCGAAACAACAAAGATGATGGAATCGCCCGCCTCAACAAACTGTTCGCAGTAAGACTGATAAGTCCACGGGGTTTCCGTAAACGAATTGGCATCGACAATATGCATTAGAGTGCCTGCCTTGGGCCTCGAAAGATGGTCCAAGTGAGAGACGGCAACCGTTCGAACGCCTCGAGCAAAGATCAAGTCTCGAAGACGAACCAAAACCAAATCGCTGTTTGAAATCAAAAGGACATCGTGTTCGGAAAAATTAAATCTCGGTTCATGCTCCCAAAAAGTCTTCCAGCTGTATCGTGCAGTGAACCAAAACCGACTCCCTTCGCCAACTTGACTGTCCGCGCCAACTTCCCCTTTCATCAATTGGGCAAGGCCTTTGGATATGGAAAGTCCCAAACCTGTTCCGCCGAAGTTGCGACTGATGGAGCTATCGACCTGGCTAAAGCTTTGAAAAAGTCGATTCATTTTGTCGGCTTCGATACCACAGCCGGTGTCGACAACTTCAAACAGAAGGTGGTGGCTTTTGGTTTGATCTGTAACTCTATTGACTCGAAGCTGAATCTCGCCCGCCTTTGTGAATTTCAAAGCGTTGCTGAGAAAATTCAATAGTATTTGTTTGGTTCGAGTGGGGTCGCCTATGACTTTGCATGGGATAAGTGGATCAATGATATTGGATAGAAAGATTTTCTTCTTGATGGCCTGGTCCGCAAAGCTGTCCATTGCATCTTCGGCCAGTTTTCTTATGTCGATTTCAATCTCTTCCAGTTCCAACTTTCCCGACTCAATCTTGGAAATATCGAGTATATCATTGATGAGTGCGAGTAGGTTCTCCCCTGACTTGAAAATAGTATCGATGTAGTCTTGTTCCTCGGGCCCCAGATTGCATTGCTGCAGGAGACTAGTCATGCCGATTATGCCATTCAGAGGTGTGCGAATCTCGTGACTCATGGAAGCGAGAAAAGTCGATTTAGCTCTGGTGGCTTCTTGTGCTTTGCGTTCTTGATCCAGTAGCTGCTGGCACATGTCTCGATAGTTTTGGATGATTTGTGTGGCTTGGGTTACATTTTCGACTGTTAGGAGACCAAATTTGGTACCTTCGAGTCCCGTAATTCCTGAAACATGGTACTGATGCACTTGAAACTTCTGGTCACCTGCTGGGCATGGAATGAGGTATTTGTGGAGTTGGGATGAAAATACGGAAGGAATTCCCGATTGGAGGGCTTGGCTGAGTCGGCTCAGATAGTAAGGTTGAGAAAATTTTGGAAATCGCACTTTCAAAGCTTGCCCACAAACCTCGTCGCGACTCCTTCCAGACCAACGCTCCATAGCCACGTTCCAAAAGATAAGAGTGCCATTCTCATCAAAGACGCAGTGACCGTGCGGTAAACGGTCGAAAACATCCAAGATGTGGGAAAGCTCCTTCATGCCGCGTCCTCAGTCCAGCGAGACATAAGAACCTTTAGATCCGAGACGAGGAAAGCAATCAGAATTCGTCCAGATATCTTTGCTGAATCAACGACAAAGTAAGTGTCACAGTAGAGAACAATGGATCGTCGATCTTCACCGATAGTTTTATGCTTACCACCCAAAATCACATCTTTTAGGTTTGATTCGGCATAGCTTGGCAGTAAATATTGAAAGTTCATTTGACAAAGATTGGCCATGGATCCCATAACTGCATTGATGATAATATTACCGACTTCAGACAGAGTGCCTTCGGTTATTTCATTCAATTCAGTCGTTAGAGTCTTTGATTCGGGTATCATCATTTCAACGAGTTTCGCCGCGCTCTCCTTGGTAAAGACCACGGACGAGGAACCTGACACGGAACCCAAAAAGGGCATAGTTACTGTTGCATAGGTGGTGTCTTGGGCAATCTCCTGGCTACCTACGAAATCCTCAAGGCTCATTATCGTCAGTTTAGGAACTTCCAAATGAATTCGCTTTTCCAACATTTGATTCAGTATGCTAGCAGCAGTGCCTATGCCTATATTTAAATGTTCTTTCAGGGCATCCAGTTGATACTCACTTAGTTCATCGACGAGACTCATATTGCTTTACCTGTTTGAACGAGTTCGAAAACACTTCTTAGCTTCTCTTCATTGGCAGGCTTATTGAGAAATGCATTGGCTCCATTTTGAAGACACTCGTTCTTAACCACCTGCTGAATGTCGGCCGAGAGGATCACTATGGGTGTAACTATATTTCGATTGCGTATTTCTTTGGTCAATCCCAGACCGTCTAATCCAGGCATGAGCAAGTCGGTAATGATGCAGTCAAAAGTCTTGTCTTTCAACACTTCGAGGGCTTCCAGACCATTTTTCATCGATTCCACTTCATGACCCAATCCTTCAATCATTTTTTGCAGCTGATTTCTTTGAAAGCTTGAATCGTCGACAACACAAAATTTCATGGAGGTATCCTTTATCCCACAGACTCTTGCTCATTCCATCGGATATTTCTAAACCTCGTTTAACTGTGGGTTTAAGGTAGGTCAAATTTCGCGACCAATATAAGGCGTTGAATGCGATATAAGCCTATGAATATATAGTTCTAATTGAAGAATCTGCAAAGATGGTGAAAATTCAAATTTATATCGGGCAGGGTACCTTTGCTGTGGACGACAGCGACAGCCGTTAAGATCTTTTGAAAAGATCCGAGACCAAAGCGAGGGAACTCGCTGGCATGAAAGACATCCAAGTATCCAAACAACAGTTTAACGATGCTTTGAGTAAAATCATTGTCGATTTCCCATCGTACTATTTCATTTCAGTAAACTTGTCTTTGATGTCCGTCGGCATTTACCTTCAAACCCTACGCATAAGCTCTTTTTTCGTATTTCTCCCTTCCATCGTGACACAAACCCTCTGGACCATGGCTCAGAGACGGCACCGAAGAGGATTTCATACCCCTTTCATCTCGCGGCTCGCATACATCCTCCCATCCGACATGGCTAAAGTCATACTAGGGCTCTATCTCGTCGGTTGGATATGGTATGCCGGCATCGTGGCCAATATACTTCGAACTCAAGATCAGGGTGGAATCGGCAATTTTAGAAACTTCCTCGCCGCTGATGCTTCCGCCTTCCTTATGGCTTTTCTCATTCCCCTATTTGTGCTGGATCACCGCATCAAAGGACTTTTGGCCTGGTCTATTGGCTACCTAGTGATGCTCTTTATGGCAATGCATTGGATACTTCCTTCGCTTTTGATGGAACGACTCGGCCTTGTCATGGTTGGGTTTATGACCGGACTCATTTTAGGAGCCGGACTCCTGATATTTGTTATGCTCTTGATCCTAAATGACGAGCAAAAGCGTAAAATCGAAGAATCGTCTCTGCTGATGAATACTATTATGACCTATACACCCACTCCTATGGCCCTCATTGGGAGTCATTTGCAACTTGCTGGCTTAACGTCTCAAGCATTTCGGGAGCTTTTCGGTGAAGAACGAGATTTCGCTGTTGTGCTTGCGCGAAAAATGGAGATCACCGAAGATTCGATTGCCATTATAAGGTCGGTCGTCGATGCCGTTCTTCATGAATCTTCGCTTGCGTTCGAACTTAATGTCGCGAGCCTACCGCGACGCTTGTTGAGCTATCAAGGGCGATCATTTGATGTTTCTTGGCAGGCTGTTCCTGGACTTGGCGATTTTACCCAGTTTTTAATCGTATCTCTCTCGGACCTGACGGAATCTCTTAATCTTCTGGCCCGAGAGGATGAGACGGTCCGTGAAATGAAGACACTTGCTGCACTCGCTGTTTGCGGCGAGGACCGATATCGTCAATTTCACAATAGAGTTACTTTAGTCGAAACGGAAATTCTCGCTGAACTCAACGAAGAGCATCTCCATGGCTGGCCCAAAGGGCGTTGGCTTGGTATGCTGCACACTATCAAGGGCAATGCTCGAAGTCTTAATTTACCAGAGCTCGCCCAAGAAGCGCATGTTCTTGAACAATTGGTTCTCGCGGCGACAGAACCCAATCAGGGCGATAGATCCGCTCTTTCAGATGGTCTTCATAAGATATGTTCCCTTGCCGATGCTCGGTTGAAATTAGCCGAAAAGCACCTTCAGTGGGAGTCTGCCCAAGCCGTCGCGCGCATTCGCAAATCAACACTCATGCTCGCTGCGCGAAGCTCCCAGGTCTCTGACGGGTTGGCGACGGTGTTAGCTGAAGCATTCCCTTCGTTACAGGACTATCTTTGCACGCTGATGAATGAAGCCGATAGTCTAGCCAAGAGGCTGCATAAAGCTGTTCCTGTTATTATTGTCCAAGGCCACTCTCCTCTCATTCTGCCTAGCGGCTCGGCGGCGCTGGATGCGGCTATACCTCACATCATCGGCAATGCTATGGACCATGGAATTGAGTCACCTGAGGTTCGAGTGAAAGCCGGGAAGCCGGCGAGTGGCTGCCTGACGGTCACCGCAGCCATCCAGAACGAGGAACTGCATCTTGTGTTTGAAGATGATGGATGCGGTCTGGACCTTCGAAAACTTCGCGCCAAGGCCATCTATGCCTTCGGTGCAGAGAAAGGAATCGCCCTTAGTCTAGGCGAACTCTCTGAACTCATTTTCCATGCTGGTATTTCGACCAAAGAGTCTGTGAGCGAAATATCAGGACGTGGGGTCGGCATGGGAGCAGCGCGGGAAGCCATCTCTGCCATAGGAGGGCGCATGTTCACTATGCTGCTCGGCGGGCCGAACCACGAATCGAACTCAGGCGTGCCATTCGTAATTCAAGTCACTCTTCCCATGGAACACTTCATAAGAGTGGCGAGTTGACCCTCTCCTTGCAGAGAGAGCTCCTCGTAGAACCCATCGGCCCTATTAAGGCCATCATTGTTCCAATAGTTCGACATATCAAGATCAATTCGGACGAAAATCCCATTGATCCCAGCTACCAGAAGTATTCATCCAAGGTAACCACTCCAACTTAGGCTGTGGAAGGAGGCCCCTAGGAACCAGTAGCTTGTGAAGAGGATACGGATTGGATCCGTGTTCGATAGGCGAGCGGGGTGTAATCTTGGGGATGTTGCTCTATATCTTTTTCTGGTTGCGCCAGAACCCAGCTAAGGTAGGCTTTTGGGCTTACCTTCGCGGCTCGTGCAGTCATGATCAGCGAGCGAAGGATATCAAGGCTGACCCGCCGGCTCTGTTGCAGCTACCAAGTGTCATGACATCTTAGGGCAACTCACACCCGGAGTTTGCT
>JBGSTF010000045.1:0-7294 GCA_041736645.1 Oligoflexus sp. | reverse complement strand
CCCTCAAAGCCCGCGGCCTCTTGCAGGTATCTCTCGATAGCAAGGAGTCCGAAGGACGCCTGCAATTCGTTATGGAACCCGTTATCGTCCCTTATTTCGGTGTCAGCTGGTCGATAGGTAACTGGGTGTTTGGCGGAATGTATCGTGCCGCTCAGGAAACCGAATCGACCATTGAATCCTCTTTCGCCTTCAGCACCGATAGCGCAATGTTGCCTTTCGATGCTTCTACAAGTCTCGTTCCCTTTTACGATCCAGCTCTGACTCGCCTTGGGTTTGCCTGGAATGGCGAGCATCTGCGTTTGATGGCGAGCATGGAGCGGGCTTCATGGTCTCGTTACAAAGCCCCGATCGTGACGATTACCGGCGCTGATGTTGCTGCACTTTCGGTGGAAAACCGAGCCAGCAATGCTGGCTTGCGCGATACCTATGCTTTGCATTTTGGTGTCGCCGCCCCCTTGGCCTTTACCCAGGATCGATTGGAACTGCGAGCGGGAATGGAAGCGCATAGCTCCGCCAATCGTAAAAATGTTACCAGCTATGTCGTCGACCAAGAACGTCGCACGCTGGCCATCGGAACGGCCTATAACTTTGCCCCCGACACTCAAGGTCGACAGCTGACCCTGGATGTAGCTTACCAAAGAAGCAAGCTTTACAGCCTCAGCGTGCTGACACCCAAAGGGCTGCCGATAGCTCTCGACAGTTCAAGCAAGATCCAGAGCTTTGTCGGAGGGCTTCACTATGCAATGTAAAACTTCACTGGGGCTGCTTTTAGCAGGCAGCCTTGCTTGGAGTTGCACCGGAAAAAAAGTTGAACTCTCGCGCGGTGAGGGATTCGCTTTTTTTAAAAATCCTGAGTCGAACCAAGCCTGCGTGAATAAGAATCTTTCGCAGTGGGAATTGAGCGGTTCTTTCTTGCATAAAATGCTCATCTGCGCATCCAATCGTAGCAGCGAAGGTGGTGAAACTTTACCTGCGACCCAGAATCTCCTGCGCAGCTTGGATGCCGAAAAGCTGCAGAAACTGGTCGATTTCGCTTTAACTCCTGCCGAATCAGCTAGCACCCATGAAGAAAGATATCCGTATCTCTTGGCTCTGGCCAGCATCCTCGATCGCGGTCTCACCGATGGTCGTAAGCAAGGACTGGAACTTTCCGCCGAACGCTTGGATCAACTTCAACCCTTTTTGCTCAGTTTGGATCCCGCTCGCATTCAAAGCCAGATGCTGATCTGGTCCAAGTCGGGCAAGTTAGAACAGTTGCTCAGTCAACTCGGTTTATTTCTTCAATCCCTGGAAGACGACAGTCTTTCGGCGCTCAGTCGTGAAGTGTTAGCTGGGTCAAATTTCGGACCACGGTTTATTCGAGTCAGCGACGCCATTCTCAGTCAAAATCAGCTTATGAACAGTCTGGACTCAGCCCTCAGTGGCACGCCTCTCCTCGAGTTGACAGCGGAATCTCGCAGCCAACAGTTGAACGATTGGCGCCAGCCTCGCAGCTCCGATACCCAAGCCTCAGCAATGCCT
The DNA here is from genome assembly GCA_041736645.1 of Oligoflexus sp. Taxonomy (GTDB): domain Bacteria; phylum Bdellovibrionota_B; class Oligoflexia; order Oligoflexales; family Oligoflexaceae; genus Oligoflexus. Next base: position 5,773 of record JBGSTF010000045.1, on the reverse strand, counting down.
GCACCTGTTCAAACGACAAGTGACAAGGTGAGCTTCGCCCAGCATCTCAATCAGTTTTCAAGCCAGCTTAGCGATGCCGAAATTGCCAATTTGAGCAGCTTTCTGACCAGCTTCTGGAACTCCTATCGCGGCCTTCCCGCGCAGGATCGCCTCTTCCTATCCAAACGACTCGTCACAAGTCTTGAGCAAAGCCTCGATCAACAAAAAAATCCTGCTCAATGGCTTTTGGCCGTTGCCGAAGATTTAAGTTCGATGCCGGCTGCTGACTTGAACAATATCAGCGAAACTCTAGGAAACCTGCTCGGCTCGAACGATCCAAGTTTGGATACCCTTAGGTCCAAACTTTGGTCAAGTCGTATGATGGAACAAATGCTCGATCTGATCAGCAAGGGCGGTCCGATCCCAGGATGCTCAGGACTGAGCATACAAGGTTTGAAAGATCTTCCCTCTGATGATTTTGCAGCCACCTATGAAGTCCTGCGTATGCTGAACCAACCTCATTCGGCCTGCAACCAGCAAGTTCCCTTGACAATGGCCCTGGAAACTTGGTCGAAAGTTGCCATTGGCCGCAGCTGCACAGACGCCGATTGTTTGGAACTTGCCTCACGCGAAAACAGCGCTCAGGTCACTGCATCTTACTGGTCACAATCTTTCCGTGAGCCCGACGCAGAAACCATGCAAAAACTCGTGCGCACGACCCTCGAGCGAGCCCGGCAGGAGTTGATTCGCGATCAATTCTATCTGCGAAATCTGGGAATTGCCCATCGTGCTGTCACACCTGCGGTCATGGATCAGTTGCTGCAGACTTGGAATGAAAAGCCGGCGCGCAATCTCAAAGAACTTGCAGTCTTCGATCTCCACATGATGCTAGACCCACGCTTTCAAGCTGTGTTTTCTGCAGATCCGATGGAAAAGCTTCTTGGTCTAGAGGTGGAGCAACTGAGTGGATTGAGTCAACAGTTTGATCAGCTGCTCCCTGACACGGGACGTGAGCTTGATAAGGCAAGCAATCAACGAGCTGCTCGAGTCTTCGCAGGGGCCTATAGCAGCGGACCACTCGAACAGGCTTTGCGCTATAAATTACCGGCTACTGGCACCGGTTCGGATGACATTTTGCAAGATCCGACTTGGAACTGGCCGGAAGATGTTCGCAAGACTTTTACTGAACAGCGCTCGCTCTTGAGTCATTTTCTTTTTCGTTTCAAGAAGGCCGACAGCATTTTTCGCAATCCAGAGTTAGGTTCTTTAAGTGATGGCGCAGAAATACCTGTTGCCGGCTTGGGCAGCCCTTCACGCTATATGAGCTTTGACGAGACCGGGGAAGTATCCCTCATCCCCAATTCTGACAGCCAATTGATTCAACCTCTGCAAACAATCCGCAGGTGGTCCGATGACGACAATAGTTCTTGGGGACTCTGGAACCAGCAGCTGGCGAGCAGTCCCTTGGTCAGCAAAGATTTGCCTCCCGAGCAAATGGCGAATTTTGAAAGCTTTTCAGTAAATTTCATGGACCAAATGAGCCAGGAAAACCGGTGGAAGGACCTCTTCGCCGCCAGCGAGCCTGTGTGGAGTCAATCAAGCCCGAGCATCACGCCTGACTTTTATGAAGTGGAACCTTATTCGCCTGGCGAAGCACGACTGATTGCCCTTTACTATCTGCGTCACTATCATAAGTTGCCGCACGCTTTTCCAAACAAGAAAATTATCTCTCCACTCAGCACCGGATCGATCCGCGGATTCTTCAGTGCCTCTGCCCTCGTATCGAGAATGGACGCTGATTATTCTTTGTTCGTAAAACTCTTTCCTGAGCAACTTGCAGGAAGCACGGCGACACTGGAAGAATTGAGTCGCGAATCGGTTACCGTCGGATCCGACGGACTACTGTTTCCACCGACCAAAATTAAACAGGTGACGCGGGTCGGACTTTTGGCAGGCAAATACCCGGCACTTCTTACAAATCCCAACTTTCGATTGCTGTCCAGCTTGAATCTATTAGGGTTGACCAAATCAAGCCCCACCGAATACTACATTCAGCCATTGGTCGGCATTTCTGACAAAACTTGCGTTGCAGCCGATGGCAAACCAACCAATTGCGCTATTGAACTACAAAGCGACGATCCTAATTCCCAAGCAAAAGACTACCAAACCTTTATCGCCGATGTGTTGGCTCAAAACTTTTGTCCGTTGATAGCGAGTGATCGCTTTGGCAACCGAGAAACTTGGAGCCAACGCCTGCAATTAAAGACGTCAGCAGCTAGTACCTGTTCCTCTCCCCGGGTCACCCTGGCTCCTGTGGCCAGCGAGCTTCAATTCCCGGCTTGGCTCACAAAACGCATTTTCAATGATGTCTTCAGCATGGGTCGTCATGCTCAGCTTAAACAAGGGCTAGCTCAGATTCCTGCAGCCATGCGCTTCTATAAATTAAGTCAGCAAGAGCTTACGAATGAACAGCGAACGGCGCTATTCTTGCGCCAGGCACGGGGTGATTGGAATGCGCTCAACGCCGCTTCCCAAAGTCGTCGCCAGTTTTATGCGGTTCAGTTTTGGTCTGGACAGCCGAATCTCTTGAATGCCTATATTGACCATTGGAAACAGGGCATCGAGCCGACCAGTTGGACAGACTTCCTGACTCGTCTCGCACGTCGGGACGGCGATGGAACTTCACGGGATATTGTGCATGAGCTGCTTTCTCTCATCATCTCGACTCAGCAGCAGAATGCAAAAGAAGGCCGATCGCTGCTCGAAATGGGTTTGGATCTCATGGAGAAAATCAGTTCAAGGCCAGATCTTATCGATGCTGCAGGCCATGTTTTCGGCAATTTCGCCAGCTCTGAGAACTATGATTTTGCCGGTCGAGACTTGCCCTTCGCCATGACCCTCTTCACTTCGTTCAACTGGAACGATGCGGGATTGCGTTTTAGTAAATTTATTTCTCAGCAGGAAACGATCAAGGTTTGGTCCATTCTCTGTGAATCCTTCAGCCCCGATGAATTTGGACGACTGATCCGGCAAATTCAAGCGAGCAGCCTCTCGCTGGGAACAAAGTCGGAACGGAGCGCATTGCTCGCCAAATTTCTTCGCGAAAATGTCGAACTCGGCAGTCTCTGGGACCCCGCTCAGGAGCATACTCTCAGCCTACGTTGGGACGGCATTCTGAGCGCTTGGCGGCATGCCGATTTCGGTGCTGATTTCACGCTGCAGTGGGAGGCCTTGCTTTCGACACTGGACTTGCCTCTGAAAACTTTGGACGGTCGTAGCAGCTATAAGACCTCAGAAATTATGGAACTCTGGCTACCCAAGATTCTGCGCCAAGGAATGGGTCTGATGAGCCTTCATCAAGATATCGGCGCAGTTCCAGAAACAGCCTTTTGGTCGAAAGTTGGCTTGAACTTTGTCCAGGCGATAGAATCAGAACCGCTAGGATCGAGAGCCTTGTCAAGTTTTCTAGCCGAACCAAAGCTAGGCTTCATTCAGGGCGGCATATGGATCAAAGCGCTGACAATGCCATCGGCTCGGCACAGCATGGCCGAAGCTCTCAGCAGTCTCAGTGCCGTAAGTGAAAACCTCTGGAGAGAAGCGCTGGTGGAATCCAGTCAGTTGCTCGGTCGACTGGGGAAGGCTTTCGGCTACATGAAACAACGGATGGTTTGGAAAGAAGACCCAGAGCATAATGCGTTTCGTCAGGTCATCGATCAGCTCTATGCGCTGAGCAGCGATGCCACACTGCGCGAAGATCAGATTGCTTTACTCAACGCTTGGTTTCGAGATGACGATGCGCCAGGGACGGCCATTTCATTGGAATAATAAGGGGATCTATGAGGTCACTTCAAGCCTCATGCATGTTTCACAAAGGAGTTCTGTAATGAAAAAATTGATCGCACTTGGGTTCGGATGTTTTTTGAGCAGTTACGCGATGGCTGCGGAGACGGGCCCAATTCCTGCTCCAGCAATCCCAACAGCTCCGGCTGACTGCGCTGCTTCAATCGCTGAAAAAGGTTTCTGCGTCGAAACTCTCTTTCCAGCTGGCGGCTTTCCTTTTACAACTCGATTCTTCGTGGTCGTTGAAAAAGAAGTCTATCCAACTGTTGAAGTCCTCTTGGACAAATACCTAGCCTTTGATCAATGGCCAGCCTATACCGACACTGTCGGTGCTGATACGATCGTTTTCAACAAAAGCGTTCGTTTGACAGATGCTACTGCTGCGGACGGGACTGTCATTGCTCGCCACTACTATGACTATAAATTGAAATCCCCAATCGGTTACCAAAAGGTTCGCGGCGTCACTCATAACCGTCGTTTGGCTTTGCCTTATACTGGTGCATCTGCAACCATTGAATTTGCAGCTCAAACGACTGGTCTTCAAGAAGTACCAGCTGGCGAAAAGCCATTGAACGGAGCAGAAGGCGTAAAAGTTCAAACCGGCCTTATCAATGCTGTCGATTGCACAGCGAATGATCTGTGCACGGAAAACCAATGGCTCCTGATCTATGAATCCTCGATCACTCCGTCGATCACTTTGCTGCCAAAAGTTGCAGCATCGTCCGTTGAAAAAGGTCTGGAAACTGTGCTTGTTGGCATGATGTTCAACAGCGTTCCCTGATCAGGCGACTCCCCTTGGGCCAACTTGGCCCTTGGGTCCTCATTCGCTGTCCTCCCCCATTTCCGCGCTGGCAAGTTCCTGGCGAATCCGCTAAGAAAAAAGACTCCCGAATCCCCAGCAACTAAAGAGGTGAGCCATGGCTGGAGCATCCCGCGAAGAAATTTTTGACGTCCCAGCAGAGAAATTCTATGCCGCTCTGATTGACTATGCCAGTTATCCGGAAATTATTGGCGAAGTGGATGAGATCAAGGTGCTCGATTACAGTGAGACCAGCGCCCGAGTCCAATATACAGTCAACATTGTGAAGTCCTTTAACTACACTTTGAAGATCGCACAGAAACGTCCGGAATCAGTTGCTTGGACTTTGGAATCGGGCAGCCTCTTCAAAATGAACACAGGCCGTTGGACCATAACTCCGCAGGGCCCTAAGTCCTGCAAAGTGAATTATGAGCTCGAACTTGAATTGAAAATCTTTGCCCCCAAAGCGATCACCAATAAGCTGGTGTCCCATAATTTGCCGAAGATGATGCATTCCTTTTACGAAAAAGCCAAGACTCTATAGCCCTTCTCGATAGCTTCGAACGATTCGAAGAGCCCGCCTAACAAGAGGTTCAAGTTGCACTTCAGCGCGGAGTTGGGGCTGATAAGGACTGGGTTGATGATCAGGGTTGAGCACCTGCTCCCGAATGATGATCTCAATAAGCTTATGAAACTGGCGCGAACTCAACTGTTTGCGCTGGCTCATCAGCTGTTCGGCCAGCATACAGATGGCATCGCCTGTGATCCGATTTTCCTGATTTAACCTTATACTGCGCTGTTGAATCACTTTGAGCAATCGAGGGCGATCGGTTGCAGCTATCACCCCTGCTCGATCCATCAGGCGCCAATAACAAGTATGAAGCTGGATGAGCTCACGAACATGCCCCTGGCGGATCGCATGCAGATCTTCATGGGCCGCGGCGGAGAGTGCTTGGGACAGAAGGAGACGAGCTTCTACTTTGGTAAAATTCCCGGCATCACTCTCGGGCAGGGCACGCAGGAGAGTGCGCATCACGTAAAGCATATTCCAATTGAGGCCGTCCGGAACGCGGTAGTGACCTTCTTTGGTCTTCGCATACTCCAGACGTTTGAACGATGACTCGAGCTGGGCGATCAATCTGAGGTGTCTTTCGA
>JBGSTF010000024.1:0-2580 GCA_041736645.1 Oligoflexus sp. | reverse complement strand
ATACTGCTCATGTATTTTGCCGAGGCTTTTGTCTGTGTCACGCTCGCAACAATACTGGCGCTCGCCGTGCTAAGAATTGGCTTCTTTTCCATACAGCACGAGTTCGTCAACTTCATCGACATTTTCAACCTCAGAAGTTTTGGAATCTATGGAACGATCGCCTTGATCAGTAGCGCACTATCGATCATCGCGGCCTGGCAGGCTTATCAGCGCGGCCTCCAGGACGCGTTGACCCTTGAATACTGACATTTTATGACAATGCTGCGATTTTTTATCCTGATATTAGCAGCCTTGGCCCTGGGAGCACTGGGTCACCAGATTTTTGGTCCCCCGTCTCCGCTACCTCGTACGTTACAGAAGTCATCTCATGAGGCCGATGAAATGATTGAACCGCGAGTTCCAGCTCGGACCCGAACCCGAGTGAAGAGCGATTCATTCGCCCTGCTCCGCTGGGAAACTTTAGGCAGCCTTGATCTGAAGACAGGACGATTGCCCGAGGATCTGCAGGCCTTCCTCACCATACCCATTCGTATTCCAGGCTATGTTGTGCCTTTGGAGCTCAATGATGAACGCGTCGAGGAATTTCTCCTGGTGCCGACGGCGGGTGCCTGTGTCCACACACCTGCTCCGGCTGCCAACCAGATGCTCCTCGTCCGCATTCATCAACAAAGATCTCCAAAACGGGAAGAAGGGCCAGTTTGGGTTTACGGCAAACTGGAAGTTGCCAGAACCGAGACGGAATGGGGCGGCGTGGCCTTTGCTCTGAATGCTGTGAACTTTGCTTCTTATGAGGGTGGATATGACGAATGAACTCGATCCTCAGGTCATTTTCTATTTAGGGCCGCGCGGGCTTGCCAAAACCAGACAGGCTCTGCGAACGGTTGCCGCCAATCCCAGAAGCCTGCTCGTGACTCTGGAGGAAGATCCTTATGCCGTTCGCAGCTGTCACTGGCATGATTTCGATTGCAACTGCACCGATAGCGTTACCCCGCTTTACAGCCCCCATCATGTGCGAATAGTTGGACCCAGGAATTGGCGAACTGCAACTTTCGGTGAACAGAAATATGATCGCCTTTTCTTTATGGATTTGCCGGAACTCTTTCGACAGGAAGAGACGGCGCTGGATCTGGCGAAATCACTGGCAAGACTGGCCGTGGTGCGCTCTGCCGACGTTCTCGCTCAGCTGCATTTTGCTGAAGAGGACGCCATCAGAAATTGGGAAAAGACCTTGAATTTCAGCTGGCAAGGACGCGATAAGAGCATAGGCTTTTGGCTGAATTCACTGGAGGTCCCCATTCGCTATCTACGCATGTCGGCTAAGCAACTTATTCGGTTTTCCTCATGACCAAACCTATTCCCCTCCATATTATCAGCGGCCTTCCTGCGTCGGGTAAAAGCTCCAGTATTCGCGAAATTCTGGGTGATTCGGCTGGACAACGCTTTGGGGTCATCCAAAACATTCGAGGCATCGATGCCATAGACCCCGATAGTTTTCCTGACCATCGCATCGAGCTTATCCGAAGCTCTGCCTGCCCGTGCTGCGAGGTCTTTATCTTCTTTTATGCCAGCCTGATGGTCCTTTTGAAAGAACCCAAACTCGATAGCATATTTGTCGAACTTGGTCCCGAGGCGGACATCAGGCAGCTCAAGAGCATGCTGGAAATCACCCCCTTGTGGCAGAATATCCGATGGGGTCGCAGCATCGTCAGTTTCGATGTGCGGGATAGAAGATTTCGTCCGTATGCTGTCATGCCTTCTGTGAATCGAATGATCGAGCAGGCCGACTTCTTTTTGATGCGTTTTTCTGATCTTGCTCAACCCGCAGATTTCGAACACTTTTTCTCGCATTTGGCCACGTACAAACCTTGCCATTTCATGATACCAGATTCCGATTTAACGGATTTTTGGAACATGCTCAACGGCTAGTAAAGGAGTCTACCATGTTCGACTTTTCAAATACAAAGCCCACCGTTTCCCTAAATGTGGAACGAAAGCGCATTGAAGACGTGGTGCGAAACAAAAGCAACTGCAAGGAAGATGACCATGTTTTGGTACAGGAAATGAACTGCCTCGAACCGGACTGTCCGCCCAAGGAAACGCTGATTGCCATTTTTACCGAAGGCCAAGCCCCACTCCATTTTCGGATCCATAAGGGCCTTGCTGAAATTACGGATGATGACTTGAGCAATGTCATTCCAAAGTTTCCTTCATTGCCGTCTCAGTAATCTCACTCGTGGGTCCTAAGATCCACGTGAGATGGAGGCGACTGCCGGTGAGAACAGTGCGGCCTACGAGCAAAACCTCGGCCGCCGAGCTGAATGTTCATGCTGCCAAGCTCCTGGCACATAGGGATTAGTCCATCAAATCGAGTCCGTGATACCCGGAGTGCGGACACAACCCATCCAGCCTAAAAGTGGAACTTAAACCGAAGCAAGTCACAGATGATGACTGGGATCAGGCAGCCTGAGCCGAAGGTTTAAATGAGAAAGGGCGACAGGCGCAGACAACGCTATAGCTGAAGCTCAGCCGATACCGTCGCCGTAAGTGGGGCACCTACCTGCAAACTTCCCCAGGACGTCG
>JBGSTF010000305.1:0-8754 GCA_041736645.1 Oligoflexus sp. | reverse complement strand
CTCATTGAAGTCGATATAGGCCGCTGCTTCACCAGGTTCCCAATACTTTCGACCATCATCAAAAGTAACAAACATGTCTTCCGAATATTCGCTAAAGTTCTCGAGCACAGAGCCTAAGACCTGAGACGATCCCTGTCGATTGACCAGAACAATGCCACAGCCATCGCCAGGAATCGCCGCTTGAGCTTTCTTTCGCGTGCTATCCTGAGCAAAAATCCTGCCTCCCGCGGTCTGCACCGTGCATATCATGGCTGAATTGAGTCCGTAACTTTTCATAAGAGCTTCAGCCAGCTCAAGCATAAAGAGAAACGATACACAGCCGGTATTGTGCAAATCAAAGATGTGCCCGACCTTCAGCTCAGCCTTCCGAACAACAATTGCGCCACATCCGGTAAACAGTTCATCAGGGACTGCAACGTTGGTCAGAAGAATGTCGACTTCACGATTTTCAGGCAGCTCGCCCCGCTCACTCAGGGTTTGAATCGCTCGAGCGATGAGGTCTGACGCTTTCTCATCTCGGCTCATATGACGGCGCAATTGGGTGCCCAAAAACATAGGGTTGTGCGTGCTCCGTACTTCATCGCCGAAGTAGGAGTTATCGATCACTTTATCTGGAAAAGCTGTTGCTGTTGCACGAATGGAAATGGCCATGGGTTGTTCTCCAAAGGTTTAGACCAAGGGGCCGATGGGCAGATTATTGTGGTGGCGGAATTCCAGAATTCTCTTCAGGTTTTCCAACTCAACCGCATGACCTGCATAGAACATATCCCAGAAGTCTCCGACCCAGACCGGACGTTCAGCCGGAGCAGCCTCGGGATAAGGATTTTTTTGATAGTAAGGGTGACGGCAGTTTTGCCAAAAAATCACCGATCCAGGCTTTTTCAAGACCAGCTCAGCAGGAACGATTCGATTGAGATAAATCATCCAAAGGTCTTCACCCTGATCCCAAGCACAATGGTAATCGACCAACATCGCCTGGCGATCAGCGAGGGTCCTGCAAAAGATTTTGGTGTTCTTTCCAATATGGTCTTCGCCCTGCAACACACCAGGGAGATGGGAAGGCTTGAAACCGCGCACGCTGTAGGTCCATTCCTCCAGAGAATAGGGATCCGCCATGTAGTCAAAAACCTTTTCTGGAGGACAATCGACATAAGTGTGTACGGGAATGAATTCACCATAGATCTGATCATGCGGGTAAACCGTATGCGTGAGATGCGACACGATGCCGTTCATCTCTTCCCGAGCAGTGAACTCGATTCTTTTCAATTCTGGGATCTCACGCAGGGCATTGTCACGAAGACTTGTCATGGGAAACTACTCCTTGTTGTGATTGGGCAAGAATAAAGGGGCTAAAAGGTGGCATTTCATCCGGACTGGTTTTTAACGAAAGCACCAAGGGTCCTGAATCATCCTTAAAACGCTGCAAAATATCGTACAGCTCCTGCTCACTCGTGATGTCAAAACCAGAAAGCCCAGGCATCATCGCCGCCAACCCCTGAGCAATTTGGCTTTCGCGAAAGACGTTATCGCCACTCGGCTGGCCTAGGTAGAGACTTTCCCGGATATGACACATGGCATGACCGTTGTTGTTGAAGATCACAAACGTGATGGGCAGCTGATACTGCCAGGCCGTATGAATTTCCAAGCCATACATATAGAAGGCACCGTCTCCCGCGATAACCAAACTTCTTTGGCGACTGACAAAAGTCGCTCCTATAGCACAACCAAAACTATGCCCCATACCACCCATACCGAGGGCGACACTAAAAACGCCAAGCCCTCGTTGCGGAAAATAGTGGATGGCGGCCGCTCCGGTATTGCCAGCATCGACGAACACATCATCTGTCGTAGGATGGAGCAGCGCAAGGATTTCGATAGCGACTTGCATACGAATAGATTTTGAATCGTGGATCGTCCCTAAGCTTGGTAGCTCGGCTCGGCCTTCTTGTTCGGGTTCAGATCGAAGCAACTTGAAACCATTAAGCTGCTGATCCCCACAAATATTCTCAAGCATGGCGGCCACTGGTCCTACCAACTGCACAAGGTCCAGTCCGACGGGATCATCATAGCCGAGAAAAGACGGAGAGTGATGCAGACTTACAATTGTCTTGCCGGTCAATACCGAGATCGGAGGTCGACTCATCAGGGGCAAGGAGGTGCCGATAATCACGATGAGGTCGGCTGCTTGCAGAGCTTCGAGAGCCGATTCATGGCCCATAACCCCAACAAGCCCCACACACTCTGCCGATCGGTGATCCCAAAGACCTTTGGCCTCGGGCGTTAGAGCCACTCTCGCTCCCGTTAGCCGAATCAGTTTTTCCAACAAAGGACGATAACCGCGAAACAAAACATCCTCGCCGACAATGACGACCGGCTGCCGTGCTCTATCCAGCAGCTGCATCACTCGCCCGAGAGACTTGCTGACAACAGAAGTCGACTGAGATCGCGCTATTTCTGCAAAAGGCTGAGGTGTCCAAGGCTTTTCCCACAAATCCCTTGGAACAAAAAGAACCACCGGCCCGCGACCCTCTAGCGCTGCTTGCCAAAGTTCATCGAGGATTTCGCCGATATCATCACTGTCTCGCAACTTTCTTTGCAAGATCGTGACGGGGGCAAACGCCTTCATTGCATCCACCCGCGTTCCAAGACCGGAGGAATCTTGAAAACCGCCTCGTCCCTCTTGTTGTGTTGCCACTTGTCCGGCAATCACCAGCATGGGAATTTGCGATGTCAGGGCCTCGGTCAAAGGTCCTAAGCTATGAAACGCTCCCGCTCCTGACGTAACGAGCACAACTCCTGGTTGGCCAGTCTTTCGGAAATAGCCTTCTGCCATATTAACTGCACTGGCTTCATGCTTGGCCAAGACCGGCATCACCCGCTTCCTTTGGTGCAGAGCATAGAAAAGATGTTCGATGTTGGCTCCACTCACACCAAAGCTGTGACTGCATCCGTGAGATTCAAGAAATCTGGCGACGGCTTGGGCTATATTCATAAGGGTCCCAGCTGCAAATCTTGAAAGACTCGAACCAATTGAGTGAAAGCTCGTTCGACCTGATCGTCCGTTTGTGCAAAGCACACCCGAATCCACCCTGAAGTTTGCGAGCCAAAAGCGCTACCTGGTACAACTTTGATGCCTTCCTGAGCCAAGGCCCGGCTTGCTGCAAGATCATCTTGCACAGCAATGAGCAGGAAAAAGGCGCCCTTCGGAACGGCATATTCAATGCCCGATTCCCGCAAAATACGGCAAGCAATGTCGCGAGCCTGGATATAGCTGCAAGGTTTCCAAAATGACGACAAAAGCAGTTCTTTGACAATTTCCTGGCCCAACGAAGAGACACAACCGATACTATTTTGCAGATAAGGACTCAAGAGTGGAATCTGCGCCTCTGGGGCCAGAATCCATCCAATGCGAAAACCCTGCATGCTGAACGTTTTCGAGAAGCTATTAACCACCAAGACGCGAGGAGACAAACCAGCCAAGCTCAGATGCGAGCCAGGCTCAAAAATGATATCACTGTAGACCTCGTCACTGATGACCAGCAGTTGAGGAAAATCTTCCAGCAGACGCCGCAGTGATTGCCGCTGTGTCCAGCTCAGCATCGCTCCGGTCGGGTTATGAGGTGAATTGATGAATAGGAGTTTAGTCTGGTCACCGACTGACCCGCGCAGACCTTCGATGTCAAACTCGAAACCATCGGTCGTCCTGGGCATGAGATAGCTTTTGACCTTGGCCCCTACAAATGCTGCCAATTGATGATAAGGAGGGAAGCAAGGATTCGGGATCAGAATTTCATCACCCGCTTTGAGATGCGACCTCATCAAAAGGTCGATGGCATTGATCGCTCCGTGAGTCATAAGCACTGTATAGGCATGGGCTGAAAGATTGGGATAAAAACGTTCCTGAATGGCAGAACGTAGATCATTGAGCCCATAGGCCGGATAGTAATAATTGATCGCTTCGTAGTTCAGCACGGACTTGACTAAATCGCCAGGAAAAACCTGTCGGCGAGGCTCGCCCAGACTGAGATCAAAACTTTGTAGCCATTCCTTCTGAGACGCCGAGGGGCTAGGCATAGCAGAGGACTGCAAAGAGAAGGGAGCTGCGTTACGGATTGCTGAAACCATGGCGACTCTCTTTAGAAAAATGGCACACAGCTCTGCACCGGTGGACATTCTCTGCAATTTTTAAGCGCAAAGAGTTGTTCCAGCATGAGCCGATGGATACGTGCTGCTTAATTTGTCCCAGAAAGTTTCGAGCAGTCCAAAGATCCAGGCAATATCACGCTGTGAACTCCAAAGCCATTTCAGACTTTGTTTCATACGGATTGAAAGGATTTGCTCCAATCTTTGATCTGCTAACTTTCCTGCAAACTTCGCGAATCATCACAAGGATTGTTCACCGACTTATTCTTAAGCCCGAAATCTAATTGTGTCAAATATTTTTCAGATCCTAGTGTTCGAGCAAAAAGCGCCCGACCTTGGCCAATAGTCGCTTCTTGCGACGACCCTATGTGAAGCAGAGGTGGCTCAGTTGCTAGCGCTTGTACTTGGTCGATTGCAAGTGTTTGATCCGCAAGGCTTTGAAAATCTTGAGTGACACATGTTCGCTTGGCAGCAACGGCTTTTTTGGCTTTCTTTTATAGGTATAAGTTCTCATCGTTCCATTTACTTACACCGTAAGTAAGTCGCAATTTAGGACTCCATTGAGCAGACCCTCCGAGTTGAGGTGAGTCCCTTTAAAATCTTTATGAAAACTTATTGAAGATCTTTTGCCAGACTATCACTCCGCTGCGACCAGCTTCTTGCGCATTTTAGGTTAGATATTGGACGTAGAGACTTTTCATCTGGTGCTGTTTAAGCTGTTACACCCATTTATTGAGGGCTTGCAGAAGGTAATTGTAAAATCAGGGAATGTTTGGGAGATCGCTTCGGGCCCTGACGAATCTTCGCCAGGGCTCGGACCAAAAGTATTGCTCGATGCACTTACGCAAGCGAGTTGACAAAAACCTTGCACACCGCAATGTTGAGCAAACCTTGTCGCCAAAAATTCGGCAAGCTACCGTGTCCGTAACTTATGCGAGGAGCGCAATTTTGGTCACGAACACAGCATTTATTTTATGGCTAAATGCCTGCTTTTTGGCTCTTGGATTGGTTGCAAGTTCCTGCGGGAAGAGCAAGGGTTCAGGTGCTGCGCCTACACCCGCTGCTTGCAGCGCTGATCAGCAGCGTGATACAGATACAGGCGTATGCCAAATGCCAGCCCCTTCGTGTAAGTCGAATGAGGAGTTCAGGAACGGCCTTTGCCAGTCCCTGTCCGTACCCGCGTGTCAGGAGCAAGGTCTAAGTTTGAATCTTGAACAAACGGCCTGCGTCGTCCCTGAGGCTGCCGACTGTGCTGCACGCCAACAGGAACTAAGGGAGGGTCGCTGTCAGGACATAAAGCCATTGCCATTGCCGCCGCCGCCGCTGGTCGGTCCCAGTGAAGAGGATTGCCGAAACCGTGGTCTTGTGCTGAACGATGCAAAAAACGCTTGCCGCGCACCGAGTGAAGCGGAATGTACCGCCCGTGATTTGGAGCTCAGAGACGCACGCTGCCAGAATCGGATGACTATCCCAGGTCCTACTGAAAATGATTGCATCGGTAGAGGCTTGATCTTGAACGCCGAAAACAATGACTGCTCCGAGCCGACGGTAGCGGAGTGCTTAGCCCGGGATCAAGTCTTCCGCGAGGGTAAATGCCAAGCAATCGAACCGCGTCAGGTCAGAAAAATGGCAATCCTCGGCGACAGCATCGCGACGGGCATTCTGAGCAATACCCGTCTCGGCAAATTTCCCACAATCAGCATCGGCCTACCCCAAGTGACGATCGACTTCGGTGATGGATTCACGGTAAGCGCCTCGCTTTTCGAGGTCGAAGAGAATGTGATTGTTTCCAAAATTAAAGGTCTCGCTGAGGCCTACAAGAAACGCGCTTCAGCCTTCTTCGGCGGCATCGACCTAGCGGAAGATGTCAAGTCCCACGCGCTGCAGCTCGGACTCCCAAGCAAGGATGTGCTGCATCTGGCAGGCATTGGCTATCAGGCCAGCGATGTTTTGCAAAGTATCGAAGACAATGCTCAGAAGCTTGCAGAAGTGGACTACGTTGTCGTCGAAGTCGGTGCCAATGACTTTTGCAGCAATGGCGATTCTGAAACGATCAAGAACAATTTCAAACAGGATTATGAAAAGATCATCACCAAACTGCGCAATCTTAGCTCGAAGCCGGTTGTCTTAGTGGTGCCGATCCCCAACGTTCCGGTAGCCTTGAACCGCATCAAGGAAGAGACCGCTCTGAAAATCATGAATCAACCGGTGCTATGCGAGAAATTTCAGGCAGCCTACTGCCCACGCGTGGGAGATTCACTCAGCGAGCAGATCAAGCTTGTGCAGGAGCTGAACTCCATTATCAGCGAGCTGGTGCGAAAATCAGAGGCCCCGGAGCGGATCATTCTGAATGAAAGCTTGCAGTCGGCTACTTTACTGAACGACCACTTTGCGGCGGACTGCTTCCACCCCAGCAAGGCTGGACAGCAGCAGATCAGTGACTTGACCTTTACGACGATTAAGAAATATTTGAAAGTCCGTAGTAGCCAATAGCGCTTTGATGCTCAACGCGGATATTGACATCTTCATCGCGGAATACTTCGCACTCATCCCAGCCAACGAAATTCAGAGGAGAATAGCGTCCCCAAGTGCCCAGGATGCGGAGACGGACAGCTTCACGATCAGCGGCTGTGCCTTCAGCATAGTCGGCCCAACAAACGCGGAGTTGATGAACCTCATCAGGGTCACGACCCTCCCAGTTCCAAAGATTTTTCGCTGCTTTAGTAACCCTGCTAACGGCTGGATTTGCCTTCGTCCACAGCCCCACCGCAAGCCGTCAGTAACCTCAGACAACCAGCAATAAGAGATAATTGGGAACCCTTCATGGGTTTGTCTCTGTTGTTACGACTTCGTAAAACTTCGCGTCAATAGCTATGCTGCTTCCGACCATAACAGAGGGCTTGCCGACATCAGTCCGGCTCACATATCCATCACAGTTAAGGATAGCGGATCCTTTTGCACCATTGGTCGTCAAGAGATTTTGCAAGACTTCCGGCTTATCGCTTTCCATTTCCACCGTGTAGAAATAACCTTCTGGCAATTCCAACTCGAAGGGCGAGTCGATATACTGATTGAAATTCTGACTGATGGGACGTACCCGAACTTTTGAATAGAGAGTGCGTGGAATGGAATTAAAGTTCAGATCAGTCGAAGGGCATTCGAGGCCACTGACATAGAATTCAGGATGTGCATTCTGATAGTTCAACAGCTTTGATGCAACTGACAAGGCTTTTTGTAAGCTTATATCCGGACCCACTAAAAATTTGAACACCGCCTTATTCGGTCCAAGATTCTCACGCAGCAAATTACCGGTCACTGTTCCGCCGAGAAAATCCGTTATACGGATCGTACCGACGAATTTTTTGGGGATCAGGAAAAAATTGCCTGAATCTTCCGAATTCGGGAGAATACGCATATAGGGCTTTGCGAAATTCACACCAAAATCCTCAATAGCTTCCTCGAAAATAGGTTTGGCTTGGGCGACTGAAGACAAAGCGATAGCGGCCAGCATGGCGCTGGTAAACAAACGTGTTTTCATAAGATCCTTCGGTTTGCGGTAATTACTTACTGGTAAAACTAACGAGATTGAGGTCTCTTATACTGACTTTGCCGGTCTTTCTATTCAGAATTTCCATATGCTCTTTGACAAGACCCAGAGGAACATTCGCGCTGATAGTTTGCTTCAATTTCACATTGCCGATTTCAAACTGATCCCGAGTGAACGTGGTCAAAGTCTTTTTTTGAAACGACTCCTGGCCATAGTTAAAGGTGTAGGCATACATATAGAGATGCGAGCAGTTTTCCTGATTCTGCTTGCCTTCGACGGGAGCACCGACTTTCACTTGCCAGTCGATCGCTTCGTTGGACTCTTGGCCGCCGGAAATCACGCGATGAGCCTCAGCTTTGACGGCACCGGTATTTTTATCGATACTTTTCAGAGTCCAGGTTTCGGTATAACGCAAAGCCTCTGTTGTTGAATCCGCTTTTTCAACGACTTCAAATACCAGTTTTTGGCCTATTTTTGCCGAATTCAGAGAATCTTGCAGGGCGGAGCGATAACTGTTGTAAAAACTCAAACGTTTATCAAAATTCTCGCAGTAGTCCATGGGTGGTGCCAGTGTTGATGCGGCGGCCATAAAAATAAGAGATAACATGAGTCAAACACCTATAAAAGATTTAGCCAATTATTCGATTGTGATTGGGGTGCTCACACCCCAATAGAGTTCTTCAAAGCGCCCATCGATGTCCTTCGCCATATCCCAACCCTGGGCTTCAGCCAGAAGCTGTTTGTAGGACTCCCAGGCGAAGTCGCGCACGATCAATTGATCCATACTACGGAGGCCGAAATACTGAGGTAATTTTTCCTCGGTAATATCCTTGCGAGTGGAGTATTGGCGCCCTAAAGAAACACTCTGATCGCGAGATAATTCGCCGGGCACTCTAGCGATTTCGATCACATCCCTTTTGGTATTCGGGAACTCGTCATACCAAGCCTTCATAGGCAATTTGGGAAAATTCACCTGCACGACGTTCAGCATTTTGTTGAGAATCAGCGGACGTCGCAAGCTTATCAAAGCATCGCAGACTCCACAGGACTCACAAATTCAATTC
>JBGSTF010000001.1:0-2028 GCA_041736645.1 Oligoflexus sp. | reverse complement strand
GGACGATGCCGGCTATCTCGCTGGACTGGTGCGGGAAGCCCAATCACGCTTTGCCGTCGATCCAAATCGAGTCTATATCATCGGCCACTCCAATGGTGGATACATGGCCTATACCATGGCTTGTGAATATCCCGAACTCTTTCGCGGCATCATCTCGATCGCCGGCTCAACATTTGTCAAAGCTTCGGAATGCAAAAATCCGCAGCCTATGAACGTTTTGCAGATCCACGGTGATGCCGATACAACAGTGCTGTTCAATGGCAATGGCCGATCTCCTGGCGCGATTGAAACGGTAAGCCGCTGGGCAGAGATCAATGGCTGCCAAACCCAAACCACCACTCCCGACGCTTTGGATTTGGTCCGAGTTAAGTGGGAACTCGGCATCGATGAAATGGGTCGCCCAGGATTGCAGGGCGACTTCGCCGACTTCGTGACCCTCGACTTCAAAAAAGAAACCGATACAACCCTATGGTCCGATTGCACCAGTGATCATAAGGTCGGTCTCTGGAAAGTGAAAGGCAGCAATCATGTGCCTTCTTTCTTCGGTCAGGACCTCATCGGCAAAGCACTCGAATTCGTTCGATAAGCCCCTCCGGTGCCAGCAAATTTGCTCTGGCACCGGTTTTCCCTACTCCTCTGTTGACGGCCATAGGACCGCTCTTCTAAGCTTGAAAGCAAGGCATACGAGGAGTTGACTTATGAATATGAGACCTGGTTCATCGTCCTGCTTCTAGTCCACCTCATGGCCTGCAAAACAAGTCATTTCAAAAGTCAAACCGATGAAGGCGAAGCGCCCGCTATCGAAGTCCCAACTGTCACGTCCAAAGCACCTGCCTCACCCAAGCCAAAGACTGAACCCATTGATGCCGTCATCGATACCAAATCGATCGAAACAGCGACCACCGAACTGCAATTGAATCAGAGCTGCGATAAGCCCGTCCAACTTTTAAGTATGGTGCAGAAATTTAGCTTCCTTGGTCCTAAGACCACTTGCAGCTTCGGAGTCGCGCCAAATCTGGAACGGAAAAATAATTTTGTTCAGGCTCGAGAAGTTTTTAGTCGGATCCTGAAGTTACCCGATAATAGCGAGATCTGCAGCATCAGCTTGGAATCTCCGCCGGATGCCAAGATTCGCTATGATGACTTCATTCTGTTCACCATCGATGATTTTGTGCTCTTTTCCAGCAATAAGGAACTGGTCGCAAAGCTCAACCAGGTCAATGCATTTTATCTGTGGGACTTTAGCAAGGTTGTCGAAATGCCAATCGTTGACTTCAAAAGTCCCGCTTATTGTGTAGGCGCAGCCGAGCGCTGCAAATTTCCCCTCACCGAAACCGATGGACCGGTCACCTTTAAATTAAACTATGCAGAAATTGCTGGAATTGCCAAAGCCATCCAAGGCAAGGCATCGGTTCCGTTCAATCTGATCGCGACTGGGGATGATAATGATGTGGACTGCTTTTATACCGACCTGGATCTTTCCATCACATTGAACTACATAAAAAAGCCCAAACCATAGAGTCCGTCCCGCCTCCTAGGACTTTCACGCCCCGACGTGCCTTGTTCCATTCTGGCAAGTGGAGGCAAGGATAAAGGCGAGCCCTTCAGAGCTGATCGAAAAGTTGATCGCTCTGATCCCTCCGCGCAGCAGTCCACGCCCTGGGTACTGCTTGGTGCTGCCCTGAGTATTTTGCAGATAGAACTTGGACTTTAGACATTGACCCAAAATCCCTAACCTATCGACATATCTCAAAAGCCAAATAGCCGAAAGCGGTAGTATGGCTTAGAGTTCCTGCAGGCTCGAGCGAGCCCGAGGGATTTTTTACAGGCTGCCGCTGTTGCCCTGCATTTTCAGTGAATCGCTCAGAGCTAGAAAAAAGCTCTGTGCTTACGATCTAATATGTGATGGAACGGCTTAAATTTGGCTCAAGGCCAAGGATAACGGTCGCAAAAAGCCTTGCTTTAGGCTTTAGTCCAAGCGCATGACCCGATCGACCCACCCGTTGGACAAAAGCAGCAATGCTGCGC
>JBGSTF010000334.1:0-22492 GCA_041736645.1 Oligoflexus sp. | reverse complement strand
CTCCCCTTAAACCAGAGGGCTGAGTTTGCGTTGTTCATCGTGCTATATCTCCTCGTGATTGCCTGTCATTGAGTTCCGGGCCGTTTTAGGTCGGACCTTACAGTCAACCAAAAACGCTGTCTCTATTGCCCTGACGAAACCCTCACCTGTCCGAGCCACTGCACAAATTGAGGCATCGGCATTGCACCCGAAATCCTTTGAAGCTCTTTTCCCTTGTCAAATACAACAAGAGTCGGGATGCCCCTAACACCGTAAGTTTGTGAAGCTTCCGGATACTGCTCCGTGTCAATTTTGGCAAAAACATAGGATGTGATTTTTTGTTGCGCAACTCTTTCGAAAGTGGGTGCAAAAGCCACACAAGGTCCACACCAAGGAGCCCAAAAATCAACAACAACAGGGCGATCTGCCGCCTGAATCAACGCTTTCAACGCTCCCGGATTCTGCTGCACCAAAGCCCCATGGATAGGTAGCTGAGTTTTACATTGTCCACACATGGGATGATCATCGACTTTCCCCAAGGGAACACGATTGACCGCGTGACAGTTCAGACAAGCAACAAATGTACGATCCATAAGTCCATCCTATATAAAATTCCGCGACACATATAACAAAGTAAGCTCATTTCTTTTCGCTGCAAGACTCTGCCCAACATTTTCACCGCTATTTCCTTACATGGCGCTGACTTGTTGAATCAAAATTCCGGTTCCCATGACCAAGACGAAGATCCCGAAACCTTTTTTGAGTTTAGCTTCGTCTATATATCGCGTCAGGTAAGAACCCACAAAAATACCTACAATGGCTATAGAAGCGATGGTAAGGAGTAAGGTCCAGTCAATCGATGCATGAGCCTTCAGGTCGCCGGTAAATCCAAGCAGCGATTTGATGGCAATAATGAACAGAGACGTTCCGACCGCTTTTTTCATCGGCAATCCAACTAAAACCACCAAAGCAGGAATAATCAAAAATCCACCACCTGCTCCTACCAAACCGGTGACACCTCCGACGATCAGTCCTTCCAGACCGATAAGGGCATACTTTTTCGCTGGAGGAAGTGTACTCAGGGAGTTTGGTTTGACATTCTTTGATCCTTTAATCATCGAGTAGGACGCAAAGATCATCAGCACCGCAAAAACCAACATGACAAACAGATTTTTACTGACAGAAAACTGAAAAAGACTGAAAACCGGATCGGGAAGATGTGGAACAACGAACGATCGAGCGGTATACACACCCAAAAAGCTAGGACCCGCAAAAATTGCTCCGGTCTTAAAATCAACCAGGCCTTGCTTAATATAGCCAAACCCACCGAACAGTGCTGTCAGGCCCACAATGAAGAGCGAATATCCAGTCGCGACAACCGGTGAAAGGGAGAAGAGATAAACCAGGATAGGCACCGTAAGGATGGACCCCCCACCGCCTATTAAACCAAGCGAAATTCCCATAAAAATGCTGGCGATGTATCCTAAAATTTCCATGTAATGACCCCATAGTGTGTCGTTCAAAATGATCAGGACTCAGCAATCAGTCTCAGACTTTTATGAGCATCGTAAGGGGAGCTGCCTCGCTTTCCATGCTTGCATACCATCAATGACATTATAAACATTTTCAAAACCAGCCTCAGCGAATATCCGACAAGCTGCCAATGATCGCTTCCCCGACCGACAAATAAGATAAATGGGTTCCCGAGAATCGATGGGAAGTACACTTCGAAGCTGTTCAGCATTCAAGCTGCTCAATGGCATATTTTTGCTGAGCGTTGCACTGCATTCAGCATATTCATCCTCTTCACGTACATCCACCAGATAGATGAATCCTGACTCACTAAAAAGATTAAAGACTGTCATGACTGAAACTTGTTTATATTGAGACATAAGGTCGTTCCTCTCTTAATTCCATTCGAACAAGTCACTCATTTCAATCTTCGTACCAGTTCCCTGCCGAAAGACGCCCACCTGCCTAAAGCGTTAGAATCACGTAAACTTTGGGGAAATTCGCCCCTGTCTCAGCGGGCTCCAGAGCCGGTGAATCCAAAGATGTTTCGTATTGATGCAACTCAGTCGCAACTTTATGAAACCAGAAAATTGGCCCGACTCCTGAGCAGGAATGATCGAAATCTCACAATATGTTGATATTATTCAGTTAAAGAGGCCAGGGGAAGCCAATCATACTTGGATCGATTCGTGAAACAGCAGGGTAGAATTGATTTTCGCGGAAAGAGCAGCTGATGACACTCGAAATGATAGCACACCCTTTGTTTGGTGGACTTTTTTGATCGGGATCGGCTCAGTGGTCATGCTTGTATTAGTCGACAAGACCAAGCTCACAGACAGCATCGTGTGAAGGTCAATATTGATGCCGGCCACCTGCTAGGCAAAAAGAGCCATGAGACATCTTATTTTAAAATGCCTCTGCGAGTTGATTGATCCATAGATTTGGTTTCCTAAAAGTGGGAATGAGGTAAGAGTGGATCCTATAACATTGCATTTGAGGATGAAATTTATGTATGGAAGCAAAACATTGATCTTGGGTTTGAGCATCGCCTGCTCCACCATACTTCAAGCAAATCCGCTTGAACAAGAAGGGGAAGCCATAGCAAAACAGGGCAATGGCAAAGGTTTGACGCCCTGCGCTCCATGCCATGGCGATCAAGGCGAAGGGAAGCTCGTGGAAGCATTTCCTCAACTCGCAGGCCTATCCCCGGACTACATGAAGACTCAGTTAGTCAATTTTCGATCCGGAGCAAGGGAAAATCCTGTCATGCAAGCTGTGGCACAGATGCTGAGCGAGCCGGAGGAAGGTAAAGTGATAGCTTACTTTTCCAGTTTGCCATCAAAGAAAATTCCCGACTCCAATTCCAGCATCTCCACGGACGTTGGCCAAGCCATTGCAACTACCGGCCTCTGGAACAAAGCAGTCCCCGCTTGCTTTGCTTGCCACGGACCGGACGGTATGGGTGTTGGAACCGCTTTTCCTCGCATCGCTTGGCAACCTCCACTCTATATCGTAGCTCAGCTCAAGGCTTGGCAGAAAAATACCAGAAAAAATGATCCCAATGGCCTCATGAAGGTTGTAGCAGATAAGTTGACCGACGATGAAATTCAGAGTGTTGCCAACTATTTGAATACTATTGAAGCGAGGAAATAACCATGAAATCGATTCGAACGATAACCATTATCACGTTGGCATTCAGCACTCAGGTCTTTGCAGAGAGTCCGAAGCCAAATCAGAATTTGAAAGTTCCGATCAAACAGACTGAAGCGGCTTCTTTTAAAGCCCCGAATGAAAAAGATATACCCGACGGGGAATTTGGCCGAATGGTGCGTCGAGGCAAAGAGATCTTTATGAACACGGGCAAGGAAGTTCCCGCATACGTGGGCAACTCCCTCAGTTGTGTCAATTGTCACTTGGATCGCGGACGGTTGGCGAATTCCGCCCCTCTTTGGGCCGCCTATCCCATGTATCCGGCCTATCGTAAAAAAACCAACAAAGTTGATACCATTGAGGAACGTATTCAAGGTTGTTTCAAATATAGCATGGATGGCAAGGCGCCTCCTCTTGACAGTGAAGACATGAAAGCCCTAGTCACCTATCACTACTGGTTAGCAAAGGGCGCTCCAACAGGCGTGGAATTGCCGGGACGAGGCTATCCAGAGCTTCCCAAACCAGCCCGAGCACCTTCTCCTGAGGCAGGGGAAAAACTCTACGCTCAGCAATGCTCCGTGTGCCATGGAGCCAATGGGCAAGGCCAGCTTGCTCAGGGAAAAATGGTATTTCCACCTCTCTGGGGAGCCAATTCCTTCAATTGGGGTGCTGGCATGCATCGCACCAATACCGCAGCTTCCTTCATTAAGCACAATATGCCTTTGGCAAAACCCAATTCATTGAGCGACCAGGAAGCCTGGGATCTTGCTGCATTTGTCAATTCACATGAACGTCCGCAAGATCCTCGTTACAGTGGTGATGTCGAAAGCACCGACAAAGCATTCCACGATGAAAATTGCCTCTACGGTGAAAAGATCGGTGGAAACAGACTCGGGAGCCAGGCCTCAAGACGTTGAAGGTATGAGACACAAAAGTCTTAGGCAGAGGTGGAACTTCCTTTTTTGATCCATTCCCTTGCCGCCCTGAGGGGTATCGCGAGATCTGGGAATAACTTAGGATCGCCTGACTCGGCGATCATGTTTTTTACTCTGCGATTGTAATGGCGACAGCGCGATAACATGAGATTTCCGAATGTGGCTTTTTCCTTATACTAGCGGGAATTCGGAACTATTGGGAGATAGCGAATGTTCGTAAGTTTTTTGTTATAGAGTCCGGATTCAGCGTACCGGAACAGCCGAGTTCCATAATTCTATCGCTGGCACATTCAAACATTCATGTTCGAAGCTCAAAATGCTCAGCGATGCGGTGTTAAAAATAAAATGCTGAGCGTGTTCTACTGTTAGGCCAAGCCACCGAGCAGCGAAAACACGGCTAAAGTGCCCATGGGAGAATAAGGCGACATTGCCTTGAAGTTCACGGAGTCGCACGATAAGGCGATCGGCCCGCAAAGAAATTTCAGCGCCTGTCTCTCCACCGGGAGATCCGTCGCGAAAAAGATTCCAACCAGGTCTTCTTGCTAAAATATCCTCAGGGGTCTTTCCGGTATCTTCGCCATTGTTCCATTCCATCAAGTCCGGTTCGATCATCGCTCGCTGATTCAAGGCTGCCAGTTCACAGGTTTGTTGAGCCCGCTTCAGCGGACTGCTGAATACATGCGTAAATGAAATATTTCGCAGGCTGTGCCCAAGCTGCTTCGCCATTTCCTTGCCATGCGCTGTTAAAGGAATGTCTTCGCGACCAGTATATTGGCCCGAAACAGACCACTCCGTTTCACCGTGCCGAATGAGATACAGACGAAGGGAAGAACTTGCGCTAACGTTCAAATTCATATGTTTTCTATCTCCCTTTTGTATTCCCCTCGAAGGGCCGATCGATTGCAACGAGCTCGGTAAAGCAAAGCTTGCTGGGCTGCCTGCACTTGTTTCTCCTCACCGCTCCAAATTTCTAATGCTGGCAGTTGAATAGCTCGGCCAAAGGAAAACGTCAAATCCCATGGCGTTCGCGGCTTCGATCTCAGATTCATGGCGTTCAAACGGGCAGACGCTAGTTCCCCTGACTGTCCTCCTGATAGAAACGCGATGCCCGGAACCGCCGCCGGAACCGCCCGCAAGAGACACCCAACCGTTACCTCGGCAATCTCTTCTATAGAGTTTTGAATGGGACATTCCAATCCCGGAAGGATCATATTGGGCTTTAGAATCATGCCTTCCAACATCACTCTTTGCTGGTACAGCTGATCAAAAACTATTCGGAGAACTTTCTCCGTTACTTCCCGGCATCGTTCCATAGTATGAGAGCCTTCCATAAGCACCTCAGGCTCTACGATTGGAACCATTCCGGCTTCCTGGCACAAGGCAGCATATCGGGCCAAGGCATGGGCGTTGGCTTCGATGCAAGCTCGACTTGGTCGGTGTTCTCCCAGGGTGATGACGGCTCGCCACTTCGCGAAACGAGCACCGATCTGGTAATATTTTTTCAAACGGTCTCTTAGCCCGTCAAGTCCTTCGGTGATTTTCTCCTCGGTGTGTCCTGCCAAGTCTTTTGCACCGGTATCAACTTTGATGCCGGCAATCATTCCCTTGTCATGGATAACCGTTATGAATGACGTGCCATCCTTTTTTTTCTGGTGAATGGTTTCGTCGGAAAGAATAACACCGCTGATGCATTCATTAAGATCTGACGTGGATACAATCAAGTCTCTGTAGCTACGACGACTCTCTTCCGTTTGAGGAATTCCATAGATAGCAAAGCGCCTGTTACAGGTGGAATTGCTTTCATCAATGGCCAGCAGACCCTTTCCTTCACTCACCAAGGCTTTAGCAAGAGCTCTCAAATTTTGTTCACTCATGATGTGCGCTCCATGTCCAATTCCGAATTTCAGGCATGTCTTGTCCATTTATATCGATATACTGTCTGTGTTCAATAAGCTTATCCTTCAGCTGCTGCTTCAAATAGATTCCTCTGTCCCCGGTTTGTGGCAGACGGTCGATGGTATCCATAACAAGGTGAAAACGATCCAAGTCGTTCAGTACGGTCATATCGAAGGGAGTGGTCACCGTCCCTTCTTCTTTATAACCGCGAACATGGATATTATTGTGATTGGTCCGACGATAGGTCAGTCTATGGATCAGCCAAGGGTAAGCATGGAAGGCGAAGATTACCGGTTTGTCTTTGGTAAAAAGTTCATCAAAGTCGACGTCATTCAAACCGTGTGGATGCTCCGCCTTCGGTTGCAATTTCATAAGGTCGACAACGTTGATCACTCGGATTTTCAGTTCCGGTAGATGCTCACGCATGATGGTAACCGCCGCGAGCGTCTCAAGTGTTGGCACATCCCCACAACAGGCCATGACGACGTCGGGTGCCTCGCCTTGGTCATTGCTCGCCCACTGCCAAATACCAATACCTTCGGTACAGTGTTTGACTGCAGCATCCATTGTGAGCCATTGGGGGGCTGGATGTTTGCCAGCTATCACGACGTTGACATAATGACGACTGCGAAGGCAATGGTCCATGACCGACAGCAAGCAATTTGCATCGGGCGGCAGGTAGACCCGGACAATATCGGCTTTTTTGTTGACGACGTGATCAATAAAGCCTGGATCTTGATGGGTGAAGCCATTGTGGTCCTGACGCCAAACATGGGATGCCAGGAGGTAGTTTAAGGAAGCAATCTTTCGCCTCCATGGGAGTTCCGAAGTCACTTTCAACCACTTGGCGTGTTGGTTGAACATGGAGTCGACAATATGGATGAAGGCTTCATAGCAATTAAAAACACCGTGACGCCCAGTGAGCAAATAACCTTCCAGCCAACCCTCGCATTGGTGTTCGCTCAGCATTTCCATAACGCGACCGGCTGGGGCAAGAAATTCGTCTCCTGGCACGGTCGCAGCTTCCCATTGTCGTGAGGTCGTTTCAAAGACGGCTTCAAGTCCATTCGAGAGAGTTTCGTCAGGACCAAACACCCGAAAATTGCGTTGTTCCTGATTAAGCTTCGTTACGTCGCGCAAAAATCGTCCAAGAATATGGGTATCGCCCATGCCTTGTACTCCGGGTGAAACCACATCAAAAGCATATTCGCGGAAGTCAGGCATGCGCAGATCGCGAAGGAGAATGCCGCCGTTTGCATGGGGATTCGCGCCCATGCGTTGTTCGCCTTTTGGGGCAAGTTCAGCCAATTCTGGGATAAGCCGGCCCCTTGCATCGAAGAGTTCCTCGGGGCGGTAGCTTTTTAGCCAGGTCTCAAGCTGCCTCAAATGCTCTGGAGGCGATTTCGCCGACACCGAAATGGGGACTTGGTGAGCTCTGAATGTACCTTCGATCTTCTGACCATCAACGAATTTGGGCCCCGTCCAGCCCTTGGGCGATTTGAGAACGATCATAGGCCAATGGGCAGGTGATGTCTTACCGTGCAGACGAGCTTCTTGCTGAATTTTGATAATCTCTTGCACGGCCGTATCAAGAGCTGTAGCCATGGCCTCGTGCATGTATTCCGGCTCATCTCCCTCAACAAAGTAAGGCGTCCATCCATAGCCACGCAAGAGCATCTCCAATTCCTCGTGAGGGATTCTCGCGAGAATGGTAGGATTTGAAATCTTATAGCCATTGAGATGAAGAATGGGCAGCACGGCACCATCAGTGATTGGATCGAGAAATTTATTGGAATGCCAGGATGTAGCCAGCGGACCTGTTTCAGCCTCCCCATCGCCAATCACGCATGCAACTATGAGCTTCGGATTATCGAACACAGCGCCGAAAGAATGACTCAGCGAATAGCCGAGCTCGCCGCCTTCGTGAATCGAACCTGGACACTCCGGTGACGCATGACTGGGAATTCCTCCGGGAAATGAAAACTGCAGAAAAAGTTTTTGCAGACCGGCTTCATCCTGGCTGATATTGGGATAAATTTCGCTATAGGTCCCTTCGAGATAAGTATTGCCCACGACGGCCGGTCCGCCATGCCCAGGACCAGATACGTAAATCATACTGAGATCGAACTTTTTAATGGCTCGATTCAAATGCACATAAATAAAGTTTTGCCCAGGTGTTGTTCCCCAATGCCCAAGAAGCATGTGCTTCACATCGGCCAGAGCGAGCGGCCTCTTCAGCAATGGGTTGTCGAACAGATAAATCTGCGCAACTGACAGATAGTTGGCTGCCCGCCAGTAGGCATCCATTTTAGAAAGGAGCTCTGGCGTCAGAGTTTTTGGTTCCGTTTTTGGTTTTGTAGCTCTCATAAATCACAGGCTCACTTTCCGCAACCGCAACGCGTTGCCAATGACAGATATTGAACTTAAGCTCATTGCAGCGCCGGCAATGACGGGACTCAGAAGCAGACCGAAGAATGGATACAAAGCCCCGGCGGCAAGCGGAATGCCGAGACCATTGTAGAGAAACGCAAAAAACAGATTCTCGCGAATATTCCACATCGTAGCGCGACTGAGTCGGATCGCTTTAACAATCCCCAGCAAATCACCTTTTACCAGAGTGATGCCTGCACTCTGGATGGCGACTTCAGTGCCGGTTCCCATGGCGATGCCGACATCAGCTTCACTCAGAGCAGGAGCATCGTTGATGCCATCTCCAGCCATAGCGATGCGTTGACCTGCTATCTTAAGCTTCTTGATGTGCTCGACTTTTCCTGCTGGATCGATTTCAGCCTTTACCGTTTCAATGCCGAGTTGCTCCGCAACTGCTTTGGCAGTAAGATGGTTGTCACCCGTAAGCATAACGACTTTCAAGCCAAGGTCGTGAAGTCCTCGAATGGCCTCGGCTGTGGTGGCTTTGATAGGATCGGCAACAGTGAGAATCCCTGCCGGCTGGCCGTCTATGGCGACGAAGATAGCTGTCTTACCTTGCTCTTGAAATTTCACCGAAGATTGTTCCAACGGCTCAAGGCCCGTGATTTTTTCGCTGCGTAAAAACTCTGGTTTGCCGACTATGACGATGCGACCTCCAACCTCGCCTATGACACCCGCTGCCGGCACAGAACGAAAATCCTTCACCTTGTCGAGGCTGATGTTCTTTTTCTTTGCGCCATTTACCATCGCCGATGCCAGTGGATGCTCGCTATTCTGCTCTAAGGAAGCGGCCATCCCCAGGAGATCATTTTCGCTGAAGGAACCGTTAGGCAATATGTCGATGACTATTGGCTTTCCTTCGGTGAGTGTCCCCGTTTTGTCGACCACAAGCGTGTCGACTTTCTCCAAACGCTCCAGGGCTTCGACGTTCTTCACGAGCACTCCCTCGTGAGCGCCACGCCCGATGCCTACCATGATGGACATAGGAGTCGCCAAGCCTAGAGCGCAGGGACAGGCGATAATGAGAACAGCAACAGCATTGACAATCGAGTGAGCGAGCTTAGGGTCCGGTCCTAACCACATCCAAAGGACAAAGGTGAGAACTGAAATCGCCAGGACTGCCGGAACAAAAATACCGGCAACTTTGTCAGCAATGCCCTGAATAGGCGCGCGGCTTCGTTGGGCTTCTGTGACCATCGCGACGATTTGTCCAAGCAAGGTGTCGCTACCGATTCGTTCGGCGCGCATGGTGAAGCTTCCGGATCCATTGACTGTGCCTCCGGTTACCTTGGCATCTTTGCTTTTTTCCACTGGTAGTGCTTCACCAGTGATCATTGACTCTTCAACACTGGAATGTCCTTCGATGACCACCCCATCAACCGGTATCTTGTCGCCGGGAACAACGCGCAGCATAAACCCAACTTTGACTTGATCGAGCGGAATTTCACGATCACCTCCCTGCATGATATGTCGTGCCGTGGGCGGAGTGAGGTTGAGGAGAGCTTTAATGGCACTTCCCGTTCGGCTGCGAGCTCGGAGTTCGAGCACCTGACCGAGCAGGACGAGAACGACAACCATCGCAGCTGCTTCAAAATAGATGGGAACCTTCCCCCCTTGTCGCATGGTATTCGGGAACACATCGGGCATGAACATTGCTACAGCGCTCAAGCCGAAAGCCGCTCCAACCCCTATGGAGATCAAGGTGAACATATTCAGGTGTCGGGTGACCAGGGATCTCCAGCCCCTTTGAAAAAACGGCCAACCAGCCCACCAAACCACTGGGGTCGTCAATAGAAATTGGATCCAGCGTGATGCATTGCTATCCGACCAGGCTTGGTCGCGTATAACCGGAATCAAATGAGCCATTGCAATGCCAAAGACCGGAACAGTGAGGGCTGCACCGATCCAGAATCGGTTTGTCATATCGTGCAGCTCGGCATTCTCCTTGTCGGCTGTACCAGCTTTTAATTCGAGAGTCATGCCACATTTTGGGCAGTTGCCAGGTTCGCTTTGTTGCACGTCCGGATGCATGGGGCAGGTGTAAATGGTTTCACTCGACGTGGAGGCGGTCGCCTTTGGAGCTTCTTTTGAGGGGGCGATCGGGACGGCAAGTGTGCTCATAGAGTATTCCTTTGTATGAAGCTATCGTTTGAATGGGAGTCCTGCACCGCTCGAGCTATCATAAGCTCCTCGTCAGTTCGTATAATTCTGACTTTGACTCGACTGCCTTCAGAAGAAATAACTGATGCAGCTTGCTCGTTGAGTGATTCATTCAGTTCTATCCCGAGAAACCCCATGTCCTTGCAGATACGGGTGCGCACGCTTGGTGCATTTTCGCCAATTCCACCTGAAAACACGAGAGTATCCAGACCACCCAATACAGCTGCAAAAGAGCCAATCCATTTTTTCGTTTGATAGCAAAACAATGCCACCGCTTCTGCTGCTCGTACGTCCTTGGTTTCTTGTGCAAGCAAATCCCGCATATCGGAACTGATTTCCGATATTCCGAGCAAGCCCGACTCGTGGTTGACCATGTTTCCGAATTGGGACGGACTCATGTGTTCGGTATGGGCAAGATAACTGCAGAGACCAGGATCGAGATCGCCAGATCGGGTACTCATGGGGATGCCTGCTGTTGGGGTGAATCCCATGCTGGTATCCATACTCCGACCATCCCGTACAGCGGCCAGGCTAGCTCCGCTGCCAAGGTGGGCGAGAATGACAAGGCCTCGTGAAGCTGAAGAGTCACCCAGTCGCATGAGTTCGTCCATTGAGTAGCTAAAGGAAAGACCGTGGAATCCGTAGCGTTGAATGCCCTGAGATTCGTATCGCCTGGGTATGGCAAGCTGCTTGGCAACTCGCGGCATATTCCGATGAAATACGGTATCGAAGCATGCGAGCTGCGGGTGGTTCGGCTTTTTTTGGCGAAAGCTTTCGATCAGTTCTATTTCCCTTGGCATATGTTCCGGATCATAAGCCCTAGAACCATTCAGTTCGTTCATCAAATCCTGCGTGACCCACTGTGGTTCTGTGTGCTGCATTCCTTGGACGATGCGGTGGCCTATAGCAAAAATCGATGTGAAGTCAATTTTCTTTTCGAGCCAGTCGACTAGAAATGTGCTGGAAGATTTTTGCTCTGATGGGGTGAGTACATAGGTGATTTTGGGATTCTCTTGTGTAGGATTGCAAGTCAGATTTGTATCGCTCAGACCAATACGATCTATCTTTCCATGAAGGACTCGCTTCAGCGGCTCATCCTTTTGGTATTGTGCAAACTTGATACTCGACGAGCCGGCATTGATGACCAGGATTGTCGGTCCATTGTCAGGTCTTTTCATAATGACCTCCAAACTCGAACCGCATGGCGGAAAGAAGTTTGTCAGCAAACACGGCCTCGCCGCGTGAGCTAAACCGAGCATAGAGAGCTGAGCTCAGCACGGGAACAGGTACGCCTTCATCGATGGCGGCCTTGATTGCCCAACGCCCTTCCCCTGAATCTGATACGCGGCCTTCAAATTTTGAGAGTGTTGGGTCATTGTTCAGTGCATGGGCGGTCAGATCCAAAAGCCAGGAGGCGATAACACTGCCGCGTCGCCAAACTTCGGCGATATCGGATAAGTTGAAGTTGAACGAAAATTCTTCGGGGTTGCGCAGGGGAGTCGTCTCGGAATCTCGAGCTCGTGCGCCGGATCCTATATTGGCATGTTTGAGAATATCCATTCCTTCGGCATAAGCTGCCATGAGTCCGTATTCAATACCGTTATGAACCATTTTAACAAAGTGACCCGCGCCGCTCGGTCCACAATGAAGATAGCCCTGTGCTGCTGTACCTCTCGAAGGTTCCGATCCTGGCGTAACAGGACTATGGCCTATGCCAGGCGCTAAAGTCTTAAACAAGGGATCAAGTCTCTGTATGGGTGCAGCGGCACCACCGATCATTAAACAATAACCCCGTTCCAGACCCATAACGCCTCCGCTTGTCCCGCAGTCGACGTAGTGGATACTTTTGCTCTCGAGTTCTTGCGACCGTCTGATGTCGTCCACATAATAAGAATTGCCTCCATCGATAAGAACGTCGTCGGGCTCAAGATGGGGAAGGATATCAGCGATGAGTTGGTCGACGAGTGCCACCGGAATCATCATCCAGATGGCTCTCGGCTTGTCCAATTTCTTGACGAGATCCACGAGCGAATTGGCGCCAAGAACTCCCTCTTGCTTTAATGCCTCAATGGCCTGAATCGATCGATCAAAAACAACACACTTATGACCTCCGTGGGCGAGGCGCTGCACCATGTTGCTACCCATTCTACCTAGGCCGATCATTCCGAGTTGCATGGTTCTTTACCTATTGTTTTCTGCTGTAAATGTGATGATGGTTCCGGAACTCTAAGTGGCGGGACATCAGCTGCTTGAGTGGGAACCTTAGAGCTCATCTGCGACGGATCCGCAGATGCATCGACAAACCAAAGCAATTGACCCTGTGCGGGTTGAATGAGACGGGCAGGGATCATATGGTTAGGATCAACTGGCCCTAATACCTCTCGAAGAATGGATGCCTTTTCTTGCCCCACAACTAAAAAAAGCGCCACTTTCGTTTGATTCAAAAGCTCGGCGGATAAAGTTATCCGAGCAAAAGTCTCCTGCTTATTTTGAACGACAGCAACCCACGAAGAGCTCGCCTCGATTGCTGCGGAGCCAGGGAAGAGCGAGGCCGTATGTCCATCTGCACCCAATCCAAGAAAGACCAGATCAAAGCAGGGCTGGCAATCGTCAAAATATCGGGTTAAGACCAGCTCATACTCCCTCGCCGACTGGCTTGGGTTCTGGTCATTAAACATCGGATGAATGTGAGACGGCGGAATCGATACTCGCGAAAGAAAGTTATCATGAGCTATTCTGAAGTTGCTTCTATAGTCCGATTGCGGCACACAGCGTTCGTCTCCCCAGAATACGTGCACCTTGGTCCAATCAATCTGACAGCTGAACATAGAGGTGGCGAGGAGCTGATAGGTCAAAATCGGAGTCAGCCCCCCCGAAAGAACGACTGAAAACCTTCCGGATTGAGTCGTTGCCACTCTATATTGCAGGACAAATACTTTCGCTGCAGCGTGGGCTAAAGCTTCTTCGCTAGTGAAAACGTCAATCACTGCAGGCCTCCTCAGTCACTTCGCCAAGGAGCCACTTTCGTCCGTCTCGCTGCAGCAGTTCATTGGCAGCTTTAGGTCCCCAAGATCCAGCAGAGTAATTCGGAAAGTCGATCTTTTGTGGCTCTTGCCAAACCTCGAGAATGGGCGATACAATTGTCCAAGCAGCCTTTTCCAGATCGGCGCGGACGAATGATGTGGCGTCGCCTACCATCACATCAAGCAAAAGAGTTTCGTAGGCTTCAGGAGTTTCTGAGGTAAACGAGTCACCGTAGGCAAACTTCATAGCCACGGGCTTTAAGGTGAATGCAGATCCTGGCTTCTTTGCCTGAAATCGTAGCGTAATGCCTTCATCTTGCTGCACGCGTATCTGGAGATGATTAGGCACCCAATCCATCGTCGCCGTGGCAGGGAATGCGCGGTGAGGTACCGGACGAAATTGCAGTGAAATCTCGGCTGCCCGACCTCCCAGTCTCTTTCCAGTGCGCAAGTAAAATGGAACATCGTGCCAACGCCAGTTATCGATATGTAGTTTGATAGCGGCATAGGTTTCGGTCACTGAGGTGGGAGACACATTCGGTTCGTGACGATAGTCTATCACGTCAACACCCTTTATCTGTCCCGCCCCATATTGACCGCGAACAGCCTGTTCCGCAACAAGATCCGTCGGAATCGGACGAATCGCATGGAGTACGTCCACTTTCTTGTTGCGGATTTCATCTTGGTCAAAGGAAACCGGAGCCTCCATGGCGATGAGTCCTAAGAGTTGAAAGAGATGATTTTCCATCATATCGCGCAACGCGCCAGCCTTATCATAGTAATGGCCTCGATGCTCCACGCCCAGTTCTTCAGCAACAGTCAGTTGCACGCTATCGATATAGAGGCGATTCCAAACGGGTTCGAAAATACTGTTGGCGAATCGAAGGGCAAGGATGTTCTGTACCGTTTCTTTGCCAAGGTAGTGATCAATTCGATAAATCTGCGATTCTTCCATGACTTTGGTCAAGGTGTCGTTCAGTTGGCAGGCCGATGCTAAGTCTCTTCCAAATGGTTTTTCTACTACAACTCGACTGCGATTCGCCGGCGACAGAAGCTTGGCTTCGTTGAGATGCTTAACTATGACTTCGATCAAGCTAGGTGAAACCGCCAGGTAAAAAATATGTTGAGACTGAATTTGCCAATTTTTTTCTTGGCTGAGTATCCTTTCGACTAAACCCGAATAGGAGGAAGCTATTGTAAAATCGAGGGCAATATATTGGATTAATGCTGCGAATTCGTGCCAGTTTGTTTCAAGTGCGGCACCTCTTCGTGAAAACTCATTGACACCCTCTAGGAGATGAGCTCGGAACACGTTTTCATTTAATGTGTTGTGGTCCAATCCGAAAACAGCGAGACGATCCGGTAGGCGCTTATCTAAAAAAAGGTTGAATAGAGCTGGTACAAGCTTGCGATGAGTCAGGTCTCCCGCGGCTCCAAATATCACGAGTATGGTTGCCGCCGGGGTGTTCATTGCTGGAGCTCCTTTTCTTCCAATTGGCTGACCTTTAGCAAGCGCCTTAGGAATCGAGGCTCTGACTTAAACCTTGCCTGTAAAAATTTTTGAATCAACTCCCAGGCGAAAGGAAACTGGTCTATTTGCGCACCAAGACAAATGACATTCATACTATCGTCCTCGACTCCTTGCTGTGCAGAAAAAAGATCGTGAACAAGACCCGCTCGCACATTGCGGACTTTGTTGGCAACAATGGAAGCTCCAATTCCGCTGCCGCAGATGGCGATACCTCGATCGATATCGCCATGTCCCACACTTTGGGCCATGGGAACCACGAAATCCGCATAGTCATCACCTGGTGCGCAGCTATAGGCTCCGAAGTCGACCGTTTCAAATTGCGCCTGGAGTAAGGCTGTTTTAATCTGTTCTTTTAAGGTGAACCCGCGATGATCGGCTGCCATAGCTATTTTCAT
The DNA here is from genome assembly GCA_041736645.1 of Oligoflexus sp. Taxonomy (GTDB): domain Bacteria; phylum Bdellovibrionota_B; class Oligoflexia; order Oligoflexales; family Oligoflexaceae; genus Oligoflexus. Next base: position 6,981 of record JBGSTF010000334.1, on the reverse strand, counting down.
GCTTCCCCTCCACCATCGGGATACACCAGCTTCCGCGCCCTTTTCTGCACATTTTCGACGGTAAAGCCATACTCTCGCATGATGACTTCGCCCGGGCCGGAGGCTCCGAAGTGATCGACGCCAATCACATCAAGATTTTGTGGTCCTAAGTAAGCATTCCAGCCTAAAGACACCCCAGCCTCAATCACGAGCATTGGAGTTTTGGACGGTAGCACGTGCTCGCGATAGGCTGCCGATTGTCGCATAAAGAGATTCCAACTCGGCAGACTGACCACGCGGGCTTCAATTCCGTCGCTTTCTAATTGTTTCTGACTGTCGAGGGCTAGATGAACTTCAGATCCTGTGGCGATGAGTATGATATCAATTTTTTCTTTGCCGGGGACATCGTGTAAAATATAGCCTCCGCGGCTAACACTGGATGCGATCTGTGGATATTTAAAGGCACTGAGAACGGGAACTGCTTGGCGAGTGAGAATAAGTGCGATTGGGCCCGTACGATGCCGAATCGTATAATTCCAGGCGGCCGTTGTTTCATGGGCATCCGCCGGTCGAATCACCGTCATTCCCGGAATAGACCTCAGTCCCAGCAATTGCTCGACGGGCTGATGGGTTGGACCATCTTCGCCCAGTCCTATGCTGTCGTGAGTAAACACATAAATAACGGGCAGGCCATTCATGGCTGCAAGGCGCATCGGTGGACGCATATAGTCGCTAAAGATCAAAAACGTGGCACCAAAGGGAATAACGCCTTTGTGAAGTGCAAGTCCATTGAGAATGGCTCCCATGGCGTGTTCACGGATGCCAAAGTGAAAATTACGTCCCCCTGGATTTGCAGCTTCGAAAGCACCCGCATCTTCAATGAGAGTTTTCGTGCTGGGAGCTAGATCTGCAGAGCCACCTATGAGCTCCGGAATCTGGGAAGCCAAAGCATTGATAGCCAGTTGTGAGGCAGACCGAGTCGCCATGAGTCCACCTTCTTGATGTGGCTTACTGACCAAACTCAGATGTGCGGGTAACTCGCCTCTTTGTCTCCGCAGAAATTCTTGCGCAAGTTGAGGAAACTCGGCCGCATAGGCTGCAAAACGCTTCTCCCAATCCATTTGATATTTCGGTCCACGTATGGCAGCTTTTCGAAAATGTTCCAATGTTTCGAGCGGAATAAAAAATGCAGGCTCTACGGGCCAACCTAGATGTTTTTTGGTGAGCGCAACTTCATCTTTACCGAGCGGTTCTCCGTGCGCTGCAGCAGTATCTTGCTTGTGAGGGCTGCCAAAGCCGATGTGAGTTTGGACGAGTATGAGCGAGGGCTTGTGTTGAGCCGCTTTCGCCTCCAGGATTGCTCGGTGAATCTGGCTGAAATCATTGCCGTCTTCAACCTGCAGGATCTGCCAGCCATAGGCAGCAAATCGCGCAAGTACATCCTCGGTAAAAGTGATCGTCGTATGTCCTTCAATCGAAATGCGATTGCTGTCGTAAAGAACGATGAGTTTTCCAAGGCGCAGGTGTCCAGCAAGCGATGCGGCCTCCGATGCCACTCCCTCCATAAGATCGCCGTCGCTGCAGAGAACATAGGTGTAGTGATCGACAATTTCGTGACCAGGCTGATTGAATCGATCGGCAAGATTCTGTTCAGCGATTGCCATACCTACGCCGTTGCCAAAGCCTTGTCCGAGTGGACCTGTTGTCGCCTCGACTCCGGGTGTTTTGCCGAATTCCGGATGACCGGGCGTTCGACTCCCCCACTGACGAAATTGCTGGAGGTCATTCAGGGTTAAATCAAATCCTGTCACGTGCAGCAGTGCATAGAGAAGTGCGCAGCCATGCCCGGCAGAAAGCACGAATCGATCTCGATCGGACCAGTTTGGATCGATAGGATTGAACTTAAGAAAGCGATCCCAAAGAACAAAGGCCATACTCGCTGCCCCTAAGGGTAATCCTGGATGGCCAGAGCCAGCTTTTTGAACAGCATCGACTGCCAAAAACCGGATTGTGTTCACACACAATAAGTCTAATTCTGATGGAGAGATGGTGTTTTTCAGAGGAAGCCTCCTTGAGCCGAAACGAATAAAACTCAATGCCTGAAAACTCTGGAGATGCTCGTCGATGACAGTGGCGATTCCTAAGGTGCATGATCCGAGCCATGTGATTGCTGCAGCAGAGCAAGCAGTGGAATGGCTCGTTTGAAAACGACTTATGGGCCGTGTATTCCTTTTCCTACAATGCAACAGAAGAGTGTATCAATTTGGCGAACACTATTGCGGTGCAGCCAAACCCTCGTTGACGATGGCTTGAGCCTCCGCAAGAATCAGCTGCAGATGGTCATTGTCGTGAAAGCTTTCTGCATATATTTTGTAAATGTCTTCAGTTCCTGATGGCCGAGCCGCAAACCAACCATTCTCGGTGCTAACTTTCAGACCACCAATTGCAGTGCCATCTTTTGTGTTGGTGAGGATACTCATAATTTTTTCCCCCGCCAGATGCGAGTGCTGAATAGCTTCTGGTGAAAGCTTTGCGAGCAAAGATTTTTGTTCGAGACTGGCCGCTGCTTCGATCCGCTCATAGCAAGGTTCGCCAAATTCACGGGTGATCTGTTTATAAATTACGCCGGGATCGTCGCCTAAGACGGCCGTGATTTCACCTGCGAGGAGGGCTAGGATGATGCCGTCTTTGTCTGTCGTCCAAACGCTGCCATCGAGACGAGCAAAAGAAGCGCCTGCACTTTCTTCGCCACCGAAGGCAAGGGAACCGTCCAAAAGGCCATCGACAAACCACTTGAAGCCGACGGGAACCTCAACGAGTTTCCGACCAAGATGAGCCGTGATTCTATCAATCATCTGACTGCTAACGATAGTTTTCCCGATGCCTGCCTGCTGAGCCCAACGCGGTCGATGTTGAAAGAGATATTGAATGGCTACGGCTAGGTAGTGATTGGGAGGCAATAGTCCAGCACTCGGAGTGACAATGCCGTGTCGATCGTGGTCTGTATCGCAGGCAGCGGCAATCTGAAAGCGATCTTTCACATCGATCAACCGTTGCATGGCATAGGTTGACGAGGGATCCATACGAATCTGTCCATCCCAGTCGACTGTCATAAAGCGAAAGGTAGGATCTACGGTGTCGCTCACAACGGTAAGGTCCAGATTATAGACTTCAGCTATCCGCTGCCAATAATGAACGCCGGCTCCACCGAACGGATCCACGCCGAGTCGAATCTTCGCGTCACGAATGACTTTCATATCGATAACGCGATCAAGTTCCCCAACGTAGGCGCTGAGATAGTCATGTTGATGAGTCGTGGACGCTGCGAGTGCTTTTTCATAGGGAATTCGATGAACACCCTGTAGATACGTTTCAAGATAGATATTCGCCTGCTTTTGGATTTCGCTCGTTGTCAAACTGTCCGCGGGACCACCATTCGGCGGGTTGTATTTGAAGCCGCCATCTCCCGGAGGATTGTGGGAAGGAGTGATGACAATACCATCAGCAAATCCAGCTGTACGCCCGCGATTATAGCAGAGAATGGCGTGAGAAATGGCTGGAGTGGGTGTGTATTCATTATTGCTCGCAAGCATGACCTCGACCTCGTTAGCAGCCAGAACTTCAAGCGCAGTGGCGGCTGCTGGGATAGAAAGGGCATGGGTGTCGATTCCTAAAAACAAAGGTCCATCAATTTTGTGCAACTTGCGGTAAAGACAAATTGCTTGGGTGATCGCCAGTATATGCCATTCGTTAAATGCCGTGTCAAACGCTGAACCTCGATGCCCCGAGGTCCCAAAGGTGACTCTTTGGGCCGTGACGGTTGGGTCAGGGCGATTCATAAAGTAAGCCGTAACCAGCCTGGGAACGTCGATTAAAATATCAAGTCCAGCAATTTTTCCAGCAAGAGGACTTATTTTCATGGCCATCTCGTGCTCCTTGACAGAAACTCGGAGTTGAATATTTTTGCAAGCGGACAAGGCGCTTTTTTAACCAACTAGGCATGTTAAAACTTGTGCTCACGATCCACCAATCCCAGTAGGAAAATTTAATTTAGAAAGCCAGCCAGGTGTTTAGAAGCAAAGCGTTTAAGTCGCTGGCGTGGGTTCTGATTCCATTGAATTTGCTATAGGCCACATAGCTTGCTCCGAGATGAAGACTTAGTTCCAACCACTCGAGTGAGCCGAGTTTTGGCAGAGTTGGGACATATGAAAAATCAACTACAGAATACTCACTATCTGGACTTCCGCTTGCAGAAAAATCCCTGTCAGTTGAATAGATGGCGGGATTGCTCGTCCCAGTTGTAGCATTGTATCCAATGGTTAGCCCATAGGACTGGTTGAGTGTGTAGGCCGCATCAATTTTGAATGTATGCAGACGTTCGGCTGAAGAAGATGAAAGTCCAGCGGCTTTGCTTGCTGAAAGAACCTGCTGCTCTTGGATATAAGAACTCCTTACTTCGAAGATATGCACCAAGTCCCCGAGATACTGATAAGAGACATCAAACGCAGTATCGTTATACGAGTCTGTCCCATTGTTTCGCTCGCCAGCTGGATAGAGACGAGAGCTGAGCCCGTAGTGTCCGATCGCGATATACTGTCCGTCCCAGCTCCGCTGCCACGCGAGTCGCCAGTATGGGGAACTGCCATCTATTTTATTTTGATCCTTGTCCCAAACTCCAAAATTGCCTTGCAATTTGTTGGGCATCGATTGATAGGCTCCTGCCTCGACATAGACGATACCATTGATCATGCCATACACACTTTCGCCCCCCACTTGGGAAGCTCCAAATCCTCCATCAATAAGAGTGGTCGCGCCTGGTCCAGGAGCAATCGGGGAGGAGTGGAAAGGAAAACCCCAAACTGCTCCGGTATTCCATGGATCTTGGACCATAGGTAGATTGTTCAGAGAAATTCCGTACGTGATGTCCTGGCCAGCTATGCTGCCTTGTGAAACCAGACGCAAATCCGTATTGTCTAGGCCCCATTTATTTTCAACTCCATCAAAGGTCAGCTGGCTGAAAGCTCCCATATTTTGTCTGATGGGACCCGCATAGAACACGGAGGCTTGGTCCAAGGTGAAGTTATTATTCTTCTGAAGGCCGATTCCCTTTGGAAGACTTTCTTTCTCCTGATCTCGGTTCGTACGAGTGAAGGATTCCATGACCATTCCGCTGATTGGCACCGAAGATGCTGGTTTGCTCCAGAGGTATCCATGGATCTTAAAATCACGACCAAAAGGTGTAAGATCAGGACCAAAAGAACTCACGTGGCATATCTTGCATTCCACTCCAAGTTGTCGGGTGAAGCTGGGAACTGCGAGAGCTCCTTCGCTGATATTCAATAGGGCGAGGCTTGATAGGACGACAGCTGTTAGTTGAGCCGGCTGCATTGACTGCTCCTTAGATTTCCCATGGATCGTTGAGAGTGTTTTCAACAGAGGGTTCCACCCTCTTAAGCAGCATGATGGCCACTCAAGGCGATAGGGCCAAGAATCGTTCGTCAGACTCCAAGCTTCGTCTTCGGCTTGGCTATTTTTGTAGATCATGATTGCCGGTTTCAATATTGCAAGAACTTGGCCATGCATAATGCAGCCAAAGGCCGAAGGCCCCCTTGTGCACACGGTATTGGCATATTGCCGGCGCGATTGGGATACCGTTCCCTTCGTAGAAAGTTGTATGAGGAGCAAATATTTCCTATGCCGATGGACCAAGGGAAATTCAATAGAGTGCTTGGAGCGATGATTGCATGGATTGTCACCTGGATATAAAGAACTCAGTTTTCGACTAGCCAAAGCAAATCATAACGGAGGCAAACTGATGAATGAAGCGCAAGTTAAGCAAAATGTGCAAGCACTGCAGAAGCGACGGGAGTCTCTCGTTACCTTGAAAGGTAAAGAACGCAGCAACGCATTGCTGAAGTCGGGAAGTGGGGCCACTGGCGACATTGGCGACACGGATCGAGGTACAGACCTTGCCAGGCAGACTGTGGCTCTTAGTCTCACCAAAATGGAAAGTTCCGAGATTGCAAATATTGATGCAGCGATCGAGAGGGCTCATCAAGGTCGGTACGGCCTATGTGAAGTCTGCGGACGACCCATCGCTGCAGAACGCTTAAAGTCAATTCCCGAAGCCTCGAGTTGTATGAGCTGCGAGGCAAGCGCTCGCATGTAGGTGACAAAGTTTCCAAGTTTAAGGGATGAATGATGCATAAAGCGGGCGGACTCAGTATCGGGCCAGTTGTTAAGCCAAATTCTGCTTGGACTCGGTCAGTTGAAGATGTATTGAAGCAGCAAGTCGTTGCGAGGGATACCGGCCTATCGACGAAAGAAGTGAAGATCCGCCGCAAGCGGGACGGTTACAATGTCCTCAAGCTCGTGAAGAAACGTGATGCCTGGAAAATTCTCCTCGAGCAATTCAAAAGTCTTATCGTACTCCTGCTCTTAGCAGCGGCCATCCTTTCGTTTGTCTTCGGCGATTGGGTTGAGGGTGTTGCGGTGGTGATTGTCATCATCCTCAATGCTGCGATAGGATTTGTGACCGAAATCAAAGCCGTTCGTTCCATGGAATCGCTTCACCGTCTAACGAAAATCACAGCCAAAGTGCGACGAAATCATGAAGTCCGGGAAATTTCTGCCGACCAGATCGTCCCTGGAGATATCGTATCTTTTGAAGGAGGCGACCTCGTCAGCGCCGATTTACGGCTTTTGCAGCTATCAAAACTCGAGGCTGACGAATCCTCCTTGACGGGCGAATCCGTTCCGACCAAGAAATCGGTGGCGCCTCTCCCTCAGGATACGCTACTGGCCGATCGCAAGAACCTTCTTTTTACCGGAACAACGATCACCAGAGGGTCCGGCGAAGGTGTTGTCGTGGCGACCGGTATGAAAACGGAGATCGGGCAGATTTCAACCCTGGTCAATGAAACCCAAGAAAAGAGGACTCCTCTCGAAAGACAACTCGATAAGTTAGGGAGGAACCTTGTTTATCTCACATTGGCCATCACT
>JBGSTF010000299.1:0-163008 GCA_041736645.1 Oligoflexus sp. | reverse complement strand
GTACGGATGGTGCCGATCACCCGAACACTTTCTTCATAATTTTCACCAGAAATAAGCTTGTGATTTCAGGGGAATATGAAATTTCAAGTTTCAATGTCGAAGCACTGACATTCTAGCGATTCCTGGGACAAATGAAAGATCGGCAAAATGTGCCCGCTGAAAGGGCGCCTCTATAGCTAGATAATATCTATAGGGGTGTTTGGACTCTTGGAATTATTTCAGGAATTTCAGATAGATACAAAAATAAAACGTATCTCACTAAATTAATTAAGAAAAGAATCATTCGCACAAAAGGAGATTGAAACATGACCTCAGCTGCTCGCGTGATCGTCCTAAAAGCAAAAGACATCAACTCAATAAAATACGACAACTACCGGGACATTGATGAGAAAAAAATTGCCGACTATTATCCCAGCATCAAGGAAGTTGGAGTCCGAGTAGCCGTCAAGGTCAAGAAATCGAAAGACGGCCTCACGCTCGTCGATGGACACCACAGGGTAGAATGTGCTCGGCGCATTATGCAAGACTATCCGCATATCTCATTAACGATGGAAGCGGTTGTGGCCGACGCAGACGAATCTTTGTCTGGCTCGAAATCTGAGGCAGTCGACAAAGTGGTTTCGAACTTTACCAGACGGGAATCAATTGTAGACCGGGCTTCTGGCTACCAACTTCTAAAGGATACGGGAAAGTCGATCCAGCAGGTTGCTGATACTGTGGGTAAGGATCGCACGACAATCGAAAACCATCTCAACTTCCTAGCAACCTACCAAGCGCACAAAGCAGTTCTCGATCCGAATCTCGACCGATTGAAAGATGCGTTCCTATACAAGCTCGGCCAAAAATTCAAGCGTGATCCTGAGTTTGATGTCCAGGCAGCTATAGTAAAGGAATTGAGTCCCAAAGAGCGAAAAGGGGCTGATGCAGACGTGACAGCGAAAAAGGACCCCGAAACAGCACTCGTTGCTGCTGGATATACTAAAACCGAAGCGAGGAAAATTTGTACAACTCTTCGCACCTCGGGCTTCCAAATCTGAAAACTCCTGACACATGAACTGAAAAGAGGGGGGCATCAGCCCGCACATCGGGCTGATGCCTGCGGCGGCTGTGGGCGCTCGCCATTGTGAGTTGCCCGAGGCTTGAAGCCGGAAAAGTCCCCCCCCTGGACGAATTGACTTTCTTCCCGGAAGTCACTTCGGCAAGGCGAAACCCAATGTGATGTCAATAGCATTAATAGTCCGGCAACCCTGGATCTTTCGAGGCCCCCTACCCGTATAGTGGAGAAGATCCTCGCTTCTCCTTTTTAAACCCTTACACCCCGCGCTCTAATGGCGCCCAATAGCAGCTTCACTCGCTATTCCCTAGGCGGAACTTTTGAAAAAGTTGGTTTTGGTCTGCGGGAGGGGCCCCCCTAAGGTTCTGATCAAGGACACAGCGCTGCTTCAAGTTTTTACCAACTTCCCAGTCTCAAAAAAGTATAAGCGGACCGCTTGTAAAGCTTCACCTCGTTCAGATAGACTCATCAGCAAATTCACACATAACGCGGGTGATCGCCTTGGAAAATTCTACCTCAAAGTTTCAGATACTATCCCTAGACGGAGGTGGGATCAAAGGTCTCATGTCAGCCGCTATACTAGCGAACCTTGAAGAAGACCTCGGGATCAATATCATCGATCACTTTGATCTTATCGCCGGAACATCGACCGGCGGAATAGTCGCGCTAGCATTAGCCAATGGTCTTAGGCCACGCGAAATCGTTACTTTTTATGTCAATCACGGCTCATCCATTTTCAAACCGCGAAAATGGCGACTGAAGAATCTTGTAAGTCCGAAGTATTCACAAGAGCCGCTTTCTAAAGCGCTCCAAGCATGTTTTGGTGACAAACGTATAGCAGACCTAAAAAAACGTGTAGTGGTTCCGTCCTATTCGCTCAGTGCTGACGACGTCTATATCTTTCGAACACCTCACCACGAAAGACTTGCGCGAGATTTCAAAGTTCCGATTTGGAAGGCTGCGTTGGCTACAAGTTCCGCTCCAACTTATTTCCCCAGTTGCACTGAAGTTGACAACACACGGCTTATAGACGGTGGGGTTTGGGCCAATAACCCTTCAATGGTTGCTTTAGTCGAGGCAACGGGAACTCTCAATATTCCCCTTAGTCAAATAGCTATTTGCAGCTTGGGCACAACCGACGAGGTAACCGAGAGGTCTAACTCTCTGACGCGCGGCGGCCAATGGCATTGGCGAGAAGAAGCCGTGAACGTTATCTTAAGAGGGCAGAGTCGTGGAGCGGCCAACCAGGCTAAGTTTTTGCTAGGTGACGAACGATTCGAACGATTCGATCCAAAAGTCGCATATGGAATCTTCAAGCTTGATGGAATCTCAAAAGTTGAGGATATTATCGGCAAAGCAGCTCATCACAGCAGAATCTTCAGCCCAGGCTTCAAAGCCAAATTCTGTGATCATCGAGCCGGAGTTTATACTCCGATACACAAGTGAGGTCATATGCTCCGAACAACTCGAACTGAAATCGAAAGTCTATTGAAATCAGTTGCAGAAGCTTTGGATATACCCGATGAACTTCACGAAGACGTGGAATTAAAGTATCTTCAGATGGCAGAACACTTGTCTGACAAAGAATCCAAGCTAACAGCGAACTCGTTGAAAATATATCCTCAAGGCTCTTTTCGTTTGGGCACCGTAGTAAAGCCATTAACGGATGAGGACGAATATGACATTGATTTGGTTTGTGAGCTGGACATTCAAAAAACGTCGATCACTCAGGCTGATCTTAAAAAGAGGATCGGTGATCGCCTAAAATCAGACGACGATCTCAAGGAAAAGGTTGTCGAAAGTCGTCGTTGTTGGCGGATAAATTTCACTGAGCAGCTACACATGGATGTTCTTCCCGCCATTCCTAACGAAGACAACTTGCCAACTGGTATCTTGCTTACGGACAAAGAACTTCGGCATTGGCAGACCAGCAATCCGATTAAATACGCGGATTGGTTCAAGAATCGCATGAGAATCGTCCTGCTCGAAAAAAGAGCCGCCCTTGCCAAATCCTTGAGCGTCGATGTTGCAGAACTTCCTGATTGGCAAGTTAAAACTCCTCTGCAGAGAGTTGTACAGCTCTTAAAGAGACACAGGGACGTTTTTTTTGCAAACGCCCCAGACCGACGCCCGGTATCGATAATCATCACAACCTTGGCTGCCTGGGCATATCAGAACCAAGAAGATCTGCAGCCGTCTTTGCTTAGCATATTGACTGGCATGGAAGATTTCATCATGGAAAAAGACGGAAAATACATCGTGCAAAACCCTGCCGATGAAGACGAGAACTTTGCTGACAAATGGAACCAGTACCCGGATCGTCGAAAAGATTTTTTCAATTGGCTGGAGAAAGCCAAGGCTGACTTCGGCACGATGTTCGCTTCGAAAGATTTGTTTTCCGCACAGGTTAAGCTTGAGCAGATAATGGGATTGGGAATAGTAAAAAGGGCGCAAATTCGTACAGACCGTTTGCAAAAAAGTCTCCCTGCAAACCCAATGGCGGTCGTGCCGGATTTAGCATCCACAAATCATTGCCAAGTTCCGATGTGGCCGATAAATACCAGTTATAACGCTGATATCTCTGCGACACTTCACCCTCTAAAATACAGTCGCAAAAACATTGGTGTACTTACAGGAAGGCCGACTGGAAAGAACTTGCATATCCAGTTCAGAGTTTCTACGAACACTCCTGGTCCCTTCGAAATCAAGTGGCAGGTTGTCAACTCCGGTAAAGAAGCGCAAGACGATAGCTGTCTTCGCGGGGATTTTATAAGCGGAGAAGCTAAAACGCCTTCAATACTTTGGGAACGCACTGGTTACAAAGGCACACACTGGGTTGAAGCGTTCATCATCAAGAATGGTATTTGTGTGGCACGGACTGGGAAGAAAATAGTGAGAGTTAGGTAGCGTTCAAATGAAGCGATGGTGAAAGACAGGGCTGCCCGCGATATTGGACGTCGATCGCGGCGACAGGCGCCCCTCCTCGTCCGCGCCTTACCTATCTACAAGGTCTTTTTCCGGCTGGAAGTTACTGAAAACTAAGCACAATCGATATTATTTCGCGTGTGCGCCACGTTGCATGACCGAGGACCCAACTTTAAGTGTCGGTATGGCTGCCTTTTAGTTGTCGCTGATAATGGATAAGCCACTCATGCTTGACCACTTTCTCAATAGCCCCCTCATGGCTGAGCACTGAGGGCCGCATGAAGTTGTTCAACAGATGAGGGTATAGTCAATACTCCACCATTTTCGAGAACCACAACCATATGACTGCTGTCGCTGCTAAGATTGAATATCCTTGCGGCCGTCGGAAGTATGATCGAGCACAAGGGCTTGAGATCCTGATTCCAAACTCGAAGCATCCTGTCATCACCGATCGTAAGAATCTCACCATCGCTCGGATGCATAATGAGCTGCCTAGTCTCATTCGGATGAGCTGATGCTTTGCTAATAGGGGTGCCGTCCACCTTCCACAAAGCAATGGCCCCGTCTTCAGAGGTGCTAACAAAAGCATCACTGCGATTCAAAAAACTAAGACCAGTGATCTTCAGCTCATGGGCATCGAACTCCTTAGGTATGGAGGAAGCGGTTCGGTCGGCCCATATCGAGATGACTCCACGGCGTTCCCCGCCCGCAATGATGGGTCCCCCATTTTCCGCAACAGCCATCTTCAGGACTGGATACGGTGGCTGAACTGTCTGCAGGGAGAGGCTGACGGCGCCTTTCATGTCATATAGCTTCAAATAGCCTTCTGAACCGAGGTAAAAGGAGTTATCGATTTCGTTCCACAGAAAAGATTCAGGATTGGCCGTATCATCAATATTGAAAGTTTTCAACGAATTGGACAGATCGCTTTTGCCAAAAACCATGGCGGTTTGATGACCGAATCGTAATACAGTGTTAACACCAAAGATCGTATAGCCAGATCCAATCCCGTCGATTGTTTTCTCTGTTTTTGATTTGTCTCCCGACAAGGTTCGAATGGTTCCGTCTCGGAATGCAAGTTGGACTTTGCCGTCGTTCGCAAGGGCGACGTCGGAGACCCCTTCAGACTCTATTTTTTCCGATACCATTACCAATTTCAGCAGTGGGTTTGTCAGCTGCCAAGTTGCAAGTGTCTTGGCTGTACTTGAGACTAAGTCACCCGCACCTTTAAACCAAACTGCTTGAATGGCTTCCCCTTCCGCTAAGCGGAATGAAGCAGAGGATTCGAGTTTCGGAAGAGTGAAGGTGCGCAAAAAGCCGTCCGCGTCGACGGCTCCGACTTCAGTATCGCTGATGGCCAAGGTCGACGCTTTGAAAGCTGCCAGCGCGGGGGACTTCAATTCAGTAAACTTGTCTTTCTGAAATAAGCGAACAGCGCCACCTTCAAACTTGGCGGCGATATATTTTCCAAATGGGCTCAGCCGGATTTCTTCAATTGCAAGCTTTTTGCTCGCAAGGACGTCCTTTTTTGCTCCTGAGGCAATATCAATTGTCGTGAGCCGTTCGGTCGTATGCACCAGAATAGTTTTATCATCCAGGTTAATGAGGTTTTCAATTCCCTCATCAAAAGTACCGAAGTCCTTCTCTGCATTGGTTGCGTCAATAGTGATTGATTTGACCGCTCCATCAACAGCAACATGAATCTTTTCGGCGCTCGCATCAAAAGCAAGGCCCTGGATGCGCCCTTCAAGAGCTTTCTGCAGCAGAATCTTGTTGCCATTGAGGTCCCAAACAATGATGGAACCAAAAACGGATCCAGTTGCAAATCGATTTCCATTTGCCGAGAAGGCCATTTTTTGGAATACACTCTGATCGGGGTCCTCGTATCCGAGAACCGTTCTGAGTTTCTCGTCTATAACCCGAACACGACCATCGGAATCACCGACGGCGAATTGTTTCTTGGCTGCACTCACAGCAAACCCTTCCATCATACCCAGGTCTGCCTGCCCACTCAGCACATCTCCCTTGCCAATGGATACGATAGCAATGTCTTTTTCACGGAAGATGACGGCATTTTCGCCGTTCAGGGGAAACGCACCGGCATAAGTTTCGATCGATTTCTTTTGCTTCAAGTGCTGTCTCTGAAGGACTTCGAAAAACCCGGACTTGAGTTCCACGGCTAGAGATTCTTGATCATCAATTAACGCCAATTTTTTCCATTCTGTATATGCCCTTCCCAGGCTTTCCTGAGCAGCCTCATATCTGAATTTCTCTGAGTTCAGCTTGGCATTATCGATGAGTTTTTCGATCAGAACTCTCCGGGGTTCCTCATCTATTTCAAAATGAACAGATTGCAATTTCGAGATGTTGCCGGCTGGATCACGTGAGTAGTAGCAAAGAAGCCATCTGCCCTGCTTTGGAGTTTCAAATAACTGAGCCGGAATGTAGCTCTCAGAACATTCAGAAGACAGCTTATCCTGAGCCAACACGGAAACGAAAAGCTGCGAAGTGCTGTCGTCACTAGAAATTTTTATTTTTTCATCGGTCTTGACCCGAGCAAGTCCAATGGCGCCAAGGGTGCTTCGAGGCAGTTCAACAGCTGCTGAAGGAGCCGTTCTATCCAGTCGAATGCTACAGACTCTAACACTCGACTCTTCTTTCCTAAGCTCGTCAGTGCTGATGATCTCTATTTTATATTCACCGTCGGCAATTTCTCCGAGATCGATGCGAAGGTTTTTATCTTCGAGGGTCGGTGCCAGCGCGTTGCTGGACCCATCGGGATTTTTCAGGACTGCTGAAAGCTTAAAACGTTCGCGCTGCTGAAGTGCTTGACCAGAAACCGAAACGTCAATTCTGGGTAGATTGGTCTCGAAGGTACGTTCTGCACATGATATCTGGGGCACGATAGCTGAAAGTACGTCCAGTTTTACCGACGCCGGGAACGAAAGATCATCGATAGAAAAAATCTTTCCTTCTTGTTTTGCTGGTCGCTTATCACGAACAGTAAGGACTCCGGTTTTGGCGCCTTCTGGGATCCTGATACAGCCTTTTTCACTGGCAATAAGAGTCTGGCCACCTAGGTCGGCGGAAATATACTGGCCGTTGAGTCCTTCGTCCTGTGAGTCGTAGACCTTAACAAACCGGTCTGACCAATCTTTGGCCTCCTGACCACAGCTGTAAGATACAGGAAGAACTTTGTTTTTCAATTTTGTACAATTATTAGACAAAAATCCAACCGCAGCTACAGCCAAAATACTCAGCAATCTCATCAGGGGCCTCCAGGCAGCAACATTCCACTTCAATACTTTTGCAAACCGTATGCCCTAATATAAGCATCAAAAATCATAGGATTTTATGTCTTGCAGGAGACATAAGACTGCCTGAAGAGTGTCGTTCAATCCTCTCCGATACCTGCCGGTGCTGTCTATGCACAGTGCTGGGTGCTGGCTGGTAGGCTACTGGGGTCTATCATCCAAAGCACAAACGCCTGTACCCTTTGAGAGGACGCGTATTCGGACACTACTGCGAGTACGCCCGGCAAGCGGATACCACCAAGGATCACCTCCCCTCTACGAACTATCGAATGATTTTATTTATTTGGCAGGCGGCGATATCTTCACCGAATCTCTTGCGAGAAGGCGACGATCGTGCAAAATAACAGATCCTGCTTCGAAGCCACCATCGACCTGATAGGATTTTGTTTTTCCCGCAAGATTTTCCGCTTCGATATTCGTCGACATGAACGCGGTTTGATGTGGACTGGGACTTGACGAGAGATTGGCAAGAAAAAAGCGCGAGCCGTAAAACCCGCACTTTTGATTGAATTTAAAATAAATTTACTGAGCTACTGCCGCTCTTGCCGTAGCTCTGCGGTCGATCAGCGTGACGCTATTGATCTCATCACCTGCCGTTATCGTGTAGGATTTGTTCTCGCCAAGCGTCCCGACCGAATCAAGTGGAAGCTTACGATCACGGAGCATCTCAAAGTCAGTTTCAGGAACCTTGATGTCGGCTTTCAGCAGCTGACTACTGGTTAAAGTCATTTGCGGCTGGAGCTCTCGATTGGTCAAAAGTCCGATATCGCCAAGGCCAGTATCAAACAAAGCGCCCTGACCTTGTTCAGCGACCATCAGCTGTTCAAGGAGTTGTTCGCGTGCCGGTGGAGTGCCGCCGCCAGTTCCCCATCCTGCAAACGCGGAAGCTGCATATATACTCGATGCGAAAACAACCAAAGTTTTCATGCGCTCACTTCCTTTCTTTTGACTCGGTAAGGGGACCAATAACAGATGAAATAACGAACGGTATGCTGCCTTTGAATTCTTCGTTGGCCAGGATTTGCGACAGCTTCTTCTTGTAATCCAAAGTTTGGCTATGAACAGCTGCCACTCCCTTGGAATTAAGCCCGGCTGTGTTCGAGAATACGTTAGTACCAGGTCTTTTTAAATGGATTACTTCCGTGTTTGTGTGAACTTGTTGCTTGATGAGCGTTTCATCGGCCACGATGAGGCCCTTAAGCAGGACTTCTATTTGCCCGCTTTGACATATTTTCAGCACTTTAAGTTCCTGCAAGGCCTC
Source organism: Oligoflexus sp. (assembly GCA_041736645.1). GTDB lineage: Bacteria > Bdellovibrionota_B > Oligoflexia > Oligoflexales > Oligoflexaceae > Oligoflexus. The sequence goes on along the minus strand of JBGSTF010000299.1, from coordinate 154,454 downwards.
GACCGCTTCGGTGCCGCGGGAACCGAACTCTTGAACAATTTCTTGCAAAGTCCAATTAGCGCATTCCACTGCTAGGCCAACTTCATACAGGTTGCGTTCTTGAAATACTATGCGAAAGATTCTTTCGCGGTCTACTTCAGCCGTATCGAGTGACTCTGATGCTTGGCCATTCGGAAAGAATTCGCGCACGTCTTCAGGGAAGTAGTCGTTGAGAATGTTGACGAACGAGTCCGGTTTCAGGTACTTCAGAAGTTTATAAGCATGATAGAAGCTGACTCGGTGCTTCTGCTCGCCGTTTGTCATTCTATAGACAGCTGAGTAGTCAAGACCGACTTGCTGGACGAACCACCGCAAGCTTTCGTTCCGAGCGTCAGTGATAGCTTTTATCTCGTCACGCAAATACTCGATCAGCTTCTGCGTCATTGGCCGACTCTCCCACATAGTATACGAAGGCTCATATACATCGAGCATGCGGCTGTCCACAGACTTTCACCGTCTTGGGTAATTTTCTCGTTTTCAATAGCCGTAAAAGATACATCAAATTGACAAGATTATTGCTCCGAGCGGTTTTTCGCTTTCAAAGTGACATAAAATAACTATAAAGAAATTTTTCAAAAACAAAATGACATATTTTGAATTCATTGATCTTTTCCTTCTCCTGATTTGTTCCATGATTGGCAGTTTTTCATCTTTTAAAGAGCTTTCACGCTGACATCGAAAACAGCTAGCCGAAGTCTGTTGCTTCTCTTATCTCGTCCTTAACCAGCGTGGAGAACATCCACACCGGACGTTCATCGGGCTCAATGTGATAGGAGAGATGCGATGTCAGCCAACCAGAAATCCTCTTTTGCTTTCCCCAGTCCCATCCTTTTTTTTCACCGCCGCAGCGTTCTTTTGCGGTACATCTTCTCTAGTTGGCATTACTTCAAGCATCAGAAGCCTTACGATCAAACAGCCCTCAGCTGACTGTGGGAAAGAATGTGATCGACAGAAATTAAGACCATGGCCAGAACTTGCGTCTAGGGCAAGATCGAAAAACGTGACTACAAAGAAGACCGTTTCAGCAGATGGCAAGCTACTCCCACCGCTTGAGTTTGCAAAGAAATCTTCATAGCAGGGGAGCTAGATTCTGCAATCATTGGCTCTCCCTTTTCCATGCAGACGTTAACTTGAAAGGATATTTTAAAGATGACATTTTTTCCGATAATGCCCTCACTATCGTGTGTTCTGCTTTTCATGACATCCGGGCAAGCGTTTGGCCCGAGGGCATTTGGCAAAGAATCATACTCAATAGCCTTATAAAGTTGCAGGAGGTGAGGTCATCCTTTTTATCAACCGCCCTGAGGATTTTGTGATGTACAAATCGAGAATAATAGTCGCTTGTCTGTATTTGCTGTCCGCCAGCTGCGGCGTGACGAGTCAAAAATCCGAACTCCTTAGTTTCGATGAGCTGGTCTTTCTGCCCAACAACATCGACCCAGCCAACCGTATCGGATTCGATGGAAAGGCCGCGCCCATCGCAGCGTTCGGACGGGCAGTGGGCTCTGAATTCATCATCGACTACGGAACCAAGGCCGTCTGGACGCCCCTCCACAGGCTTGTGAACTTGCGCGGATCGTCCGTGATGGTTGTTCCCGTCCTGGAATTCAATGTTAGCAACATGCCTGTCTATCCTGATGAAGATGATAACCCTCCCCAATATATTATTAGCTGCAGCGATCATCGGTGGGATCCACAGAATCACAATGCATCGTTCGTTGTCCGGACGCGCTATAAGCAAAATGGTGTCGAGAAAATACTTTACACACCTGCTATTCCTGTCTCCCATCGCACCCAACCGCGCTATCCAGCGACAGAGCGACCCGGTCGCGTAAAGCTGGAGGCCATATACGATGGTGGCGGCATCACTGATCTGTCGATTGAAATCGGCATGGTCGTGCCGCGCGTAGCAGTTGGATACTGTACGGAAGACGATGGCGGCGTTTCGCGCGATGTAGCGGCCAGCGGCAGCGCTTTCAATATTAGGTTGGCAAGAATCATTATCCCTCACGCTGAGAATAAATAATCTCAGTCGACAGTTGGAAAGAAAATCCATGAAAGCATTAACCAGCCTTTTCATCGCCTTTGGAAGCATTTCAGCCCAGGGCGTAACGGTTGAATGTCCGACCACAGTTCAACCCAAGTATTTCAGTTGCCCCTGGGGCACCGACTGCCGTCTCTTGAAAAGCGACATCACCTCTCAACCTTTCAGTTGGAACGGTGAGCCGTATCTCGCCGAAATCCAGGTGACGGTCGATAGTACTTCGTGTACCGGCTTTCCCAAAGAAGTATCCGAATCTGATCTGTACCTCGCTGTAAACGGCGTGAAACTTGAAGCCACTGAAAAACCCGCTACGGTCATTAAACTAGGGGTTTCGCAGACGATTAACCTCATAGGCAAAGGTCCGATCCGTATCTACGACAAAGATCCTGATTGGACTCTTGGCTACCAGGCCGGCAGTTTCTGCGACATCAAGATCTACTGCACCGACACTCTAAGTGTCAGCACCAGCAGCGAGTGGCTGAGCGCCTCTGACGGTCTCGTCGACAGGGTCAATCTCCAGCGGATCTTCCTGGAAAAAGAGCAGCTGCTAACCTATTACTATGACACCTATATCGGCGATAAAACCACAGCAAGTTGGTTGCGGGAAGAGGCCGATCACATGATCGATTTCGGCAACGACGCAGAAGTTTTGGTCGGCGAACAGATCATCAAGATGTTGGACAACGCAAGCAAGGCGGAGATCTTCAAGCCATTTGATGATGCAAGGACCAAGCTGAATGCTGACCTGATTCCCCTCGAAACCTGGGAAACCAAGCTCTCCTGGGCTCTGAGTAAAGCGAATCAGAGCCAAAAGGATGCCATTCAACGTGCGCTGTCAAGGGTGAAAGACGCGACAAACCCACCCAAAAAGCCTTAATGACCAAGAACTCGATCGAGGAGGATCCTATGAGCATTTCCATCATTCAACGTCTGACATTGGCAAGCCTCATGCTTGCAGCTCCTGGATTCCAAGAGGATAAGAGCTTGGCTGCTCCAGTCCAATACGAAGTCGACATTGATTTTAAATGCCCCAGTCCAGGTGGCACCGATTGTGCTTTACGAACCCTCGACGTCCCAGGCAGCCTCTCCAAATATCATCAGGAGTATGTTGTCACTTACGATTTCACCAGTTGTGGCTCGACGGAAAGACTTTCCACTCTCTACGTGACAGCCAAGGAAAGGGTGACCTTTGAACTTTGGTACAAACGTCGAGATACACAGCGAATCAAAGGCTTTGAACTCTCCGTCCAGGATTCTGATCCTAACTGGACCCTAGGCGAAATCCTCGGTTCAGCGTGCAAGCTCAAAATGATCTGGACTTCGCAGCTCAGCGGCGAAGCAAAGCAGGAGTTCGACACAGCGACTGGCGAAGTGATCGAAACCATGAAAACAGCTCGCAAAGCTTTGTCTGACAACGCCAGCTATCAGTCCTGGAGCAAGCGCATTAGTTCCGATCCCGAAACCTGGGCAGGCCGACTCAAAGGTTACATCGCTCAGCTGCGGGCGAGCGGCAATACCGAGACCGCCAACGATCTAGAAAGCGTTCTCCTTGGCGAATCGACCCTTCTCGAACTGCAGAAAAATGAAATGAAGCTGGTCTGTCTTGCAAGCGATGCGTTGGAAGACGGCGGCGAGATTCAAACCGACCGCATCGCCTCCACTTATGGCAAACATGAAGATCTGCAAACAAAGTATGACCAGCTCAAGGCGACAATTGGCGTCCGAGTCTGTGTTTCTTCCGCGGAGTGAAGGTTCAATATGAAAACGATGCGTTTGCTTTTGCTGTTGACTGCCCTGGGCATCCCTGCAGCAAGCTTTGCCCAAGGCGACCCTCTGGAAGGATTCAAAACCAACGAGAACGCCCAGTTTCTTGATTCGGTCAGCTCGTTGAAGAAAAACTTCTTCTATGTGAAGAATGACCTCTTCGCTAGTAGAAACGGCCTCAAGGATCGTTACGACGACATCAGCCTCCGATTGAAAAACTGGACGGTGAATTGGAGCGCTATCCAAATCTACGTCCAAAACAACAGGCAGCTTCCCATTCGGGATATCCAACGCGAGGTGTCGCTGAAGTTCTTCGATCAAGTGGAAGCCTTCCACCAGAACCGTCTTGATGGGGCCGAACTCAGCCAGGATCTCGTCAATGCAGCTGACCTTCTGCGCGGTTCGGTACGCTCCAAGCACATCCCGATCGTGCCCAGCGATGATTTCACCAAGAATTATCAGACTCTGGAAACCGCGGTCGACACGTTCGCCGATTTGCTCGTCACGATGGATACAACCCTCTTTGACAACCTGCAGTCGATCAGCAATACCTTTCAGGATCTTGAAGTGGCCTTTACGCAGTTTGTGAACGGAGTCTATCTCAACGACGGCATTGAGAAGATCCAGGAAGCGCACCGCATGGTCCTGAATCTCTTCTTCGCCGAAAAATGGTATCGTCCTTATGGATCCAAACTCCAGAAACTGATGGTCGCTATGGGCTCGCATCTCACTTTCAAGAATATCTTGGAAGTCAAACGCCTCCGCGCTGAAGTGGATACTGCGTGCACAGCGACTCGCACAGCTGTGCTCGCCAGCAAGGAACTCGATCCCTACTTCCGCGATAACCTCGTGGCAGATACGAATGCCACCTGCACAGACTTCTTCACCCGCGTTGATGATCGCCTGACGCGCTGGAACTCCACTAATCCCGCTCTGGACAGCGTGAACTACAAGAAAGACCTTGCAGGGAAAAAATGCAAGCCGGGAATGGTCAACGCATCGAACAAGGTGAATTGCCGAGCCTATGCGTGGGCCTCGAAGATCAACGACGGGCAGATCAATACGATGGATGATAGGCAAAAGGCCAATCTGGAAAAACTATGGTGGGCCATACTCAAGGGTCAAGTCATGGATGCCAATGCTCTTGGCCTCCAAGGCGCGGCACTTTAAGGAGACTCCATGAAAACGAACACATCCACTTTGCTTTTGACAGCGGGCCTCCTGGTCAATACCTTGAGTGCTCACGCGCAGGCCGTCGACGAAATTGGACCGAAGGATAACGTTCATGCGGCCAAAGCGCCGATTGAATTCAAAGCTTTTCCCTTCAAACACCCGGAATCCGGTGCCCCGATCGTGCCGCAGACCATCATCCGGTTGCCAAACGGCAAGGCCCAGACAGCCCAGCAATACTATTCTGAATTGAATAGGATCGAGCAGGAACTCAACAAACTGGGTTACACGCTCCGGAGCGGTGACCCTGTCCAGATCATCGCGGCCCTGACCGACAATCCGGAACTGGCAGCGGCTGTGAAAAAGTACGATACGCTCATCAGGCAGTTCGACAGCACCTACATGAAGTATATCCGCGATCCTGAACTCATCCGCAAAGAAATCGAGCTGGAATTGCGGAATCAAGCCCAGCGTGCAGTCGACGAACTCTACGAGAAGGCCAAGAAAAACCTCTTGCCTAGCGAGATCGTCATCGAACCGATTGAGGGCTACATGGTCAAACGTGTAAACAACAACCTCTATGTGCCGTGGACGCGTGACTGGGGTTTCAAAGCAGGAAACTCGAACATCAGCGCGGAAGCGAATATCTCCGCTCGCCTTGGCGTCGATAGCAATGCCTATCAGGTGATCGGTGAAACGATTGTGAAGGGCAACTTGCTGGGCCGAGGATATGATCTCGCCAGCCTGGGCGCCAACCTCGAAGGGTATGAAGTGCCGAAGGATACCAAGGCCAGGCCGCCCGGAAACTACCTTGATTTCCAACTCCAAGTCGTCGGTCTGAAGCGGTGGGTCAAGGTCTACGATCTTTCCAAGGAAACCTTCAATTTCAAGGATCTGGTGGACAAGGCCAAGGCGGAGGTGGGACTCGGCAATCTAATTCCTAAGCGCCCGACGCCCAGTACCGGCAAACCTCTTAGCCACTTTCTAGCTGGTGACGAGCACAAATTCCGCTTCGCCATCGGACCGATCCCCTGTTCGGCAACGATTGGCTACGCGGGAAGTGTTGGCTTTGATACGAAGATCGCCAGCAAATTTTCTGGCACGAAGCTGGATAAAGGCGTGAATGGGACCCTGCAGATTCCCCCGGCGGTGACTTTTTCGGGTTCTTTGAACGCTGGGCCGGCCCTCTATGCTGAGGTCTATGGAAGCGGTGCCGCGGATATCGAAGTGGCTCGCGCCGGCTTCGAGGCGTCTGTGGTCTTGATCGATACCGGCGTCGACGTGGACGTAGGGGCCAATCTGAGTCTCGACACCAAGACTTTTGAGCCCGCTGTCGACCTCACGATGACTTCAAACTATCAACTGATGGCTCTGAATGGGCGAGCAGCAGGATTCGCAGAGGCCTATGTTCCTGCTGCGAAGATTCCTCCCTGGGAACTGAAACGCTGGGAGCACACCATCATCGATTGGCCGGGCTACAACGGTCGCGGTACGATCTTCAATGTCACTCGTCGCATCACGCCCCATGGCGAAACCATCTCGGGGGCGCCGACAAACGATGATGTGAAGAACATCAATGTCATGGAAGGCATCAAATCGAGTTTCCGGGAAACGGTGAATGATATCAGCACCAATACCCAGGATAAGGTCACGGCTGGCAACCAGTTGATCGACACAAATAATGTGGCGACGGCTGCTTATTTCGATTGGATGGCTTCGTTCGGTAAGAAGCCCTGAGAAAGAACTGGAGGATAGACGATGAAAAAGCAGCTTTCCATTCCTGTCACTCTTTTGGGTCTGGCGTTCTTGACTTTGATTGTTTGGAGATACCTGGGGCATGCAAGTGATGGGAACTTGACGCGACTGGGCAGACCCCAGGTGGGCCAGGCCTATCGTTGGACTTTTTCATTGAAGACGGATGGCAATAATGGCTTCGATGCAATCTTCGCTGCACCCGGTTCCTCATCCGCCAGCAGGCAGGTCTATCATACCGAATTGCAGGGGAGCCTTGTGCAAAACATTCTTGCTCAAACCAAGGATGGTCTGAAGGCCTTGTATGAATTCGAGACTTTGACAGCTAAAGTCCAGGTGAATGGAACGGACAACGAGATTCTCAGTCAGCGCATAGCCAAGGCGGCGAAATCAGTGTTTATTGTGAACTTTGATGCGAGTGGTCGCCTGATGAGCCTGCAGACCGATACTGCTCAAGATGTCGATCCAGAAGGACTGGCAACCATAATCTATCGATTGCAGCAGCCATATATCTTCGATTCCAAGACCCTCACTGCCACAGAAAACGATGAGAATGGCACCTATCAGGTCAAGTTGAGCTATGATGCGGCTCCATCGATTTTGAAAAAGACAGACCAAATCTATGTGACCAAGGATCAGTCGCCGTTTGCACTGAAATCGGCCTACAACGTGACCCTGGCTCTGGATGATGAGGCTGCGAAGCGGATCGAGGGCGAGCAAGTCCTGACGTTCAAGGCGCAGGATCAGGTGTTCTCGCAGGCTCGCAACGCCTGGCATTTGGAGCGCACGACGACGACAAGGCTTGCCTCCAATCAGCTCGCAACTCTTGTAGCCAAAGCGAAAGCCGGCGCGACCCGGCAGTTTATCGATGGAGCCTGGAATGAGCAGGAAAGGCTCGCACGTCTGGTCACGGAAAGCCGCTTGCCCGATCTCCTGGCGAAAGTTCAGGAGGAGAACTTTGGTAGTTCGGAGAATCGAGTAGGCAAGACTCTGGCCCAACTTGTTGCTCACATTCGCCTCAATCCCGAGGTCATCCCCGAGGTTCTGAATGTGGTCGAAACCGCAGATTTCAACAGCCCAGGCTTCATCTATAGCCTGGGAGCCCTGGTCCGAGCGGGAACTCCGGAGGTGCAGGCGGCCCTCACCGAGCTCCTGCGCAATGGGTTCTATGACGACCCAAAGCGACTCTTCCGCCTTATCAGTCACATCCATGATCTGAAGGCGCCGACGCATGAGTTGGCGCAGGAAATCCTGGTCATCGCCAACAGGAACGATGGCTGGGTTTCGGAAGGTGCCTTGCTCGCGGCAGGTTCCTTATCGGGGAAGCTCGACAAGCAGCACGACGATCTTGGCACGAAGATGATGGATGACCTGCTTCAGCGTTGGTCCCCGGAGGCCAGCGTCGATGTCAAGGTGCGACTTCTCAATGCCATCGGGAATTCTGGTTCCAAATCAGCCCTATCGGTCATTCGCCATGGTCTCAGCAAGGATGAGAGCTATCTGACCCGCAAAGCTGCAGTGGAAGCGCTTCGGCAAACCCAGGATCCATTGGCCCAGTCGCTTCTGATCGATACGTATATCAATGATCCGCATGATGAGGTCAAGCTCGCCGCATTAACGAGCATGCAATCACAGACGTTGGAACCGTCTATCGTCCTGTCCCTGGTGCAGGACCTTCTCCGGTCGAAACTGAACGATTCGCTACAGATTCGTCTGATGCGGACCCTCTGGCCCTATCGTGCGCAGGAGTCGCTGATCACTCAAGTGGTGAAGCGACTCTCGACTCGCGGCGGCGATCTGGGACGCGAAGCGATCACTTTGCTTGATTCTGCCCACTAGACTCAAAAATAGCACGGGAGGATAGACACGTGTTTAAGCTTAAGAACATCGGCCGTCTGAGTTTGCTCTTCGTTTTAGGTGCCTGTGGTGGTTCGCCCGAGAAATCGGAAGTCAAGAATATTTACGGCACCAGTCCCTCGCAGATAAATACCACTCTCTGCAATGATTCGATGGAAACCATCTACATTGCCGGCGCGGATGATCTGAACCCACAGCTGATGATCACCCGTGGCTGGGAAGATGTGGCTCCTGGGACTTGCAAGAATCTCAGCACCTTTCTCTATAAGGACGCCAATTCTGTCGAGCAGATCGGTTACTTTGCCGATTTCGCTGTTCGATTTCGGGACAAGCCATTTGAAGGCGTTGCCGGTCTCAGCAAGATCGGCAAATACTTGTGCATCCCGAAGAATCAGCCGGTAGATGCGAAAGGTTGGTCGTATCAGTGGGATTACGCTAGCCTCGCTATGGGCGGCGACTACAGCGGTCGTTGCCCCGAAGACGGAGAGCGTGTCGCCACCTATAAGTTCGCCTGGACAGAGACCTCGGAAACGGTGTTTTCAGTTCGTGTTCAAGGCCGCGTCGGTAGCTCGGATCCCAGTACACAGTTGAACGAATTTGGATTCCCGGTCAATAGCTTGGTGGATGCTGACCTTCAAAGGCTCCTGAGCGAAGAAGCTTATCAGTTCTTCAAAGCTCGTGGTATAGCTGACAAGGACAATCCGGTCTATCTTGCTCGCAAGGAACTTGCAAAACTGCCGACAAGCTCCTTGAACCAGAACCAGCAACAGCTGATGGTTGCATTGCGCGCTTGGTGCTGGGTTATCATTGAATTCTGGAGAGCTGCGGCGCTGCTGGCGGAAGAGCAGAAAAAAAAGGAATTGGAAGGCCTTGATCGGATCAGCAACGGGATGCCCGGCTTGATTCGCGGGATTGTAGGCTCCGCGGGTTGCACAGGTTTGTCGATCGCTGCAGGGGATGCCTCGGATTTTTACGAAGTGGTAGTCGGTTACGACCTCTGTGGTGAGAAATTGGATTGGAGTGATCGCACGCTGAGCGGACTTGGGCTGGTTGTCGGGAGCGGTGTGATGTGGCGAGGCTTGGCTAAGGCGGCCGATGCCGGGAGCGATATCAAAGAGATCGCTGACGGAATGACCCGTGTCAGTCGTCAGGCGGAACGTCTGGGGGTGACAGATCCAAAGAATACGAAGCGCGTGCTCGAAGTTCTCGGCGAATGTGCTTTGAAAGCAGCTTCCATGCGACTATCGTGGTTTGATCGCTTCAACCGCAATTTCAACCCGCTCTATATTCCTGAGGCTTATGCTAGCGCCTGCAACGTGGAGCAGGCCCTGCGGAATGCGGTCGAAAGAGTTGCGGAACTTGGTTTCAAGAATGCCGACGAGATGATGGGATTTGTGGAGCAACTGCGTAGAATTCCAAATTTCAAGTTGAAACATTTGACGTTTTTTCTTGAACTTGCAAGGAAAGACGGTTTTGGTACAAAGACCCTGACGGAAGTAGCTGATTTTATCAAAGCTGCCCATACCAATATTCTTCTAGATATGCGAAAGGTTGGTAACATTGTAATTGATGAAGACAAGTTTATGCTTCGCGCTCTGGCCCTGTCGGATGATGTTGGTGCATCGGGTTACCTCCGACTGCAGGAAGGTCTCGCCGCAGCTCGATACGAAGCTGTCAGTGGGAAAAGCCTTTTTAACAGCATCGACAACAGCTGGGACTTCAATATCGAAGGATCCCTGGAGAAAGTGAGCCTCAAAGGTCCTCTTTTGTCAAACACCGGTCTTGTTCCCGACATCAAACCTAGCGCTCGGAAGAAAGCCGTCGAAGGCATCGGCTCTCGTGCTAAGTTGGAGCTTGAAAAGGGGAAGGCGAACCTAGTATTGATTGACCTTTATGGCCTTAGTGACTCAGAGAAAAGTGTCGTTAAAGATTTACTTAAGGATTTCATGACAAATAAAAATCTTAAAGTCTTGGAGTGATTATGTTGACTCACTTCCGGTTCCGAAACAGCTCCACGACAATTAGAACTGGTCTGGCCGAAATCACATTCCTTTTCCTGCTTGATGAGATGCGGCATCATCCGCAGCTTATGGCAGCCTTTGAAAGTGAATGGATCGAGCAGCTCTCTTATGTCCTTCTCGTCGAGCTAGATGTAGGTCTGCCGGACGAGGCAGCGGTGCAGACCTTTCTGCAGGTGATCGAACGCACACGCACAAGAATGGCTCTTGTGCCCGATCCTGTACCTGGAGAACTCAGCAGGAGATTGGCGCAAGACCATGGCGTATTTCAGGATCAGGATTTCGGTACGATTCGTAGATCCAGGATCATCGAAGCGCTTGATATCCTCGATCGATTGATAAGGGGTTCAGATACGAAATAACCCCCCGAAACATTTTTGGCATAATCGTATTTGATATTCCAGAGCCTTGAATGTGAATAATTATGCAATGTAAGGATCAACACCCGAACAAGAGTTTGGTGTTTTCCGTGGGGCGCAGTTAAGGGCAGTTCCGCAAGAGAGAGATGGCAACTGCTATGGTTGCGCTTGGTGATAGCGAAAATCCTCACTATTTTTTTATTTTAATGATTTCATTTGGTTAAGTTGAAATTCTAAATCGTTTTGTTGTTGACAGTTGCTTGAGAATCCTTCATTCCTAGGATCGCATTCGGGGGCTGATCATTACCCGCAAATCCTCTGGCCATGCACACACTTGAAAGGACCGAACATGTTTCACCCATCCTTCAACTACGCCCTCATAGGGCTCGCAATTGCGACCGGCTTTGGCTGCGGTAAAAAATCCGACTCAAAGATCCCTGCGCCTGAACCGATTGCATCGCCTGCGCCACAGCCAGTTGTGGATGTGGATCCGCTCAGCGCGGACAAGCCTATACTGGGCTATACCTTTGAAGAGCTTTTGAAAGGTCCTTACTGCACCGTCACCGTGAAAAGCTCAGATCAAACGTATCTGCTCGCCAACGTGAAGAAGTTGAGCCTCGACGTACCCTTCGACTTTACCTACTACTATCCTAAGGACGGAGACGTCGCCTACAACGGAAATGTCCTTTCCAGCTTCATGCTGACGCAAAGCGATTGCGATTTGACCAAGATGGTGGACGCGGAACCGGTTCCCTTGCTCTTGGCTCCACTTTACGTGTATGCGAACCAGGACTTGTCAGGCGAGCCCGTGTGCACTGTCCCTGCAGGCAGCCATGCTGTAGACGAAAAAGATGTGGACCTTTACAGCAAATACGCGCATGTGAAATTCAAGAGTGCGGATACCTGCCCAGGCTTGGATGGTGGATTTCTCAAGTCCGTTCCCAATATCATCGCACTTTACCTCAAGGTTTAGACTTGCGCTTCTCCAACATCTCGTGGGCGGGATAGGAATACGTGTCGAACATTCCAATGGCAGCCACAACTCCAGCCAGCACGAAAAAAAGCCGCCAGGCCGAGTATTTGATAAACCGGTAGCTGGGCTTGGATGTATCCAGCTGCCAGCGCTGCACCGCGGCCTCTTCCACACCCACCTTGCAGCAATCTCGTCTGACGAATAATCCACACAAGCCCCCGGATCTCCTCCGGCTTTGGAGTCACATACCCCTTCATTGAACCATGGCTTTCGCGGCAGGCGTGTCTGCTCCCGGTATATCTCCAAGAGTCCGTTCCCACAATATCGAGCCTTGAAAACGTTAGACAATGGGGTTACGTTGTTGCAATTCAGAAAAGCAAAATTTCACCTACTTCTTCCGACTCATTTCCTCGAATGCATCCAATCTTGATTTGAGCGCAATCGACTCTTTTTCAGCCTTGATTCTGCCGTCACGTTCCTGCTCAATTTTTTCCCGCAGCAAAACAATATCCCCTTCAAGACGCACAACTGACTCCAGCCTGATTTCTGCCTTGGCAAGATTTCCGCGGATCCTCTCGGCAGCATCGCGCTCCTGCACAGCACTTTCCCTGGCTTTGTCGAGTTCCAGGCGCAGCTGCTCGATGGTACCGGCCTGGTGCTGGAGGCTGGCAGTCAGCTCATCCGTCTGAGAGGACAACGCCGCCATGCGGTCATTCATTTTCTCGCCTTCCTCCATTAAAGCATCGCGGTCAGATTTCACATTGCCGAGTTCCTCTTCGAGTTTTGACCGCGCCTCTGCCACTTGACGCTCTATTTCCAGGAGAATCGCTCGCTGAATTTCTGAGCCAAGACTCAGCTGGGCTGTGACGAGCTCGCGGCGCCCATGGTTCCATGCGGCCAGGTGCCGTTGAATGGTCGCAAGCGATCCCGTACCGAGCCGCTCTCTTATGCCTCGAAGGGAGGGTCTCACCCCAGCGGCTGTCAGAGTCTCTGCCACAGCGGCGACTTGCTCAAAAGAAATTCCATATTTCGGCGTGGCTGCATCCATCTGGACCTCACTGTTATGAACATACTGATATGATCGTACGATGATATGTTCGTATTGCAATGTACGTACGATACGTATGATGCTAATGATATGAGAATGGTCTGTCAACCGCGGGCTCACAGAATTCAATTTTCAATGCTTATCAGGAGGTTAAGGCTTTGGTGGGGTCGGAGGGCCAGACAGTGACAGAGATTTCGGGGAAAAGTGGAAAACCGCAGCACGGATTTAGTCCGTTAAATGGTCTCGCGGGGCTCGTTTTTTGAGGCGGGGGCTGCCAACCACCACGGCTGGGTGCTTGCTTTTCAAAGTACCTGCTTCTATTGGCCAGCAGCTACCAAGATCTGGGAACCCCGGACGACGTGCCAGTTCTCTACAATAGATTGAAAGTGGCTTCCAGTATGCTATAGAGCGGCTTCAATTTTTTGGAGTTGGACCCTATGCAGGTGCCACGATATCTTGAAGCAGACCATTTGATCTCGCTTGCGACTGCTGCCACCGCAGCTGTTAGTACGGTAATCGTAGACAATTTGAAGTACGTGAACGATGTCGTCGGAAGCGCACCTGTTGATAAGTGGATGGATTCGATAAGCGGAGTCGGTCACCGCATTAAGCATGGCCATAGTCTTGGTGATCTATCGGAGGTCTTCGATCAATTTGGCCTCGACGGAGTATTGGATTATTTTAACCACCTCGGCAAGGACCTTTGCAGCCCACACGGCATCCCGCTTCCCTTCTTGAACGAAATTCGCCAAGTCTTTGATGTCAAGGTTCTTGATTCCATCGAGTGGGGTTGTATTAACGCTGGAGATATCTTGCCATCTGGACTTTCTTTAGTAGGAATGTTCAAGACTTTCAACCGAATAAAAGCGACGGAAAAAGTAAGCAGACAGGACATTGCTATTCAGACCATCACGATTACTGCGAATCTCGCGCTCGGTATCGGGACAACCAACCCATTTATGATTTCAAAAGTAATTTTTGACGTCAGCATGCTCGCTTGGAGTGCAGGAAAAACGGAGGAATGGCAGGCATTTTTAGAAAGTCAATTTTTCAAGTCTACCTCGACTTCAATATTCGAGTTCTGTACCAGTCTAATCGAGTATTTACGTACCTACTGGACATCTTGCACTGGCGTTACCCTACTGACTCATTGAAGATGGGGCCCTATCGAAGTCAGTCAATGTCCTTGGACACTAAGGGTTGAAATTAGGAAGCATGACCCACTATCGTTTCCTAAAGACTTTGTTTACTGTATTGCCAGCGCTCCGTCCGACCGACGACAGAACACGATTGTTGGACACCCACCCCGCGAGACTTACAAATCCTGCACCCTGAGAAAAGCTCATCTTGTTGACCGCAAATCCCGAGCCAATAATTCCGACAACGAAGACTGCGGCAATCGCAAACTGCGATAAAAAGTATGCCGTCTGATACTGCACGAGCTTGCTATCGATGATCGCTGCACCCATGACCGCCAGTGGATCATGCGAGAGTTCACCGAAAGCAGTCCCAATCTCGCTGGACTTGAGCAAAAGAGCGCTAATCTCATAGTTCAACGTGCTGAGCGGTTCGTATATCATGTCCATTGCAACAACTCCAAGCCACCATACCATCGGCTGAGAAAATCCCAGGCAGAGCCCAGCCGCAGCCGCTAAAAATCCAATCGCGATGAAAGCCTTGACCAAACCTTTAAATGCGGGAATGAGATTAAGGAGATTGTTGTAAATGCTTCGGGCTTCATTGCGATTGATCGCGGACTCTCCATCACCGCTATCGTCGAAGAGGTTGGCCACCATCGATGCAATCCCGCCGCCTGCCGCAGCTTTTTGCAACAGATACCAGAAATGATCGCTCGTCTTATTGATATTCAATGCGTCCGTATTGGTATTGATACCATCCTTCATGCCACGAGCTTTATCTTTCGCATAAGAGACAAGGGCAGATCCGACCATCTTGTTTTCCAGGACATCACGGTTCGAAAAACCTCGCACATTATAAGGGAGCTCGGCAGCCGGCATATCGGACACCTTTTTCACATACGCTGGGATTTTCGCAGAAGCCCATTGCTTCAGCGAGCTCTGCATTTCGTTGTATTTTGACAAGCAATCAGACCTGTCCAGGTCCAAAAGACTCCCGACGCCTGATCCAGGTCCCATTACGGTTCCTTTCTGTGGATCCCCGCATTCCTGCATCAGCCGATCGAGATTTGTAGTCAGCTCAGGGTTATCAAGTTGCATTGAGGCCGTGTTGACCAGGAGTTTGAACATCATGTCGGGTGCTATTAAATAAGTGTTATCCCGGAAGGTCATCCCTACAACCTTGGCCAGGAATTTCGAAAGCTCGTTTCCTGCGCCGTGGATTAGCGTATACCAGTAAAGGCCATTGTGGCTTTCGCGAAGATTTTCATACTTATTCGACGATTGCACAAATCCGTAGCTTCCCCAATCACGGCCGCCTGCGTCTTGCGGTTTAAAAGGCGACGCTGACATCGCATGAAGAAAAGTAAGACCTATGGCTACAGAGAACCCATAGGCGCCAATCGCTCTTGTGATATCAACAGCATCAGCACCATCTTCCGATGATTTCAAAACCTTAAGTGCATACTTGACGAAAAATATCATGATAAAGCCCGTGAATATCACACTACCGAAAACATGCGTTGCAATCGATGATTGCGCGGCAACTCCCGCCTGCCAAATAGCAGCCTCGATTGGGGTCAAACTGAACATTATTCCTTCTCCACGATTTCATCAAAGCTGATACTGATAAGATGCAGATCGTCCTTGTCAGCCGGCAGATCCTTAATGCCAAAGGTCTCGTCCTCCCATTTGAAAGAGAGCACTCTTCCTGCCCCAGTTGTTGCCCGATCATTATGAAAATCGGGCAGAACCGCGCGGATCTCTCGTCGTGTCACTGGAAGATCAAGCGTCGTGCCGTTTAGCGTGATGGTTCCATTCGAAAGCCATACATGCACAGGTTTCCCTGGCGTTCCGCCGAAGGTGAAGAATACGAAAAGTGTTGTATTCTCTGCGAGCTTTAGGTCACCCTCCGACTCCTCGGCTAGGACAGTTCCCCGACTGCCATAGCTACCGTAAGCCGTTGGCGGCTCCGGACACCAGTCTCGGCATTCATACGTTTGCCGATGCCGAAGAGTCTGGCTCGTCCCGCGCTTTTCGATATCAGAGAATGATGAAACCCAGGAGTCCGACATCGTCCGGATTTCCTCGACTTCTGCCGCGGCTCTTGTAAGCCTGAAACCAGGCTGATCGGACAGATGAATTTCATCGAAGCATTCATCCAGGTGCATAGTCTGACCGACCTTGCAGACCGGCACCAGTTTTCCATCCTGGGTGATGGAAGGAATCATGGTAACTGGGATACTGTTACCTGCCGAATCGAAAATTCCGATATAAAAGCCATCGCGGCCGGCACCTACGGAGCTGTCATCGGGATTACGCGCAGGGTCGGGTAGCGGATCGCCCGTTCCCTTCGCACTGCCTCCAGCGCCGCATCCGATTGCATTCAGCGTCAAGAGTAAACCTGCAAAAAATGATGATTTCATTTAGTTCCCCTCACACGAGAATTGGTCGGTACAGTCCTGATTGAGCTTTTTGTTTTGCTCCTGGCGAACCGAAATGTCCGACGCAGCACTATGATTCAGACCACGGTAACTCGCACCGAGCTTTGAAATCATGGCCACAACATCAGGGATTTCACGCGGTTTCAAAACCTCGGCCCGTTCTTCAATCGACTGGAAAGTATCCCGCGACTGCTGGCCGTAAAAATCCCGAAGATCCTGGGGTAGAGCCGGATTGTTTAGCGCAGCGAGCATATCGCTTTTCCCTTCGGTTGCCATCCGCTTGGCTGCCATCTTCGCAATGGCATCAGCCAGTGACTGGCACGCCATGGAACGATCAGTGGCCGGGATTGACTCCAGGTTTTTGACCGTCGCCTCGGTGATATTTTCCTTGATAACCCGCCTCACGAACCGCGCGTATTCATCGCCTGGATTTGCCCGATCTGTGATGATCTTTCGAAGATCGGCTGTATTGCACACCGACGCTTTGGAATCAGCCGCCAGATTCACAACAACATCATCGGCCCGCAACAAATCCTTCGGAAAGAGACGAACCCAGTAGCCGTCCTTTTTTAATTCGATTTCGCCAAGGATTTTCGCCCAGATATCATAATTTTCGGATTTTTTCACAAAAGTTAAAAGTGAACTCAGGACCTGCTGAGTATTGCTCACCCGTTTTCCTTCAAATGGGGACAAAAGATTGAGCGCCGATCCAGCTTGGTTCTGACATTTTTTCACATCCTGGGCCGATGGATCACCTGCGGTTTTGCCGAGACAGTCCGCGAATGCTTGTGCTTTGACTTCCTTCGCGCCCTTGTCCGCTTGATCGTTTATGTAATTGTCCATGGCATTGCACGCGTTGAATTGCAAATTCAAATCTTCCTGAAGCATAGCTGAAAAATGCCTGACGTGAGCGCAGATGTTGGGCTTGTAATAACAGACAGCGGCAATCACAACGCCGCCGTTAGTCAGCATACCCTTCATTTGTGAAGCGGCTGCACCCAGCTGGTCCTTCATGTTTTCGAGTCCTGCGTTGAGGCTCGTTTTAAGGTCAAGCTTTCCGCATTGGAGCGTCGTTCTCACCCGGAGATTAATACGGCCGACGTTAAGCGCTGCACGCTTTTGCTGCTCAACTGTCCGTGACGGCCCAAAGAAAAGGCCAGCTGCTTCCGAGGAACTATAGACCTTCGAATAGTCTATCGTCTCGCCGGCACCGAAGGCAAAGCCGGATAACGATCCAAGGAAAATGCATAAGATTTTTAGCACTATCGTTCTCATCAGTTGACTCTCTTTTTACGGCCTGAATCTTATTCGACCTCGTTAACCACTTTGACCTTGACTGTCGGGGTCTGCAATTCGCCCAGCTGGATAAGAAAATTCATCCCGCCCGTGCGCACCGGAGTACCCGCCGCTGGCTCCAGCAGGGGCTGATCAATGCCTTTCCTGGCTTCCGCCGCAGCTTCGCTAGCCCTGGAGCTTTGATGACTCAGAACGACCGGAGATAGGATGATTGCATCGAAAAAATCTTCCGAAGCTGAATTTTCCTTGGGCACGAGCATCCCCGCGCTCATTTCAGGAGAGTTTAAAGCATTCGCGTCTCCATACGCAGGTATGTTCAAGGTCAGAAGTAAAAAGCTCATCTTAAAATTCGTCTTCGACATATTTATACTCCCTGATACGGTTTTTTTCGGTTTCAGTCATGGCCCTGAGATTCGCCGTCTCATCCCTGAATCCCATTGGCGCGATTTCTGCCAGGCAGTGAATCGCCAGCTGCCATGATCCGTGGGTTTCAAATGCAAAATCGAGGACTTTGGTGTCACCCTTGTGGTTGGCAGCCATCCAGTAGTCATAGCCTGTTGGCACAAAAGTCCCTGTCCCCTTTACGGAATCGCCAAGCCATAAAAATTCTGAGAATGCTCCCGGAACCTTCATGAGCGATTTTGCAATCTCAGCATAGTATGGATCCGGCAGCATGCGAGCCAGATGATCGGCTTCGGTACTGGATGCGATCGGAAAAATCTTTTTGCTTGCCGAGGTATTCCAGGCGGCGGCACAAGCCGGCAGCTTCAAATAATGCTCAGTGTTATTGGTAACCATAACGCACGAGATGCCCTTTTTTGCAAAGCGCAGCCATGCGTCCTTTACCCAGGTTTCAAGCAGTGGATTTTCGCCGCCGAGGTTCACACCGGCCTCTTCGATCAGGATCATGCCGGGACGTTCCTGATTCACTGGATATTCGATCAGCCGCTCGATCTCGTCGATGATGATCATTGTCGCCAGAACCCGGACCGATTTTGAAAGTGCGGCCAGCTCGTAAATCGTTATTCCCGGCGCCCTTTCGTCTGGCATCTCCTCTGCCGCCTGGTCAAAGATCATCGCGTAGGGTCCGGTCCCATGGAACGGCAGGAGTTTTTCCCGAAGCTTTCGTACGACGCTTTCTGGCGCGTCCTTTTTCTCTGCGACGATGGTGAGTTTATTGACGATCGCACCCATGTGCGGAACTCTCATTCGGCCTGATCCGCTGCCATAGCTCCCTGGCTTTCCAGGGTCATCCGACGGCATATAGCTCAGCCTAGAGGCATTCAGGTTATCCTGGTAGGTTTCAAGAATCGCATCACCCAGGATTGTCTGTTCGGGACCATCGAGAACCGTATTGCAGATCTCCGCAACCGCCACGTTTACGATACCCACAATTTTCCCAAGACGATCACCTTTGATCTCTCCCCGGAAAAGATTCGGATAACTCGCTGGTGGCGCGTGCCACTTCATGCCGTGATCTTCACCAAGAGCTCTCGCTCCGTATGTATAGGAGCAGATCGAATCCAAAAGAAACATCATCACGTCCGGATCAGCTGCGAACTCGGAATAGATCAGGTCCGCCACATCAAACGATTTTCCGCTCTGCGATCCACCGTAGATCGCAAGGTGTGGGTTCGTCCGACCGGCCCTCGGATTAATCCAGATGGCTTCGCCTGAACGAGCCTGCATCAGCTGACACGGAATCCTGGCACCCACCGTGCCGCCAAATATCGGAAGAATGGCACCGATGTCGTCGGACAAAACCCGCTTGTCCCGTGCAATGAAGGGATCGGTCTTGGGCGAACTCATGAATGGCAGCGCCACCATGAAAACTGGCATAGCCGCATAGTCCTCAAGAAACATCGGGATAGTATCGCTGAGCTCGCGAGCAAGAGCCTCGCCCTGCCGCAAATCACGGGGAGCGCTCGCAGGGACACCGACATTTCGATAAAGAACGTGCATCGAGCAGTGAAGCATGACTTCCCCGCCGACGACCCGATCTTCAGCGCTCAAGACTTGCCGCCGCTGCCTTTCCTGGTAGGGATCGCCACCCTTGACTTTATTTGATAAGGGTTCGAGGTCATCCGTGTAATGAGCAGGACGGATATTGATCACGCAGCGGACCGTGCCTTTAATCCTGAGTAGCCTTGTCATCATTCCCGGATAGACAGATCCTGGCTGCGCACCCCAGGAAATCATCTCCCAGCTGTCGGCACCCACGCCCACGCATTCCCGGTCCCAGGAAATCGAGCCGTTGAGCACCTGCTTTTTGATCGGCTCCCGTCTGTTAAAATCGGGCTTTGGAGCGTGAAATAATCCCCGCTTTTCAGCCTCTCCATGAAGTGTGCTCCGAAGAAGCCCCACAGTCGCTTCGGCGCCACAGCGTTTTAAATGCTCGCCAAAGCGGGCGATGTACATGTTTTCAAAGCTTCGCGCAAAGTCCCGCAGTCGAATCACGGCTTCCCTAAGGTTTTCCGCTTGTGCTTCGAGCTGGGCAGCCAGTGTCGGCTGCGCCTCCAGTTTCATCGGCAGGCGCTCGACCCGGAGGGTCAGATAATACCGGCGCTCGACCAACGCCGGGCGGTCACCCGAATCTTTTGCGAGACGTTTTATCGCCGCGATCCGTTTTTTCATAGCCTTTCGAGCGAAAGTTTGCCGTTCATCCCACTTCGGCAGTGGGAATTCATCAGACAGGCGCTGGTCGAAAATCACTTGGAATGTCAGACGGCGGCTCACGATCATGCGAAAAAGCTGTGAAAAATCCTCCATCCGCTCCTGCAGCTCCTTTTCAGTCAGAATCTCATGAGGAAGTGCATCAATTTCCCACATGGTTCCAACGGCGTCGTCACTGAGCAAAATGAGTTTTCGCCCATCGTCTTCGAATTCGGTCTCGTAGACCAGCCGATCCGAGAACCGATCACCATCCACAAGGAGGTATGGAGCGGCCTTTCGTGGCAGGAGCTTTTCGCTTATCCTCCCGAGCGCATTCGTAACGAGCGCAGCTGATTTCGCTATTAACATGACCCTTCCATCCTCTCTTATTGCCTGTCGGATTTTTTGATTCCGACCTTGCCGCTATCGATAAATGAGCCCGATCCCGAATCCACTTCCGAGAGCCAACGCGAGCCCTCAATTTCCACAAAGAGCCATGTCCCCTGGATCCACTGACCATCGTTAATGATCTGATCATAGACCCAGACCTTCTCGATCACCGGAGGAAGCCGCACAGGCATCTGGGGTGCACGCGCGGGCATTCTTCCCGTACGGAGGGAGGCCAAGTCCTTGTCCGTCAGTGCTCCCCCATTCTTTCCCTGGTCTTCATCGAGACCAAGACCCGAACGTCTATTCAATTCATATTTACTTTCCGCCATCGTCTGGCATCCGCTAATCAGGACAACAATTAGTAGAATCGCTATCTTAGTGAATTTCATCGTTTTACCTTTTCAATTGCCTGCCCGAAGATCCGGGACGTTAACGCTGTCAGTGACGATCACCCAAAGATCCTGACCCGAGCCTACATTCATCGTCGGAAGGAGCGCTTTCGCCTGCTCCAAATACCAACTTGTCACCATCTCAGACGCGCCGCCGACGCCCTTTGCGACTGCGAGTTCGCCGAATTTTCCTTTGAAGTTTTTCGTCACCGATTGGGAACCAAGGGCTCCGTTAACGACTGCCGTTTCGGTGTTTGCGATCTCGTAAGCCTCGGACGCGCCCTTGACGACACCGGAAAGGACCGCAGCAAGGAACACTTTGCTCTGCTTCGAGTCGAAGACACCGGTCATGCCATTTGAAGAGTCCTTTCCGGCAACGAACCCCTGAATCTTCCGCTGAAAAGCCTGTTTGTTGTCCCGCACACAGGAGAGTGTGTGAGGGGAAATAATAACGCGCTCGATCGAAAGGTCGGCCATGGCCCCGCCGATGATAAGGCAACCCTGAAGCGGTATTTTTGTTCCATTTGGTCCCGTGTATGCGTAATCGAGCTGCATCAGAACGTTATATGGGTATCTTGCGTTGGCCTGAACACCAGTCAGAAGCTTGGCCCGCACCCACGAGCCAGCCGGCAGGACCGTCAGGTCTGTGTCGGAATCCGCACTGACCGCAAAGACCTGCACTCCGCTCGAAAGCTTCTGGGTTGGCGCCGCATAGAAATCTGGCCTCGACATTTTTGATGCCCGATAGTTTCCGCTTACATTCCCAAGGTCGTCGCCGAGTTTCGCTGGCGATGCAGACACTTCATCAGCGGATCCAGCCTGGGAAGGGATTGCCGCCCCTGTGCCGGCCGAATTCGTCTTCCAGGCTTCCAGTTCTTTTTTCAGTTTCTCGTTTTCCTCGTTTGCCGCCTGCTGTGACTGCTCGTAAAGGCGTTTATATTCAGTGTCGATGATTTCCTTTGAATCATTCGGCATTGTTCTTTTCACTTCGCTGTCCGGCACTGGAAGTGCCATTTGCGAGAAAGCAAAGCCCGTCGCCGTCAGAAATGGAGGCAATAGCCAGCGCTTCATGGCTGCTCGCCTCCAATTTTAAAGGGCAGATCGCTACCTGCGGATGGGACACTGAACTTTTCAGATCTCACGACCAGCCGCAACGCTGTCACGCAGCTATCGGCGGTGGGCTCGGCCGACGTGTTCACAGAACATGGAACAAGCCTTTCGTGGTCGGTCTGAAGGAGGATCGCCCGATTCGGGCTTTCAAAATTCAAAGCCTGAGGATTGAGCGTCACAGGCTCTGAAGTCTTGTTGACAATTTTGAAGGTATAACCAAAGAGTCCCTGACCTTCCCACCGGCGAACGAGGCTCATTTTAAGCTTTCTATCGTACCCCACGATGGACAGGCGTCTGTCCAGGACGGTTTTCTGAAAACCTTCACCGGTTTCGTCTTTGAGCATCTGTTTCATGAGAGTCACTTCGTTGCCAAGAAATTTGCCGCCGCTCGCCACACCCTGCCGCTCAGGGTAGCGAAGCCTCTGATGCTTTGGAGCTTCAGGCGTCGCTACAAAACGGATGGAAACCGATTTTCTTCCCGCTAGAATAAATGGGATCGTTTCAATAGCTCCCTGACGGATCGGCTTGACCTTTACGATGCGAATATTCACCGCTTCGCCGGTTTGGTTGACCTCAGTCGCAACGCGCTCTATCGAAAAACTTGCGGAGTCCGAGACGACATTGATGGGGTGTGGAAATTCCACGAGAGTTCCAAGGTTCGCATTGACGGTCACGGTCGAAACACCCCCGTCATGAACATAGATATCCCCGGCGAACGCCAACGTTGTGAAAAAAAGTGTCAAGATTGTCAGTAACATCTTCATGATCAAAAGCTCCTCCTTATTTTGTTATCAGATTCCGGTCCTGTATTTCCTGGGCAGACTCACGCTTGATGTCGACCAGCTCAAATAGCCACCAACGATCCTGGGAGATACTGTTCGTGGTGAATTTGAGCGTCATCTTCTCACCGTACGGATCGGTGGGCCGCCCCTCCACATACTTTCGGACGGTCCCCCAGATCTCGACTGTGAAGACAACCATTTCCTCGCCTTCAGCACTCGCCAGCTCTCCGACAGTGTTCGATCCTGACGAAGTGCCGGCAATAATGCGCTCGCTTTTGCGATCGAATTTTACGGGCTTTTTAAAGGTAAATTTCTGATCTATGTGCCGCGACTGCCAGAGCTTGATATGATCTCGCATATCCCTGTTGAACTTTTCCTTCAAAAGAGGGTGCATATATTTTTTCAGATCATTGTAGCGCTCATCGACGTCCTCCCAGCTGGTGTTGCCAAGCTGAGTCGCTATCTCCTGCGCGAACGTGAAAACCGATTCGTCCGGGATTGTATTCGCCCGGATCTTTATGACGTCAGGAATGTGTGACGGCACCATGAATGCATAGGGTTTTTCCAGGAGCTTTCGAAGATCTGCGTTTTCAAATTTCTGAACTACGATTGCCGCAAGGCAGAGGGCCCCAATGAGACCAAAAGAAATCCGCTCGACAAACATCCGGTGAAGGAGTGTGCTCACGACTGAATCATGTGGAAGAAGATTTGCGCTCTCAAGGCGTCTCTCTGTTTCGCGGTTTCTTTTCCATTTCACAAGACCAAGGAACTTTTCATTCGCCCCTTCGCTGGGCGTAATTGCTGTCAGGTTGATCGGCATACCAATATCCTTTCTCTCAAAGCGTCAGGTATGTTTTTTTAGGTCGTTTCAGTCTTTCGGGAAGCCCCGTGCTCCAAAGACCGAGATACCAGAGCGAATGCGCGAAAATATTTCGCGGCAACGCGCGGATCGTTTTCAAAAGGCTCGGCAGTATCCCCGACGCCACAAGGAGCAGAAGCCCTGGAATCAGCCAGATCGTGAGAACATACATGCCTGCCGCAAACGATAGGATGCCGCTCAAAACCTCGGCCTTCGTATAGCCCTGGAAGAAAATCACATGAGCGTCGATCAGCGGGTTTGTCTCCCGCCTTGAAAACCGACGGTATCTGTCAAATGATTCAGGCATGACTTGTCCCCCTTGTATCCGCTTTCACGTTGCCATCGCCTTGTAGAGTTCCAGGAAAAGTTTCGGCAAAACTGCCATGAGAATGCCGCAGATAAGGACAAAGGCTCCGGCCATCTTATCGCCGCGCTCCGAGTTGCCGACCATTTGCCAGCCTTTCACAGCAGTCACAACTCCAAGGACCGGGCAAATGATCATTGAGAGGACCGCCAGCACAAGGTCTTTAGTCTTGTTCACCGTCTTCAGATCCTTGACAGAATCCTGATCCCCAAAATCAATGTCGACGTTTTGCGCATAGGCGTGAGTAAAGACCGGCCCCAGGGTGACCAGAATATTCAGTACCAGAAAAAATCTAACGAGTAATGCTTTCATGCCTTGTCTCCTAAAGTTGATTTAACGTATTCGGTGATATCTTTTAGCGAAAGACTTCCAACTGCTTTCTTTGGTTCATAACCCTTGATCACGAGATAAAGGGTCGGGGTCACGCGCTCATCGCCTTCGCCGAGCGGGAAATAGCCTGCCCATTCTTTTGAGTAGGGTTGGCTGCTTTGAAACAGGGGCATGCCGCCGTCATCTATCTGGAGCGGAATCACTTTCGCACCCAGCTCCATCGCCGCTTCGATAACCGGCCGCGTCTGCTGACAGGCATGACATTTGCTTCGGTAGATATAGACGATTCCAACATCCTCCCAGGCGATGGCTTCCTGCTGGCTTTCAGCCAGCACTTTTTTCACCAGTGGAGAGCTGCGGGCAAAATCGAAGGACTTGTCTTTCCGGGAAAGAGTTTCCAAAAAGTTTTCGCCGACAAGGTCAGAATAAATTTGAAGTTCACCGGCGCCGCCCAAAGCTTTAATTACATCTTCGATCGCCTTCCACTGGGCATTTTGCCATTCCAAAAGACTCCTCGCGTTTTCGACGGTCGGTTCTCCTGCCAATTTTAAAAACGGACGGGGCAGAACGCCGTCCGCGCCATCCGCCCAGAACTCAGGACGCGAAGGATCGGTATAAACGGACCAGTCGAATGGCAGATGATCGGATTGATGCGGGCCGCCTGCGATGAAAACAGCTGATGGTTCCGCGTTTTTCACAGGAGGCTTCACATTCTCCGCTGCCGCATTTGTCAGCTCAGCGCTACCTTTGCCGACCGGGTTTTTCGTGCAACCAATCCCGGCAACCAGCGTCAGCTGGATTGCAATGGAGATTCCGTACTCAAATAAATTGACGATGCGCTTCAGGCACACTGCATTCTCCTTTTCTGATCCGCTCGAATGCGGACTGCCTTAAATTCCCAACGGTTAAAAAAGCGTTTCTATCAGTCGCAAGTTCATCCCTTCGAATATGCTCGAAGAGAAGAATTCTTCCCTTGATTCCAGTTCCCCGACATTCGCTACAGCCGTTGGATTTTCTCGGCACAAAATCAACCTTTTCATTCGGGTAAATAGCCGCGAGCAGCGCAACATGCTCGGGCGCCTCACTGCTGCACGATTGACAAAGCTTTTTCGGTAATCTCTGTGCCGAGGCAAAGAGAAGGGCCGAATCAATATGCTCCTGGAGAATTCCAAATCCGCGAAGCCTCGTCACGATTCCACCGGAATCGTTGGCATGGACCGTTGTCAATACCAGATGCCCCGTTGCCGCCGCGTGGATTGCAGCTTCAGCCGTTTCCCTGTCTCGGATTTCGCCAATCATGATGACATCGGGGTCTTGCCTCATGAGTGCACGGAGCGATTTCGCAAACGTTAGCTCCTTTTTCAGACTTATCTGGGTCTGACTCAGTCCCGATAGTTCGTATTCAATCGGATCTTCGATCGTATGAATATTGAGACTCTGCCGATCGAGGGTGCCTAACGCCGAATAGAGCAGCGTGGACTTTCCAGATCCAGTTGGTCCGGACACAATCACGAGTCCCTGGTTTTTCTGAATAGCGCCCATGAGATCGCTCTTTGGCGTCTCATAAAGGGGGTACCGGTCAAGGTGAAAGTCCTTTCCCCGTTCCAAAAGTCTCATGACAATTTTTTCCCCGTATCTCACCGGGATTAAATTGCAGCGGAAATCCACCGCTTCGCCGGGGTGTGACCAGGACGAGTCCTGCGGAATTCCAGAAAGCGTCATATTGAAGCCGAGCATGTCTTTCACTTGCTCGGCGAATTGCGGTGCCGATTCCCCTGGCACTTCCACCAGCACACGAAGGCTTCCATCGACTCGTATCCTTATGAGGATCCCGCTGCGCTTCGGCTCCATGTGAAGGTCCGATGCTCCAGACGTCCAGGCAATCCTGCAGTAGTCAATCATAGCGAGCTGATGAGGCCCTTTGGCGATTTTCATCGGCATATCCCGCGGTTCGCTTGGTAGTTTGGCCCCTTGATGGTCGGAAGCCAAATGGCATCCGCCTCTCCTGGTTCCATGCAGCGCGTTGTTTCACGTTCCCGCCAGATCGCGAAAATATAGGTATGACCCAGTTCGGCCACGGATCTTTTCTCGGTGGGACCAGGTGCCGGCCAGTCACCTGCCAACGTTTGCGGCTGATAGCAGCCTTCCATATCACTACGCGGGTAAACCAGTTCCCACTTGTCAGTGGCTTCGATGCCACCAATGGATCCCAGAAATGCGTCCTTTGTCAGTGATGCGAATTTCCAACCTGCCATCACCGCACTTCGATAAACGTCATCACTATTTATGAGCCCTTCACGCGGCAAAAGGTTTCCCATCTCACCCATGCAAAGCTTTGAATAGCTCATGGCATCAGACGATGGGCTGAGGTTTTGCTTCAAAAGGATATTTCCCGGCACACCATAGGCGCAGCCAAGCGGCCCAAGTTTGCCGCCTGTTCCCTCTGAACTCATTCCACCTAGTGCCGACGATCCCGAAGATCTACCGGCAGCCATCGCTTTCGCAATGGCTCCCGTGGCAATGGATGCACCCGGCACGTTGCAGGCGAGCAACCCGACCGGCGACCAGGCCGCTGCAAACGGCAGATCAGCGACTCCCAGCTTCCACTGGTCCGGCATAAATTCGCTCGCACCTGCAAAACATACAGGCGCAGCTGCAGCCGATACTCCCTGCTGCGGAAGATGCAGGTATTGAAATACTTCCGCGCCCCACGGCGGCAGAACCACCCGCGCGTGCCAGAAATGTTCTTTCACATGATGGGCAATGTCGGGCGAAGTATTTGCAGCCAAGCCCCGAAGCGGAGGAGGGCTCCGCGAAGACGCGTAGTCTTCAGCCATTTGAAGGTGTTTCTTCAACGCCGGATAGCTGTCGGCAAACTTCGATTCACCCTCTTTTGTTGTGACTTCTATAAAAAAGTCGGGAAGCCACATACGGCCCTTATCGCCATCATAGACGACGCAAGCTGGACAAATACCCTTGACGATCTTGCATGATCGGCGCCGAACGTAGGGAGCAGCGCACGACCAGAAATGCTTTTCAAAATCGCGATAGAACATGCATGCCGAATTCTCTTTTGGAATCCCAGCTGCTAGCCCATTGGAGGTCACCGTCGAAAGACAAATCATCGACAAAGTCCATGATCTTGCCAATCCCTTTATGATTTTTGCGCTCAGCATTGCATCTTCCGCTTTCTAAGCGGCCTCCCCTTTTTTCTGTCCTCTGCAAAGGGGATCAAAGATGGTTTGCGGACGATCCTCTTGCATACTTGTTGACACGAGATACTTCGGCGTATTGCACAATGACGTAAATTTTTGACTCGGTGCGTTTGTTACTCCCCCGCAACCGCGGTTTAAAACCACAAGACAGGGACAGACTGCAGGACGTTTTCACAAAAGTATTCGAAGGCCGATCCCTGAACCGGGATCGACCTTCGGCTCTTGATCATTACTCGGGGCAATCTCGCCGCGCTTCGCCGAAGGTCAGACGAATGCGGAGGTCGGCCTCGACCAGGGCCCATTTCCTGGGGTCTACGCATTGCGAGTCGGTGCGCGAGCGGACGTGGACGCTGACGGTGAGTGCAGCGGCCAGGATCAGGGACAAGGTTTTCAAGAAAAGCCGGCGGAACGGACAGCGAGTTTTGGAAGTGCGGCGATCGGAACCATTTTTGTAAGATGGTTTGTTGTCACGCATTTTGAAATCTCCTTTGATCGGGGATAAGCCCCCGGTTCGAGGAGCGCAAGGCATGGTTGAGACAGAGATCGCAAGCGATCCCGCAGAAGGAGAACTATTTTTCTATCTGGGTATGGGTCTTTAGTAGAGAATCCAAAATTGAAAAAATTGGTTTCTGCCGAGGACAGCGCTTGCGATCTCTGTCCCAACCATGCAGAAGCGAAATGAGAAACCGGGGATTGATCAGACGGAAAGGGGATATTGAAATGCCAGGAAACGGGCCATATTCCAAAAGTCCCGATTGCAACTTGGACAAACGACGATATCCAGATCGAATGACTGCCAATGACGCGAGGTGCAAGCCGACACCGACCCAGCGTGATCCCTGATCAGTCGGTAAGCCTCATGGTACACTGATCGGTGTCACAGACAAGTCGAATAGGATAGTTAGCGAGCCGCCCTGGTGTTCAGTCATTTGTAGGCATTGCTTTGAGCAAGGCCTGCTTATCCACAAATCCAACGATACGTATCGGGCTTCGTTGGTTGCCGTTCATGTACAGTCGCGCAAGACTCAACAGGCAGATCCGTGTATTCTACGATTCCCCCTACCGATCCGAGGATCAGTGGATGTCTGGGCTTTCGTGACGACCATATACGCGATCGTGCAAGTTTCTTAAAGAATTGATACCGTGCAGAATTTATTTGACAGAATTTTTCTTCTCTGCTCGAAGCGAGTAAAAGCTTGCTACCGCTAAGAGAACCAAAGCGACAACAATACCTGCGAAACGAACAGGCGAAAATTCATCGCGATGGATTCCGCGAAATGTGCTGACAACCCCCAGGTAAAGCATAATCTCTCTGGCAAATCCAATCAGAAAAACAAAAACTGCGAAGTGAAGATATTTTCTATTGAGCTTCAATGATGATCATCCTTCAATCTTTAAGACAACCTTACCGGCCTTTACCAAATAATTTTCCGAAATCCTTTTCTGATTGATAGGATCTGAGTGTTTCAAAGCTGTTTGAATGTGTTGGCTGCCTAGTCATCGGCATTGATACTTGGCCAAAAGCTTTAAAACTTTGAGAAGCTATCCCCCACGCAGCAAAACCAGCATCGATCGGATTTGCAATTGCCTCAGGTGGACCATTTTGATCGAACAAATTTCCTAAAGAACCTGAAATGGCTGATCCGATTGCACTTGATTCATATTTCCCCTGAATCGCTGCCTCAAACAACGAGGCTTTTTGATAAGCTGACTGTCCAATATTGCTCGCTGCATTGCCTGCACGACCAGCGATGTTTGCTGCCGAAGACATCAATGCGCTCCCGCGAGTCGAAACATAAGACGCTGCAACTCCAGCTGCCCCACTCATCTGGACAGCAGTCAAATCGAATGCTGCTCCAAACCCCGGACTCCAGAGAAAATCAGCCGCCGCAGCCCCGATCGACGATCCCAAGGTTCCACCTGCTACCAAAGCTGCGCCGCCCGCTGCACCTACGGCGCGAGCATGCGCCTCTACCATAGCTTGCTGCTGTTGCCCACTGAGCACCTGACTTTCAAAGCGTCTCATTGAAATTTCAGCACTCGATTTCCCTGTAGGATCCACGTATTTCAGGGGGTTATTCTTCGCATAACTATAGAGGTTACACTCAACCGGCGACTCCACGCAAGCCTCGGGATTTTCCAGAAACAGTGGATCTGGACTTACAAACCGTGCAGAGACCATCTGACTAGACGTTCCCAGACCCGTTGCGATCGCGATTGCAAATACGCTATTTATTTTAGACATATCACGTCCCATATCGATTGGGTGTTTGTTTTTCCTTCAATGCTTGGGCAGGCTTTGGTGGTTTCTCACGCCAGCCTCTGGCTTCGGCCATTTGGAAGTATTTCTGATTTTGTTCTCTCAGGAAATATAGCCGTGGCCGGTCTTTAAGCGGAACTTCGGAGATCCGTTCGTATTTGTCAAACTCTGCAGCATATATCTTCGCATAGTAGCCGCCAATACTCAGCATGAACTGCACACTATTTGGATTACGTATGAGGGCCCTCTTAAAAACATCCAGAGCCTTGTCGTAGGCTTTCAAGTCGATATAGCGCTCGCCCAGCAAGTCAGCCAAAGCATAAGCCGTCTCCATCCTGGTGAGCTTTTTTAGGTAGACACCGTTTCTTATCTCTTCGTCTGTTACACTCATTGATTCCTGATACCACTGGTCACGGGAAAACCCTCCACCACTGGTTGCCTCGACGTTGAAAGTCTTGCCACTCTCAGCTTCAGTAAATTTCATAAGGATATGCGCAGGCGCATATGACAGCGAGACATCAAGTCCCAGCCGGTCGGCGATGAGCATCATCAGTATCGGCATTGACACGCAATTGCCCTTTCGGGTCAGAAAGTAATTGCTGAGAAGCTTCAGGTGCATGCTCTTGCCATCTGGATCATTGAAGTCATATTGAAAGGGTTGGAAATTATTCCAGGGGCCTTTACCGTATAGGTATTGTCGGATGGCCTGTAATGTTTCGCCACTGCTCGCAGTGGTCGGCAGACTCTTTTGGATCGCTGAAACCATGGATTCAAACTTGCTTCTGGTGGCGGCCACATCAATTGATGGATCGATGATCTTGTCAACAGCAAGCTTGAGCTCTAGGAGATCGATTCTCTTCTCAGGCTGTAGGAGCATTTTCTGTATCCTGCTATCGTCAAAAGTTGAGCCCGCAATCGTTCCGCTGCGAGGCGGAAGCAGCGCCACGAACGCGACCAGACACCAGCGGATTATCCTTCTAAACTGCAATTCCAGGCTCCAAGCCATTTTAGGCACACCTAATAAATTCAGATGGTTGCTACTTTGCTTAGCCATAAAGACATATAAATGACGTAACTACCATTGCTTGGAGTCGATTCGCAATGGATTATTGCATAGGCGCGAAAATGCAGAGAATAAATCCGTGTTTTCTACAGGAAGGGAAACCCGCCACAATCTTGGACAAGATAAGCGCTAATCACTCTGGGCCTGGAATCAGAGTGGAAACTTTTAGCCATAACAGGATCATTATTGATCCCCACTTAACCAAAACCTTGAACTGGAATCAAGTGGCGGCACCATTGATCCAATGCTCACTGTCTCTTTAGTATCGCACTCCAATTCTTTTCGGGAGCATGCTCTCTCACCACCTCACTGGAGCCCATCGGGACGAAGGTATATACACGAGTGATGCCGTGATGTGCAAGTCTCGCCGACCGCACAATCTCTAAAAGCCTGCAACGGGTCAGCTGTTTACTCGGCAACCTCGTTGACTAAAACGGAATCGACTGCCGCCTTTTTAGATTTTTTAGTCGCACGTGTTGGTGCTTTCGTTTCTGCCTGTAAGCTGGCTTTAAAAGCCACAAAATCCCGATCTTTGAAAAGGCCCTGGCTGACTTCTTCGATTACACTTTCAATCTTCATTCCCGTTCGCTCCACTGCTGTATCCAAATTTTGCCACGCCCTGGCTGCCAGCCGGA
Organism: Oligoflexus sp.; assembly: GCA_041736645.1. Classification (GTDB taxonomy): domain Bacteria; phylum Bdellovibrionota_B; class Oligoflexia; order Oligoflexales; family Oligoflexaceae; genus Oligoflexus. The sequence goes on along the minus strand of JBGSTF010000299.1, from coordinate 122,505 downwards.
AGCTGGTCTTGCTCTGATTGCCGATGACTTTCGGTTGCAGCTCCGACAGCTTCTTCTCGTCCAGAAGAAGGTGGGAAAGAATGTCACTCGATTCGTACTCGGACCCGACTTGGCTTGAAAGATATTTTGCGTAAAGTTCAAGATTATCTTGCAGCTGTTGGCTCATAAAAATCTGGCGGCTCTTTGTCGAACTGATCTGGGGAATCCTGGGTGGCATTTCATCGTCCTCTTTTTTGCGAGTAAACTAACTTTTCGCCTAGAGCAGCGGGTATCTGTCCCCTGCCTGGGCCGTCGTACCACTCCTCGCTTCAATACTGCAATCCTCGTTGAAGCAGGCAATGACGAAATCGTTCTCAGCGCTGGATACTTGACCACCGTTGCACCAAGGTATCGGGCCAGCCAATTCTTCACAACCCGTTTCTGTGCTCCCAACTTCTACGTTTATCCTCCTACCACCAGTGGCAGGACTGTAGCCTGCCCCGCCCTGCCTCCAGCTAAGGATACAGAGACTCCCTTTCAGCTATTCGTCATGTTTGCATTTTGGCAACCCCGAACCGTCCCACTATTCCTACAGCGGGTCTCCGTCGGCGTCACTGCCCGCAGGCCTTCCAAGTCCTTTCCCCACTTTTCGCCCCCCAATTCAGGCCCCTCCGGATACTCCGTCCATATTGATCCAACTATTTGATGAATACTCGGGATTTCAACAGAGCGATCATCGCCGTTCCTGCGATGCCCATCTCGAATTTTCACAGAACCTTCCGACTTTCCTTCATACGGCCGTGACAGCGCCGTCCTATCGGTTTCGTTCAATGCGATTCTCCTTTGGCAACACTTGCAAATTCCTGGCTGGCCACCCCTTCATCCCACTCTCTTCTCGCATACCGGACTGCTCGATCGTTCAAGTGCTGTCCTCTGCCACCGACGCTTTTTTTCCGCCCCCTTCAGGTACCGCTTCGCGCCCGGTTTAGCTAAACCGGGTGAAAAAAAGACGCCGATGTCCTGCGGGATCACACGCCTGCGTCTTTGAACGCGCAGCCACGGTACGCGATTCGTTTCGCGTGACGAGGGAATGGCCCTCAAAAAAAATAAGTGTTACCAAGGAGAATCATCATGAACAACCAAAACATCTGTCGCTTCCAAGGCCGTCTGACCAAATCCCCTGCCGATTGTTTCAAACGCTTCGAGAATGGAAATGTGAACCTTGCGATCAGCATCGCGGTCAAATCCCAGGCATTCACCAAGGACGGCGAATCCTACGATCGAACTGATTACCCTCAAATCGTGTTTTGGGGCGAACAAGCCGAAGCAGTCTCGACCTTTTTCTCGAAAGGCGAACCGATCGAAGTCACGACCAAAGTCCAAACCCGCCGCTACGAAGCCGGTGGCGAAAAGCGATATGTCACAGAATTTCTGGTCGTCGACTTTCAGCCGAAAGCCATGGCTTCCGGTGCCGTCTGACTTGCGATGGGAGCCGGGTCCTCCTCGGCTCCCTTCCACCAACCAAACCAACAAACTCAGGAAATTATCATGGCCAATATCTCAAAGGCATACCTTGCCGTTACCGATCGCATCATTCAGGTCATAGAGGAGACCAACGATCTCCCTTGGCATCGGCCCTGGCGCCGTGGCCGCAAAATGCTCATCGGTCGCAACCATCTCTCGCAAAGGCACTACCGTGGCATCAATGCTTTTACAACTGCACTTTTTACTGACATCGCTGGGTATGACTCCAACGATTGGCTGACCTTCAAACAGGCTGCCATGGCTGGAGGAAATGTCCGGCGTGGTGAAAAGGGAATTCCAATTGTATTTTTCTCGCTGCTGGCTCGCGAATCTTCTGAAGGTTCCAATGAACTTTCCCGCGCGATACCATTCGCAAAGTATTCAGTTGTTTTCAATGCCTGCCAATGTGAAGGAATTACTTATACCCCACTCTCTGTTCCAAACGAACCTGAGTATCAACATGATCCGATCGCTCGCGCGGAGTCCCTGATATCTGCCTTCCGCGACAAGCCCAGGATCAGCCACGAGACGCCCGACCAGGCTTTCTACACCCCGATCCTCGACAAAATCAATGTTCCTGCTTTATCTGAATTCCGCGAACGTGAGGCTTACTATGCAACGCTTTTCCACGAATTCGTCCACGCCACTGGCCATAAAACGCGGCTTGCCCGCAAGTCAATCACTGAAGGACACGGCTATGGCACCCACGACTACAGTAAGGAGGAACTAATCGCCGAACTCGGTTCCTGTTTCCTGTCATCTGAAGCTGGCATTATATCCCAAACTCTTCACAGCTCAGCCGCATACATCCACCACTGGCTCAAAGTCCTGCGAGAGAATCCCCATTGGCTTGTACAGTCTGCAAACGCCGCGCAACGCGCCGTAGAGTTTTTGATGGGCACGTCTTCGGACCCTGATGAACAGCCTGGCTTGTAATTTAAGTTGGTCGCTTCGCTGTTCCGGCGAGGCGACTCATCCAGTGCCACCCTGCTTGCGGTGTCGCTCACAGGCTGCTCACTTGGAAATCCTCAGGCTTCTCGCTACTGGCTTCGCTCGCGGCTCCCCTGCCCCAGTCCGATCACCAGATCGGAGCCCCACCGTTGCCGGTGGCTTCTGGTTCCAACCAGAACTCCTGACAGGTTGCTCATAGCATTCACCTGTTCGAAACCGGAAGGAGGCATGAAGGGCCTTGCGGCGATCGATCCTGAAAAACCATTTACATATTGTCGCCCAGAAGATCCGTCAACGCTCCCAGAACTTTCGCCCGGATGTTGGCTGACAGGCGGGTGGCTATATCATCCAGCGGTGGCATCCGATGTTCACCTGGCTCCACTATCGCTTTGCATATCTCGTGAACGATCGCCTCTCCACCAGACAGCCCTCGCTGCGGAACCAGTCGGCCATCACTGAACAGCAGATCGCCCTTATGCAAAATCGACCACAAATTCTAGGCGATCTCGTACTTATCCTCGCTGTAACTCACAGGACTCCCCCTTTCAGCATTTCTTGTTACAAGCCATTATAACCGCGCGCAACTCTGAGACCAACAACCAGGGTCATCGTCTGAAAGCTCCGTCCATGGATCCCAGTGCCAGTCGTCGCTCTTGCCTCTTCCCATTGCCTGGTTGCTATTTATGGTCGCAACCGAAGACCACAGGCTCGCCGCTGGTGACGGGCATTGCGGAACTCTTGACGACCGCTTAGGCATTCGCCCGTGGACCCCGGGTCGGCGCTCTTGGCTCCTGCCCCAATTGCCCGGTTGCTCTTTATGGTCGCAACCGATACACCAATTCCCCCAAACCTTGGATTTCAAAACAGCCCGAAGTTAGCTCCAGCTCATCGCCGAAGGCGACGCGCCGACAGAGATTTCTAACAGTTTGCTTTACGCGAGCCGGCAAGCGGCTCGCCCCTGCTGATATGCGGTCCTCCCGCGTCATGCTAACGCATTCCTTGGTCCGGTCCACTTCCACACCAGATGCACTAAAGTGATCACCGAAAGCGCACCACTATCGATAATATGTTGCTGATTTAATTAATTTTAATGTGAGCGATTCTACACCACATGCGCAAATCCGGTCAAGCGCCCGCTTGAATGTGGTGCACCTCAGAGCGTAATATACTGATATCAGTAACAATCACCTGAGCGAAAACGCTCATTGCCTTGGGAGGCTAGTCATACATGGCACACCGTCGTATAAGCGTCACGATTGATGCGGATGTTGAAGAGATTCTAAAGAAACGGAAGAAGGAAAACGAATCAGACGGCGCCTGCATTGGAAGGCTTGTGAAGGAAGCGAATTCAGTCGCTACGCAGCTTGAGATTATGAATCTCCGAGCTGATCGAACACACGATGAAACACGGAGAATGATCACCCAGTTTCTGACGGATGTTCAAAGGCCATTCGAGCAGATCAACACGTATCTCGGTGAGATTAGCGATACCATAAGGAAAAAGACATGACAGTCGATCGGTTCTTCAGCTACGCCCCGGAAATCTCGCTGCTATGCAGCTTACTGCTGATCGGCCTTCTTTTGGTCAGCCCTATGGGACGGTATCTGAAGACCGGTTTACTGGTTCTCCTACTGCCACTGATTTATGCGAACTATGTCCATTTTTCGGACGTGACCGCAGCCGTTTTGCACGAGATTTTATTCGCATCTCAAAGGCCCGGTCTCTCCAATTCCGGGAACTTTGTCCATTCCTGGTTTCATTGGATTGCCGCAATCCTCGGGAGGAAGGATCTTCAAATCCCGGTACTCCTGAACCTCACCATCGGCTTTGCGGTCTATGAGATTTCAAGGTCCGTTGCCACCCGGTTTTTCATGAATTCACCCCGAATTCACGCCGCGATCGAAATCATCTTTGCCCTCCTCACGGCATATGCAACTCATGGTCTTATCATCCTTCCGATCATTGTCATCCAGCTGCTGGCATGGACCCGAGCCTCCCACATCCATGAAAAAGTCCTTTCCGGGAAAGCAACAGTCAAGGATATGTTCGAGGGGTTACTTATCGCCAGGCTCCGCTTTATCATGCTGCGGGCAAATGGCATTTTCATCCATCCCCTGCTTCGCATCCCCCTTGCCTATGAAAATCGTGGAATTATTGTAATCGGCGCACCCAACTCCGGCAAAACCTATACAATTATGACTCATTTTTTGCCCCAGTTCAGGCTGCGTGGAGACAAGGCCATTGTCTTCGATTACAAGCGCGACTATACCCAGGCGATCGGTGAGGACGATGATGTTATGATCGCCTCCCCGTTGGATGCCAGATCAGTAATCTGGGATGTGGCGCGGGACATAGACACCGAAGCCAAAGCCTGGGAATTCGCCTCGATGATCGTGCAAAAGGGCGATGGCGGCCGTGATGCTGTTTTTGAAGACTGGTCCAAAGATATGCTCGCCGCCATCATTATCAAACTTCAAGTCGAAAGCCCCTATAACTGGGGATTTCGGGAATTTTACGACCAATCGCAGGATCTCGACCTTCTGATCAAAGCGGTCAGGAAATACAGAAAGGAATCCAGTTTTGTCGCAAACTTTACCGGCCAATCCCGGCAATTCGAAGCAATAAAAGGTACGATCAGGCGAGCCATGGTCCGCATGGAACCACTCGCCCGTGCCTGGGGTGATCGGTCGAGACCGGACCGGCTTTTATCCCTTTCAAGTTGGATAAACGATCCATTCGCGGCTAAAAAAACAATCGTCATTACCTATGATCCTGCCTACGAGGAAACAATAGGACCTTGGGTTTCGAACTTTGTTAACCAGGCTATTCTGATCGTTCTGAGCCGGCCAGATAACAAGGGTCGGCTAAAGGATTTCCGCCTGGTTCTTTGCATTGATGAAGCTCAGCAGCTGCCCTATATACCCAAACTTATGGAGGCGCCTCGTGCTGGAAGATCCAAAGGGCTGCGCCTTCTTCTTGGTACACAGGATCTCGGGCGCTTCGACAATCTTTACAAGGCAGACGGCGCGCGGGAAGCGCTTTTGAATCTCCTAGGTTTCAAACTTATAGGTCATTTGGGGAGCGAAGGTATGCAGAACTTCGCAGCCGGCCTCCTCTCGAAGAATCACATTCAAGTGACAAAGCGAAACCCGCATCCGGGAAAAGCCGGCTCGTCCCATTCAATCGAAAATAGATATGAACCAGCAATTGCCCCAGGCGAATTTGGTGCCATCCCGATCCCGACTTCCTATAACGGCTCCATGTTCTGGCTCGTCCACCAGGGCTGGAACCCGGTCCGGCTCCGCTACATTACTCCCTTCGTGGCCGAAAAATATCCAGCCAAGGTTGACGCTGCGTGGCTTAGCGATAAGGATCGGGACTGGTCACAGTCAGGAGCTGGAGAAGACGTCGAGGCGCCGCCAGATGGAGCGAACCAACCCCCAAACCTCAGTTCAGACAATGCCGATAATCACAGGGACGCTGGAGCTGCAGCCAGGGTAGCCGCGTCCTCAAAACCGCTAGTCGGCATTCTGTCCGAACTCTCCGATCTCGACTGATAGATAGCCACAGCCATGATGCGGCCAAACCTCATTACATCCAGCGAATCAGCGGTGAAATACTACACGGCCTATGCCCTGGCGCAAGGCGAGGCGGAGGGCCGATGGGCTGGAAAAGGCGCCCGTCGTCTCGAGCTCGATGGCAAGGCTGTAACCGAAGCGGACCTCAGATCGCTCCTATCCGGCAACGATGCTGACGGGAAGCCCCTGGTCAAAAAAGGATGGGACAAGGACAAAAAGGAGCATCGTCATACCCCAGGCTGGGATCTGACCTTTTCAGCGCCAAAGGATGTCAGCATCATCTGGTCTTCAGCTGACGAATCATTAAGGGTAAAGATCGAAGCCGCCCAGGAGCAGGCTGTTCAGAATGCCCTCGACCAGCTCCAAAACCATTCCGCAAGAAGCCGAATCGGGGCTGGCGGGAGGGAATCCATTACCTCGGAAATCGTCGCCGGGTTCTTCCAGCATTCCTCGAATCGAGAAAAGGAACCCCAGCTTCATACCCACGCGATCGTCACCAATGTCGCCTATGGAGAAGATGGAATCTGGCGGACGCTCGACTCTCGCCATATCTATAAGGACCAGCGGGCGATATCAGCTGTTTATAAGGCAAGCCTCGCCCATGAAGTGCGGCTTTTAGGCTTCAATGTTGAGCGTACAGAGGACTCATTTTCTATCACCGGCGTGCCGGAAAAGGTCAAGGCTCTTCAGTCCACTCGTTCCCGCACTGTGGATGATGAACTTGCAGCACAGGGCTTAACAAGGCAGGCAGCTTCGCGCGAACTGAAGGAAAGCATCGTCCTGAAAACCAGAAAATCAAAAACAACCCATCATCATGCCGAGGCCGCTCGTGACTTCGAGCGATGGGCGCTGGAAAACGCTGAAGCGGGCTTCACCCGTGAAGCCATTGGTGGAATTCAAAGTGTCCAAGCGCTGCCCTCAAGGGAGGCTACGCCTCAGAAATTTCTACAAAAGGTTTCCTTGGATGCCATGCAAAAAGTCACCGAATCACGGTCCGTTTTTGAGAAAGTCCACCTGCATTCGGAGATCGCCGAGACCCTTATCGGCAAGGGGTCCTATGAGGACATCAAGGACTCAATCCATCACGGCCATGCCTCATCTGAGATGAAAACCCTACTTTCTGACCCCTCTGGCCGGGACAAATATTCCACCCGAACCATGATGGCGATCGAAAAGCGGGTGCACGATATCATCCGCTCTCGATCGGACGAAGGTTTGCATGTTATTCCACAAAAGGACGTGGACAAAATCGTTAAAAAGCAATTCCCGACCATCGCACCCGAGCAGCGGGTTGCTCTTGATGCAGCTACCGGCAGCAGATCGGGTGTAACCCTAATTCAGGGGGTCGCAGGCGCCGGAAAGAGCTTTACCATGGCCGCTGTTCGTCAGGTTTTTGAGGAGCATTCGTACCGGGTCCAGGGTCTTTCGCCGACCAACAAGGCAGCGCGGGAGCTCTCCCGCTCGACCGGAAACATGCCTGCAAATTCCATCGAATCCTTTCTCTTCCGTCTCCAGGCGGGAACCATGCACCTGACGAGAAAGGACGTCCTTATCATCGACGAGGCGGGTATGGCCGGCTCCAGGAGGTTCGACCGCCTCATGCAACAGGCACAGACGGCCGGCGCCAAAATAATTCTGCTGGGAGACGCGAAACAGATCCAACCGATTGAGGCTGGGCAGATGTTCGGCGAGATGCATCGGCGCTTCGGCCGCTCGGAGCTGAAACATGTCATCAGACAGACGGATAGGGAAGAAGCCGAAGCCTATCTTCGGCTGCGCAATGGAACCAAACCAAAGGATTTTGAAGAAACCCTTTCCTATCTTTCAGCCAAAGGCCGGCACTACATGGGCGCCGATAGCGAGAGCACAATAAGAAAGGTAGTAGAGGATGCGCTGGCATACCAGACGGCGAATCCAGGTAAGGACAGCCTCATTATCGCGTCCCGGAACGAATCTGTGGACCGGATAAACCGGATGGTCCGAGCCGAGTATAAGGAATCTGGACGCCTGAAAGATTCCAAAGAATTCGCTTTCAAGGACGGCCGATCAGTTGATCTGGCCGTCGGAGACCAGATCATTTTCACGGCCAACCTGAAGGCGGCAGGGATCTATAATTCTGACCTCGCCACCGTATCTCGCATAAATGGAACCAGGATTACAGCACTCCGCAGTGATCAAAAGGAGGTGCATTTTGACCTAAAAAACTTTCAGGGCGTCTCCCATGGCTATGCGATCACATCCCATAAATCCCAGGCATCGACCGTCGATCGCTCTTTTGTTTATGCGGATGGGCCCTTTATGGATAAAGAGAAAATATACGTGTCCCTGACTCGGGGCCGGCAAGGCAATATGCTTTATAGCGACCGGGCATCACTGGGTCAAATCAGCTACGAGCAGCGACGAGAACTCAAAAAACTTAGCCCGAAGGATCGCGAAAAAATCCTCGAGCGGGAGTACACGAATCGGCTCCTAACGCGGCTCAGTCGCTCATCTGAAAAGGATACGACCCTCAGATATCGCCGGGATCTTGAGAGGCAAAATTTCGAAAATAAGAGGGGGATGTTTGCCAGCCTGATTGATCATCTCGGCCAAGGCGTCAACCGTATCAAGCAATCCAAAACCAGCGAACACCGGGCCGAGCGTAAGACGACTGCGGGTCATTCCCAGTCCAAAAATGACAAAAATTTAGCCGCTATCGAAGCCGAATCGGCGGCAATGGAAATCTCTTATGCAGGGCCGACTATGTATAATGCTGACTCGTAGGGGCCTTGTGATGAATCGGATGATACATAGCCCCGACGATCGCGCCATAAATCAAATGCAGCATAACAAATGCGACCACTCCCATGACGCCAAGGTTCGACATAAAAGCCCCAGGCGCAGGCATGGCCTCCGGTATGAGCGGATGTATGGCAGGAATTCCAGCCAAGGCAAGGCCAGAAACAACGGCATGCACGAAGCCAAAGCCAAGCCCGAGCCCCCATCCGGACTTATGCGTAACATGTTCGAAGATCTCACCATATATGATGGCGAACACGGCTCCCGCCATCAGGTGCATCACAAAACCTATCCACCACGTGCCTGTGCCCGGCGCCATCCCAAGCATGGTTCCGAGCATCATTTCGAGGTTAGCCTGCATCCCCATAGCCCGCGCCACGGCCATGATAAGACTCATGACGACGGAACCGACCATTCCAGCAACAACTGCCTGTCCAATGCGCATACTTACACTCCTCTCTTGGATTGTCAGGGCCATCTTGGAGTCGACTGCACAACTCTTTATTATGCTTTGCAAAAGAGAAGCCAACTTACTCGATTCCGCGCAAAGTCCAGTTGAACAAAAAGCACATGTCATCTTTAATCATTTCGAGCTGCTTGACGCATGCCCCACAATGGCGGCACATCATCACGTGAAGGTTCACCTCAACCTTCCGCTTCAAGGAAGGACGATCCTTGGAACACACGATTTAAACGATATACTTGCAGCTAATCCATGGCAATTTTCACAAACTATTTCGTTCAATATAATCACACAATTAATTGCATGCTTTGAAAAGAAGCACACCCAGATGAGTGTTGGTGACTCGCAAAAAACTACAGTTTTTTCCGTTGCTTCTTCTTCAACCTCCTTGAGAACAAACGTCGTTAGGTAACAGTTTAAGACCCAATATTAAGGCAGACGAACTGACCAATGATGCTTTTTATTGTTTCACCCTTGGAGCTAGACGTTTACATGTAAACATTTACCATGACGAAAAGGCATCTATCGCGACCGACGATTCAGCCAGATTTCATGCGATGGCAAGGATCACAGGCCGGGCCTGATCTTGCATTAAAAAAAACTGGATCGACCTCTGCATCCCAGGGGGTGTTGACAGAGATCACAGTTTTAAACGGGAATAGGAGGTTTGGCATGACTGGCGCTCTAGCATATCAATTAAGCAACCTCATCAAAGACCCCAGGACGCTCGCCAGGGAACTGCAACAAAGCAACTCAAAAAACTTACGTCGGAGACGGGGGATCATTGCGTTCTCCCTGATTGGAATGGCTGCGATGACGGCTGTGACGCTCCTGCAAAACGGTATCATTCATCATCTTCCCGATCCATCAGTTGGAAATTTCGATTCTGATAAAGTCAATTCATCCAAAACCGCCTATCGATGGAACGTTCCAGATGGAGCGATTTCGCTCGCGAGCCTGGCCCTCAATGTGCCTCTCGCAGCTTTCGGAGGTGAGGATCGGGTGAAACAGTTTCCACTGCTCCCCATCAGTTTTTCGCTCAAGTCAGTGGGTGAAGCGCTTGCGGCCTCCTGGTACTTCTATCAAATGCCGGTCAAGGAAAAGGCCTGGTGCCCCTACTGTGTGGTCGGGGCAATCGCAAATATCGCTATCGCGGCTTTAAGCATTTCCGAGACACGTGAAGCGGTGCGCGTGCTGCGTGTACGATGACGGACGTGCGCTTCCGTGCGCCAGCACATCAATGGATAGAAACGGCACCAGGTGCTGGCATACGAGGCTGTGGAGATACGCTAATGTCGAGACAGGGCCTGGGTCATGCGGCGGAGATGGAGCCGGCCTTTTCCGATCATCATTCTTGCAGCTTGGAGTGGCTGTTTCTTCGCTGTTTCCATAACAGCACGGACATACTCAATTTGAGAGAAAAGGAGGGGCGTGTTGCCGAGCCAGCAGTGAAGTCTGGGATCGGCCTCCTCAGCGAAAAGGTGAGTTAAGCCTGCAATCTCCTCTGCACGACGAAGGATCACCTCAGCCTTATCGGGCTCCCCAGCTTTTGCATAGGCCGTCGCAAGCCAGAAAGTACATGGCAGGAAAGCGCCCTCGGCCTCGCCAAGAGGAAGATTGCCACCACCGGGGCTTGTTAAGGGATCGAATCGGTACACGAAGCCATCGATCATCAGAGACGAAGCGATGTGCTCCATGGTAGCCAGGACACGAGGGTGATCAGGCTTCAGAAATCCCATAACCGAAATAAGCAGCGCAGAGGCGTCGAGACCCTCAGCTCCATAGCACTGCCGGAAGGAGCCAGACTTCTCGCTCCAACCGCGTGCCATAACTTCTTCATGAATCATTGTCATGACTGATTTCCAGGCATTGAGCTTGTCCGTATGCCCGAGTTTTTCTGCGAGCCGGGTTGTGCGCTCCAGAGCAACCCAGCTCATCACTTTGCTCGAAACATAATGCTGCAACTCAGGTAGTTCCCAAATGCCATTGTCCTTGCGCTTCCAGTTCTGGCTGACAAAATCGGCAATGCGTTCGATGAGGTTCCAGTACTCGGCTTTCCACTCTCCACCTTGCTCGAAATAAATGAAGGCGCAGTCGACAAAATAACCGAGTGAATCCAGTTGAAACTGCTCAAAAGCCCGGTTTCCGATCCTGACGGGGCTGGAGCCTCGATAGCCTTCCAGGTCCTTCAGTTCCTGCTCAGGTACTTGGGTTTCGCCGCGGATGCCGTACATGACCTGGAGCGGCATCTCGTTATTCGAACCAAGACCTGCGAGCCAATCCATGTAGCGCGTGGCTTCCTTGCGAGGGCCCAAAAGCGAGAGAATGGCCAGGGAGAGCGAAGCATCACGTATCCAAGCGTAGCGATAGTCCCAGTTACCTTGACCCCCGATCCGCTCAGGAAGAGACGTGGTAGGCGCAGCCACCAACGAACCCTTGGGCGCATAACCGAGCAAATGGGTTGTGATCGCAGAGCGCAGGACGGCCTCCTGTCGTGGGCCGGTATAAATGACGTCTTGTGACCAGCGTTGCCAGTATTCAATTGTGTTGGCGAGAGCCTGCCGAGCCGCCGTGACTGTCGTGATCGGCTCGCCATCACCACTCGTCAACACAGCCCAAAGCTCCTCGTTCTCGGAAAGATCAAAGCATGCCGATTCATCGACTCCTGAAAATTGAAACGGGCGGTTTGTCCAGAGGATAGCCGAATCCTGGCTCAAAGGATCGTGAGCAGGAATCTCGCCCTCCTCGTACGCAATGGAACGTGAAAGCCTAAGTGCCAGCTCACAGTGAACCATTCCTTTGGTGGCGCGAAGCCGTCTCACAAGCACGCGCTGTCCTCGTCTTTCCAAGGGTCGCTCGCTTTCCGGCCACACCATCGCATCAAGCAGCTCAAGCCTGGCCCTCCCGAAATCCCAAGTGGTTGTCAGGCATGCAGTGCGTGGGTGATACTCCTGCCTGCCCTGGATCGCAGCGGCAGGGCCAAGCCGCCAAAACCCACCAGCCTTCGCATCGAGGATCGCCGCAAAGAAAGGATTGCCGTCATAATCGGGGAGGCAGAGCCAGTCGATGGTGCCATCAGAGGTGACCAGCGCCGCAGTCCTGCGATCACCGATCACCCCATGGGACTCGATGGCAGGGTATGACATGCGTGGCGCAGCATTGATTGGATGCCATGGCTGGGGTTTGCTCATTGATTCCATGCAGGCCCTCTCTTTCAGGTTTTCCGAAGTCCGACAGAAAGTACAGGATGCAAGAGCTGTTCCGGTATCTGGTATCTATGGGTCAAGGTAAAGGTATGATTGTTGCAAAAGTGGGCCCGAGTTCAAAATGAGCCATGCTCGACGCGATATCTTCACTGGAAATATCAAGCAGCGGGCCGTAGGGCTCCATAAAACCAGGCAAGAGGTTACGGATGCTGAATCCCGCCGTGATTTTTTTCGACGTGAACGAAACGCTCCTCGATACCAGGCCACTGCATGAGGCTGTCGACATCGCTCTAGGAAAAGATGGTATCTCGAAAGTCTGGTTTACGACTCTGCTCCAGTATTCGCTCGTCGTGACCTCGTCCCAACATTATTTTTACTTCGGCGATATCGGTGCGGCCTGTCTGAAGATGGTTGGTGCCAGCCTGGGTACCCCAATCGATGATGTGAAGGCGAAAAGTATTATGGAAATTATGAAATCCTTGCCTGGGCATCGCGACGTTGAGCCGGGACTGGAGCGCCTCAAGGCAAAAGGGTTCCGTCTGGTGGCCCTAACCAATTCGCCGACTCCAGTTGTCTCCACTCAATTGAAACAGGCAGGCCTGGAACGCTATTTCGAACTTATGATCGGTGTTGATGAGGTCAAAGTCTTCAAACCCCATTCGCTTGTTTACCAGTGGGCGGCCAGGCGCATGGGAGTCAAACCGGTTGATTGCATGCTCGTAGCGTCGCATGGCTGGGATATCGCGGGGGCCGCCTGGTCCGGTATGCAGACAGCGTTTCTGAAGCGCCCAGGGAAAGAGCTTTTCCCCTTGGCTGACGCTCCTGATCTTTCCATATCGTCCCTGATCGAGCTCGCGGAGCGTCTGACGCAAGAAGATAACAGTGGTGTGACGCTGCCAACGACGAACGATGCACCTTTCATGCACGGACAGGTGTAACCCCGATCTTCCGTGGTAGCCAGCTCAACAGTTGTGTGCGTCTTTCGGTGCCATTAAGGCGGTTGAAGACAGCTCTAAATGATTATGATTACACTTTGTCTGGTAATAGCGAAGCTTAGTGCCGCTAGTCAAAAATTTCGCCGTCCCCGCAAGCCCCGAACCGTCACTTGGAATTCTGTTCAATCGCTGCCCATAGATCAGCGACGTCGTGCTTGACAATATAACTGTCGGCTCCTGCTTCAGTAGCCATTTTTCTCAGGGAAAGCTGATCCAACGAGCTGTAGACATAGATCTTCGTAGCCGCATATCGCCGGTCCTGTCGCAACAAACCCGTCAGTGTCAGACCGTCCATACCCGGCATCTCGATATCAACAATCAAATCGTCGTATCTTTCGAAGTTCTTTTTCTGTTGTTCAAGGAATACGACAGCAGACGGATACATATCGATCTTCGCGCCTTTGCGAAGCATAGCTGTCTTTATAAGTTCACGGATCACCTGGCTATCATCGATGATCGCGAGTCGACGATTGCACGCTGAAGTCTGGTTTTCGTCCATATCATCGAACTTAAGATGGAATGCCTCGATGACAATTTTTTCAAGGTCAATGAGGCTCACGGGATTATCGTTAATACGAGTTACACCAACCAGATAGCTATCACCACCTGACTCCGTAGCATAGATTTCTTTCCAGTTGAGATAGTGAATGCGCACCACTTCACTTACTAGTATGGCATATTTCGCACCCATAAAAGACAGAACAATTAGATCACGAGCTGGCATGATATGAGCAGATTTTGGTGCACCCATCACACAACCCAAATCCAAAACGGGCACGACGATGGAACGAACAAATGTTGTTCCCAAAATTATTCCATTCGAGCTTGGCCCGGGATTTAATTGCGGACATGGAGTCACGAGCAGTACTTTAGCTATGTTGACTAAAAATCGCCCCGACTGAGCGTCTCCGTTCAGCGGAACGTCCAGCTTGAATTCTAGAAGTTCGGCGATATTGGAGCCCATCTTGTTTATGATCTTGCTCGAAGGCATATCAAATTTGCGCTTATCTTTCATGACTTGTCCTTTTGCGTGTCCAACGCTTGCTGGAAGAGTGCAAATGGGTCCAGCCATAACATTCCCTCGATCGATCCTTTTATCCAATCGGAGGCCATTCCCCCACTGACTGATCCGATATGGTTGTCTTCCAGTAATCGAATGGCCTTAACCTCGTCCACAGGAAATCCAACTTGTGCACTGCCGAAGCTATAGAGAAGTGCGTGTCGGCAGGCATTCGCTGTGATTTTTGAGTCACAATGAAATCCTTTGACATCATGGCTATGGAGCACGCTCCACCAGCTGAACAAGGAAATACATCGTCCCCGTAAATTCTGAATCCATTCTATGGGATATGGCACCAAGGGGAGGCGATACGGCTTTTCAATGCTGAAATACTGCTCAAGATTGTCTGCCATGAAGGCGACATCCTTGCCAGCCCAACTCACAACCACAACCTTATGCGGCATGGATCAACCCCTCGTGGTGCTTTTGGTGCTGATTATAGAGATCAATCGGATTAATAATGGCACAAAGTGATCCATCATCCATCGCAAAAATCCCCGTAATATGTCGCGCGTCAACGTATGCCGGGGGAGGCGGTGAAACAATAACCTGCTCCTTGCGCAATATCTTTTCGACTACAATAGCAACTCGATTTCCTTCATCTTCGACCAGAAGAAGCGCCTGTGGCGATGAGCTGCGATTGGACATGAGCAGTTTATCCATGGCCGCTACCGGAATAAGAATCGAGTCTGTCTCATAGTATGGATAAGCTTCCAGCGATTTTCTGTCTTCATCGGTAAGCCCAATGATAGCTTCGACGGTAGACAGCAGAAACGCATAGGTCTGGCCTGCTGACTCGACAAGAACTATATCTTCGACTGACAAATCTGCCGGAAACATCAGTTGAACACGACTGCCTTGACCCACGAGCGATGTGAGAGCGACTTTGCCACCCAGGTCATTGATCATCATCTTGACAGCATCCATGCCGACCCCACGCCCCGAAAACGCGGTTACTTTTTCCGCTGTGGAAAATCCTGGCATAAAAATGAAATTCACGATGTCCTGATCGCTTAGCAACGCCACTTCATTAGGTGCTACAATATCCTTTTCCATCGCCTTCTTGAGGACTTTTTTCGGGTCAATACCACGGCCATCGTCCTGTACGGTTATTATAACTTGTGAGCGACTTACTCTAGCTGTTAGCCTGATTTCACCGTGAGCAGGCTTACCGCAGCGGGCGCGATCTTCCGCGCTCTCAAGGCCATGATCCATCGCATTTTTAATGACATGCAGGAGTATATCGGCGAGTCGATCAACAACTGCTTTCTTGATTTCAACCATTTCGCCAACAACGAGAAGGTGGATGTCTTTGCCGCTTGCTTTCGAATAATCATCCACGATACGGCGAATCCTTGGCAGAAGTTGCCGAAAGGGAACCAATCGGAAAGCTATAAGTTCCTTCTGCAGTTGATTGGTAATCAAACGTTCAGACGAAAGAAGGTCCCCAAGTTTTCGTCTATGGACATGAGGGACAAAACCTTCATTCACAAGATGATGAATAATTCTGTCAGTTTCGGTAAGCATGGACTGAAGCCGTTCGACCTCATTGAAAAGAGCATTGATTCGCTGAGCCGAAATTTTTAATACATCGACCGCCCCTGCTTGGGGAAGAGCCATGGCTGCGTTGATTCGGCTTTGTATATCGGCTGATACTGGTTCTGCAGACAGGGCAAACTTATTGAGAGTCGTCAATAAATCATAGGGGACATTATCAAAATCACCACGTTTGAGAATCGGCAACGAACGTGCAAGAAGCTTGACGAAGGATTCAATGGATCCGAACTGGGAGACCTCAAGAGATACATGCTCACGCTGCATCGACAAGAGATCCTCGAATTCGTGGATGCAGGAAGAAAAGCGGTTGAGGCCGACACTAGCCGCACTCCCTTTTATGGTATGCGCCGCGCGAAAAAGACTATTAAAATCCAGCTTATTGATCTGTACGGGATCAATATTCGACAAGGAAGCAGCCAAGGTTTCGATATGATCCTCGACTTCTTCCAGAAATGTCGGAAGAAGTGCCAAATCCAATTTGTCCTGATGTACTAACTGAAGCTGCGTTTCAGAATGCCCCTCATCCATCTCGTAAGCCGACAATGAACTCAAATCCAAGTCAGCCAAAGATTGTTCAAGATCGACAAACTTAAGAGAACCGCTGTCAAGTCTGTCAAATATCGACCTTAGACCCGAAAGATGTGGATCTTGCGCAGAAGCAGATCGCAACAGTACGCGAATCGCTTGGTAAAGCTGATCATCCAGTGGATTGAGTTTCAGCCCTTCGATGGCTTCTGCTAGGAACATATTCAGGCCGCCACTCGCAACTCATCGTTAACACTGATGACCTGCTTCGGAATCTCCTGAATCAGGTTTTCCAGACTTTTTACTTCGTCAATAAGCGTATCAATACGCCTCAATGTTTCAGCAGGCGAACGCCGATTGGCATCGCAATTCACCCTGCTTGATTCGACAGCTTCCTCAACATAAGGGAATTCAGAGTGCTGTCGCTCCAAACCAGTGCCAAGCTTCACAGTAACATTTGAAAGATGTCTCAGCCGCTCAATCATCTCATTCATATGACCAAAATTTTTCTCTGCGAAAATTAGCAGGTCATCAAATGATGCATTCACCTTTCGTAGAGATGTCATGGTTTCTTCTACCAGCCCGCGGGTCTGCGAAATAGATCCCTTGGTGGCTCCAAGATCTGCTATGCCTAGCTCCACTCCCTCCAAAGTCGCGTCGATCGATTCCTTGTTGAGGTGTATGAAAGAGTTTATTTCTCGGGTTGCTTCCTTGGTCTTGTCGGCCAGTTTACGGACTTCCTCGGCGACAACAGCAAATCCCACGCCGTGTTCGCCGGCTTTTGAGGCTTCAATAGCAGCATTAATTGCCAACATATTGGTATTGTTGGCGATTTCACTGATAGTTGTCGTTATATTTTGTATCGATGCTCCGTTCGAACTGAGTTTCTGGGTAACCTGCCTGAGTCTCAACAAGCAGCCTTCCAGACCTTCGAACTTCGTGACAGATTCATTGACAGCCCGTCGGGTATCGCTCAGATGGCTGGTAGCTTGGGCTATAGTTTCCTGGTTGGTTTTGAGACTGGCCTGGACTAGCATCTTCGTTGAGGCCGCAGCATCCTGTGATTTTTCGATGCTCACCTCATTTTCCTCAACGGCCTCCTTGATCAGATCGACACTTTCAGTCATTCGACTTTTTACACTGCGGATGAGCATGGAAGCTTTCTCGATGCCATCATAAACAGTATTCGCACGGACAGCCACCTGCTCAGCAGCAGAGCGCATCTCCTGACTTTTTTCGCTAATTTTCGAAATTGCAGTCTCGGCTTCTGCACCGGACTTTTCAGCCAGATCCATGGCTGATTTCTTGGCTTTTTCCCAATTTGTCCTGTGCAATCGCGTCGTCATCCACGAACTGAAAAGCGATACCATGAAAGGCACCAAAGGCGTAACCGCGATTTTAAGAAGCAAGGGGCTTGTAAACTCTCCGGCTGCTAGAGCTTCATATTGATTCACTGCAATGAGGATTGTACCGACGATCAGAGCCGTTACGGCTGATCTCCCAATTCTTCCCATGATGTTTTCCATCCCTTGTGAACGATCTCGATGAATGGATTCGGCGAACCGGTGCAAAAGTTTAGATGTCAACTATATTGACTTGGCGGGCAAAGACTGCTTCAATTCCAACTGTTCAGAATCGTTTGACTATGACGCTATGTAAAACTGATGATGGCACTTACCTGGCCACGATTTTTGAACACTTTGCTCATCACCCGAAGTCTTTCATCAACAAAATGCAGCAATTACGCTTAGTTGAAATTATATGTAATCTTTTGCCAAAAACTTCCACTCACTGAGTGGAGAGGTCGACTTTCACATAAAAGCACCTTTTCTGGAGGAATCTGGATGAATAGAACGCTGGTATTAGTCCTGGTTTACATCTGGTCATATGCTGCCTATGGCTTCGATCAATCCCACGCTGACTGGGGTAAGGTGCTAAGTCGCTATGTTGGCCCTGGGGGTGGAGTACTGTACATGGATCTGAAGCAGGATATATCTGATAAAAACCATCCCTTTCAGCTTTACTTGAAAATGATACAGACAGTGCCCCGCACAGACTTTGAGAACTGGTCGGCCAATGACCAGAAAGCTTTTCTCATCAATGCATACAATGCTTTGACAGTGAAACTCATCGTCGATCACTATCCCGTCAAGGGCATCAAAGACGTTGGCAGCTTGTTCAAAAGCCCATGGAAGATAGCCTTTTTTAAACTGCTTGACGGTCAAGCGACAACATTGGATGCGATTGAACATGACGTGCTTCGACCAGATTATAAGGACTATCGCGTGCATGCCGCGGTTAATTGTGCCTCCATTTCGTGTCCAGAACTTCGGTCAGAACCCTACCTTGGAGCACGGCTCGACGGGCAATTGAACGAGCAAATGCGTCAGTGGTTGAACGATTCCACTCGAAATGATTTCAATCAAAAAACCGGGATCATCAGAATTTCAAAGATTTTTGACTGGTACCGAAAAGACTTTGAAACCTGGGGAGGTGGTGTAAAAAAAGTTCTGGAAGAATATGGCCCCGCAGAAGCTCGGACATTGATCAAAGAAAACAGGGATATGAAGTATCTTGACTACAATTGGAATCTCAATAAAGCCAAATGAGTCTTGTAAAATCGGAGAATGGCGGCATGCAGAAAAGATTTTTGAAAATTGCGATCGTTGGAATTGCCTTAATTTTGATCGTAACTTATCAAGTTTTCGATCTTCATAGATACTTGAGCCTTGAATACTTGAAAAGTCAACAAGACTCGTTTCAGGAATACTACCGAAATCATCAGTTTGCGACTCTGGCAGCCTTTTTTATCTCCTATGTTGCCGTCGCGGCGCTCTCTCTGCCCGGAGCAGCAATCCTAACATTGGCCGGCGGAGCGCTCTTTGGGCTTGTTCCAGGCTTCCTGCTTGTGTCTTTTGCTTCCAGTCTGGGGGCCACCCTCGCTTTTATCACAGCTCGTTTTGTGCTACGTGATTCAGTGATGAATCGCTTCGGAGAACGTCTGGCCGTCATCAATGATGGCATTCGCCGCGAAGGTGCCTTTTATTTATTCACCCTGCGCTTGGTTCCAATCTTCCCGTTCTTTATGATCAATCTCCTCATGGGTCTCACATCCATGCGAACCTCGACTTTCTATCTCATCAGTCAACTTGGAATGATCCCAGGAACGATTGTCTATGTAAACGCGGGTACACAGCTAGCTAAACTGGATTCCCTGTCGGGAATTTTATCGCCAGGTCTTCTTCTGTCGTTTGGTCTGCTTGGTGTTTTCCCATTGATTGCTAACAAGGCGCTCGAAGTCATCAAAACTCGGAGAACATTGTCGCGTTGGAAGCGGCCGAAGTCTTTTGACTATAATATCGTAGTGATTGGTGCTGGTTCAGGTGGACTTGTCTCATCGTATATTGCCGCTGCCGTCAAAGCAAAAGTGGTTCTCATTGAAAAGCATGAGATGGGGGGCGACTGCCTAAATACCGGTTGTGTTCCCAGCAAAGCGCTGATCAAATCGGCCAAAGCCATGTCCATTGCCAAAAAAGCGAAAGACTTTGGTTTTAAGTCGACCCTTGTTGACTTCAACTTTTCAGATGTCATGGAACGCGTACAACGGGTCATAAAAACAGTGGCTCCTCACGATTCGGTCGAGCGATATCAGTCACTAGGCGTCGAATGCATTCAAGGTGAAGCCCGAATCTTGTCGCCTTTTGAAGTGACTGTAAACAACCGAACAATTACAACAAGAAACATTATCGTGGCAACGGGAGCAGCGCCCATAGTTCCGAAAATTCCAGGGATCGATCTCGTTCAATATCTGACTTCGGATAATGTATGGAATCTTCGGGTGCAGCCGAAAAAGCTGCTTGTGTTAGGTGGAGGACCAATCGGCTGCGAGCTGGCACAGGCTTTTCAAAGGCTCGGATCGCAAGTGACAGTCGTCGATATGGCTGAAAGCATTCTCAGTCGGGAAGATGAAGATGTGAGCAGGCTTATTTCAGCTACATTGCGACATGAGGGGGTAACCTTGATCAATGGCGCCAAAGCCAAGCGCTTTGAAGTCGATGCGCAAGGCAAGCGATTGGTGACCGAAAGCAGCAAAGGCGAGCAAAAAATCGAGTTTGATGAGGTTCTGCTGGCCCTTGGTCGCAGTGCTAGAACCAAAGGATTCGGACTGGACGAACTTGGTATAAAACTTATGCCACGGGGCACTATTGAACACGACGAATTCCTGCGGACTAATATCCCAAATATCTACTGCGTCGGTGATGTGGCCGGACCCTATCAGTTCACCCACACCGCAGCGCATCAGGCCTGGTATGCTGCCGTAAACTCTCTATTCTCTCCAATTAAATCATTCAAAGCTGACTATCGCGTTGTTCCCAGGGTCACATTTACCGACCCTGAAGTTGCAACTGTTGGCTTGACGGAAAGGGAAGCGAAGGAAAAAGGTATCGCTTACGAAATCACGAACTACGGCATGGATGACCTGGATAGGGCGATAGCTGAAGACGACACGCATGGATTTGTTAAGGTCCTGACTGTACCAGGCAAGGACACGATCCTGGGTGCAACGGTTGTTGGAGCACACGCAGGGGAATCATTTATTGAGTTTGTTGCCGCTATGAAGCATGGATTTGGCCTGAATAAAATTCTTGGAACGATCCACCCCTATCCCACATTTTCAGAATCGAATAAATATGCAGCAGGCGTATGGAAAAAAGCTCATGCACCTGAACGCATACTGGCGTTCCTGGAAAAGTTCCACACATGGCGCCGATCTTGAATTTGGGTTACGCGGTGTTTCTGTTCAGAGAGGCGAGTTTTTCCTCGCCTCTCTGCTTTTCGAAACCATGTTCAAACGATTAAACGCGCGCATAGTTCGGATAGATCAAATTTAGGCTTGTCCATTTGACAATGATAGCTATTGTATTATGGACAGAATCTTCATGTGAAGTTTCCATCGCATTCTGATAAGCCGAACAAACTGTATCGAATGAACTGGAGGAGTTAAGAGCATAAGCCACGGCGATCTCCCCCGGAGTCAATCGCTCATGATAAACATTTTCCTCGAAACGATAGATCAAATAGAAACTACGATCATACTTTGGCATGGGGATAGGCTGCTGATTGGCAACAGCATCCCATATTTCTGACAGATCATATTGAGTTTCCAATAGACACACATAAGCTTGAAACTGGAATATTATATCCTCCCAAGCTTCATCGCTGATGCCTTGAAGATCTTCGATCCCAAAGTCCTGCAAGCCATCTCCAGCATCATACAGGACAAAGCGGGCTAGCTCCAAAGCTGCTATGTCGGCCAGCAAAGGGTTGGAAAATAGATCACTGTATTGCAAAGTGGTCGCTCTAAGAAAGCTTGGCAGTTCAGCAGGTATTTTTTTAATATCATAGTGCGACGGCGGATATTCGCGAAGATATGAGGTCACCATCAAATTAAATGTGTGGGGCTCAATCATCGTATAAAGAGTAAAAAATTCATCACGGATAATATCACGAATCCGAAAGAAATAGGCGTCGTTATAGACGTTGATTCCACGAACAGCCGGAACGTGATGATGATTTCTAAAAATCTTAAGTCGTTGATCATCTTGATCAATATTCTGCACCTGAAAGACCATTTCCAGCATTTGATCTCTGGCTAGTTCCGTCTTGATATGAGTTGACAAAGGGACTGGCTCGCTCTCTTCAAGACAAGGCGAGCGCTTGCCCCCTATGGAAGCACTATACGAGATGATATCATCTCTAATATGCTTGGCTTTCACAAGTTCAGCATTAAGTTCGGAAAATTCCGGTATTTTATCGTCCCACTCAATCAAAGTGGCAACACCCGGCATTTTGCTAACTGCAATTCGATAAAGCGCCCAGACTTCTTCCGCAACCGGACCATCATGGGTATCAATTCGTACATCCGGGTGAACAGTGTGCCCTGCAAGATGCATGTAGCCTATGGAATCCGCAGACAAAGTATTGAGATAGCCTGACGAATCATAGCCAAGGTTTCTCGAATTCACATAGAGGTTGTTGATATCGAGAATTATACCACAACCAGTCGCCTTCACGAGCTCACTCAGAAATGTAGCCTCGTCCATTTCGTCTTCAGCGAAACCAACGTAAGCACTCGGATTTTCCAGATACAAGCGCTGATCGATCAAGTCCTGCACATGCTGAATGCGACTGGCAACATGCTGAAGCATATAAGACGTCAACGGAAAAGGTAAAAGATCATGAGCACAATGCGCCGAGCGACCGGTCCAGCAAAGGTGATCCGACACCATCTCCGGCTGGAGCCATTGGCAGTAAGACCGCAGCGCATCGAGATATTCTGGATTGAGAGGATCTGGACCTGCTATCGAGAGTCCAACACCGTGAGTTACTACCGGGTATCGGTCTTTCAGTTGAGAGATAATTCGTCGGGGGCGTCCACCGGCTGTCATGAAATTCTCTGAAATGACTTCGAAGAAGTCGGCCACCGTGCTCACTCCGTCAGTAACCTGGCGATAGTGTTGTGGGCGAAATCCCAAACCGTAGTGAAGGACAGGTTTCATGCCGCTGCTCCGCTCGCATGTTCTTTATGAAAAAGAGCGGGCGCTATAATATGCTCCCGCTCCAATAAACTACTGAAAAGGCTTACATGGCCTTGTTTTTCTCTTGTGCTTCTTTGCAGGCTGCTTCATTTTTAGTCATAATCATGCCTTTTCCCTTGCACTCATTATGGCCCTTGCAGGAGGCATTATCTGCGCTTTTGCATTCACTCTTTCCTTTACATGCGTTTCCGGCCTCGCATTTAAAGGAGTTGCTCCCTTTGCCCTTGGCAAGTGCTGGCGTGGCAGCGCCTCCTGCGATGAGACTTGCAACAGCTGCGGCAGCAATGGAACCAATCAACTTGTGAGACATTTGCTTCTCTCCTAATCCAAAAAATAAGTTCGCCCATCTGCACTTACAGCTGGGCGAAACACTAACCACAGTGGAAAGTGATCTATTTGCTATTTTGAACGAAATCATCATTTAAGAGAAGGACATTCCAGAGTACCCTTGCTGCCCCCCGGATTGGCTAGCAAGGTCGTTTCTCCGCCACAGCTTGAACCGCTACCAGCTGTACAGCCATAGCAGTGCTGACCAATCTCGATGCTTCTTGATTCCAAGGCGTTGAGGTCAAAGTCCTTGATATGCTGCGGGGACTTCTTATGGGTTCTCATTTCCAGCATTTGATTGAAATCGCAGTCATAGAGAGCACCGTCCCAACCTACAGAAAGAGTATTCCGGCACATGACTCCAGGAATGGCAGCAGGGTTGAATGCACTGACCAGGGTATTCATATAACTTTCATAGTTGCCTGAGTCGATCAAGTATTCAAGGTATCGACTTATGGGCATATTGGTAATGCAAAAGAGCTTGCTGAAATCGATATCAAAGTCAGATTTTAAGCGTTTCTTGAACTCCACTTCCAAACTGGCCTGATGACCTGGCAAAAAACACCCGGACGGATTATAAACAAGGTTCAATTTGAGCCCTGTCCCTTCCTTGCCATAGCCAACATCATTCAGCATTTTCAGAGCGCGAATAGACCTATCAAAAACTCCGCTTCCTCTTTGTCGATCAGTCATTCCCTGTGAATAGTGAGGCAGCGAGGATATGACTTCGACCTGATTGTCTCTAAAAAAGGAGGGAAGTTCACGATATTTGGAGTTTGCCAATATTATAGTGAGATTGCAGCGGTCTATGACATGTGCTCCAGCACGACGAAGCTCCTGAACAAACCATCGAAAGTGAGGGTTCATCTCTGGAGCACCGCCGGTGAGATCCACGATAGGAAAACGATGACTTTGAACCAAATCAATACAGATCTGCATGGTCTCTTGAGTCATCATCTCTTTGCGATCAGGACCTGCATCGACATGGCAATGGCGACACGACTGATTGCACATTTTTCCGAGATTAATCTGAAAAATCTCCAGCTTTGTGGGTCTGAGCGGAGAAAGTCCGTATTCCGTCAGCTTTTGAGAGAACTTTTCCAAATCAAAATCAGGCTGCTCAAGATACTTGAGTTGTTCCACAGCGGACGATAGTCTTGATTGGCGGGACAATAATGAAGACATAGCTACCTACATCGATAATTTCTTGGCTTTTTTCATCATTTGAACACCATGGACCAAGGACGCACCGCCTCGGATGGCTGCTGCGACATGTACCGCTTCCATCATTTGTTCCTCGTTGCAACCTTTTTGCAAGGTATCCTGCGTATAAGCATCGATGCAGTAAGGACACTGAACGGCATGAGAGACTGCCAATGCAATCAACGATTTTTCGCGGGCTGTGAGCGCCCCTTCTTCAAAAACTGATCCGTACCAGGCAAAGAATTTCTCGCCCATGGCTTTTTGAAACTCAGTGATCTTAGGAAATTTCTTTAAGTCTTCATCCATATAGTAGCTTTCAGCCATTTTTTTCCTCCTTCCATAGTCCGTTTTGGCCAGGATTCCTTGAATTTCGCAATAAGGCAGAAGAACCTGCCGATATCTTATTCGAAACAAAAAGGGAAATGTTACAAAACTTTTCTACGCTTTCATCATGAACCATTTTGGCTTATTGTTCATATACGAACTTCGCTAGTCAACCAGCACAGCAAGATAGCTTGCTGATATCTTTTTCGAAGGTCAAAGCAGCAAGCTTCAGGCCCTCGACCATTGTCAAATATGGGAATAGACGATTGGCCAATTCCTGCACTGTTAATTGACAGCTGATCGCGAGAGCTGCAGTCTGAATCAATTCACCAGCCTCGGCAGCCACGGCTTGAACTCCAATCAATCGACTGGAGCCTGCCTCCGCGACCAGCTTGATAAAACCACGCGTATCGAAGTTGGCTAGTGCGCGGGGAACATGGTCAAGCGTTAGAAGTCGGCTTTGGGTCTCGATACCGGCATGGTGGGCCTCGGCCTCGCTGAAGCCTACAGTGGCAATCTGTGGATCCGTGAACACCACCGCTGGCATTGCTGTCAGGTCAAGGGCTGCTTCACCGCCGGTCATGTTAATTGCTGCGCACGTGCCCGCTGCGGCTGCGACGTAAACAAACTGCGGTTGATCCGTGCAGTCGCCGGCAGCATAGATGTGCGGGCTGCTGGAACGCATGGCTTTGTCGATAACGATGGCGCTTTGTCGATTGACGTTGACCCCTGCTGCTTTCAGGCCGAGTTCGCGTGTATTGGGAGAACGCCCAGTGGCGACCAGGAGCCTGTCGGAGCGCAGCTCACCCTGTCCGGTCGTAAGCACAAATTCGCCATCCGAAAAGTGAACAAGACTTGCCTGGGTATGCTCCAGGACCGTGATTCCTTCGTCACGAAAGGCGGCCGTGATGGCTTCGCCAACCGCAGGATCTTCCCGAAAGAATAGTGTGCTGCGCGCCATGATAGTCACCTTGCTCCCCAGTCGCGCAAAAGCCTGAGCCAACTCCACGGCGACGACTGATGAGCCGATGATGGTAAGCCGGGGTGGAATGATTTCGCTCGCCAGGGCCTCAGTCGAGGTCCAGTATGGCGATTCTTTCAAACCAGGAATTGGCGGAACCTCTGCACTGGCGCCGGTGGCGATCAGGCAGCGATCGAACGCCAACTCGCGCTCGCTGCCGTCTGCAAATCTAATGTCAAGGTGCTGACCATCCCGAAAACGGGCTTCACCCCGCAGTACCGTGATGGATGGGTTATCGTTCAAAATACTTTCATACTTTGCGTGTCGAAGCTCATCAACACGCGCTTGTTGCTGCGCCTGCAGCTGCTCACGAAAGATTATCGGTGGCGCGGCCTGAATGGCTTTGTCAAACGGGCTCTCCCGACGCAGATGAGCTACATGAGCCGCGCGAATCATGATTTTGGATGGCACGCAACCGATGTTGACACAGGTGCCGCCGATCGTTCCACGCTCGATGAGAGTGACTTTTGCACCCTGTTCAGCTGCTTTCAATGCGGCTGCCATCGCAGCAGCGCCGCTGCCTATGATAGCAACATGAAGATGACCGCTGAGAGCGGTCTTTTCGTGGTGTCCCGTCTGCGGTGCTAAGTGCGAAAAATCACCTTCTGTAGGCTCGGTCAAAGGGTCAGCGAAAGAAACCTTATAGCCAAGATTTTTCACGGCCTGACTTAGGATTTCCATTGAAACGCCTGCCACAGCTTCCACCTCTGCCGTGCCTTTCGGATAGGAAACAATCGCTGACTTCACGTCAGGCAGATTCTCAAGAGCTTCTCTGATATGTCTCGCGCAAGAATCGCATGTCATGCCAGAAATTTTTAGGGTAACCATACAGCGTCCTCTTTTTGACCATCAAAATTCAGTGAAAAAGATTCTGAGCAATCGATAACAATCTATGGCTTGACACTTGACGGGTAGCCAGCGTTCTCTGTTGCCTTGGTTAAACTCTGCACGCTGGTTTTTGCGTCATCGAAGGTGACGATGGCTTCACGTTTTTCGAAACTCACGTCTGCCTTGTCTACACCATCGACTTTGGAAAGAGCCTTCTTAACGGTTATGGGGCAGGCGGAACAGGTCATGCCCGGCACGGATAACGTTATGGTCTGAGGGGCGGCCCACAAAGGAGAAGTCATGGCGAGTAGCAGAGTTGTGAACAATTTTTTCATAAAAGCCTCCTGAATCAATAAAAAAGTGGCAGAACATATGGAAATCCGAGTGCGACCGCAACCAATGCAGCCACAATCCAAAAGATCAACTTGTAGGCTTTTTGTACATGGGGAATAGCACAAATCTCTCCTGGTTTACAGTCTCTTGCTGGTCGATAGATACGTTTCCCGGCAAGCAGCAGGGCTATGATTGCTGCAACAATAAATAACGGGCGATAGGGTTCAAGGGCTGCCAAGTTGCCAATCCAGGCACCACTAAAACCTAAAGCTACCAGCACGAGCGGTCCCAGGCAGCAGGTGGATGCAAGAATTGCTGCGATCCCTCCGGCAAAAAGCGTGCGATCAGTCTTGGAGTCCGTGGACGGCATTGAAACCTCCTTTCGATTTTTGCATGAACGGTATTTCAAACGTCCTTGCAGATATCCTTATCCATTTCAAGCTCTTCGATAATCGGGCAGCTAGATGAAGGAATCTCCGCACTGCATGTCAGAATCAGCTTTTCGAGTGCTGCCCTCATAGCTATGAGATCTGAAATTTTACTGGAAATCTCTTCCAGCTTGGCCTGCGCTTTGGATTTTACCGAAGCACACTTTGCCTTGGAGCCCGCCTTCAGATTCAGAAGGTCCTTGATTTCTTTCAGCGAAAATCCAAGATTCTTGGCGCGCAGGATAAAAGTCAGCTTGGTTACATTTACTGGGTCATACTTTCTATAACCGCGTCCCGGTTTATGGGAGGGCCTCTGGATGAGACCCCTTCGTTCATAAAACCGGATGGTCTCAACACCAACGCCGGCCAGCTTTGCCAATTTTCCGATGGTCATGGAATCCATGCAACATTCCTCCCAATAGTACTTTACGGTCCGTACCATGGTACGGACTCAAGCCCAAAACTATAACCATCAGTTTTAATAGAATTTTTTACAAAAGAAGCGTGAAATTGAGGGGTCTTGCGATAAATCACGTCTTGATCGGCTTTCGGCAGGAACAAGAAAACCCGATGTTAAAATCGTTTTTTTTCTTCAGAAGCGAACAGACCACGGTCTGCCCAATCAAACAACCACTGATGAAGCATCATATCACTTGCGTCTGAATTGTTTTCCTGCGCATACGCTTCCAAGGTCGCACAAACATCATTCAGATCACAACCTTTTATAAGCATGTTCAAGCAGATTTCCTGGGGTTCAGAAATAACTTCACATTTCGCTGCACCGTTGAACCGTAGGATTAGAAGATGCTCAAAGCCGTCCATCTTTGTTTGGATTGCCATATCGTTCTCGAACCTTGTCGCAAGGGGCTGCCCAAAGAAATGAAAGATTGGTGTAGATGCTTTAAATGTTTGGACAAATGGCTGCAATTTAAGGGTAAGATTTGCGCTATGTTCTTTTAAACCTTCGAGAATATTCTGCCAGCTCAACGTCTCGCAACTTATCGCGTGAAAAGACAGTGAGCATCTCCATTCAAATTCAGCGAGTTCGATAATTGCGTCGGGCGTTCCGCACTCTCTCAAATACTCAGGAAATCTCTCACAAACCTGATGGAGGTCATATGAGCCAAACTGCACTGAACAAGCATATTCTTGCGCTATACACTGGAATTGCTGAGCACCTAGCTGGGTCTCTGTTCTTGCAAAAACATCCAACAAGCCGCTTCTGATACGTTCGACATAGCCATTCCTATGCATACGAAGCCGATTGGAGTGAATAAGAAAGCCATCAAGATCGTTATCCATGTCATCAGAACTTTCACTGAGATGGCTCGTTATAAAATCGATGATCTTTACTTGCAACTCGCTGAGGTGCATGTTCATTGTCCTTTAAAATTCGCAGGGCGATTTCACGTTCCTCCATCAATCGTTCAAAGGGAGGCACGGATTCATCCCATTCAATAAGAGTTGGAATACCACCTAGGCGCCTAATCGTGTACGCGTAAAGATTCCAAACTTCATCGCAAACGGGGGCATCGTGCGTATCAAAAAGAAAATCGCCAAGGTCTCTATGCCCAGCTAAATGAATCTCTCCAATGGTTTCCCTGTCAAGGCTATCGATGAAGCCGAAGGGATCGAAACCGAAGTTTTTGGATGTAACATAGACGTTATTGACATCCAATAGGAGCCCGCAGCCGGTTCGTCGCAAAATCTGCTTGATGAAATGACACTCATCCATTTCCGACATATGGTACCCGAAATACGAGGAAATGTTTTCAAAATAAAGTCGACGGCCTAAAAAGTTTTGGGCTTGATCGATATGATTCGAAATATGTTCGATTGCTTCTTGTGTAAAAGGAACAGGGAGCAAGTCAAATGAGTTGTGGCTGCCTTTGCCGGTAAAGCAAAAGTGATCCGATACGATCCAAGGATCGATTCTCTGGATCAGCGCTTTCAACCGAAGTAGATACTCCTCACGATCAGTGCGTTGCGACGCAATAGACAGAGCAACGCCATGCAGCGCTATAGGGCATTCCGCCCGAACCTGTTCCAGCACTTTGAGGGGACGACCGCCAGTGAACATGTAATTTTCAGAAATGAATTCGCACCAGAGATCCCTTCGATCAGAGTACGACAGAAAATCACTATAGTGGATCGGGCGGAGCCCGATGCCAACAGCTAACTCCGCTCGATCCATTAGCATCACCTGCCTTAAGCATGAACTTCTTGGATAAAATACCGTCTATAGATCTCTGGCCTATTTCTTGGCCGACTTGAATTTGCCTTCTTTCTTTTGGCATTCTTCCTTGGACATTTCCAGCCAACCTTGACCTTTGCACGCATTATTCCCAGCGCAGGAGTATCCCTTTCCACCGCAAGCGCCCTGTCCTTTGCAGCTATTGATGCCGTGGCACTCACCAACATCCGCGGTCTTGTCAGCTTTTTTTGTCGGCGCTTTGTCTGCAGCACTCACGCCGCTCGAGGTGATAGCCAACATTCCCGACATCGTAACGGAGAGCAGATTCGACTTCATTCCATACCTCCTAAAGATTATTGCGCAGTTCCCTGCGCTTCAATGACAATCTCCACATCCTCGCCAACCATGACTCCACCAGCCTCGACAGCTTTGTTCCACGTCAAGCCGAAATCTTTCCGATTGATTTTGCCCTTGATAGAGAAAGCAGCTTTCTCATTGTCCCAAGGGTCTTTAGCCAAACCACCAAATTCCAGATCAACGTCAATTTTTTTAGTGACCCCTTTGATCGTTAGGTTTCCGCTGGCTTTCGCTTTACCATCTTTAAATTGCGCCGGACTCAAAAGCTCGAATACTATCGAGTTTCCTACCGCCGTGGCTTTCTTTTCGTCAACTGCGAAAAAATCTTCGCTGCGAAGATGCTTGTCTCGATTTTTGTCATTGGTATCGATGGAATTCGTCTTAATATTTGCTTTGGCTACGGAAAGAACATTCTTTTTTTCATCGAAAGAGAATTCACCGTCGAAATCATTAAATCTTCCGCGAACTTTGCTTATCATCAGATGCTTGACTACAAATCCTATCTCCGTGTGTTCCTTGTCAAGTTTGTAGGATTTTGAATATCCATTTGCCGCAAAACACAAAAAACTGCCAAGCAGCAACAGCGCCGCGCACTTATTCATGGGGATCTCCTCAGAAGACGTCAGAAAATCTAGTGATAAAAGTTTATATATGAATATTGATCCAGGTCAATGGAATTAATTGTTGAGCCTGTACGCGTTCCCGGTCAGCAACAAAACTGACTTTCTTGCAAGCCCATTCCCGCTAAATAAATATTAAGTAAGTGTTAATATGCCCGCTAGGCAAGCAAGCACATCCTTCAAAGGTAATGCAAGGTCTCTGCTCCTACCCCCTCCGCCTGTAAAAGCTCCCCACACAAAGACTGTCAAGCTTGGATTTGAAAGTCATTGCTATTCAAATAAATGTTAACATATAAACATAATTCAAATCCACGTCCGAGCAGAGGAGCAGTACGTGAATCTCGTAGGAATCCCGTGGAGCCTTCAGCGTCAGTTTACTCTTCTATGTGCTGGCTGCGTCGCTGCAACCAGCCTCATCCTGGGATGGGTAGGATTTCATGCTTCAGCTCAGGTTTTAAAAAATGAAACAGTCAGGTCAGTTGGCATCGCAGCCGACAGTCGAAAGCGTGAGCTCGTAAATATCCTGGAGGAACTGCAGCAGCGTTCAGATAACTTTTTAACAGCGACGATCAGGGTATGCGCCACTATGGCTGGCGCAGAGTTCAGAGATTGCTGGGCCAGCTCACTTGATGTTTTTGTCGCCACCGAAGAAGCGTCGGCAGCGTGGCTCGAATCACCAAACTTCAGCCTTATTCAGTCGAGTGGAGTTGATACTAAGATCCCAAAACTTGTCAAATTAAAGCAAGAGCAATTCGCCTGGTTTGTCAGGGAAGAATCTGGGCGATCGTTTTTCCTGATCGAACAGTCTACATTGGATGGACTTTTCAAAATTATCTTGCAGTATGACACTGAAAAAAAAACTGGCAGTATTTTCGAAAATCGATACGGTCTAGGTAATTCTGGAGAAGCATTCCTAACAGACTCAAACGGCCTTTTCCTGACCAAGGGACGATACAATCCATCGTCAGGACACAGCCATTCCATTAAAGCAGGCCCCATGATAACCTGCCTTGGCGGACAAGACGGTGAAGCCTTGGAGCCAGATTATCGTGAAGTGCCTGTTATTCACGGCTATCGTTTTGTTCCTGAAGGCGGCGGAGCCTGTATCATGGCTCATATGGATCAGGCCGAAGCCTTTGCTCCAGTCAGCATCCTACGCTGGAAGATTGGAGTATTGTCAATCTTCATGACCACTGTCGCAGTTGCTTTTTCCCTACTATGGTCAAGCAGAGTTTCCAAGTCACTCGCGGCATTGACAAATTATGCTGAATGTCTCATATCTGACAATTTTTCAGCGAATCCTCCTTCGAATGGTCCAGGAGAAGTCCGTAAATTTGCCTTTGCATTCAATAAAATAGTGCACACAATCCGTGAACGAAACAATCACATTCTTGCAAGGCACTACCAATTGAGGGTTCTCATCGATATGGTCCCAAGTGCCATTGTCGGTCTGGATTCGCAGGGCCGTATGACTGAATGGAACAGCGGAGCGACACAAGCATTTGGATGGACCAGAGATGAAGCGATCGGCCAATGCCTGGATAGCTTTCTGCTCTCTGCTGAAGATAGGCTGAATTTCAAACACTGCCTGCATCGCCTTGCCGAGTCTAGTCCTCGGCAGACAGCCAAGGAAACAATTCAAGCTCGAGCAGTGCACCGAACATCTCGAATTTTGCCTGCAGATTTCATCTTTGTCAAAATCCCTGGTCTTGGCGACGAGACTGACGAAACCTTGCACTATGTTTTTGTTATTCAGCCAGCCGTCACGGATGTCCGGTCGAGCCATGAGCCACAGAACCAGACGAGGGAGGGACATGAGGTCTCGACCGTCAGCACCAGCCTCCTCAAGGGGCGCCTGGTGCTTGTTGTAGACGATGCTGTCGAAAACCAACTCATATTGTCAAGAATGCTTACAATGGCAGGAGCGAGTGTCGTGGTGATCGACAACGGCTCTCTTGCTGTCGCGCGCGCTCGCGAGCAAACATATGATCTTGTGCTGATGGACATAAATCTTCTAGGCATGGACGGTTATTCCGCAGCCAATGAAATACGCCGAAACGGCTTCAAAGGCGCAATTATCGCACTCTCAGCCAGTACTGGGCCGGACAGCATTGGAAAATGCAAGCAGGCAGGTATTGACGTCTACCTACAAAAGCCTGTGAGCAAAGCCTGTCTGCTAAAAAACATTACATCCGTTTTCAGCGAGATATATCATGTATAAAAGGCCAAGTGCTGAACAGCAGCTTCATCAAGTGCAGCAATCCAATGGACGTAGTGGACCCGATACATTCTCTCCACGCTCAACATTTCATGCAAAATATCACGAGTATTTGCTCCGCATGAGTTTCCGATGGGGTATCGCCCTAGGCTCCATATATACATTTTTTTTTATCGCAGTTGACGCCCACTATTCAATCATGGGATCAGTTGGCTATATGATCGCGCTGGGCATAGCTTATATCCTCTTTTGCAAGCACAGGCTTTCACTTTCCGGACAAATCACGTGCTTGGCCCTTTGGGCGGCGCCTACCTTTTGCGTTTTATTTAGCGGTGGCTTGGCTTCACCATTCCTGGTCTGGACATTGACGGCGGTTTATATTTCTGGAGTTCTTTTGGGTGCTATCAGTCTTGCTCTATATGCAGGTGCGTCATGCACCTTTCTACTGATCTTATCTCTATTTCCTCTCGAAAATCACTTTTTTTTTGATGAGTTCATATCGAGCTCCAGTCGGCTAGGGCTTCAGTTTGCAACCTATGCCATCGCATCTCTATTTATCGTGTCCTATCGAATTGTGGATCAAAGGTTTCGAGACAATTTCGAAGCCGACCTATTGCATGACAAAGAAGCAGCTGAACTGATCGCCAGGTTCAAAACTCAATTTCTGGCGAACATGAGCCACGAAATCAGAACTCCTATGAATGGAGTGATCGGCATGACCAGTTGTCTTTTAGAAACAGAACTCAATGATGAGCAAAAGTCGTGCGTCGAAATCATTCGGAGTTCTGGCGACCTTCTTCTTACAATAATAGACGACATTCTGGATTTGTCTGCCATCGAAGCGGGAAAAATGCGTCTGGAATCTTGCGAATTCAAACTTTCTGTCGCGATCGAAAACGTCATTGAATTGTTTTCCCCGCTGGCATCTTCCAAGGGGCTCCTGCTTTCCTGCATCATTGAACCAACAGTTCCCTCTGTCGTGGTTGGAGATATAGGTCGATTCAAGCAGGTTCTTGGCAATCTCATCAGCAATGCCATTAAGTTTACAGAGCTTGGCAGCATCACGGTTCGAGCCCATTGCCCAAGCCAAACAATAGAAAAATCCTCCGTTCGAGTCGATGTAGCTGACACCGGATCTGGCGTATCAGCCGAACTTTCCAACAGACTGTTTCAGCCGTTTGCCCAGGGTGAAATCAGATCGACTCATGGCAGTCGCGGGAGTGGTCTCGGCTTGTCGATTTGCTCGAAAATGAGTGAGCTTATGGGTGGCTCGATTGGTGTCAAAAGCATCGAGGGTGAGGGATCGAAGTTTTGGTTTTCTGTAACCTTTCAAGTCGCCTCCCATCATATTGCCACACCACAGCACATCAGGATGCTACGTCGTCGCAGTGTCTTGATGGTGGGAGGGAACAGCGCTGTGACAGCCACCATCTGCGAGCAACTAAGACTGGCTGGATTATTCGTTCATTCGCTGGATTCAAGGCCTGGATCAGCAAGAATTTGCGAGTCAGTCATGAAGGATTTCGACTTTGATCTTGTGATCGTCGATGGATTTTCATCACTCTCCAGCGAATACTCTATCATTCTCGAGTTGATAGAAAAAATACGCCCCGGTCGAACATTCCCGACTATCATTATAGGAGAACCTAAAGCAGATAGCCCCTCTGTTTCAGCTGACCATCGTGTCATATGCTTCAAGGGACCATTCATCCAATCAAAATTGTTGAACATGATTGCACAGGCAGTTGGCATTAAGACTCCAGACGACGATCATTCCGCACGACGAGTGCATAATGGGTCCCCTGTTATCGCGGAAAAAAAACAGCTACGCGGCAAGGTTTTGGTAGCTGAAGACAATATGATTAGCCAGCTCGTAATTAGAAAAATGCTTGAATCTTACAACCTCAAATTTCATGTGGTCGGAACCGGCTCAGCTGCAGCTGATGCAGTCCGACTAACTGAATACGATGCCATATTCATGGATTGCTGGATGCCCGAAATGGACGGATACGAAGCAACCATCGAAATCCGACGTATGGAAGCAGAAATGAATAGAAAACCAACTCCTATTATCGGCCTTTCCGCAAGTGTGCTTCAAGAGGACCGAATTCGTTGCGCGCAGTCAGGAATGACTGACTTTCTGGCAAAACCTATTGAGCGAGACACACTCCTGCATCTTTTGGAACGCTGGCTGCAAGCCCAAGAAGCGACCGACCAACAAACTACTGATCATTACCCCGAAGAAGGCCCTGTTGTCGATGACAAGGTTCTGGAAATGATTATGGAGCTTCACGAAGAGGACGGAAGTTCGAAACTACTACAAGAGGTCATCCGACTCTTCGAAAGCAATACACATATCATGCTTGCTGATCTAAACAAAGCAGTCCATCTGGAAGAGATAAAAAGTGTCGCTGACATTGCACACAAGTTGAAGGGTAGCTGCGCAACCTTGGGAGCGAGAAGCATGATGAGAATCTGTCATGTCATCGAAAGTCAGGGCCGAGCCAACCACATTTGTGACAAGAAGCGGACAGTAAATCTTGTCGCACACCTTCAGGCCGAATTCAGGAAAACGAAACGACATCTTAGAAACTATGAGATGGAGCATGTGAAACATTTCAATCCCTGTTCAACTGAAATACCAAGCTGGCAGGACTTACACTGAAAGAAAGATCATGATCAACATAGATCAAAGAATAACACGCAAACAGTATCAAATTTTGCTTGTCGGCATAGTTGTCTTTCTTTCTCTGTGGGGTTTCACACTCCGACAGATTTTGCCATTTGCTGTCGACAGCCCAAATCAAAGGATACTATTAGTATGCATAGCTCTGGGCTTTGCCACTATAATCACAGATTTGCCACATCACTTCCTCGAATCCGGTTTCATCGCGATATCAGGGCTTGTAGTTCTTCACATGCTCTATCTAAACTACCTGAACGAATCTTATCGATTATATTTGCTGCCTTTGACTATAAGTCTCTTTATTCTTGCGAAATTTTTTAATTCCTGGAAAAGTATTGCTGTCTATGTTGGTCTTTGCTCCCTTGTACTAGGCATAAATTCTTACAAGCAAGGAAGCTCTGCCGAGGAGCTTCTCCTATCATCATCGCTCATATTTTCCCTAGTAACACTTGGGTTTATCCAATGGATTCAAACGAGATACCAATCTTGTCTGCTAGCAGCCTATCGCACAATCAATGAGGCTGAGGCTAGCCTCAAAGATCAACATGAACCTCCGCGGATCCCAAAAGACGGTAGCTATAGGATCATACCTTCGCGGAATAAGCGCAAGAGTAGCGATCAGGCCGTCTTAAACCTCGGTTTTCCGCCGGGGATTGAGATGGAAGAAGCGAACAGCGATACAATACACGATGTAAACAAGCAGGTCCTCTCACCTGAAGAGTCCTTCGAAGGATATCTAAAGTCAGCCCAATCAGAAAGGATCGCTTGTTTTGGCGAAATGGCAGGCGGAATTGCCCATGAGATCAATAATCCCTTGGCAATCGTCAGAGGCCTTGCCGAGATTATGCATAAAAAGGCCAGAACTGGATCTATTGCCGCTGACGAAGTCGCTACCTCGATGGAAAGAATGTTTTTGGCAGTCGATCGCATAGTTCGAGTTGTAAGCAGCATCCAGATCTTTGCGAAGACAAGTGAAGAAATGCCGCTCACAGCCATATCACTATCAGAAGTACTGTCCGAGCTTGATTTGGTTTTTTGCGGTATTGCCTGCAATCACGGAATCGAATTTAAGCATGAAGGAGAGATCGATGTTTGTATCGACTGTCGACCCGGAGATCTAGCCCAGGCTTTATTCAATATTATAAACAACGCCACTGAAGCATTAAAGAAGACTCAAGCCCCCATTATAAGAATTAACGTTACAAATTCTCAAGGCTTTGTTTACATCAAGATATCAAACAACGGACCTGTTGTTCCAACAAACCTACAGGAGAAGATATTTCAGCCCTTTTTTTCAACAAAATCGGCCGGAATGTCACCGGGACTTGGCCTCAGCATGAGTCGGGCAATTGCAGCAGGGCTGGGAGGCGACTTGTATCTGGAGAAGGACGCCCTCATGACAACGTTCATATTGAAGTTACCGATTTCGCAAGAATTAGATTCCGAGACAAGCCGCCCACCCCAATGTCAAATCAGCTGAAGGCGAACGAATGAGAGTTATTCAGACTCCATCTTGTCAGGACTCCCCCTTAACCAGCTGTAATTACGACCGTTAAAATACCATCCAAATAATTTGTAATATCTGCCGAGGTCAATCCACTCATTTGCGTAGACCGATAACGAATGGTTCCTTAAAGGAGGAAATATGAACAACAAGTTGAATGCGCTTCTTATGACCGCGATTACTACTGGCCTTTTTGCAGCACAGGCTGTCAAAGCTGAAGACAAGCCAGAACAAAAAGGTGCAGGATCACAGGTAGAAGAAAAGAATGGCTGCGAAGGGCATAAGGCAGGAGATAAGAACAGCTGCAAAGGCAAAGAAGGCAAGAAGAAGGCAAAGGGTGACAAGAACTCCTGCAAAAACGGTTGTGGGGAAGCCAAAGAAAAGGTGGACGGCAGTCAAAAGGAATAATGATGAATCCTTACTTTAAGGATATGGGAGTTGGGGTGGGTCTTCGGCCCGCCCACCATTCTGATTTTTTAGAACAAAGGCCATCATCTGTTACTTGGATCGAAGTCATTTCTGAAAACTATATGCCATGGCAGAATCAGACTTTCGGAAAACCATTTCACACGCTCAGCCGGTTTCGTGAGGACTACCCCGTGGCCATGCACGGCGTTTCCCTGAACATCGGATCTGTGGATCCGCTTGACTTCGACTACCTAAGTCGCTTGAAAGCTCTGATCGATGCCATTGATCCGTTTGTTGTTTCGGACCATATGTCATGGACTGGGATGAATGGACAGAATTTGCATGATTTGTTGCCGGTTCCATATACAGAGGAGGCCCTGAATTTAATCCTGCAAAAACTTGCACGTGTACAGGACTATTTAGGACGCCCTATTCTATTGGAAAATCCTTCCAGTTACCTCGAATTTCGAGGCTCTGAAATGTCGGAACCCGAGTTTCTGCAGAAGATTGTGAAATCATCTGGCTGTGGACTCCTCCTGGATATCAATAATGTTTTCGTCAGCTCAGTCAACCATGGATTTGATCCCTTCGATTATCTGCGACAAATTCCAGGAGAACGTGTCGGGCAGATCCATCTGGCCGGTCATAGCAAAATGGACGGTTTTCTGATTGATACGCACGATGCCCCCGTTTGCGATGAAGTGTGGGACCTCTACAGCTGGTACATCAGTCAGATTGGAAGGAGGAGCACTATGATTGAGAGGGACGGCCATATTCCTGAATGGCAGGAGTTAGAGAAAGAAATTTTGCGAATCGGAGCGATCCATGGGCTTGCGAAAAAATCTGGCTGAAGTTCAATACCTTATCCAAAAGGCCATTCGTGATAAAACTCATCCAGCGAACCTGGTGGATCTTATTGCAGAAAAACCGCCGATTGGTGTTTATCATCGCCTTAAGATTTATCAGGATGCGTATTTCATAAGAATGAGCGAATCCATCCGAGAGGATTTTTCAATTTGTTTTGAAAACATGGATTCAGAAAAAGCAGACAAGATTCTGATGGATTTTATCCAACATAACCCATCACGAACTCGAAACCTGGCAGAATATAGCAAATTATTTCCTGAATTTATACAGATAGTGGAACCAGAACTCTACGAAGTTGCTCTGCGGTCCTGGATGGAAATTGAATGCAGTCATGCTGCTGATCCGCATGACAGACTCTTGCTGGATGATATTGAACACGGCGCCGACTTTATAGTGAGACTGCACCCGGCGGCTAGACTGCATCAGGCACAAGCAAAATCGATATTAGCCTATCGGTCCCAGGATCAGGTTCGGTTTATGGACCCAAGCCCTGCTGATATGAGTCTGCTTGAATTCCTGGCCCAGGGACGATCACTGGATGAGCTTGCTGAATTCGCTCTTCAAAACAAGATATCCGATGAGGAAATTATGTCGACTACGAGCGAATGGATAAAACTTGAAATTCTATTCTGCCAAGGAAAAACAAAATGAAACAAGCTCTTCTCAAAGCTATCCCAGAACTTATTTCACGACTCACAATTGGATCCGTATTCATCGAATCGGGTTGGGGTAAATTTCACAGCTTGCCGAAAGTGGTCGCTTATTTTGAGTCTTTAAATATTCCGCTAGCCCATGTACAGGCACCTTTCGTTAGCGCCGTGGAGCTTGTTGCTGGACTCTTCGTTCTTCTGGGCCTATTCACAAGGTGGTCGAGCCTGCCCCTCATAGGAATCATGCTGGTGGCCATTGGCACAGCAAAGTGGGAAGATGTGACCGACTTTTCGTCACTCATGGGCCTTTCAGAGTCTCTATACATAGTCATTTTGCTGTGGCTGGTGGCATTCGGATCCAAAACGTACTCGATCGATGCCTTAATTTCCAAATTTAAATCGTCGAACTTGTCAGGTTGATTAAGACTGGTAAGATGTCTGGATGAAGAATGATGAACAAGAACTCATGGCCGGAATTCGCCAAAAAGACAGGAAATCTTTTGAAGCCGTTGTGCGTCTTTATACGACGCAACTTTATCGAGCCTGTTTGGGATTGGGTTTTCAGAAGTCCGAAGCTGAGGACGTTACCCAATCAACATGGATAACTTTTTTTGATGTGGCCCCTGGGTTTGAAGGTCGCTCGAGCATTCGAACATTTTTATTTGGAATCCTTTACAATAAAGCTTCCGAATATCGAAAACAGAATAAACGTGCCGCAGCGACTGAAGACATCGAGAAAGTTGTGGATGCTCATTTTGACGAACGCGGAAGCTGGTTGCCATCGCATGTGCCTGTCAGTCCTGAGCGATTTCTTGAATCGACCCAAACAAGAGTTCTTATTTCTCAGTGTCTCGATCTTCTTCCTTTGAAACAGAAGATGGCTTTCGTCCTGAAAGAAGTAGAGGAAGAGACGTCCGAGCATATCTGCAGTGCATTGGGCATTACAGCCTCCAATTTAGGAGTTTTGCTTTTTCGGGCACGTAATCAGTTGCGAGAGTGTATCGATCGCAAAAGCCGTTGAGAGAACTTATGCTACGCTGTAAAGATTTCGTGAAAATCGTAAGCGTCGAAGAACCTCGGGCATGGCGTCGCCGGCTGGAGCTGCGCTTGCACATGATGATGTGCCGCCACTGCAGAAATTTTGCCAGGCAGATGGAAATGCTTAGATCTGGTGTGAAATCCATTTTTCATTCAGAATCCAGTGATGCCGAAACTGCCAAGATCAAAGAGATGGAAGATCGCATCGTGGACCAGCTCAAAAAATAGCCCTCCTTGCTTTTTGTCTATTTTTATCAACTCACCAGCTCCATGTTGCAGCACTCATCATGTTATACCTACCGTATTATAAGATATTTAGCACCTTGAAAAAGTTTATACATTAACATATCGTGTATTGAGTGAGTCTAACAAGATCTTTAGTGTATCGACGTGCCTATAGAAATCACGATTTATGGAGGTCAAGCATGCCTAAATTTCAATGCCATACTTCTCAAACCGCCCCGGCAGCGTCCGCCCCAATCCTTGATATGGCCAAATCAAAATATGGCTTCGTTCCCAATCTCCTGGCATGCCTTGCAGAGTCGCCGGCCGCACTGAAAGCTTATGTTACCTTGGGTGAAATTGCAGATGGCTCAACTCTTAATCCCAAAGAAAAGAACATCCTCATGCTGGCCGTGAGCCAGGCAAACGATTGCGTCTACTGCATGTCCGCCCACACAGCGATCGCAAAGATGGCGAAGCTGGATGACGCTGATATTTCAGCACTATGCAATGATCGGCCTTTGAGCGATGCAAAGTCAGAGGCTTTGCGCAGTTTTACCCAATCTGTTATCCATAAGCGTGGCTGGGTGAGTCCTTACGAAGTGGAGACGTTTCTTGCTGCTGGCTACAGCCGACAAACACTGCTTGATATTCTCGTCATCGTTTCCATGAAAACAATCAGCAACTATGCGAACCACATTATGAAAACACCAGTGGATCCGCAGTTTGCAGAGGTCAAATGGCGAAGTGCTCACGCCGACTGAACCTACCTACTCCTGGAAGTAAGCGCGATTGAATGATGCCAACCCTCATGCCAGCAGGCTGGCGTGGGGGTGATTCAATTGACATTATCGCATCGTTACAAACTCTTCTGCCGCAGTTGGATGAATTCCAACCGTTGCATCAAAGTCAGATTTTTTTGCTCCCATTTTAACTGCAATCGCGATTCCTTGAATAATTTCTGCAGCGTTGTCACCAACCATATGAGCCCCTAAA
This sequence comes from Oligoflexus sp., assembly GCA_041736645.1. GTDB lineage: Bacteria > Bdellovibrionota_B > Oligoflexia > Oligoflexales > Oligoflexaceae > Oligoflexus. Next base: position 81,065 of record JBGSTF010000299.1, on the reverse strand, counting down.
ACTCTGTCGCTCGCCACTTCGACGACCAATTTCATCATCGTTTGCGTTTTTTTCAAAGTGAGACTGTAATACATAGGCTTAAACGAAGTTCTGTATGTTTTTATGGATTCATCACCATACAGGTCGCGCGCCTCGGTTTCTGTTAAACCCACGGTTGCCGCCTCTGGAGTGGTAAACACAGCTGATGGAATAGTCACATGACTCAGGACTCGCGTTCGCCCGCCAAATTCTGTATCAGCGAAGGCACGCCCCTCGCCGATAGCCACAGGAGTTAGATTCAAGCGATTCGTCACGTCGCCGACAGCGAAGATATGCGGCTGACTTGTCTGGCTAAAATCATTGACCCTGATCACATCTATATTGCCTCTATCTGGCCCATAAGAATCCATTTCAATCCTGGCATTTTCCAGACCCATGTCTTCTATATTGGGAGCGCGGCCGGTCGCTACGAGAATAGTGTCAGCTTCTATGGATTCACTAACAGAACCTTCCAGGCGCACACTCAAACTCTGTGATTGCTTTTGTATGCCTGATATTCTGGCATTCGAAATGATACGAATTCCCTGCTGCTGCATATCATTTTGAATACCATTCACAATATCCTGATCAAATCCGTGCAGTATTTGATCACGACGAATAATTTGTGTTACTTGAGATCCAAGTCCGTGCATGATACAAGCAAATTCGCAGCCAATATAGCCGCCACCCAGGATGACAATATGCTGAGGCTGATATTTCAGCTGAAACATCTCTCGAGACGTTATGGCCCATTCGGCTCCTTTTATCTCTGGCATTACAGGCTGACCGCCGACCGCGATGAGAATGCGCCGTGCCCGAATGCTTTGGTCATTGACAGCGATCGTATGGGGATCCAGGAAGCGGGCGCGACCAAAAAAAATGTCCACTCCAGACTTTTCCAAAAGGCTGATATGCAGCTCTGATAGTCGCTTGACCTCCTGGTCGATAGAGGCTGTCAGGTGTTCCCAGTTCAGCCGTGGGTTTTCAGCTGTCCAGCCATAACCTTTGGCGTCTTGAAAGAGAGCTGGATAACGGGAGCCATAGACCATGAATTTTTTTGGAACACAACCGCGAATGACACAAGTGCCACCAACTGTTTCCCCTTCGGCGATCGCCACCTTTGCTCCGAAACTTGCCGCCCTCTTGGATGCAGCAAGACCTCCGGACCCGGCCCCAATAACGAATAGATCGTAATCAAAGTCCATCTCGATACCTTTCGCACTATAACGATGTAATCATCCTAAGCCACCAATCGGGCAGGTGATTAAGAACCCATGCTTCAAGAATTTTATGCCAACCGGCTAAAATCGATATCCCGATCACCAGAAACAGCCCCGCCATGGCTTTTCTGCTTTTTTCACCAAATTCCAAAAGGGTATTTCGCTTCCTTGACCAACGATTGGCAGCAAATCCAAAGCCTGCCAAGGGAACAGCTGCTCCGATGGAAAACGAAAGCATCGTTAGAAACGATTGAAGTAGATTTTCACCCTGTGCGGCTAAAGCAATCGCTGCTCCAAGGGTTGGACCCGTGCATGGTGCCCATATAACACCGATGACCGATCCGACCAAAAATTGTCCACGAAACCCTGGGAGAGAGAGTCTACCAATCGCCGTATTGATCCAGTTCGAGAAACCCGTCGACGAACGTTTGAACAAGCCATCAAGAGAGCTAAAAAGGAGAAAGGAGCCAACAACAATGAGAAGTATTCCGCCAAGCGTGGCCAGCATATCGGTAGGGAGTCCCAAACTGAAGAGCAATGCCGTCGCGAATGTACCAGTTAGGGTAAAGGACACAATCAGTCCCAAGAGCAGCGCCATTGGCCCAAATCGAGTCGCACGGGCAGCAGATCCCATAACCAAAGGAATTACCGGCAGGACACATGGCGAGAGCATCGTCAATATGCCAGCGCCGATAGCAAGAAAATAGGAAGCCATCATACGATTAAAAAGCCCTATCGATTTGCGCTTTTAACTGAGATCCTTGCTCAGCAACAGAAAAGGCAACCTGCTGGGTTCCCTTGAAAATAACAATTGTCGACTGTCTGGGGATAGGCTTTCCGATGAGTTCGCCAAAACTTTTAACCAGGGGTTTGTCATCAAAATCCACTCGGAAAACCAGAACATTCTTATACTTTGGCTCCGAGAGAAACTTTTCCAGATCGGCGTGCTGGACTTTGCAAGTCGGGCACCATTTTGCGTAGACATCAACCAAAACGACCTTTCCCGCCTTTTGAGCAACCTGGAATTTTTCCTTGTCAAAAGCTTCAGGCGAGAAGGCAAAAATAGTTCCCAAAGAGAAATGGCTCAAGATGAGTAGAAAGAGAAGATTGTAGAATTTTTTGATCATAAAAGACCTCCAGTAACGCAATAAAAAATTTTAGGCAGAATATCGACTTATTGAGAATTCGTCAATATGTTTATATATAAACCTTTATACTCGTTTGTAGATTGTACAAAGTTCACGAAGCCTTGCAAACAGAACCCCAAAAATTCCTATGGCAGCTTAAACTGATTATATATTAACATTTAGTGAATTCCACCAATTAAACAAACACCGGTTCCGTTCTATAAAGCAGAATGCGATCGCCGGGTGGACATGAGCTAAGGGTTGGCATATGAAAATTTCACGGTCTTTCTTTGTCCCGTTGGGAGTTTTCACAAGCTTTCTCATCGGCAGCTGTGAATGCCAAAGAACGCAAACTCTGGCCAAAACCTACGCAGCTCGAACTGGGCCTGTCATCTATGCTAGTGATCAGGCTGAAATTGAAGATATTCGGGATTTCTATAAGCGTGTTTTTGGACAGGATCAGTATACGACCCGATGGAGCGAACTCGATCGCTATCGGACCGCTTCGGTGCCGTCGACCCGTATTCCATATCAAGATTCCTGGTACCCCGAGAGAACCGGTGGCTCGAATATTGGTGGGGCTCTGGCGAAATATGATAACGCTTTCTATGGCGGGCAATCCAAGGCAGTGCAGTGGGAAATTGAAAACCACAACCGGGCCAGCCCCAACTGGTATGGGCATTGCAATGGCACTTCTGTATCTGCAGCCCGCTTTCAAAATCCAGTCAACAGCGTATATCGTCCCAGGGGCTGCGCGGCTGGCACAAATGGATGTACAGAATTCACCGTCGCTGATATTCGGGCTCTTTTATCCGAGATGAACATGAATGCCAAAGCAAAGTTTATTTCCGGGAATAGATGTCGGGCGATTCAAGCCGACATCTTAAAGAAGCCGATTGGGCGGGCCAACCCACAGATCATGGATGACTGTGACGATGTTAATCCCGGAAGTTTTCACGTTGGCTTGACGAACTTTCTTGGACGAATGAAGCAGCCGATTATTTTTGATGAGCATCAGGATGAGGAGGTCTGGAACTATCCCATTTATGCTTATGATTACAGCGCGGAGGGCCCCTGGACCGAAAGTCAAGCGATAGCCGCGCTGCGGAACTCAATTCTTGATGCGAACGGGAATTCAGTCTTCCCGCCTATGGACAGCTGGATTTTTAATCCCAGAGCACGATCCTTTATTCAAATCAATATGAATATTTCGTACCGAAATGCGACTTTCACAACTGCGGGCGCTGGAACAAAGCCCGCCCCCACTCGCCTGAGTTATCAGTATATCCTCGAGCTGAACGAAGCAGGTGAAATCATTGGAGGTGAATGGATGGGAGCTTCCCGAACTTCTCATCCCGATTTCATCTGGATGCCATTTGAACCAGCAAGTCCCACAGGTGACAACTCACGCGGCAACCCTTTGCTCAGTAATGCTGAAATCATAAAAATCTGGGCCGAATCGGTGGGACTTAACCCTGCGGATCCTTTCCATGACAAACCTCGCAATGCCTATGATATCCGATTCTATCCCTTGGCAGATCTGAGCTGGGGAAGGGTGCAGGGCTACTATCGAATTCTGCTCGACGGCAGAGACACTGGCGCAGCTTTTTTAGGGAAGAAAACACACTTGAGGATAGAAACCCAGGAAATTCTAAAAACTGAGGCTGCAGTAGAGGTGACATTAAATGGTCAAACACTAAACACCGGAGGCTTTCAGGATGGTAAAATGGACATTCTTTTTGATTCTCCACCAGGGATCAATCTTTTGTCACTGCGCTGGTCTTCTGGTCGGGTTGACAGCAGCGAATTGAATTCAGACTTTCGATACTATGCTATGTAGTGCTGTCCGAACATAATGGAACATTAATAACAAATGAATACATCGTTTATTGGCATCTGTTTAGTCGCAACAACCAGCGGGGCGTGTGCTCCGCCGATCTATAGCCCCTGGGTCACGAAAATTACAGGTGGTCGCGAACATTCAACAATGCGCAACATCGAAAAACTGGGAACCAAAGCTGGCCAACTCCCGCTGAAAATTGGTCTTCTAGCCGACCCTCAGGGCACGCCAGAGGATCTGGAATCGGTCATAAAATCGATGAATACCCAGGATCTGGAGTTCATCCTGGTTCTGGGTGATTTAACGGATTTTGGACTCCTGGAAGAATTTATCCAAACCTATGATTCACTTGAAAAATCGCGTGTCCCTTATTTTACAGTGATCGGAAATCATGATGGGATCTCCAAAGGGAAAGACATTTACCGTCAGATGTTCGGACCATTCGACTATAGTTTCGAATATGCAGGTCTCAGGTTTGTTATGTGGAACAATAATAAGTATGAATTCGGCACCACCAACCTCCAGTGGCTCAAGGGCCAGCTTGCAGATAAACCCATCGTTAATTCGCACGCACCTCCGGTTGCTGACGCTTTCACTGCCGACGAGGTTGCCGAATGGCTGCAACTTTACGATAGCAGTGACCTCGTTGCTTCCATTCACGGTCATAGGGGGACACACGAATCATTCTTCGCCATATACAACGAAGTACCAATTTATACAGTTCCAAAGACAAACGGCATCTATTATTCAATTGCAGAGTTCGCAGAAGATCAATCAGTCACGTTTTATAAGTGTAAACCCGAATGCAAACTAGAGCGTTGAATATTCTGGCTATCTTGTCCTTTTGTTCGACAGAGATTCGCGGTATGGCTGATGATATCAGCCGTGTCGAGCAAGGAACAGCGGCGCAGGACTCTGACTCCCTGTGGCTACCGGACTACTTTACAGCTCAAGCTGGGAGCTACACAGGCATGCTCGCGATCGGTATTGGATACCAGCCCTTTGATTACCTTCGCAGCGATGTAAGTTTCGGCTTTGTGCCAGAGTCTGTGGGCGGAACATCCATCCAATCACTTGCTTGGAAGACCAATCTGAGATTCTGCGGCTTTCGGGACTTTTATGGAGTGGGATCGACATTGAGTACTGGATTAGGCCTTCTTTATGGATTTGACCGCGACCTTTTTTTGGCCCTTCCGGAAAAGTATCCTGCAGGTTATTATCCTCCAACCGCAATCCGGGTGCTGCTGAGTGTTGCTATCAATCTGGAAGTTGCCAACCAAGAGGAGGTTTTTTTCGACTACAGTTGGCACGATTCTGGCGTATATCGCTATTTGGAATCGGATCGTTTCGAGTCTCTATTTGAATTGGGAACTTATGGAATCGGTTATCGTCACTTCTTTCAATAGCCGAACCCGATTTGGGTTGTTTTTTGGAGTGGGTTTGATCGCGGAAGTTATGGCCAGCTGTGGTGCCTATGCAAGCTCGGAAAATGAAGCACCAGCGACCACCAGTATGCTATCTGACAAGACAAGTCTTACAGGCCAGCATCGTACACGCGATCAGACATGGCAGGCATTTGCAAACTTTGCACCGGCACTGGTCAAGTCTGGTTTAGGCTTCCAACTAGGGATAAATGGCAACCCCAGCCTTGCCTTTGATGCATTTTATTTCTCGACATATTCGAGTCGGAGGGATCGCAATACTCTATTCGATCTGACGGGACGTGAAGCCCTTTGGATCAATGCTGGCATGAGAACACGATATTTTTTGGGCAGTACTTTTTATACTCAAGCAGGTTGGTCTTACTTCGAATCAGGAGACCCCAAATGGATCACCTACCGTCGCACCGCCATCGATTTCGCCATCGGAAATGAAATTGTAGATTTCAATGGCTTTTCATGTGCTATAGACTGGTTCGGGTATAGTCATAAACTAAGGGGCCGTTTGAATTTTTCAGATGAATATAGACATTTCCAGATTCAGAATGGTGAGATTCTCAACGGCGAATATCTTGCGCAAGAAGTCAGTGAGCTGGAGGATTTGCTCACCAAATCCCCCTTCACTTTTTTTACGTTTAAATTTGGCTGGAGCTTTTAAGAAAGGAACTTTGATTCAAAGTGAAAAATCTTATGTCCACCACTCCAGAAGCATCTGCCATATCCGAACCATCCAAACGAAGACTAAAAACACACCAAATATCAGACATGAAGCTTGCCACATCCAAATATTCTACAATTTACAGGCAGCGACTCAGGCCAGTTGAGGATTACCCTCATTTATTCCTGAGAAACTGCAGCATGCGGCTGCTTAGGCCAGACGAAAAAGCAATCTTAAAGTATGAGGTCCGTATTATCGCGACATTGACATGAGGCGTAGGGCGATTTTTTCCAACGTGAAGTAAGGAAATGATGGCGACAATACTTTTTTTTGTTCAACGAAGTCGCAAATTGAATTGTTAACAAAGTCCTTCAGTTCATGATCGAGCTCACACGATCCATAGGTTTGGGCTAGTGCGTGACTGATGCGATCAATAGCCACAATATTGTCACTCGGCAAAAAGTCGAAGCCTTCAACCCACAGGAGGTCCGGCAATTCAAGGTCCTGCTTTTGCAGACTGTGATATATGGATTTGAGGAGATGATAGTTATCCGCAGCTACGACTGCTTTAGCACTGAGGCCAATTTCTGGCCTCCTGGGAATAAAGTGTGCGAATTTTTCAAGGAGATACGGATAAACCTTATGCAGAAATGAAGACAGAACTTCAGGCGGGGTTTTTTCCGTTCCTAATACATAGGCGGAACTTATGGAGCGAATTTTTGTAGTGACGCCACAGAGAGATTCCACAGCCAAATTCGTACTGACTGAGGCATGATGAAGACGTTGAGCGATGCTTTGCGTTTCCGAAGAAATTTTCAAAACCTGTTCAGAGAGCCTGTCAGATACTTTTTGACCATCCTGAGTCGAAGCCTCAAGGTCCAACAACTGGCGAATCTGCTCCGCAGCTTCCGCGGACAATTGCTCCGAGCTTATCTTGACATCAAGTATCGATAGAGATAGCTGCGAAAAAACCTGTCTAGCCTCTACATTTGTTAGTTCAATCGAAGAGACGGCTTTGTTAATTTGAAGAGCATATTTTTCGCTTAGATCGGCTAAATTCTTTACTTCGGCTGCCACCACAGAAAAGCCTGCGCCAGCGTCTGCAGCCAGTGCCGCCTCGATGGATGCATTAAAGGCCAATAGCTTCGACTGAAAGGCAATGCCTTTAATATGTGATGAAAGTTTTGAAATTGTGGAGATTGACTGGGACAATTCTTCAAAGCGTTGTGTCATCAAACTTAGGCGTTCCACCAGATCCATCGACAAAGCGACATTATTGGATGAATTTTCGCGAAACTTGGAGACTGTACCGCATAGGTTATGAATCTGCTGCGACGACTGTACATAAGCAATAATCATCGAGTTTGAAGTTCGGGAATTTTCTTCCGTTGCTTCTAATAGTTTTGTGGAAACCTCACGCAAGTCCTCGCAGTTGGAGCGAAGTCGCGAAGACTCAAGCCCCATGTTGTAAGCCTCATCGCGTAAAGCACTGAAGTCTTTACGAAAATGGGTCAAAACGTTCTGCATACTCAACTCGAAAGGTGCTAACTCCATAGTTTTTCTATTCAATGCAAGCCCACGAAGATCGAGTCGTGACATTTCTTCAATTTGGTTGATGATTGGTACCCAGCTTTTTCCCGTAAGTCGCGCAGTTACAAGAGAGACCGTGAAGGGAATCAGCAAGGTGGCGCAAACTTTCAAAACAAGAGCGAAGGATAGCGATCCATGCCAAATCGAATCTCCAAGATTCACAACCGTGAGCACACTACCCACGATCAGAGCTGTCAGGACTGCTCGTTTCAGATCCGGATAAAAATTATTAGAAAACTTGATTTTATGCCGCGTTGAAACCGCCGAAAGTACAGCATCTGAACGCCATCTTTGTTGCATCTTGCTTCCTGTCAGAAGAAGGTCCTGGAATTCAACAAAGTAGTTTTTATATAAACTACCTGGAATTTTATTCGAAGCACTGTTACAAAGCGTGAGCACAAGCCCTAGCGACAGCAATCCAAGAATCCACTTAAAACTGTCAATCTCGATCCGACCAGCTTATCGCATGATAATCGAAACCGTTGGCAAGGGTCGGCTTGATAATTTCAAAAAAAGGCGAGATATCAAAATCTCGAGGCACAAACAAGGAGTGATGCCGAACCCTAAAGCTGTCTGAAGCAAATGGTGACAGCCGCAATTCGTCGAGACTTTTTTCCTGCTTAATCGGCAGTATCGGATAGCGAACGGCTTGAAAAGCTTCGGCAATCGAGCTCGAACAGATAGCCTTGGTAGGTTCCCCACTACCCAAACTGATGAGCTTGCGACGATATCGAATAGGTACAGGAGGAGTTGGAAATAGATAGCGGGCCAAGTCGATGACATTTTTTAAATCATAAGAAGCACCAATCCGCGATGCGATATGATGCATGACGATGCCTTTATCTTTTTCTGATAGCCCGACAGGTCTACAGATGCGCACGTGGCAGTCTTTGTATTTGCTCAGTCTGGCTGTTGATATTCCTAAAGTGAAATCTGCCTCAACTAGGACATGTGGGTCATCCGTCCCGGCCTCATTAAAAATATTCCCCACAAACAGAGCTGCATGCGACCAGGTCGATTGAGTAAGATATTTGATTGCTGTCGAAACCCGCAGATTCCCTTCCACCAGGATGACGTCACAAGGTTGCAAAGTCGCAACCAGGAGTTCGGGATTGAAAGTCGAATGAGGTCTATATCCTGGACTTGGAGACGTCAGATACAAGGCAATTCTGGCTGCTATGCGGCGCAGCAAAGTGTCAAACAGTGACATGGATTCCCACCGAAAAAAAATACAGCCCAGAGGCCAAGGTTAATATATGAACAATATGCCTGTCGGAACCTGCTGTCAAATGACTCTTATGTGACAAGCCCTGGCAATACTCATCAAAATGACTCATGCCCTGCAAGATTTTTTTGTAACTTTCCAGACATTGAATTCGAAGTATTGGAAGCACCGAAGGAGAATGCTTATTTCGAGTTGATGGATCAAAAATTTCCCATCTTGGCTGATTGGCTGGGACCACGAAGGAGCACTTGGACAAGTCTTATCCCCTGGATTTTACAAAAAACACAAGCGCAGTCGAAATCAGGGGTCGACCTTTTGCCAGAGGTATTATATGAAATTCAATATCCATTGAATTGTTCATGAAATACTGGAATAACAAGCAGACTTGATCATTTCCGCAAGGGGAGACACCCTCCTTGAGAGAAACGCACAGTCCTAAAATTCAGGAACATATGATGATATCTATCAGTCGTCTCATTTTGCTTGTTGCGATAAGCACTAGCACAGCCGTAATTGCCAGAGAAGCGTCGAAAAATAAGCTGGTGATAACAGGATCCAGCACGATCGCGCCGCTAGCCTTGGAATTGGGTAAGAGGTATGAAAAGCAGCATCCTGGAGTTCGTGTTGATATTCAGACGGGTGGATCAACGCGAGGAATAACTGATGCCCGACAAGGATTTTCCGATATCGGCATGGTCTCTCGATCGCTCTATCCCGAAGAAAAAGACTTGGTTAGTTATACGATTGCATCGGATGGAATAGCCATGATTGTTCACAAAACTAATCCGATCACCAGTCTTTCCAGGGAACAAATCATATCCATCTATTCAGGGAAAATCAGGGTCTGGCAAGAATTGGGAGGCAAGGCTGGAGCGATCACCGTTGTAAATAAGGCAGAGGGTCGATCCACTCTTGAGCTTTTTCTCCACTATTTAAAGCTTAAAAACACCGATATCAAGGCCCAAATTATCATCGGTGACAACGAACAAGGGATTAAAACCATAATGGGAAATCCACAGGCAATTGGATATGTCTCAATAGGTACGGCCGAATATCATGAAAGTCAGGGAACGCCCATCAAGCTTATCCCTCTCAATGGACTTATTGCTTCCGTTGATAACGTAAAAAAGGGTGCCTATCCTCTTTCCCGATCTCTCAATTTCGTAACAAAAGGTCAAGCTGAGAATCTGGCGAAAGATTTTATTGCGTTTGCACGTTCCGAGGCCAATGCAGACCTTATCAAGGAGCAATACTTTGTCCCGATTCAAGTCAAGGAGTGACTTTATTCTCGTTGGGTTACTGCGCGTTTGCGCTGTAATATCTGCACTGTTAGTAAGCTCGATCATATTCTTTTTATGGTCAGAAACTCGACCCGTGCTGCAAACTGTGCCACTGCAGAGTTTTTTCAAAAACGGATTTTGGAGTCCCTCGGAAGGGCAGTACAGTCTTGCACCGATGATTGCCGCCTCACTCTTGACAACCCTGATAGCTATCGGTATCGCCGGACCCATTGGTGTCTTTGCCGCAATATTCAGTCATCTGTTTGCCAGAGGACTGATCCGAAACATCTACCGCATCTGCATTGGGGTCCTCGCCGGCATACCTTCTGTTGTTTTCGGATTCTGGGGACTCATCCAGCTGGTGCCTCTAGTCAATCGGTGGCATCCGCCTGGGGCGAGTTTGCTCACCGGCTCACTGGTCCTCGCAATCATGATCGTCCCGACCGTAGCACTGCTAACAGAGGCAAGTTTCGCCAGTGTTCCGAGGTCGACCCTGCATGGAGCTTATGCACTCGGAATGAGCCGCTTGGGACTTTTTCGTTCGGCGATTTTTCCTTATTGCAGGTCAGGTGTGGTCACAGCGGTGCTGCTGGCAGCCGGGAGAGCCATCGGAGAAACCATGGCTATGGTCATGGTATGTGGAAATATCGTTCAGTTTCCAGACAGTCTTTTCGATCCGGTCCGAACTTTGCCTGCTAATATTGCGCTTGAGATGGCGTATGCAACTGGACTCCATCGATCGGCTTTGTTTTGGAGTGGCCTCTTGCTGATTTTGATAGTCACAGGTCTTATAGTTGTGTCCCAAATCATTCCCAGGAAACTTTCTCATGAAAACCATACGATCGAGGCAAAGCCTCCTCTTTGATGCCGCAACACTTGTGGCTCCTCTTATCATTCTTTGTGCAAGTCTCGCCCTTCTGTTCCCCGTATTCGTACATGGAATAACCCCCTTGAGTTGGGATTTTCTGTTCAGCGAGCCGCTGAAATCCGGACGTGCGGGTGGGATTGGCTCCATCCTCTTTTCGAATGCCCTTATCCTTCTGGTTTGCATGCTCGTCAGCATGCCGATTAGCCTCGGGGCGGCCATCTACCTGAGCGAGTTCAGCCCAAAACAGAATTATTTTGGTAGGATCATACGCCTAAGCCTTGATGTGCTGTCAGGAACACCCTCTATCGTTTTTGGACTTTTTGGCAACGTGCTTTTTTGTCGAGTCATGGGCCTTGGCTTCTCCATTGCATCGGGAGGATTGACGCTTGCCTGCATGGTTTTGCCGCTCATGATAAGAAGCGGCGAGGAGGGATTGAGGATGGTGTCGCATGACTTTCGTCGGGGCGCCGCAGCCCTTGGTTTTTCCGCAAAATCCACTGTCTTTTCCATTCTGATTCCCTGCGCAGCTCCGAGCTTGATCGCAGGTTTTGTTGTAAGCTTGGGTCGCGCACTCGCGGAAACAGCGGCTCTCATTTTCACAAGTGGGTACGTCGATCGCATGCCGGAATCCATTTTCGATTCTGGTCGCTCTCTATCTGTCCATATTTTCGATCTTTCCATGAATGTGCCAGGGGGTGACACCAACGCTTATGCTTCAACTCTGACTCTGGTGTTGCTCATCTTCATTATTAACACTGTTGCCACCCTCATTGTCAGGCACTGGCAAATAGGGAGAAATCTACATGGATAAACATGGTCTGATTGGTAAAGCGAGACTCTGTAAAGCAGGCGTTTGTTTAACGGACGACAAGCCCATGATGCAGATCAGAAACCTTTCGGTTCGTTATGGTTCCCAATATGCTATTTACAATGTTTCGGCAGATATTTCCGCGTGCAGTGTGACTGCCTGGATAGGGCCTTCCGGCTGCGGAAAATCAACCTTTTTGTCCTGCTTTAATAGGCTTATTGACCTTTACCCAAAATGCAAAGCCAGCGGCTCGATCCGCTGGGACAAAGACGAACTATTGGATCCTGGGATCAATGTCAGAAACCTGCGAACACGCGTGGGTATGGTTTTTCAAAGACCAAACCCGTTTCCCGTATCCATTAAAAAAAATATCACTCTACCGTTAAAAGAACATGGACGTTCCCAAGAATCTGATGAAACGGTTGAAAAAACACTCCGAGAGGTTGGGCTGTGGAATGAGGTCAAGGATCGACTCAACGCATCCGCATTAAGCCTGTCCGGGGGCCAGCAGCAGCGGCTTTGTATTGCCAGGACACTTGCTCTCGAACCTGATCTTATCCTATTCGACGAACCATGCAGCGCCCTGGACCCTTTGTCAACACAGGTCATCGAGGATCTGATCGACAGCTTGCGCCATCGATGCAGCGTAATGATAGTCACTCATAATTTGGCCCAAGCGCGGCGTGTTGCAGATGATATCGGCGTTTTCTGGACTGTCGAAGGCGGCTTTGGACAACTTATCGAGTTTGGCAAGGCGCAACAAATCATGGAGGCACCCCGCAACCGGCAGACAGCTGCCTATATTAACGGCCTGGTTGGTTGACGGAATCGGTTTGCTAACATACCGGTTCATGCCACGAGTTCGGTCTTTTGACTGCCGGGTTCCTGAATTCTTATTGGGATGGAACCATCTTCCAACTTCCATGCCCGTTGTCGCGAAAATGGCAACAAGAGACAGCTGAGCAAAGACTGATCTGAGTTTGAACGGAAACCTGGCACACCAATGAGCAAACTTGATTGCTTAACGTTCAGGACGAGAGTTTTATGAAAACGATCCCAAACGTTCAAGATTGTGCTAAAATTCGAATCCGCTTCAGCTTGCACTATCGAGTGATGAACACCATGCATACGAGGCGTCACAAACATCTTACAGAGGATTTTTTCAAGGCGCAATGGCAGTCGGAAATTGCTATGATGGACCAGAGCAAACCCGGTAATGCTGGCTTCGAAAAAAACAAATTCCAAGGGTCCTACACCTAGGAAAATAATTTGTAGTGAGCGGTACAGACTCGACAGTATCAGTTCGCCAAAATGGAATCTGAGGGTAGTCGTAACATCCAGATCCATATCGATATGATGGACGTTGTGAAATCTCCAAAGGAAGGCTGATTTGTGATTCATCCTGTGCCAGAGATAAAGTGAATAATCCAGAAGGACGATGGCTACAACAAATTTCAAGGTCCCGGACCAGGGCAGGTGTTGGAGAAGCCCCCATTTTTGTTCTTCAACATATTGGGAGAGCTTCAACACCAGAGGGACAGCAAGGGTTTTCGTAATAATTGCCGAGGTCCCGGCAACCGAAAGATTCACAAACAGCCTTCGAGGCCAGGCTTGACTATATGGTCGGAGTGGACGCAGTCTTTCCCAGAGCAAACAAACAAGGAAAATACCAAACAGGATGGAACCCATAGTGATGCTTCCTGGCAAAAAGAGTGGCAAATGATCAGTATAATCATAATGACCTACTAGCTACACGTCTCATTTCGCGTTGAGTTTATGTTATGGTATAAACATTATGACGTCGAATTAAAATGATAAGAATTTGTTAGCCTTGCACTTTCGCACATCGACCGGGATAGAGAGGGTGACCGATGAAATCACAGATCGCCAAGATTTTCAGAATCATATTAGTTTTCCAGATATTTATGGCTTTTTCTGCCAGAGCTGCTGACGAAAATTGGAGTAAAATCACTCAGTCTGTCGAGGGACAGGACGTGAATTTTTCGATGTGGGGCGGCAGTGAAAATATCAATCAATGGGTCGATAAGTGGGTCACGGCTAGACTTCGTGAAAAATACGGCGTTAAGCTTAAAAGAATACCAGCAAGAGATCCGGCGGATCCTATCAATAAATTAATAACAGAGAAACAATCTGGTCGAAAACAAGGTTCGATCGACCTTTTATGGGTTAATGGTGAGAATTTTAAAATAGCCAGGAATGCTGACATTCTTCACGGACCAATCGCTGGGCAGATTCCTTCCTATCTCAAATTTTATGAACAGAATGCGGCAGAGAACAATTTTGATTTTGGCACCCCCACCGAGGGTTATGAAGTCCCCTATGGTCGCGCCCAATTTGTTTTCGTCTATGATTCGGCAAAAGTAAAAACACCACCCCAAAGTTTTGTCGAGCTTGAGCGCTGGATTGCTGCCAACCCTGGAAAATTCACCTACCCCGCACCGCCCGATTTCACGGGAAGTGCATTCGTGCGCCAGGCCCTTTATGCAACGACCGGAGGACCCGAGCAGTATATGAAGCAGGTCAATCTCGATACTTTGCGAAAAAATGCGAAAGCGACCTGGGACTATTTAAACCGCTTGAAGCCCAATCTTTGGATGAAAGGTCAGACTTATCCCGAAAGTAAAGCTAGGCTCGATGCGCTGTTTGCTGACGGTGAACTCTGGATTTCGATGGGCTATTCGCCCACAACAGCGGAGGCGGATATCAGAAAAGGCCTGCTTCCCAAAACAGTACGAACCTTTATCATGAATGAAGGAACTCTAGCCAACACGCACTTTTTAGCTATTCCATTTAATGCCAAAAATCTTAATGCCGCTCTTGTACTTGCTAATTTTTTGCTTTCTCCAGAAGCACAGTTGGCCAAAGCCGATCCCGCAGTCTGGGGTGACTTTCCTGCCATTGACATGGCGAAGCTTCCGGAGAGTGAACGAAAAAAATTCGCGTCGCTTGACCTTGGGATTTCAACCCTCCCTCTCGCGATTTTGGCGGCTCATCGTGTTCCTGAAATCCAATCCGAATATCTGGTCGAAATCGAAAAATTGTGGAAAAAGTCAGTGGCGGCAGAGAGGGCGCGCAGGTGATCGGCAGAAAGTGGCTTTGGGCGTCTTTACCAGGGATCTTGCTTATGAGTCTGCTTTTTTGGGGCGGGATTTTCGTTGTTTTTATGCGTTCGCTCGGCATGACGCCCCCTTACGCATTCGCTGATGCAACGCTCAGGTTTTACGAGACGGTGAGTCGCGATGAATCTTTCGCTGCATCTTTTGTGCTGACAGCCCGCGTTGCTGCCATGTCAAGCCTTGCAGCCGGCCTTCTGGGCTCCATGATTGCTCTTTTAGCTTCGCTTTCAACCAGATCTGGTTGGGGCATACGCCTCGTCCTTAACCTGCCGCTGTTCACTCCATACATTGTTGCAGCTCAGGCCATAGTCCTGCTTCTGAGCCAGAGTGGACTTCTATCACGCATATTTTATGGCACTGGAATTCTTTCGGACATGATGGAATTTCCTACATTATTCTATGACGAACTGGGACTTGGTGCTTCTTTAGGCTTGGCCTTTAAAGAAACTCCATTTGTAGCGCTGATGGTCTTTCCGTATTTCCTGGCGTCGCATAGAACCTATGGCAGTGTAGCAAAAACTCTAGGAGTTGGCCTTTGGCTTCGTCTCGTCAAAATTTACCTGCCGGCTGCCATGCCTGCCATAGCCATCTCTGTACTCATTTGTTTTACATATGGTTTCACGGCGTTCGAGGTTCCGCGCATGTTGGGACGGACCTATCCGCAGGTTTTATCCAGTTGGTCCTATGATTTGTATATGGGGTCTGACCCGGAAGGGAGATCACTGGCTCCCGCCATCGGGATGGTTATCGTTTCTGTGAACGCAATAAGCGCCTATGTATTTTTTTGTATCTTCCGGCGTCTCCACAAGAGACTTGCTATCACGCGTGCGGGTTCTCTGGCATGAACCGCGAAACTTACGGCCTTTTATTAAAGCTGGCGCTTGTCATCCTGGTAACATTGCTTTTACTCCCCTTTGTTCCCCTTGTCATATGGTCTTTTGCAGCCAGATGGGCTTGGCCTGATCTGATCCCTAGCCTGTTGAGTGCACGATCGTGGTCGCTGGTTCTTGATCCCGAGGGAGACTTTTTGAAGGGCTATCTGGAATCGTGTCTCACCGCTTTTGGAGCCATGACTGCATCGATCCTGCTCATTTATCCTCTTGCACGATGGCTCACGCTATCCGATTCAAGATTTAAACCAGCCATTGAGATCCTGGCTTTTGCTCCGCTTTTGATTTCACCATATGTTGCCGCCATGGGAATGCATGAAATCTTTGTACGACTTCAACTGGAGGATACAGGACTTAGCGCGATACTGGCTCATACTGTAGTCTTTAGTCCCTATATGCTGCGAGTCCTGATTGTCGGATTTCTCGCAAAAGGTGAGCGACTTGAGCAGCAGGCTCAAACACTGGGCGGCGGCAGTCTCTTTGTCTTGTGGCGCGTGACACTCCCCAGAATGAAGCCTGCCATTGGTCTTGGCTGTTCTTTTGTTTTTTTGGCAAGCATGGGAGAATACGTTCTCACAAATCTTGTCGCGAGCGAAATCATCACACTGCCGGCTGTTTTGTACCCATATGTGGCAGCTGGTGACCGCAGCGTGGCAGCCGCTGGCAGCCTCTTGCTTATGTCGGCATCTATTGTCTTGCTGATACTTCTTGAACTCCTCCTCCACAACAAGCTGATTACAAGGGACGCTGCATGAATTCAAGTCAGCCACGGCTTGCGGTGCAAAATATTGGGAAGTCATACGGTAAGGTTGAGGTTCTTGCGCCTACTTCTTTTTCAATAAATTCGGGAGAAATTCTAGCCATCCTTGGGCCAAGCGGTTGTGGCAAAACCACCCTTCTGAGCATCATCAGTGGTCTTATCCAGCCATCAGCAGGAGATGTGTATCTGGACGGTCGGCCTTTGACTGGACTTCCGACGGAACGGAGGGGCATCCCGATGGTTTTTCAAGATCATTTGCTGTTTCCCGGGATGTCTGTGTTCGACAATGTTGCATTCGGACTCATGGCCCGGAAGTGCAATAAAGTTGAAATAAAACAGCGAGTGGAAGAAGTGCTTGTTGCCGTACAGCTCCAGGGACTTGAGCATCGACAGCCAGCGGAACTTTCTGGCGGCCAAAAGCAACGGGTGGCTTTAGCAAGAGCGATCGTACTGCGTCCATCGGTTTTGCTGCTTGACGAGCCTTTCAGCAATCTCGACGAAGCGCTACGACTGGAAATGCGGGAACTCGTAATGGAATCCAGGGCGAGCTTTGGCTTTTCTGCCATTATTGTCACCCATGATTCTCGGGAAGCGCTTGCCATGGCGGATCGCATTGCAGTCATGCGAAAGGGAAAGATTGAGCAGCTGGATGTTCCATCCACCATCTACTTTAAGCCTGCAACGACATTTGCGGCTCGATTTTTAGGGCATTCCAACCTGCTGTCCTGCCAGCATCTTGCACCAGAATTACTTAAAAACGTTGCTATTTCGAATCCTACACAGCAGTCTCTGCCAGGCTCGCAGGGATACTTGTGTATTAGGCCTGAGAATATTACGATATTGACCGAAGATCAGACAGCGAATTGTCTGCAGGCAGTCGTTAAAACTCTGAGCTTTTCTGGCCCGCGCGTGAATGTCTGTCTGAACTCTGCAGCGGGTATCATTCGATGCGAGCTGGCAACACAGAATGCTGCCGCGCTGAATTCCGGCCAAACGGTGGGTCTTGTCTGGGATTCATCTGCAGCGAGCATTATCCATGGCAACGATCAGGAGGTTTCATGATCGACGGCCCTTTTCGGCAAATCGTCCCTTACTACTCCACATGGCTTCTCAAAATATACAGGTTCTTGCATTTTACTCCCAATACCGTCACTGGACTTGCTTTCTTTACTGCTATTGTTGCCAGCGGCATGGTCGCGCTGGGTTTTTTTCAGTGGGCCATCGCCTTTTGGTGGTTAAGCCGAATATTTGATGGGACGGATGGTGTCTATGCACGTTCCATCGGGAAGGTCAGCGCGTTTGGTGGCTATCTCGACATCGTGCTTGACATGGCCTCTTATGGCATGATGATTCTAGGTTTTGCTATAAGGTTTCGCGATTACTGGTTATCGTGGATTATCATCGAGTTTCTTTATATTCTTTGCATAACGACCGCTCTAGCCTTGGGCTCGATTGAGCGTTCGATGAAACTCAATGACAACGATAACCGGAGTCTACGTCTTTCCTCAGGTCTGGCTGAAGGTGGAGAAACCGGAATAGCCTATACGCTCTTCCTTCTTTTCCCTGCCCACATAGGGAAGCTTGCCATTGCCTGGGCTGCGGTTCTTCTTTTCACCGTCATCACGCGCACCTTTTTGGCACGAAAAGTCATGGGTTGATTTGATCGGGCAACGTAAAATCATAGTTTGTAGATGTTTGACAGGCTAAGTTTCGATTCGATGAAAATTAACTGCAGCAGAAGGAGAACAGAGTCAATGAAGATTATCGTGAGAGCTTTTACACTAGGTTTAATTCTCTGGACATGGACCGCTTATTCCACAGGGAAAAGCGATATGTCTCTTGAACAGGAATTAAAAGCAAAAGCTGATGAGTCCGCGAAAAAAATGCCGGCTGATAAAAAAAAGGTGATGAGCGATGCGATTGACGAACTTCGAAAATCAAGGATCGTCGATAAAGTACCCAAAGCCGGCGAGACTTTTCCAGACTTCACTTTACTGAATGCACAGGGAAAACCAGTCCAGCGGAAAGATGTCCTTAAAAAAGGACGGGTGATCATTACGTTTTATCGAGGCGGTTGGTGCCCATATTGCAGCATACAGCTCCACGCATTTCAAAAAGAAATGCCCAAAATTAAGGCTCTGGGTGCCGACCTCATAGCGGTCAGCCCCGAGCTCCCAGACAACAGCATGTCGACGCAAGAAAAGAATAAGCTCGAATTTATGGTCCTCAGCGATCACAATCAGGATCTCGCTAGAAAACTAAATATAGTCTATACACTTTCGGACCCATTGCAAAAATTGTATAGCCAGTTGAATATAGACCTGCCAAAAGCCAATGGACAAAAAACCTGGGAACTGCCATTGGCCGCTACTTTTGTCGTCGATGCCTCTGGCAGAATCTTATATTCTTTCGCGCACGAAGATTACAAGATTCGTGCTCCCATGAATAGCGTACTGAAAGCTCTACAATAGGCTCAAGTCTGGCCTATTATTTCGGCGCAATGCGCAGATCTCTGCGGTCGCCGAAAATGTAGCGCACCACATCGATCACATCAATGACCAGACATGCCGCATTTGTGATGAGCACAATTCTGATCCATGTGCCGAAGGTTTCTGATTCGATCTGAGGGAGGCTTGTCCACAAGAACGGAATCAATGCAAACCAAAATATGTGCATCAAACCCAGGAGCCTTGTAAATCCACTTGCTTTAAAAACGACAACACCCAGACCAAAGCTGCCCATCAGCGCCAGCAGTGTGAGTTGAGCTTGTCTATGCTCCATGAAGAATAGACCAAACATGTTCACGCCCCCAATCCAGGCGAGCCAGAGACGCCAGCCGACGGGCATACCCCACAAAGCTTTCATAAAACCAAACAATGCTTCCATCCATCGACCTCAAAAATGACAATTATATCCTTGAAACTCTTTTTCTTCATGCGTAATGTTTATATGCGAACTTTTTTTCAACATTGCAGAGATGCATTGAGGCACCATCAGACGTGATGGCGTCTCGCTTTTTCTAACAGTTTCGCTCAAAGAACTCTTCGATCAGGCTTACCAGCAGCACGGGAGTTTCCTGCATGGGATAGTGTCCTGCATCTTCAATAAATGAAAAAACAACTTTTTCATACAAAGCACCGAAGCTGCTCTTTAGAAAATCCCCTTGAAATCCAGAAAAATCCTTCTTCCCCCCGATGACAAGGATGGGCAGCCCAATGCCAGCTTTTTTAACCGCCCCTGAAAAATCCGTTTCCAGCCACATTTTCAGGTAGTTTTTAAGCGCAACTTCTTTCGACGTCTGCAAGTGTCGATCGGCTTTTAATTTTTGCCAGTTGGTTGAAAGTCTTTGCCCCGTAAAGAGGGCGAAGCTCAGCTCGATCTCACTGCGATTGTGGATAAGATTCGAAAAATATTCTTTGGTTGCCTCGTCGGCAGGATATCCGTTGGCTGAGACCGGTGTAATGGCAACTATGCTCTTGATACGTCGCGCATCGCTGGAGGCATCATCCAAGGCCATAGCTTGGACAACCATTCCGGTCATCGAATGACCAATCACATGATACTGATGCCAGCCCAGGTGCTCAAGCAGACGCCATAGGTCAGCTTTGATTTCGTCAAGAGTAAAATCTCCAACCAAGAGACGTGATTTGCCGTAACCGCGTAAATCAGCAAAAACGTAAGAGTATGTTTCAAGGTTCAGGTACGGAATAAGACCCTCATAGTCACCTGAATCCCCCATCCAGTCGTGCAGGACGAGCACGCACTCACGGCCGTTACCATACATGGAATGACCTAGTATGGGCGCTTGCCCACTCTCACTCTTCGAATCAATGTTGTCGCTTATCCGTGAAAATTTCCCGAGATCAGACTCGCACTGCATAGGGAAGAATTGATTTGGGTCATGACTGAGTATCCTGATGGACACGGCATGAATGATGGAAAGAATATGACTTTCCTGATAGCCGGAGGCGAGCAAGGTCTGAACATCAAGTTTTGAAAGTTGTCCTCGACTGAGGAGAAGCTGCTGGGTAAATTTCCGGAGTTCCTCGAGCCTGGGATTGGCGCCTAGGCGATCAGCAGATGAGGCCATGAGAAATCTTTCTTCTGTCCCGGCGTGAGCAGCAGTGCCATCATCATAGCCCTGGAATTCGCTGATAGTCTGAAAAATCAACTCCTGCTCCAGGAACGTCAAACGACTGTCCTGTTGAAAACGCTGATAACCATGGAAATAATTGTCGAGTATGCCTGGTTTATTCGGAACCTGCGCTTCACCTTTTTCCATAACCTGAGTGACCCCTTTGTCTGGCGACATACAAGACTTCGCAGGAGGAGTGAACTGATACTCACTTTTCATAGGATACCTCAATCCAGGAGTTGAAGATCAGTAGGCTGCAGTTCTGGAACGATCGTTCCAAACAAGATAAAAAAAATTAGCCCAGGCGCGTGACACACTCTTCGACGATGGCATTGAGCAGTTTTCTGTCGGGGCGACTACGGACCAGGACGAATAGTCCAAGCAACGATGCAAGCAATCCGCTGGCGGTCCGGGAAGCATTCAGAGAAGAACGAATCTCGCCAGTGGCCTGCCCCCTCTCGATCATCCTCAAAAAAAAAGCCTCCAACTCGACCTGAGCCTGCGCAATAATTTCTGCGGCTTGAGCGTCATGAGCGGACAATTCCAGCGCACTATTATTGATAAAACAGCCCAATCTGGATCCTTCGTCACAAGCCTGCGCAACAAATATGTCGAAAATTTTACGGATACCCTCACTGGGAGAGGAATTGGCTTCCAGTTCGGACAGCAATTGCTGCCGAACCTTCTCGTCATAAAATTTAAGTGCAGCAATATAAAGCGTATGTTTGTCCGCAAAAGTCGCATAAAGACTGGCTCTGTTCACGCCAGTCGCCCTGACAAGATCTTGCATGGAAGTTGCCTCATAGCCACGGCACCAAAAAGCCTGCATGGCTTTACCCAGGACCTCTTCAATGTCAAACTGCTTTTCCCAGGGCATCTGTTCCCCTTCCAACTCTATCCTAAGCAGATTCCAACTTTTGGAACGATCGGTCAAGACATAATGAGCCGTTGCCAAATTCTGCAGTTTTCCCAAAATATGCTGAGACCATCGCTTTGAAAGGACGTTTACTTTTTCGTTCTCTGACATTAAAATGTTGGTATATTAACTATCATGAACAGCTTACCTTGGCCCGAGGCAACAGTTGAGTATGCTTGAGTCAGCTCCATCGCTATCCGAAAGATACGTGAACGTTCGCCAGTTGACTTTGGATATCTGTGCCCATCTGGAGGCGGAAGACTACGTCGTACAGCCAGATGCCGATGTAAGTCCTCCGAAATGGCATTTAGGCCATACGACCTGGTTTTTTGAGAGGCTTATCCTTTTCGTATTCGTCAAAAACTACAGGCTTCATCAGGATAGCTTCAATTTCTTATTCAATTCCTACTATGAAGCCATAGGCGAGCGGTCAAATCGACAAATCCGCGGATCTTACTCCCGACCAACCGTCAAGGAAGTACGGGACTATCGCCGCGTGATTGATGATCGAATGCTGGATTTCATAGCACATTATCAAGGGAGGAGCCCTGAAATTGACTCCATGATTGAACTTGGTCTTCAGCATGAACAGCAACACCAGGAACTGCTATGGACTGATATCAAATACATTCTTTTTTTCAATGAGGTGTCCAAACCCTACCTCGAACGTTGCACTGACCTGTCAAATTTGAAGGTTCAAACAACAGAACCGACCAGAATTTGGCACAAAAGTGGTCTCTATGAAGTCGGGTTTAATGGCAAAGGCTTCTCCTTTGACAATGAGAGGCCGCCTCATCAGGTCTATTTGGAAGCCTTTGAGATGGCAAATCGTCCCGTCACCAACGGCGACTTTCTGGAGTTCATAGCTGACGGTGGCTATCAAGATCCTCGGCATTGGCTTGCCGATGGTTGGGCAAAATTACAGGAGACTAAGTGGGAACAACCATTGTACTGGCAGAAAAGCGCCAATGGTGAACACCAGGTTTTTACTCTCTACGGTCTATTACCCCTCGACTTGGATGAACCCGTTACTCATATCAGCTTTTACGAGGCTGATGCCTTCGCACGCTGGTGTGATGCTCGACTCCCCAATGAATTTGAATGGGAAGTTGCATCAAGCCTTAACGCGGATGCGGGATTTGAAAGATCTGGACGGTTTAGCTGCCACCCCAATCCTGTATCTGAGTCTTCGGAGCTGACTGCGATGCACGACAATATTTGGCATTGGACGGATAGCACTTACCGACCTTATCCCCGCTTTCGGGCTGAATCAGGATTGGCAGGAGAATATAATGGAAAATTTATGATCAATCAGATGGTTCTGCGCGGAAGTTCCTGCGTTACTCCCCCATCACATGCCCGGAACACCTACAGAAACTATTTTTATCCGGACAAGCGCTGGCAGTTCTCCGGATTCAGACTTGCCTGGTAACCGGACGCTAGGAGCAGTATGACAATCCATTCAGGCACAAAATCACTTGGCAAAGAGAAATTTATACCACACGACACGCTTTTATTTGAAGGCCTATTCGGCGAAGGCCCAAAGTCGATTCCCTCGATTTACTTTTACGATGAAGAAGGAACCAAGTTATTTCGTCAGATTTCGGAATTACCAGAATACTATCTGAAATCAAAAGAACTCGATATTATTCGTTACAATGCATCAAATCTTGCGAAACGCGTTACCCGGGGTGAGCCTACACGTGTCATAGAGTTGGGCGCAGGTAGCTCAGAAAAATCTGTGCCTATCCTAAAAGCTCTCACTTCGTTGACTGCAGAGGTCGAATATGTCCCGATTGATATTTCGACGACTGCACTCGCAAATATAACACCTGAGATCCTGAGCCTCTGCCCCAGTGTTACGGCAACCGCTGTCGTTGGCGACAATCTCTCGGTGATTCAGTCATTAGACAGCAACGATAGGGTGCGAAATCTCGTTTTGTTTCTGGGCTCAAGCCTGGGAAATCTCGATCAAGTCCAAAGCGAGAGATTTCTGCTTAGCGTCAGCGCTGAACTTCAGAGTGGCGACTTTATTCTGATCGGTTTTGACCTTTTGAAAGATATCGAAATCATGCAGAAAGCGTATTCAGATGAATCAGGGGTGACGAGGGAATTCAATTTGAATCTTTTGAGGCGAATGAATCGAGAACTCGGATCTGACTTCAACGTTTCACGTTTCTATCACCACGCTTTTTTCAATCCGCGTAACGGTTGCATGGAAAGTCATCTCATTTCACATATCGACCAGACTGTAAACTTCAGCCACTGGCGGAACAGCTTGACTTTGAGTGAGTTTGAATCAATTCACACTGAAATCTCACAGAAATACTCGCTCGCCGACATCCATCGACTCGGTGCCGTTGCCGGCTTGGACGTGGAAGAACTGTGGACAGATGAAGACCTTTGGTTCTGCGATGCTCTTTTTAAAGTTCGCTAGGATTTCGACAGATTCATTTTTTGAGAGGCAGACATGTTAGTTCGTGCGACCTGGAATGAAGCTATACTTGCAGAAAGTAATCAATGCATTGTCGTCGAAGGGAATTATTACTTTCCGGCCGAAACACTCGTCAAAAAGCACTTTCAGTCGAGCAATTGGCGCTCCCATTGTCACTGGAAAGGCACAGCCTTCTATTTTCATATAGAAGTTGACGGCAGTCTTAACAAAAACGCCGCTTGGTACTATCCTGATCCGCTGCCGGCAGCGACCAACATCAAAGGTTATGTTGCCTTCTGGAACGGAGTCCATGTCATGCCGGTCGAAGGCCAATCCAAGTGATCATCCGCCTGCACTCTGTTTTTCTGGAGATAAATGCTGAAGCACTCCACGCAGTGCTTTTTTGAGTGCATCGTCAGATAAAGCACCGCTATAGCGTGCGATTACACGCCCCTTATTAAAAACAATAATTGTAGGGATAGAACTGACGTTGAAGCGCCTGGCGATTTCCATGGAATCGTCAACATTTGCTTTTGCAAAGGTAAAATTTTGCGCAAATTCACCAGCCACGCGCTCGTAAATAGGAGCAAATGATAGGCAGGGAGCACACCATGGAGCATAGAAATCCACAATCAACAGCTCCGTGTCATCCATATTTAAGTCACTGATATTATGAACTTGTGATCTCATATCAACCTCGCTTTTTGGACGTCGCACCATACATTCCATCTCTATAGGTCTTCACGAAGACGGATCTTACAGAAACAGCGAAAATAAGTTTGTAATGTCTTGGCCCACTGAAACCTATGCTTGTATCGATTCACCCGAATATCCCCATAGGAGCACATAATGACCACTCGTATTGAACCACAAAGCTATGATAAGGCACCTGAGGCCGTTAAAAAAACCTTCGATCACTTGAAATCGGCAGTGGGTATGATACCCAATCTCTATGCGACGATTGCAAAATCACCTTCAGCTCTGGAAGGCTACCTGGCATTCAGCGCCGCCCTAGGTCGATCTTCCCTCTCCGCCCAGGAGAAAGAACTCATCAATCTCGTCGTGTCTGAGTCAAATGGCTGTGCATATTGCCTTTCGGCACATACTTTGCTTGGTGGCAAGGCCGGACTCAGCAATGATCAGATCCTGTCCGCCCGTCGCGGCCTTGGGGGTTCCCCGCGAGCCCAGGCGATTCTTGATCTCGCCCGCAAAATCACCCGGACTGGTGGGCTTGGAGCTGGTGCTGAGCTAAAACGTGCGCGATCGGCTGAACTCAGCGAGGCCGAGATTATTGAGGTGATCGCGTTCGTCGCATCCAAGCAGTTTACGAATGCTGTGGCGATTGCAGCGGGTGTCGAGATTGATTTCCCGCGTGCACCTCTTCTCCCGGAAGAGTAAGCATTCAATTTCCATGCGGGAGCAGACTCGCGTTAAAATAGTCCTACTTTTAAGAGGAGGTTTGCCATGTCCAATGCTCCCGCAACTCGCTTCAGGCAAGGTTTTTTTTCATGGGTTTCCCATGTTGTGCAGGAAAAACGAGCGATGCTGGTTAACATCGCCCGCCGGGAGGGGTTGTCTGCCGAAGATGCGCTTGATGTCGTGCAGGATGCGTTTATAACGCTTTTTGAAATCCCCCAGGGACGCCAAGTGGCGGAGCAACCTGACGATCTGGCTAAGCTACTGGTTGTGTTGGTACGCAATACGGCCCGGAACAAGCGACGCAGGCATTACCTTAAAAAAGTGCATATCGGCGACACGGAAACCCTAAATAGTTTACCGACTGATGAACCAAGTGTGGAAGAGCTTGTTCGGGCTGCAGAAGAACATGTCGCAATTCAGGGGTGCCTGCAAAAACTCAAGGAGGTTCAGCACAACGTTGTCAGACTTCGCATGCTTGAGGACATCCCGGGCGAGAAAGTGGCGGAAATGCTGCAGATTTCACCAGAGAATGTGGCTGTCCTGCTATTTAGAGCCAAAAAAGCACTTAAATCCTGCTTGCTCTCGTGAGCTTTTCCGCTCTAAAGGCTTATATTTATGACTATTCAAAGTTAATCTATTAACATACAGCACGGAAATCCGTTGCCTATTGAATTTCAAACTGATAAGGAATCGAAATAAGCATTTGGGCGCCGCCTGACACGACTTCCCGCATTCGGAGCAATAGTATGGACGTCGATTTAGGGGACCGCTCAAGCTTCGATCGGTGTGCCAGGCTTATGGTGTGTGTTCAAAGCGGCGATGCGGATTCTTACAGGGTCCTGCTTCGTAGCCTCGTTCCTTATATTCGTAGAATGGTAAGGGGCCATCATCGAGATCAAAACAGTCTCGATGATCTCATTCAGGAAATCCTTATCAGTATCCATCGAGCGCTGGCGACTTATGATTTCCGACGCCCGTTCAAGCCATGGCTTGATGCGATCATTCGCTATCGCGTCATCGATTCACTGCGCACTCGCAAGCTCTACGAGAAGCATCTAGGACTTGATGACCTCCCTGACGAAACCTTCATCCAGCCTGAAGTTGCAAGTTCCGATCTGCATGATAAACTGATGTCAGCGATTTTAACTTTGCCAGAGAAGCAAAAGTTGGTTGTGGAGCATCTGAAGCTTGAAGGGATGTCCGTAAAAGAAACGGCCCTGAAAACGAGGATGTCCGAAGCTGCTGTCCGAGTGACAGCCCATAGAGCTTATCTGGCCCTCAAAAAGCGACTTGCGGAGGTAACAGCTTATGATGAATGACTCACTGATCGAGCTGCTCTGTCAGAGACTTGAATATACACACAGCAAGCGAACCAGGATTTCCAGGCACGTTCTGGTGCCAGCTGTGATCCTGGCAGCTTTGACCGTATTGATCATGGCCAAGGCTTTCTGGTTCGATTGGGAGGGCAGGATCGCCTCAACTTTCGGATTTGCTACAGTCACGCAACTCTTTGTTGCTTCTATTGCGGCGTGGGTCGTGTTTCTGAGTTCCGTACCTGGACGAATTCAAAACATAGTCTGGTTTGCATTGCTGGCGACCTTGGGGATATTGGCGAGCTGGGCCACGGCTCTCTATCCTAACTTCGAGACATGGCACATTTTAAGTCCTTTCGATATGCAGCACGGCGGCACTTGCTTGCTTATAAGTTTAGGGCTGACAGCCTTAAGCAGTTGCCTACTAGGACTTTCCATTCGGCGAAATTTTTGCACACAGCCTCAGTTCACGGGAGCAGTCTTGTTATATGCTTCGGGGATGATATCAAGTTTTTTGTTACAGCTTATCTGTGTTTCCGGAGAAGCTCTTCACGCCCCCCTCTATCATACTTTCCCTACGCTTGCCTATTTACTGCTTGGAGTATTCCTGGTAGGCCCACTTTTAATCCATCGCTGGCAAAGCATGAAATTCTCTCCTTGAATCTTCGCTCCTGAAAGGTGATAAAAAACATCTGCAAGTGCTGGAAAGTCCGACGCAAAAGCCGCTGGTTGATTGTTTTTTCTTGGACAGCATGCAGCAATGAAGTATGTAAGACATGCTTGATTCTACCAGTACGCGAGATCCTTAAGGAATTAGCATGCCAAAAATATCAGTCTCCGACGAAGAGGAAGCGACACGCCGCAAGCGATTTTTAGGAAAATTCATGGCAGATCCAAAAATAAAATCCTGGCGATCAGTCATGTTTGCTTATCGGCACATTTTAAACCAGCTCGAAAGAAAACTGGTCGCCGAGGGGTGTTCCATCCCGCGTTTTATGATCATGTTTGAACTTTATATGTCTGGATCGCTACAGGCAGTTGAAATCGCGCGTCGACTCTTTGTTACCAGAGGCAACATATCAACTTTTCTCAAACGCATGACGGACGACAATCTTATTAAGCCGATCACTCCAGAAGGGCAAAAGCGTCCGGTCTATGTGCTTACAAAGGAGGGGTTAAAATACTTTGAGGAGTTGCTCCCGAGCCATATCGAGCGCGTTAAGCTTCTGGTTCCTGTGCTTGACGAAGAAACCATGGCCAAGCTCATGAAGACACTCAACTACGAACTCGCATAAGCCTAGGGCAACCCCTTCACCAAAATAGAGAACGGAAAGCCCTACTGCTTGGCGATTTTTGGCCAGGTTTTGTCTGCTTTTTCGATATAAGACTTGGGATCTTTATCAAACATGGCTTTTGCTTCAACATTACTGAAAAAATAGACTTTCCCATCAACCGTCGAGAGCAGGCCAGGATCAGCAGGAATTTTTTTACCCATAGATACAGCCGTCGCACAGTAGGCTTCGTACTTCACTGCATCAACGTAACTTGCTGGATCCTTGTCGAACATGGCTTTTGCATCGGCACTGGAGCTGTAGTAAAGACGGCCTTGGAACTCCGACACAAACTTCGGATTCCCAAAGACAGCCTGTTTCATCTTTACATACCCCACGGGGCAGTATCCACCCAGAGCAACCTTCGACCCATCAGCAAAAGCCACAGTACTTAGACAAAAAAACAAGACGATCAGACGCACCAAGACCATTCAGAACTCCTCATAGGCTAACGTTTAGCGACAACTCTTCGAGTAATCGCCTTCCAGCTCTATATTCATCGATAAAGCACAACGGTTAGCCAGGCAGAAATAGGAGCCAACCATCACAGCGTGCTGCCATTGAGCCTCTGAAAAACCTGCATTCAGGAAGGTATCGTGTTGTATGTGAGCCGTCCAAGGCTTCAATGAAATCGCCAGAGCAAGCTGATCAAGAGCAAGCTGCTGAACGTCCTTTAAAGGCGCTGTAGAGTGAAGATCAAGAGCTTTTTGGTGGTGGGCGACGCAGTAAGGACAGGCATTGTGCTCACTGACCCGATAGGCGAGATACTCTCGTTCCTGTCGTGGCAGAGGCAAACCGTCAGCCAGCATGATGGATTTATAAAACCCATAGTGTGCTGCCACACCTTCAGGAAAATCGCTAAATGCAGAATGAATATGGGCAACGCCACCCCGCTCCTGTCGAATCTTATCAAAAACGTCTGACAGTTGAAGTTCCATGAATACTCTCTTGAAAGATAGCTTTATTTATACGCCATTAAAAGTCAATATATAAACAATTATTTTTTTTGCGTCCATATGTTCCTACATATTTTCTAAAAAATATCGTCCAATAAAAAAAATCCAAATGCCTGTAACATTTTCATCCCGGCCTTCGAATATACAGGTGACACGTAACCCAACTCAGGAGCGAAAGGACAAAGTTATGAAATCGATCGCAATGATAGCTTTATTGCCTGTAATGTTCAGTGCCTGCGGAAAATCAAAATCCAGCTCGCCAGATCCACTGCCTTCGGTCAGCCCAGCCCCATCCAGTGGGGATGCGAGTGGCAACGACTCCAATAATCCTGGAGCCTTCGTGAAGGACTATCGAAGTTCCTCCGACTTCTTCACTCTGACAGACGGCCCAGTGGATGGCAGTTCTCCGCATGGCCTCGCGCAAATTTGGTATTCAACGAGTGTTGAAGAGTTTGTAGGCCAATCTGGCTTCACTGCACCAGTGGGTACCGTGGCCATCAAAGAAGCCGATACCGATAAAGACGGAACAGTCGATATGTTGACTGTTATGGTGAAGAAAGAGGAAGGCTTTGACTCAAAAAACAGTAACTGGTCCTATGAAATGCGCTCAACCGATGGCGAGTTGATGGAACCATCGTCAGTGGGCGCAAATCCAATGTGTATCGGCTGCCATACAGCATGGAAGCAACAGGACTACTTACCGGGTCTTCTGATTCTCGCCAAAAAATAAATATTTCCAAAACATCCTGCATTACGGGTTAATCCACTCCAGCTGGATTAACTCAGTAGCCTAAGCAACAGCAAGGGGGCACCAATCTATGCGCTCATTGATCATCTATTGCGTCCTTTTCATGGGGGCGTCCGCCTGCAACTATAGGGAAGTTTCTGATCAAGGGACACAGGGAACGGTCTCCATCCCGAGCGAAATCACTCTGAATTTCCTAACCATCTCGGAAAAGATACTGGCGCCGCATTGTCTCTCATGCCACTCCAATGCAGGCGGCAACATAGGTCAAGTAAATCTGGAGACATATTCGGAAGCACTTCAGAATATCGCTCAACTCAGGCAAACAGTGGTTGACGATCGTCGAATGCCACCATCAGGCCCCTTGAACTCCGAGCTAACACAGCTTTTGAAACAATGGATTGAATCGGGTGCTCCGGAATAAAAAACATAAAATCGATCAAACGAGGTACATCCTATGAGCTTTTTTAATGGAATGTGTGCACTGTCACTGGTTGGAATCTTAACCGCATCCGTAGCCAACGCAAAAGATTCAAAATTGCGGATCAATACGCAGGAGTCAGACATTGAATTCAAGGCTATTGGCAACCCCAGTGCCCTTGTTGTCCTGGGCAAAGGGCAAGGCATTGAAGGGGGAATGGTCTTCAGCGAAGGAGGATCTGTCAACGGCCAAGTCATTGTTGATCTCACAACGCTTACAACCGGACTCAGTCTTCGTGATAAACATTTAAAGAATAAATATCTGGAGGTAGGAACTTTCAAAACCGCTGAATTCTCCCTGCAAAAAATCCAATGGAAATCAGCTGAATCTGCTATGAATCAACCCATTGTCGAACAAGAATTTAGCGGCATCATGAAAATCAAAAATGTCGAAAAAGTGGTCGCTGGAGTCGTGTCCAGCGTTCCAGGCAAAGACAAGGTGAACGCGACTTTCAAATTCACGATTCTTTTGGAGGATTTCGCAATTACCATTCCCAGCTTTGCAGGAATCACAATGGCTAAAGACGTTGAGATTACCGCAAATATCGTTTTGCACAAGGAAACCACACCATGATATCTGCTTTGGCAAAACATGCCTTGTTCCTAAGCCTCGCTATGCTAGCCTTTCCATTACGAGTCTACGCTTTTCCTGAAATGATACGTCACGGTTACAGTAACTGTACGAGCTGCCATGTCAGTCCAAGCGGTGGCGGAGTATTAACTGCATACGGTCGCGAACTCAGCAAGGAACTGCTTTCGACATGGAGCAGCGAGAACGAACATCAGCCTTTACACGGGTTGATAAAAGAACTACCCGAAAATCTTATGATTGGTGGCGATTTGCGTTGGATTCAGACTCGCAAGGAAAGCAGCGCTCTCAAACAAGGAAATTTTTTCTTCATGCAGGGTGATCTGGAGGCCGCGGTTAGCAGCGGACCTGTCACACTTGATGCGAGCATAGGTCTTGATCCAGGTTCGCCATTTGACTCCAACGACGAAAAGTGGGTCAGCCGAAGGCATTTTGTCATCGTCCAGACCAAGGCTGGCAGCTTTCGCGCCGGTCGATTTACGAAAAACTTCGGCATAATGATTCCAGATCACACGGCCCAGATCAGACGTGGACTGGGATGGGATCAGGGATCGGAAACATACAACCTTGAGTATTCCAAACAAATGGAAGCCGACTCCTTTAATATAACTCTGATCACAGATTATAAGAACGATGAATCTTCATCAAAGGAGAAGGCCGTATCAGCAAGCTATAGCCATACCTTCGCTCAAAGTTTGAAGCTTGGGTCAAGCGTCTATCAAGGCCAGACTTCTGAAGATACCAGCCGTAGCATTTACGGAGTATATTGGAATTTTGGTTTAACCGAAAAATTATACCTGTTGGGGGAACTCGATCTTGTTGACAGTCGGACGAAAGACAAGCCACTTCCAAAATCGACAGTCAGCTATGGTAAAGTCGGATACGAAATTTTTAAGGGGTTTGACCTCTACGCATTGGCAGAACAACGCGACTTTGACATTGGCAAGGGAGGCTCCGACTATCAGAGCGGGGGATTTGGATTTCAGTGGTCGCCCAGGCCGCATTTCATCTTAACGAGTCAGTGGCAGGAAATCAGAGCGAATTCAAGCGGAACCGGGCGATCCAGCAGCGGTTGGTTCATATTTCAATATGCTATTTAGAAGCACAATAAAGAAAAAACATCCTGAATGTTGCTCTGGACTTGTGACAATTTCTGTTGGCGAAACGGCTCGATGTTGTTAATATACAAACATTTGCCAGTTCGAAATCATATAATGCCGGTTTTCGCCAGTTTCAAGAGGGCTGATACTCAACAAAGCTGATCACCCCTTTCGAATAACCGATTTCTTTTAGCGTTTATCAGTTTTCCACAGTGGAGATCGTTTTGTATGCAGGAAGAATTCACATGCACAGTCGACGCGGTAAAAGAATATTACGGAAAGATACTGAGTTCCAGTAATGACCTCAAAACGAGCGCTTGCTGCAGCATTGAGAATGACTCAGCTCTCCTGGATACTTTGAAAGATATACATCCAGAAGTTCTCGAACGCTTTTATGGATGTGGCTCCCCAATTCCTCAGGCACTCAAAGATTGCACGGTGCTTGATCTTGGATCAGGCTCGGGTCGAGACTGCTACGTGTTGTCAAAATATGTCGGAGAAAGAGGAAGAGTCATCGGAGTCGACATGACGGAATCTCAGGTGGCTGTGGCTCAAAAGCACCTGGACTATCATACAAAGAAATTTGGGTATGCCAAGCCAAACGTGAAGTTTCACCTTGGCTATATAGAAGATCTGGAAACCCTGGGCATTCCAAGCAATTCGATTGACGTCGTGGTTTCGAATTGCGTCATCAATCTTTCACCTGACAAGGATCGGGTTTTCTCTGAAATATTTAGAGTTCTTAAACCAGGAGGCGAGCTTCTTTTTTCGGACGTATTTGCAGGCAAGCGCATACCGCGCCACCTGACTCAGGATCCCATCCTGCTCGGCGAATGCCTCAGCGGTGCGAGTTATATTGAGGATTTTCGTCGACTGTTAGCCAGGGTCGGTTGCCTGGACTATCGAGTCATTTCAAAAACGGAAATTCTCCTCAATGATCCTGAAATATACAGTAAAATTGGCATGATTGATTTCTACTCGATGACGATTCGAGCATTCAAGCTTGATCTTGAGGACCGCTGCGAAGACTATGGTCAGGTCGCTTATTATCAAGGAGGGATTGAACGAAGTCCATTTACCTTTACTTTGGACAATCATCACAGGTTCGACCTAGGCAAACCACTTCTCATTTGCAGTAATACCGCCTCCATGCTGAATAAAACTCGCCTTGCCCAATATTTTAAAGTCGAAGGAAGCACAGAAAAGCATTTCGGCCTCTTCAACTGTTCAACGGATGTTCCTGGCCCTAAAAGCACACAGGTATCCGGAGCATGCTGTTAACTATATGAGGCAGGAACGATTGGAAAGATCCGTCGATTGAGAATCTATCGCATTGAAGTCGCGAGAGGAAATTTGAGTGGCCATAAAAGGTGCTCTTGCGATTTTGTAAAAACCCCTGGTCTTTCGCTCGTGAAAACGAGACTTGCTGCCGGTCGGTCCTAGCGCATTGCAAACTAAGTTTGTAAACATTCAATAGCTGTCATAGAATGCCTCGAGTCAAGCATGGAAAGGAATCCATTGTGGCTACGGAAAATTACCAAATCAAATTGAAGGCTGACGGACGGAAACTATTGCGCGAGGCATTGCGTAAAGGCGCCGATAAATCAAGAAAACTCACGCGAATTCGTATTCTTTTGCTTTGTGATGAAGGCAAATCGCAAACAATGATTTGCGAGGCGCTTTCGATTACGTCAAATACAGTAAGAAAAGTTTGCCAACGTTACCAGGAAGAGGGTTTGGATGCGGCCCTCAATGAACGAGAACGGTCTGGACGTCCGAATGTTTTTGATGGGCGTCAAAAGGCAAAGATAACGGCCTTGGCATGTTCCGAAGCGCCGGAAGGATATGGCAAATGGAGCCTTCGCCTACTCTCCGAGAGAGCTGTCGAGTTAGGAATAGTGGATGACATTTCGCATACCCTGGTAGGCCGCATACTAAAAAAAACGAAATCAGGCCGCATTTAAAACGGCAATGGTGTATTGGTGAGATGAATTCGACTTTTATTTGTCAGATGGAGCAGGTCTTGGATGTCTACGAGCAGCCATTCGATAGCGCATATGCTTTTGTCTGCTTTGACGAGCGACCGTGCCAGTTGATCGGTGATGTAGTCGCTCCACTTCCGCCAAGGCCGGGCAGCGACAAGCGAGAAGATTATCACTACGAGCGCCATGGAACTGCAGTCGTCATGATGGCTGTCGAACCATTGAGTGGCAAGCGAATCGTCGACGTCCGTAAGCAAAAGACGAAGCAGGACTATGCCGAGTTCATGGCCAAGGTAGAGCAGCAATATAAAAATGCCAAGCGGATCACGCTTGTTCAGGATAATCTTAATACGCACACCCCATCATCATTCTATGAAAAATTCGATGCGCCCTCGGCTTTTGACCTAACCAAACGATTTGATATGGTCTATACCCTAAAAAAAGCAAGCTGGCTAAACATGGCAGAAATTGAACTTTCAGCCCTTTCCAAACAATGTCTCGACCGCCGCATTAAGGACATTGAGGTTCTTGATCGTGAGGTCATGACGTGGGCAGAGAAAAGAAACCTCAAGAAAACGAAGATTACATGGCAATTCATAAAGACCGCAGCCCGGGAAAAATTTGAACAGTCTTATAGTACACTTCATTCACAAACTTAGTTTACAATGCACTAGTGCCGACCGTCTGAAATTCTGAGGGGTAATACTACCTGTTGAAATTCTGCCCGACTATGATTTCTTAGCGGGATGAGTTCAAGGAAGAAGTTAGGTAAGCGACTGGCCATGCCCCACTTGAGAACTCATCACGAAATGCTGAGAATTGCCTTAACGTTACCTTAAGGCTTAACCTCAATTTTTGAGAAGCGCCCTAAGGTTGAGTTAAGGAGGTTTCTTAAGGATGAGTAAAACCGAGGTCGTCGGGGGTATTGAGCGCCGACGTAAGTTCACTGACGAACAGAAGGCCATGCTGGTTGCGGAAGTAGCGAATACGTCTCTCAGCGAAGTGAGTCGAAAACATGGCATTGCCATGAGCGTTCCATCCACCTGGAAGAAGAAATTTCCCCCACGATCATTCTCTTTGGTTGAAGTCAGTGAGCCGGAGGCGAAGCCAATTGACTCAGTCAGATCCAGCAAATCAGTTGAACCACTTTCGCCGCCCCATCAAGCCATACGTGTCATAGTCCGGAATACGATAGTCGTCGAGTTCCCCCTAACAGCGGAGCCTGATGCGATTGCAGAGTTCGTCAAGGCTCTGGAAGGATAATCAGATGCGCGAAGCACGATCCTTTCCGGAAATTTACCTGCACAAGAAGTTCGTCGATATGAGGAAAAATATAAATGGATTGAGTCAGATTATCGTTGATGAGAAGAAGCATAATCCTTGTGACAACGCCCTGTTTGTATTCGTAAACAGGAGCAGGTGCCTGATGAAATGTGTTTACTGGGATCGCACAGGCTTTGCCTTATGGCTAAACCAACTGGTTTCATAATGCACCTCTTTCAGTCACAATTAAGCGAGTACTAATTGACTACATGGTTACCTGTAAATTTTCGATCTGCAAGGCGGTTCCATCGGCTGCATTGCTTTTTAGGAGCATGTGGTCCCGGCTCCGCAAATAGGAAAGCGTGATCATTGTATGCGTGGGCCTTGACAAGGCCGTGCTTTGCCCAATACCTTATCGTGTTTGAGTGAACTCCGAGCCGATCTGCCAACTCTTGTCGCGTAAGCATCCCCCTCTCTCTGAGCCGATTATAGCGCGGTTTAAGTCGATACATTATTGCAACATATGCAACACGATTTGCATCGAACTGTCGGGTAAGGGGAGCTGATCTTGGATCAGTCCCCTCCCCACAGAAGCCTGCCGGCGGATTTCCCGCACAATCTTCTGGCAAAGCTCAGCGACACTCGGCCCTGATTCCTCAGCCCAGCTGACAATTCGCTCTGGAGTCCACTCAGCATAAGCCTTGTGGGACGCGGGCATATGTTCGGCTTTGGTTGTATGG
The DNA here is from genome assembly GCA_041736645.1 of Oligoflexus sp. Lineage (GTDB taxonomy): Bacteria > Bdellovibrionota_B > Oligoflexia > Oligoflexales > Oligoflexaceae > Oligoflexus. The sequence continues at coordinate 44,802 of JBGSTF010000299.1, read as the reverse complement.
CGCCCCGGCTGCCCACTATATCGAGGATGAATGGCAATGCGTCGGCCACCCTCAAAAACTTCCACAGTTCCGTGGGTCGCTTTCACATCAACAGTTTTGCCAACGAACCGGTAAGGAACGCTGTAATAGTGCCGTTCAAACTCCACATGATAGTCTATGCTGACCTTGGCAATCTTCCACTCTGGGATGCTGAAACGCTCGACTGGAAGTGCTTTGAGGCTCGGCCTTTCGACATCCTCAAACAGCTTTCGTCGTGAGACTCCGAGATGCTTCATAACCTTGTCGTTCAGTCGATCAAGGAGAACTCTGATTTGATTGTTAATCTCATGGATGGACGTAAAACTCTGGCGCCTCAGAAGGGCTATGATCCAGCGTTGTACGATCTGAACCCCGACTTCGACTTTGGCTTTGGCTTTGTCGCGAGGTTTATAGGCGCGGGCAGGTATGATTGCTGTTCCATAATGTTCAGCCAGTGCAAGGTAGGAGGGATTGGTATCGGGATCATAGCGGCAGGCACGGCTTACACCCGATCGTAGATTATCAGGAACACAGGTTTCTGGAACGCCCTTAAAAAACTCAAAAGCCCTTACATGGCAGTCAAGCCATGACTCAGAGGATTGGTCCGACACTGCTCTGACAAAGGTAAAATTGCTGGCTCCAAGCACAGCAACAAAGACCTCCGCCTCATGCGGCTGCCCAGTAAGCGCATCGATCCACGGTACTGTGTGGCCGGAAAAGTCCACAAACAGGCGTTTACCAGCGGGATGGTGCTGCCGCACCGAGAGCCTGGATTCTTTTTTCCACGCTCTGTAGTGCTGGCAGAACCAGCTGTAACCCATGTCGTTCACATGCTCCTGCTTATAATCAAGCCAGAGCAGAGCAAGTGTGTTTCCCTTCTTTCGCATCTCCTGATCAACCAGAGCCCAATCAGGTTCGGACACGTCGGGCACATCCGAGCGAGGAAACAGCCGCTTGACGATGTCGGGTTCGTGAACATGCTGAATGGACTCCCAGTCCAGATTTGCTTCTTTTGCCCTGGCCAGGATTTCCTGGACGGTCGTCTTGCCGATGCCAACGCTCTGGGCTATCTCCCTTTGTGACCGGCCCTCCTGCAACGCGAGCCTCAAAATCTCCTTTGTTTTCCGCATAGAAATCCTCGACCTCGGCATACTCACTCCTTCAATTCTGCTCAGCCAGAGAAAAAGGAGTAGCCGGTTTTGTAATCATTCTGAAGGCGTCAGATGAACCTACAGCGGGTGGTCGCTTCCGTGGAATCAGTGGTCGTCCTCGTGGAATCGCCGGTCGCTTTGCGCGGAATCGGTGGTCGCCTTCGTGGAATCACTGGTCGCTTTCATGGAATCGCCGGTCGCAGCCGTGGATTTAGCGGTCGGAAAATCCTGGAGTTGATGGTCGGATTCAGTGGATTAGGTGGTCGGATATCCGTGGATTACGCATACCTCGATGACCCGCGCCTGCCGAGTAACAACAATCTTAGCGAAAGAGTTTTACGCTGGGATAAAATTATGGAGGATGCCAGTAAATTTCGAATGACGGAGGCTGGCAGACTGCATGTCGATATCTTACGGACAATCGTCCACACCTAGTCTGCAGCTGGAGTTGATCTAAAGGACTATCTGCTCTTTATCATTAAGAACCGAGAATTGATCGAGGCCGACCCAAGGCAATTCACACCGTCCGTATGCCTATGCTCTCCGGCAAGACGCAGCCAAAAATTCAAATTAATCCTGTCGACAAGAATCAAACTATCATCAACAGATGCAGGACGAGTGCCTACACTTTACCCTCGCGAAAATTGTTGCACGCCTTGTGGGAACGAGCCACTGATACTTATAAATTCTGAAATCCTCCATGGGATAGTCGATTACAGCCCGCCAGACGGCCCTTAAACTGCTGTTATTATTATCCATTAGAGGCGTCAAATTACCGCTTTTAGTCGCTATATATTTTTATATTGATCACTATATTTTTTTAAAGTTATAGTCCTCACAAGCCGATGAGTTGATAACTGGGAGGGACAGACGAATATGAAGCACAGCTATGGCCAATTCTGCACTTTAGCTCGAGCGTTGGATGTCATCGGGGAGCGTTGGACCTTCCTTATTGTCAGAGACCTCTTGTGTGGCCCGAAGCGTTTCAAGGACCTCCAAATAAGTTTGGACGGGATGGGTAGCAATTTACTATCGGAGCGGCTTAAGTCACTTGAGCGAAGTGGTATCATTGCAAAAGCTGAGACGAGAACGCCAGCGATTACCAAGATCTATCAGCTTACCAAGAAAGGGTGCGAACTGGAGCCCATCATAGTGGGTATTGCTTCTTGGGGTCTGAAATACATAAAGAAGCCGCGCGGAAGTGATCATTGGTTGCCCCACTGGAATCCCATCGCTTTCAAAGCTCGCTTTTTGAGAGATAAGGCCAAAGACGTACACGACGTTTATGCCCTGGAGGTGGACGGATACTCGCACCACCTTGCCGTTCATGACGGCGAGTTGATGGTCCAAGAAGGCGTTCACCTAAATCCCAGTTTCTCACTCAAAGCCTCAAGCAAGGAATTCTGCGGTCTGGCAGAAGAGACATTGAATTTTGAATATGCAATAAAATCCAAAGCTATCAGTTTCGAAGGAAATCTGGATGCATTGAGCAGATTTTCAAGGATTTTCGGCTTAAACCAGGAAGCATAATGCGTTCATAATATCAAAGGAGATCGCATGTCCAAACTAAACATCATCCTCAGATTAAATGCTGCTTCTTGCATTTTCTTTGGCTCGACATTTGTTCTTCAACCAGAGAAAATCAGTCGGTTTCTAGGCGCTTTCCCTGAGCACCTGCTCATGGTTCTCGGCACATTGCTCTTGGTAAACGGAATCCACTTAATCAGCGCATCCGTCCGAACAAAGCGCAATTGGTTTGAGATTCTATATTTTTCAGTAGGTGACTTCCTATGGGTTTCATTGACTCTCTCACTTTTGTTCCTGGACATATACATCAAGAGTGCAATGGGAGCCGCTGCTGCTCTGATTGTCGGCTCAATGGTCGGGCTCTTTGGGATACTGCAGCTCCTTGCTATTCCTGAAGGTCAATTTGTAACTGGGACCTTAAAAGCAGAAAATGCCGATGATCATTTGCCTTATACACTAAGCTCCTGGTCAGCCATCTGCGCCTCCTGGCTCGCAATGAAAGCCTGGGTCAAAGTGTGGCTCATCATCCTCAATCTTATCTTCCTCGCTGCTGGAGCCTTTTGGCCAGAGCCGCTTGCAAAGGTAATTCTCACTGGCTATTTAGCTTCAGGACCATTTCTCCTTATCATCGTGATTCAACAAAGAGGTCTCACTCGACTGTTGGGAATCGCCCATCTCATCCCTTGGCTGCCACTCCTAGCTTATCTCCTGCTGCGTCTTACAAGCGATTTGGCTGGACCTCAGATTCAGTGGCATTCCACTCCCCCCCTGTTTCACTATATGGCTCTACTGTTGACAGCCCTTTTATTCTGTCTCATCCTAGACATCATTGATGTCATTCGATGGTTCCAAGGGCACACATATCGTATGGGATCCGTACACGCCACTTTGAAGAAAGCTTCGAGCAGGCATAAGTTTTAAGCGAGTAAAGTTGCCAGTTTTTATTTTTAAACCATTTCTCGGCTTGTTTTTTTACAAAATCATGGCTTGAGGGCCTATCTCCCATCAAGAGTGAGGCCTTCGACTAACGATCTCATACCGTATGATGCAGTTGAACAATCACGTAGATGTGAAGGGTTTGGAATGAATAAGTTTCTTATGCTGCTTGCCTGTCTTCTACAAATGACTTGCACCAAGAAAAAAACAGATACCAATGACTCGAACTCAATTTTCAAAAATGTGCGGGTCGAGCAAATAACTGCGAACCGTGCTGTAATAAAGTTTGATACAACAATTCCCACCACCTGCGAAGCCCAGTACGGAACTTCAAAAGAAGATCTTAACAAGACGGCTAGAGACCCCTCCATGGCAGACGGCATCTTTGAACTTGTTCACGAGGTGCCGGTTGAAGATTTGGCGTCTGGCACCACCTATTTCTATAGGGCTAAGGCCGCTGATGCTTCGGGCTCAATCCAATACACTGAGATCTTGTCGTTCACGACTCTCGCAGGAACGGCAGGCGGCTCCGCAATCAACGTCGCCTCACAGAACCAGGGAGCCGTCATCAGTGAGGTCAGTAGCAATTTTGGTGGCAGTGGGTCTGGCAACGACTCGGCATGGGGCGCAAATAATGCCATAGACGACTCGATGAGCAGTGAATGGGCTACGAATGGCGATGGAAATAATGCTTATGTTGTGATTAATCTCAGTCGAGAATACTTATTAACGGGCATAGGCTTTCGTAGCCGCAAGATGAGTGACGGCTCTTCGATCATTACAAGCTTCAAGCTTGTCTTTGCTGACCAGTCCGAGCGAGGTCCATTTTCAACTCCCGACCCGGACCAATTCTATTCGTTTGATTTCGAGGCTCCAGTCAAAAGTCAGCAGGTACGGTTTGTCGCCTTGACGACTACGGGCGGCAACACTGGAGCTAAAGCTATTCAACTATTTTCCAGAGAGTTATAGAGACATTAGGACGAGCAATTTTTCAGGCGAAGAAGAAATTGATGAAGGCGAATTATCAGAGGAAAGTGGAGACCCCCGATGGAATTTCGTTACCAATCTTCCCATTACGAAACGGCAGCAGGTCATTCAAACAGTTGAATGGTACAAGCATAGATGGAAAATTGAGAGTTACTTCAAAATCATCAAGTCAGGTTTATTGTGGGTAACTGAATGCATGGCGAGGCGCTTACGAAGTTAGAGTCAGAAGGTCGTTCTTAAACTGGAAAAAGAGGAGCGTCTCTATCTGAGACGACTGTTAAGCAAAGGTCAGATTCCTGTTCGAGACTTCAAGCGCGCCCGCACACACCAACTTTACGATGAGGATAAATCTTCATGTGCAGAAGCTTTAGGAATAGGAGAAGAGACCGCGCGGCGTATAGCGAAGAAGTACCCTGAGAGCGGTCTTGACCGGGCATTACACGATCTGCCGCGCCCTGGAGTGGTTAGGCTTGTCGATGCGTGTTTAGCTTCAAAACTACATTTTTAAAGCCACCTCCACCTTGTAGTCAATCCTACTTCGACGGTGGTTTTGTCCAAATATTGAATAGACTTTCTTTGCACACCATCCGAAATGAGCCCTCAAATCCTTAAGCGTGAAATACCCGGCATGAAAATATTCTTTGATTTCATCGTTCGTAAGTCCTGAAATCTCTAGCTTATGCTCATTCAGTCGCACCTCTCTTATCAGAGAGTTGGCAGCCAGTCGATAGATCTTCTCCTTTTTTTCCGGATTCTTGATTGCGTTTGCGATCGCATCCTTGATTTCCAGGAAGGAATCTATGCTGGTTTTAGCTACTGACAAGGCCCGCATTGACGTTTCCAAATTGCCTATTTCTTCGTTAACTTGCTTCAGGTCGAGTTCCAGTTTTTCCTTGAACCTATTGAACTGACTATCCGTGATGATCCCGGAAATTAACTTTTCAAGCAGAACATCAAGTTTGGATTCCAGCCCCGCTTTGTCGCTCGATTTTTTCTCGACTATCTTCTCCAACTTTTTTCTATCATCCGCTTTAGACAATCTTTTGTTAGCTAGTTCCATTAATTTATTAAAATTTTTCTCATTGAGAAGCGTAGTATTCAAATAATTTTCAACTTCGCGTTCCACATCATCACAACGATACAATTTTCCATGGAAATTCCCACACCCATAGTATCTGTCGGCGCCGATGTTGCCAGCGAGGCGCCCAAACAGTTTCTTATCACACACAGGACATCGGATGAGCCCATGCAGCCAGTTCGTTTCGGTTCTCGGTTGCCAGTCATCCAGCATGCTATCGCGTTTTTTTTGATAAGTTTCTTGGACCTTTGCAAACAAACTGTCGTCAATTATCGCGGGAACATCAATAGTTTTGACCGTTCTCACCCGGTCAAACCCTGAGACCTTTTTGGTGGGATTGAAGTTTATAATCAAACGACCGGTGTACGTCTCGTTCGTTAGCATACGCAATACTTTCTGTCGATCCCACCCAAGAGTAGCAACACTCGATGGCATATTCTGCACATAAAGCTCTCGGCTCACCCCAAAATCTTCAAGAATTCTTGCAATCTTGGTTGCACCAATTCTGCCCCCAGTTTCAGGAGCGGGTAAGACCAAGGGCTTCAGACCGGCGTAGAGCCTGTATACATCTCTTACGTACTGCGCCTCGTCTTCAACAATCGTGTATGTATATTTTTTAACCCGACCTTCCATATATCGAGTGCAGCGCATCCCAAACGGAGTGACGTTAAGATACCAGTCACCCTTTTCTGCTTTGCGGCGTCTACCATCATGCATGGTCTTCATGGCCTCAAGCTTAGAGATAGCGCCAAGTTCTTGAGTAACCGAAGTTGCCACCCTTGAGGATGTTTCGGTTGGATCGTACGCCAAAACCCCACTTGAAGTAATAAGCTTGACCCTGTTGTGCCTGAAAACGTCGGTAATTAAACCTCTGAGGGCTGCGGATTCCCCACGGAAAACCCGATCTTCAGAAGCAACTATCAGGACGTTTACCAATCCGGCCTGAATCATTTTTATGATTCGCCAAAAGTGTCTGGTCTCATCAATCTCTTCGAGGTTGTAACCTTCGTCCTTGTATAATCCAACCAGCTGGGCTCTTGAATCGCCACCGTAGAAGCGGTCAAACAGCTCGGTTACGACTCCTACCTGGCGGTCAATTGTCATTTCCTTCGACTGTCCGTCCGAAGATACACGAGTATACTGCGCAATTCTTTCTGTCTCAGGCTGCGCTTTCGCTCTCGCTTGAGTCGCTAGGGTCTTTCTGCGATTTGCCATCTATGAGGTCACTCCAAATCAAGTCCAACAGTGCAGACAAAAATTCTTCTGGGAGTTCCCGGTTCTCCTCGCCGTCTTTGATCATGTTTGCTATCCTCGGGTTTGGGGTCAGATAACCTCTGACCTTTATTGTCCGGGAGTTCTTTGCACTCCGGGAGGGCAAGGAATGCCCAGTCCCGGTTGTCGAAAGATCAAAAAGCCAAGGCCTTCGGGCTTGTTTCCAGAAGTTGCTGTAAACGGCTTCGATTTTAACCGGTGATTTTAATGAAGAAACTGTATGGCTGATGCCCATTGGCAACGCCTTCAATAAATTCACTCGGGTCATTCGCGATCTTTCCCGTTCACTTAATAAAAAGATCGATCTGGTCATCACCGGAGAAGCTGCCGAACTTGATAAAACCTTGGTGGAACAAATCGGTGACCCATTGATCCACTTGATTCGTAACTCCTGTGATCATGGCATTGAGCTACCGGATATACGAAAAGCTTCGGGCAAAAATCCAACCGGTAAAATTTTTCTGTCCGCCCATCAGGAAGGCAATCAGATTGTCATTAAGATCGAAGATGATGGCAAAGGAATGGATCCAGCTGTCATAAGGCGTAAGGCCGTTGAAAAAGGCTTGATCAGTGAAGAGACGCAGCTATCCGATCGCGATAGTCTCAACCTTATTTTCGAGGCTGGCTTTTCTACCGCCGAGCAGGTGACCAATATCAGTGGTCGCGGCGTGGGCATGGATGTAGTGAAAAAGCAGATTATGAAACTGAAAGGTATACTCGAACTCGACAGCGCTCCAGGCAAAGGCACTTCGACGACGATTCGCTTGCCGCTGACTTTGGCTATCGTGCAAAGTCTTTTGGTTCGCACCCAGGGCGAGACTTTTGCCATACCACTGAACTCTGTGATCGAATCAATTCGCATCTCGCCCAAAGATATCCAACGGGTTGGTGATGTCGAAGTGTTTAAATTGCGAGATACCGTTCTACCCCTCATTCATCTGGACGAGGCGATGACCTTGTCGGCCAAGGACGGCAGCATTTCTGACTTGCTGAAGCGACGGGCTTCCAGCAGGCGCAGTAGAAGGAAACAGGATCGCTTGTTTGTGGTGGTTGTGGGCCAAGCTGATAGACCAACTGGCATCGTCGTCGACCAACTTCTCAATCAGCAAGAGATGGTCATCAAATCTATGGGCCCATTGATGCGCAATATACCTTGCGTAGCCGGCGGAGCTGTCTTGGGGCATGGAGAGGTTGTTTTAGTCTTGGATATCCCAGAACTTGAAGCAGCGAGCCGCGGACGCGGTCGCATGCAAGCTGCATAAGGAATCATGCTATGAATTATCCAGGACATTCTTCCGGAGCAGAGGAAAACGAGCCCAGTATGTTTTCCGTTCGTGGTGATTTGGATGGAGAGGACGGCCAGAATTACACCGCCGTCAAACAATTCATCGGCTTGCTGATTGGCAAGGAAGAGTTTCTCTTGCCGATCGAAGTTACAAATGAAATTATTATGATGAATCAGCTGACCTTTGTCCCGCGAGCGCCACGCTTCATTGAGGGTGTGATCAATTTGCGGGGCACGATCTTGCCCGCCATCAATCTCCGCCAGATGATGGGCTTGCCAAACGAAGAGCCAACCCTGCAAAGCCGAATTATTATAACGCATTATGAAGAGGTCATGGTTGGACTCATCGTCGATGGAATCACCTACGTGATATCTCTCAATGATGATCAGATGCAGCAGCAAGCCCTTCCCAGTCGCGGGAATGGCACAGAGCTCATTTCAACCATCAGCAAGCGAGGCAATCAGGTCAACGGAGTCATCGACATCGCCAAGGTTTTAGCGGAAACCGGCATTGACTATCAGGCACGTGATGAATTGGAAGATCAATAAGCTAAGCCTGCTGCGGTTGCTCCTGACAGTTCTTGCGTCAGTGGTGCCAGCTCAAGCCCGAGCAGCCGAGAAACCTGCCTCTCGACAAGCCGAATTTACTCTACAAATTCCGGTGAAAGACGCCTTCATTGTTCGGGAAGGCGGCTCCACAGAACCTTCCAGCAAAGTCAGCAAGGGCAAGATCGGGATGAACGAGATCACCGTGTCGGCTCCCGGCTATAGCGTTCGAAAAATTCGATTTTGGCTCAAAGCCGGTGACAAAAAAACCATTGCTGTGAATCTTTCCAAGGTTCAGCAAACGATTGAACCCGAATGGAAGTCCCTCGATAAAGTTTTGCCTGCCAGCAAAGTCGGCAAAATTCCGAGCATCTGCGTATGGTATCAGGATAAGACCAATGACTCCAATGTGTGTCGGCGGCAGACTCTGCTTGAAGATGTGTCTTTCGCTGAACCTTCAGCCTATGCCGTCGATGACATGCGAGCTCTGAGCAGTGCAAAAAGCCTAAGTCTCTATCGAGAACTGGTTAACCGCAGCTTGAGCCAGGATGTGGAGGTGGAAGCGCGGGTTGAGGAACTCTTCCGCCTCTTCCCTGATAATCCTTCAGTGTTTCAGCTGGCGTCTTCGGTCGCTTTGCAAGCGGGAGACTGTCCCCGTGTGCATACAATTTTTGTCGATGCCCAGCAGGTCATGGAAAACACCTATCCTTTGGTTCTCTACAAATCCATCTGTATGGAAATGCAAGGTCAAACAGAGCTCGCGGTTATGCTCTTGCAGGAAAACCTAAAAGACAACAAGTCTCCGGCACCCTACCTCAGCTACCATTTAGGTCGATTGCTGATGAAAAAAAGCCCAGACTTGGCTCTTGAGCTCGCCAATGTATGTGTGAAAAGCTTTCGCTTTGATATGTCCTGCCAAGAGCTTGGGCTCATGAGTGCGCGCCTTGCCCAGAAAGTCTACAAAGTTCAGCGTTTTAATTTGGAGGAAGGGACTTTTAAGACTTTTCGCAACTTGGAAGAGGGACTGCCCAAAGGCCAAGCCGAAGCCTTGTTCTTCAGTGTCATCCCGCTGGTGAACACTTACCCTCAAAGTCTTGAGTTCTATCTGTTTCTCTCTTGGATCGATTCTGTCCAGAAAATTCCAGGGGGCTTGGACTATTACAGTCGCAAGATGCAGGTCGGCAGTATCCTGGCCGGCGGAAGTCTCGACACTTTGATCGACGGGCTGGAAAAGCAGAATCTTACTCAGCTGCTTCCACCGCTCTACAGGAGTCGGCTCCGGGGCAACTCGCAGGATCCCAATCTATGGCTCCGTCTCATTCGAGCCCATTCCAAAGCAGGACAGTGCGCGGAAGTGCTGAAAGCCGTGCAAGACGGAGCGCAGATCCTGCCAAAATACAACGCACAGCTTTTGCAAATGGAAGCCAGTTGCTATGTGGAAATGAATCGTCTGAATGAGGCTTTGGATGCTTATCTCAAAGTGCTCACAGCCCAACCCAAAGTGTGGAGCACCTACTACAACCTCGCTACGGTGTATGAGAAATTGAAACAGCGCAAGGAGGCTTTGGAAAACTACCAGCGGTCTTTGCAGTTCAATCCTCCCGCCGACTTGCGCGACAGCATCAACGCCAAGATCCTGGAGCTGCAAGCCTTGACGCCAGCAGGCAAGATGAAAAAGTCAAAATAAAGAATGTATGCGGCTATCAGCCCTGAATCCAGGGGTTCGCTTCATTGCCGTGCTTGGTCGATGTGCCTGGCAAGTGCAGTCGAGATCCTTCTTCACTGTCGTCATCTTCGTCCAGAAGTCCGACCTGCTGAGCTTCGGCAAGCCAATGAGCACGATCGGGCAGTTCCATTCCCAAAGCCGTGGCATAGCCTAGAGATTCGACACCTAGAAAGGCCAATTCACTGGAATCAGGCATGGAGCGAGCAATTGCATAGTTGCGTTCCAATCCTGTTCGGTCGAAGGCTCGGCAATACGTAAGCAAAAGTCCGTAGGCAACATTATCATCTTCACCGTCGGCGAGACTCGCCGCATGCTGCAAAGCTCGCGGAAACGGCATCCGGTAGAAGAGTGAATTGGTAACCAGTCGGTACTCCTGATCACGTTTGGGGAATTCATCGATAACCTGCTCAATGATCGCTTCATCCTGAAGTCGAACTAAGGATTCCTCCGCAAACTCGTTCAACTCTGCCAAATCGCTCTTCACCAAGGTCTCGAGGATCAGAGGGCCTGCCTCCCGGCAACCACGCGCCCCCAAAATCAGACATACCAAGCCCTTCAACCAGGGGTTGGAATCACCATCGAGTATGTCTTTCAGCTCGGAATTATGCGGATAAGGACGTCGAGACACCTCTCGAGCGAGGGCTTTAACCGTTTCCTTGATGCGCCTGGGAAACATCGGATACTTGGTCAATGCGGCAGACATACTGCGTAGTTTATCCCAAAGACTATCGGACGATGCCCGGTAGAAGCCGATCGCCTCACGTAAAAGTTCATGCTCCATGCGAGTGAGATCAGGCAAACGGAGTAGACTTTTTTCGATGGGAAGCAAAAGTTCAGGCGGATGCAGTAGGATCAAATCCAGGGCCAGCTTATGTCGGTCGGCATCCATCGAACGGGCCATCTCCAAACAGGGCTCTAGACTCCACGATTCCAATGCGAGCTGCTCCAGGTCGCGTCTTTGCCAACCCGAATTAGCCAAACCGCGAGCATGCAGGTGCGAGATGACACTCAAGGTCAAATCTACGTCACGAATGGATGATTCCCCAATCGTTTCAGCTGCAGCACGGCGTACCAAAAGGCTTTCATTGCCCAGAAGTCCTGTTAGCCACTTCAGCTGAAAGGTCGAAAACGCGCTCATTTTTTGGCTCACTTCTTCACCATCTGCCGAATCGATTCGGGCCTATCTTCTGGTCATAGGCCGAAAGGAGAGCATTGTAAAGTAAATCTGCATTGCGACATTCAGCTGTCAGATGAATGGGATGAATGTCATCCAGTCTAGCAGGAATGAGAATTGCGTCGAAATATACTGGGGGATATTCCGATGGAACTACGGTAAGCCGTAGGGATTCCGAAGGAGTTGTTTTCGATCTCGGGGAAGAAAACTTTCAAAGTCATCCAGGTGAACGAAGCACTCAGGTAAAATCTTAGTTGGCTGTGCGCAAAGGAGCTCGTGTGTTTCAAGATTAAGAAAGAGCTCGTTACTTTGAAACTTTAAATCAAATCCTATAAGATTCTTGTGACTCAGGGGTTTTGTACCTCATTCTGGTCATTTATTCATCGATCACCAATCTCATAAAACTTAATGCTTAAACATAGTCGTATCCATCGCCTTACCCTTTGGCGTGATCGTGATTGTCGCCGAACATTCTTTGCCATCAGACTTATGACGAGGACTGGTGGCTAGGATCACGATCACGTCAAAACGCATGGCAAAGGAGATGTTAAGAAGAGTAGATTTTAGCGCCATTCTTTCATCAAATTCTATGCGGCATCGGATAGGTGCTCGAACATTCTTCCAAGATCAACTTTTCTTGCCATGAATTTCTTGAAAGATAAGGGGTCGTCAGTGCTATACGAAAATTCGAAGAAGCTGTTTTTCAACGCACCTGCTGCTACTGATTCACTTGGCGCGAGATCCATTCTGATTGTTCTCGTCCAACAGCCAAAGGATAGCCAAGCAGCGCTTTTTGGGTAAATGAATCACTGTAGCTTCAAACATTTGAAGCAAGGTCAAACTCGAGCGTGGGAAAGTTCCCCTGAACGGGGATTCAAGAATCCAACACCAAAAAAAATATTAGCCGCAATGGAAATCAATAGCGAATTTGCAAAACTGTTGGCAAGCAACTACCAATCAGCTTGTAGTCCTTCCCTACCAATTTCTACCGAGCAGGCCGATACCCTTCATCAGTGACTTTCTTGGTAAGCCCCTAATGTTAATACTTCTTCCATGGTGGACAATTTTAAGTCATTTGACTGAAATTTTGATTCACTTTGGTGAATAACAAGATTTTCATCAGCGCTGCAATCTCTTTATTTTCAAGGCTTTCAGACGGTTTAATACCTCCACTCAGCGCTTGACAAAACAAGGGCGCTAGGGGATATGTTTAACCATAGTGAATCCTCCTCAATACACAGATGGGCAAAGGACGGAACACATGAAGCATGGTATATGCGATATTCTCCGTGAAAAAATGATGGCTTACATAGAGCCGCGGGATGAAAGCGTGCGCTGGCTGTCCCAACGAGTGGGTTTACCTTACAGTTCCGTTTATCGCATTATCAGTCGAGAGGCGCACAATTGCACTTTTCGCAATGCCTATCAAATCTTAAAGATTGTCTCTCCGGAATCGTCCAAAGAAATATTGATTGAACATTTTCCTACATTCGCCCCACTTATCGAACAGGATAAGAATTTTGTTGAAAATGGGTCTAAGATAGATAAAGCTCTGGAGTCTGTGCTTCAGACGAAAATGCTTTATGTAGTTCATTCGATGGCTTCTACGACACTGGGCACAACGCGAGCGGAAGTTCGTGAGACATACGGACGTGTCGGACAAGAGGCCCTGGATTTCCTGATTGAGCAGGAGGTTTTGGCTGAACGCAGAGACGGCGTAATTAAGGATCTTTTGTTTGAAACGACGCAGACCAATGAGGAACAGTTACGTCAAATTGTTCGATATAATCTCGATAGCTTCCAATCGTCAGACATTTATTCTTTGATAGCTAATAATGTCGAAGGGTACAGTGATGAGGGTGCTCAAGAAGTCCTAGTCATACTCAAGGAAGCATTGAAGAAAGTAGTAAAATTAAAGGAAGATCCATCCAAAGTGGGCAAGCAAAGGCTGTTTATGAGCTTACTTTGTGGTAGATTTGACGCCCAAGCCCAAAGTGCAGAAGGAGCCATCAAATGAAAATACTCGCTAGTTTGTTAGTCTTGTGCAGTGCCGTACTGTCTTCCCTTGTTGCATTTGGCGGTACTGGAGTTGGTGGCGGAGGAGCAGCAGGAAAAACTTTTATCTTGAAAGAGACTCAACTTGTCAACTTGTTGAGGCTGACTCAACTTGATGAAATTCGGGTTTATCCGGTGCAGACAGGCAGCGGGCTTCCAGAAGCAGACATAGATCCCGAGCTGAATCAAGTACCATATACGGAAGAAACTGACGAGTTGGTCAAACTAATGCAGGAAGGGTTTAAAGTAATCGTTATTGTCAATGAAAATAGCAGCGTGGGTCTTCGGTCGTTTGATGTCAAACTCGACGAGGGAGCTTTGATTTTTACTGAGAAAAAACTGTCGACTGCTGCAGAACCTGCACCTCTTCCGCCAGTAGAAACCACAAAATGAATCGAGGTTGATTCTAAGACTTAAGTGCAATCAACCCGAAGAGATAAGGACCCTAACGATGGGTCCCTTTTTTTTGGTCTTTCATATTTGCCAGGACTAAATTCTTCGCTTGTTGAAAGATTCTTAAGTTTTTGGGAAAACATCAGCCATTCCATGAACCTGAAACTTTGCATGCAGCGATTTAGTCCATAGTCTCGATAAAGCTGATTAATCTCCGAAACTGATCCCCAATTTTCGCTTCTTGTTATCAAAGGTGCTCCGGGCCATACCGATCGCTTCGCATAAGCTTTTGATTGATTTATGTCGCGAGAGGAGCCTAGTGATCATTGATTTTTCAAATTTTTCCATGAAGTCGTCGTAGGCCCATGGCGCAGCAGAATACGTTTGAATGAGTTCGCAAATTTCGTCCGGCGCCTTGGTATTGCCTAGCGAAAGTCGTTGTTCGGGCGCGAGCATTGTCCTTTGCACAGGCATATCCACGGCCTGAATCAACCCACCCTCGAGCTGGGCATTGATGGCGAGCATTTGAAGGACTCCAAAAAGCTGCCGGATGTTACCCTGCCAGTAAAACTCTCGACAACGCGCAACAAGCGCGATCCGTTCTTTAGCGGTAAGTGTAAATGTCCGGTCGCACTGAGCGAAAAAAAGATCGACGAAATCTTCCATCTGGTCCAGGCGCTCGCGCAGGGGTGGAACTCTTATATCAACCCCGTAGAGACGAAAGCGAAGGTCAAGTAGAATCGTTCCGTCCATGGCGCATTCATCGATACTTTTAGGGAGCGCTATAAAAAGTCGGAACCCTGAATACAACTGTTGATTATCGCCTACTCGGTAGTAAGTCCCATCTTGCAAAGTTCGCAACAATGCTTCCTGAACATCATGGGAAAGACGGTGAAATTCATCGAGAAATAGAATGCCACCATTAGCCTTGCCGACTGCACCGATCGACGCTTCTACAGCACCAGTGAAGGCACCTTTCTTGTGCCCGAACAACGTGGACTGAACTAGATCTCCCTTTAGGTGAGCACAGTTGATACAAACCATCGGCATTTGATGTTCTGTGATCATTGACTTATGGATGAATTTGACAATCTCTTCCTTGCCAGTGCCGGTCTCGCCTTCGATGATTACCGGGGCATCAGGATTTTTGAGAGCAAGTTGGATTCGACCTCGTAGGGTATCGTTCAAGATGATGCCTTCGGGATGCTTTGACAGGAGAGCCTTTTTATTCTGGCGCTCCATCGCCATAAAGCCAACGTCAAAGCCATGCCTTATCTGAACGAAAAACTCCTCACTGACCTTTTGGGGTTTTGCGATGAAAGTCCAGGCTCCTGCTGCTTTCGCTCGGTCAGCAAGATCGATCTTGGCGTCTGACGACATGGCCATGAGAGCGATGTGCGGATACTTCGCTTTCACCTTAGTCAGAAAATCGAGCCCTTCGAACTTATCCGGATCCTGACTCAGGTGTATATCGGCAAGCAACATGCTGATGGGATGAGTTTCAAGAATTCGCCAAGCATCCTCTACATATTGGGCGCCCTGGGTAGAATAACCGAGACGACGCAATGGAACGAAGAAATTCGTAAGCTGAAGCGCGTCATCGTCCAGAATAAGCAGAGTGGGTTTGGTCGTTCTTTTCATGTGTAGAGCTTCTCCTTGGGATCAAGACTAGCGACCTTGAAATGGCAATCCAGCCGGCAGGTCCGGGTCATCAAACGTGTTCCAGTTCAAGGTGCCTAAATACTCCCAGCCATTCCTCTTTTTTTGCAAGGAAGGCCGCAAGCTGCTTGCCTGCCAAGCGGACCAGGGAAGACATAAAGGCAGGATGAGCCATGAGTTGGCTTTCTGGCGACCACACACAATGAACTTCGCTTTCGCTGGCTTGCAAAGCCAAAGCCGTCTCGTCCACGCAGACCACCCACGCCCGACTTAGATCGCAAGCATTAGTCGAAATATGATAGACTGGAATCTGGGTCTCAGCAGCCGACCGTAAAGAAACAAGCAGTTCGGCATTTTGACAAGAAAGGAAGAGAACTGGCTTGTCCTGCAGCGCCTCGGAAAAATACCCTTCCCGAATTTCAGAATATTCCGCCGACTCATCCAGGGTGTCAACAGACTGCTGCGGCGCGGTCTCGAGATCGGCATCAGGAAAAACATTGCGTAAAATAACCGTGAATACCGTGAAACCTTCTTTCCGTTCGTAACGTGCTTCGCCCTGATGGCCTTCAGCAACGGCTCGAACATTCGCCAGACCAAGACCTGTACCGTCCTCCTTGCCCAGAGTAAAACCTCGGGAAAATAACTTCAATACTGCTTCGTCAGGCACTCCAGGACCATCGTCAATGACTGCAAATCTTATCGAATCTCGATCGCGAGTACATTCAAGGCGAACCTTGGATCGTGCCGCTTCGAATGCATTCGTCAAAAGATTCTGCAGGCAGCGATCGAGCTTTTCGGAATCAATATACCCTTCGAATTCTTTTTGACCACTGAAGGTAAATTCTTTCTTGTGATCCCATGAAAAACAGTCTGCTAAGTCAAGAATCGAATCCAAATAAAACGACTCATTTTGTCTAGCAACTATTTCTTCGCCTTTCATCCGACGCAAAGCATCTATCATGAGTTCAACTCGACAAGCAGCATTTTTCGCTCGATTCAGTTCGTCGCTCTTTTCGGGAGAATTCTCTTGGGCTTCGAGAAAACCTACAACATGCTCAAATGGACCGCGCATATCGTGAATAAGTCCAGCCACAGCTCCAGCCGCTCGCGAGTCCAGCTTGTATCTATCGCGGAAGTAATTGTTTCTGACTGGACGCCCAGCCTGTTGATCCTGACCTTCTTTAGCTTTATTCAGCTGGACATCAAACTGGCCAAAAACGATGCTTGCGAAAAGCCGCCTATGACCAAGGTTGGCCGGTACTTTCTGAACCTCCAGGAGCTTGGCAAAAGCCTCTTTAATAACTCTGCAAGCTAGCTCTGCACCTTGGTCACTATAGCCTTCAACAATGTTAACTATTCCAGAGAATTTATCGTCGGCTTGGAAACTATCTAAGTTATAGCGAACCATCTGTCTGATCTGATCTTCATTTGTGTGCATCACGTCGCGCAGAAGATCCTTAATAAGCCCATCTTGGCTTTCCGCCAAGATCTCGTCATCTAGCAACGTATTTAAAGCCTCGACCCCAGCTCGTCCAAAAGTATTTTTTACCTCAACTCTTGAGGTACCCAGAGTTGTTGAAGCCATGGAATGAACTTGGTAAAGCATCTTTGTTTGGAGCGTCAACGCAAGTGATTTGTCTACCCTGGATATATTTTCAATAAGATTTTTATCATTTTTAATGAGTAGGGCAAAGCTTGTAAAATTTTCGATCAATATCTGTCTCGACTCGGAAGGAGCGACGACCTTTAAAATCTGATAGGCATTGCGAAAGCTGCATATGTGAGTTTCTCGATTGATGATGCGAGAGACGGAACGGTAGGGTAAAGCGACTCGCTGCGACAGCCATCGCACACTTTGATTCCTAGGCTCGATATACGCCATCATTCTTTCACGAAGTATATCGCATATTCCGGCTTTCATGAGGTTTCGCCCTTTTTCCTTTAATGTATTGAGGAGGATTTAATATACTTTTAAGATTTCCCTTATACACCTAATACTGTCAAGCGTGGAGCAGAAACCAAAATCTGCTTTGCGAAGCCAAAAAGCTTGTAATTTCAGGATGATGAAGAGGTTATGATTAACCAAAATGAATCATAATCGCCCGCAAAATACTGTAAATGAACCATCTTGGAAATTTAGGTGGGGTCACAAAGTAGTCGGTCAACCGATTTCCATATTTTCATTCTGAATGAGTTTTCCCAATCCAGCGCTTTCTATTATCCACCGCGAAAGACTTTGTAAGTTTACCAGCTTGGAAAGGCTTGCAGCGCTCATTCGCACGTGCCAGAGTCTGGGCAGATTCGGGAACCGATCACTATCCCCGGAAGAGCCCAAGACTCCCCGCAAGGGAGATCACTTATGGCCTGGCTATTTCTCACAAACTCTTGCCTTTCACTTTCCCCATCGTGCTTCAGCACGTCACAATCCCATCATTTCCTCCCAATACCTCGAGAGACCGCCAGGCGAAGGCTCCCAAGCCTTTGCCTCATAGCGCAACTCATTCGAACAATTGCTATTATTTTACCAGACAGAAGTTTTACAGCCAGGTTCCATAAACAGGCCTAGACTCCACATAGGACCTAGAATCAGTCCCTTCGAATATGGAGAATAGCTGATGGCCTCATCCAAAACTCTGCGCATTCCAACACCCATCGAAGAACGCTTGAACATGCTCAGTCATGCTCTAGGGCTGCTGCTCAGTGTGCTTGGTTTTGTACTTCTATTCACTTGGCATGAATCCCCTTTGCCTTCGTCGAAGGTGGCGATTCTGGGAGTTTTTGGACTGTCTCTGATCGCCCTCTATTTGGCCTCGACTCTCTATCACGCTTCAAAGGACGAGCAGCGGAAGCGCTTCTTTAAATACTGCGACCACTCTGCCATCTATTTGTTGATCGCCGGAACTTATACCCCATTTCTGCTTTTGGGCACCCATGGGCAGGACGGTCAAGTCATGGTTGCAACAGTATGGGCTATGGCTTTTGCTGGTATTATCGCCAAGTTTTTTCTCGTCGGTCGCTTTCGATTCGTTTCTACCCTCATGTATCTTTTTATGGGATGGTTGGCCATCTTTGAAGTCGATTTGCTGCTCGCTCTTCCTAAAGGCGAGCTCAATTGGATCATCGCGGGTGGACTGTCTTATAGCTTAGGGACCGTATTCTACCTTTGGCATCGACTGCCTTATAGTCACGCGATCTGGCATTTGTTCGTGTTAGGGGGTTCGGCCTGTCACTATCTGGGCGTGCTGCTCTATGTGTCAGCAGCTTAAGGCTTAAAGCCGAATTTCAAATCGGCCGTGAAGGCAATGAGGTTTCGTATCGATGCTGATTGATTCACCAAGACCAGGGGACTGATTCGATCGGTGAACAGATCGGTATTGCTAATGGATTCAATTACGCCGATCAAATCCAAGCTTTCGGCCATATTCAATCGGTAGATTTGATCGACATAGACCTGAATGATTTTGGTGATCTTGTCAGGCGACAATGGACCAACTTCCACAAACAGCTGTTCAAGATAGTCCCGATCAGCCTGCGATAGCATCAGCTTGAGAGCATCTTTCTCCATACCTAGCATCCGCTTGAAATTATCCACTCGATTCTGTTCTAATGACCTTCGACACTTCATCAGGAAGGGGAAGAGGTCATTGTGTGGACTCAAATGCAAGTACGGATAATAGTCAACACTGACCGCTCTTATGAGGAACGCCAAACGATGAAACAGGTGCGTGGGCGGCGCGTTGAGATAGTAATCCCGATCGATGTATATTTCTCTGAGCTCGTAATCGAACTGAAAACGATCCTCGAGCTTCGGTAGGTGAAACAGCTGATAGGTGTTTTCCACAAGGAACTTGACGTAGTAACGCAGACCGCCACGTTGCACGACTTCGTCCTTCCATTCCAAAGGCTTTCTCGATTTTTGCAATTCATCTGATCTGACTTTGAGTCGTTCAGCAATGCCTTTAATATTCATTTGCGCTGCGAATTGCTGCACGACGATGGGATGCAAAGTCTTCAGCAACCGAGACAATGGACTCTTAATTCCAGGATGAAACATCTCGCGACCCATCCGATCAGTCCACTTCAATTCATAGAAATAATCGGTAGGTTGGCGCCAAACTCTGTGAGTCCAGCGTTCCAATAGATGCAGATTCTCTTCAAAAACTGCGGCCACTTGTACGGCCATGTGCTGCTCGGTCTCATCCGTTAGCGGATGATCCAGGAGCCATTGACAAAGCCCGTCTCTAGCCTTTCCTTGGTTGGCCACTATGCGCCAATCATCGGGTTCAAACAGAGCTTGAATACGCTCATCGCTGTCAACCGAAGGTTTCGCTGTGGGATTTGGCTGCAGTTGAACTTCCTGGGTCAGGAGATTTTTTATCTCTCCTTTGACTTCGGTCTGTTCGTTCATTCCCTCCCGAGGACGAATGAGGGTATTGGTGTGCCCTGTCGCAGGACGGTCAGGCCTGGGTGCAACCACTGTGGACATTCGCGGATCCTCATCTTCGCCAAAACTTCCCGGGGTCACAGGAATCTTGAAAGAATCATGCGGCGGATCCTCGGTTAAGGTCTGCACAAAGGGAGGCATCGCCTGAGGGGTTTTACCCGGCAGTTTAGTCGTCACCTTGGTATCCATAGGTGCAGGATGAGCGTTATAGGCAAACTTGGAGATACTAAAATCAATATCCACAGCTTCATCACTGCCTCCAGTCATCACAGCGGCAGTTCGAGCGCGAGTTTCTAGTCCGCCAGTCTTGAACTCTGGATTATCCAAACTCAAGGGTTCTGCCGGTTTTGCCAAAATCGGTTGATAGGCCACATGGCCGAACGAATCATCAACCAATGTACTCGTCTGCTCCTGATCTTTATCCGAACTGCTATCGTGGCCAAACTGCAAATCGACAGGCAAGGAGTAGCTGATCTCCGCATCCGTGTGTTCTGGTTTGAGACCCAGTCGTTCTCCAATTCGAGCGAGATCATCCTCCAATGCATTAAGATCGACCTGAAATCGACGTAAAGGTTCCTGATCCCTGCGGAGCTTTGGCAAAATGCGATGCAAAAGCTCATAAAGATCTGTATCGGCACTGAATTCCCGATAGAGAATAACCAGCGGCCCCCAGACTCTGGCCTCATCCATATTCCCGGCATAGACCTGTTCGAACAGCGAAAGCGCCTTTCTCGAGTCTTTGGTATGCGAAAAAAGATGCTCCGCATAGAAGATCCGCATCTCACGCTGAACTTCCTCTGGAAATCTGGCCTGCTTATTTTGATCGATGAGCTCCGCTATGGTTTCAAACAAGAAGTTGACCATTCCAACTTCTTGCAAAAGGTCGCGAGAGTAGTCCAACAGCCGCAGAGTCTGCTCGCCATTTTCCAGGAGCTCCAAACTATGCAGCCAGTATCGTTCCATACTCGAGGCATCTCGACGACTGGCAAAAAATTCAAAAGCAGCCAGTGATGTCGATTGACCCACTAAACCTGTTGGCAAGAGGAAGTTAAGATAGAAGCGGAGGTCTTTTTCCCGGTCGTCATCCATCAAGGATTTGAGAATAGGAGTCACGATACCTTTAGCCAGAGTCGTGTCTTTCCAAACCTCAATCAATTGCTTCAGCAATACCGAGGCAGCTTTTTGGTGCTCCCAGAAATTTTTGTCGCGCAGCATATGGATTGCGAATTCCTTGCTGTGCAAATCAGAATCAAAACCAATACGATCGAGCCAAATCGTTTTGAGTCGACTTTGCTGCTCGAGTCCAAGAAATCCTATAGCTTCATGGATAACTTCCAGGTCCAAAGATTCGTCCGTCGAAGTTCCCAGGAATTCACAGCTTAGATGAAACAGCTTATCGCGCATGACGTCCGTGCGGGCTCTGGGGATTTGGTGGCCCAAAACTTTCAGAATCTGTTGGTTCTTGCCGGACTGACGAACAGCTTTTACATATTCAGCAATTTCTTCCTCTTGCAAAGGTGTATGCTCGGAAAGTCTTTGCAAAATATCGAGTTTCATCTGGAGTAAGCCTGGCAAAGTTTTGGCGATCCTGAAAGCCTGCCTCTCGTAGTTCACAATTTTTGCCAGTTCGTTCGAGGCCGAAGCCAGTCGCATCAGAAGGTCTATCTTGCTCTCTCCGTCGCTCAATATATTCAGCATTTGCTCCGGATCAAGATCAGGAACTTCGCCGACGCTGAGCAAATGCTCCAGGTAAGGATTTACAAAATCTTTTTGAGGATCCGACCATAGAATACTGAGAGCCAAATGGGAGAGCTCAATACGCTCCATGCCGACGGCTTGCAGTTCAGTTAAGATTTGGTTCATGTACCGATAGCTGGATTCCGTCCCGGTCGTCTGCAAAGCTTGAAGGGCCATTCTCAGCATAGGTCCCAAGGCATCGGGCTTGTCGGAAGCCTCAACAGCTTTTTCCACCAAATCATGAATACCAAGCGCGTTGGCGTGAGTTTCATAAAAGGCAATGCGCTCTTCCAAAGGTCCGATATCATCGGAGTCCAGAGAGAACATTTCGATTGCAAAACGATCCTTTTCTAGATCAGAAACTCCGTCGTCAAAATAATAAAGCTCTCGCAGAATCAATTTGCGATCCGCCGGTAAAGCCGAGTTCAGTCTATTCTTGAGCAGTTCGTAGCGCTGTCGATTGAGACCGTTACGAGCGTAGTGCTCATCCAGATAATTGAAAGCTGCTTCACTCAGATGACCGTGTTCCAGGGCTCTTTCGTAATAGACTCTTGCGCGATTGCTATCCCGAATGTAGAGCCTAGCGATATCGCCCATCAGGAGCAAATAGTGCCCTCGCAAGGCGTCTTCTAACTGATTCAATTGAATGTCCATAGCCTGCAGAATTTTGTCATAAGGCAAGGCTAGGTTGGGTCTTTGCAAGATATTCTCAATCTGCCTTACATCAAGCAATGAGCAAGTCAGTATCAAACTATAGATCCGACCCAACTGTTCCGCATCGCCTAGTTGATCTGCCAGACTCAAAAGCGACTTCACCATCTGTTCGGCGCGTTCATGCTGCTGCTCTCGACTCGCACTGAGCAGACCCTGCATCAAGAGATCGGCAAAGAATACTGGATCGTCCAACTTTTGTGCCAAGGGGAATATCATCTCAAATGCATCCGCTCGGTCCCCTGCCAGTTCTCTCGCTCTCTCCAAGCGCTCTTGGGCCAGATCAAGTCGATGCAATTCATTCAACCAAATCGAAGCAATCTTCAATTCCAGTTCCAACTTGGAAAACAAGGGCTCGGCTTCCGGCAGAAGCTCACAGGTTTCCACCAAAACATGCACAGCTTCATGGGCTCTCTGCAAGGCAATCAACAGATCTGCTGCCAGCGTTGCATATTTTACTTGCAAACGATTGGTCTGCCAGCTTTTCAGAGCCCATTTCGCAGCTTCTTCTTTATCTTCCAACTGCTTGATCTCAGCCAAACGGAAGTAAATTGCTGCCCGCGTACGAGTTGGCACTTCACAAGCCAGGAGTCGATCCATATAGGATTCTTCGGTCACAGAGTCATCGATATCTCGCATGAGCCTAATGAGCTTAACCAGGATCCGTGGCACTTCACCACGGGTCTGAAGCACTCGTTCATAGCAGGAGACAGCTCTCTGATCGTCCTTGTCGTTCCAGGCGTCTCCCAGCATCTCAGGCAGGGTGAGACTGGTAATATCCAGCTCACCGAATTCAACGATCGCTTGGCCGAGGGTATTGCCAAGTCTGGAAAGACTCTCTAGCAGGACGTCCGCAGCATTCTCCTGCAGGCTTCCCCGAATTTTAAGCGACAGAGTCATAAGATTGCCTGGATCATATTTTGTCATCAGATCCAGGTAATTTTTCTCAAAAGGCACATGACCCCACAGGCTCAAGAAAGCCCAGCGACGGACCAGGTAAAGGGAAGAAGGATGCTTAGCCAGATATTCCCGACACTGCTGCATCGCTCCCGGAAAGTCTTCTAAGAGAATCAGCTCATCAAGCTTCTGGAATCGTCTCGCCACTTCTTTTTGTTCCAACACCTCAATCGGTGGAACGACAAGTTCCGGGAGCTCTTCCTTTTGAGTCCAAGCCAATGACCAGACTTGCTCTTTCAGCTGCAGGCGCACCTGTTGGAAAGGATTATCGATTTTCTGAGGATCACTGTGAATCCATTGCATCAGAAAATCCGGCAGCTGGCTCGATTGAATCAACGACTTGCGAATCTCTTCAGCACCCACAGTTGTAATGTAAGCATTGAAGTTCGCTTGATTTTTCAGAGTTTCACCGAACAGAGCCTCAGTGATAATTTTAGGGAATTCTATAAACAGCTGACCCGGAACATTGCCCAGGAAAAAGTGTTTCGTCATGAAGACCGACATCTGGCCCAAAGCTTGGATAACGGTGAGGTGCAATCCGGCCAGACCATGCGGCAATTGGCTACGTTGCAATTCTTCCTGCTCGATAAGTCGGCTTTGATCGGCATCTAAATTTTTATCGAGAAACTCAAAAAGTAGCCAAAATCCCTTTTGCTGATCGTCCTGTAAAGCGACAGCACGGAACGACTCAAATCGATCCTTAAGCAGCTCCTCGCAATTCTGCACCAGTGCATCGCGACGAAGCTGGGCCTCAAAACTGGTTTGTAGCAAATCCTGATCGGCAATCTCCAGGGTCCAATCGCTGATCTGCCAAGGCAATTGCTTACGATGCGACACACGACCTTGATCCGCAGCCCAAGAAAAGGTGCGTTCATCTTTTTGGATAAAGCCGGTATCCTCAAGATAGGTCTTTAGATTTTGTAAATTCTTAGCGGTCATGCAGCCTCGACTTTGATTCCTAATACAAAATCAGGATCTCTGTGTGCGATCTAGGCAACTTGGCCCATATCTGAATTTGCCCCTTCTGAGCTTGTCTGTCTTGTCGGTAAAATGAGGGATAAGTTTACGTCCTATGTCATGCGACTTTGTTTGGTAAAAGCCGCAAGGAGATCAAAATGGACTTTGTCACCAGCTACCAACGTAAGTCTTCCTTTTTGGATGGTCAGGGCTTAGGCTCCTTGCTGCTGAAGCTGCAGATGAGAATCCACGGCTCGCTCATGGAGGAGCATGATATGCGACTCTTCAGTCCGGCCATGACCAGGGCCCTCACTTTTGATCTGACTTATATCCTCATAAGGCACCGCGCCTGGCATAACGCTCCGATCCTTTCGGAGCTCACGATCGATTTTTTATCCAGTGAATACCTCGTTGCCCGCCACATGGGAACGCAACTGGTTGAAAACAGCTTGGATCTTTTGCATTCTTATACGCCTTCTGAATTAGACTGGGATGCCGAGAAAT
This sequence comes from Oligoflexus sp., assembly GCA_041736645.1. GTDB lineage: Bacteria > Bdellovibrionota_B > Oligoflexia > Oligoflexales > Oligoflexaceae > Oligoflexus. Next base: position 19,685 of record JBGSTF010000299.1, on the reverse strand, counting down.
ATGAGGTCGAATTTCTCGAGCATCTCTTTGTATGCTCAACTTTGGCAGCTGATGATGACGCCCTGGCTGATGACATAGGATTTGGACGAAATCTTATTGAACTTCTGCGCACGGCTATTCGCATCGATCAGGACGCCGAAACCGCCGGTCTCTTTCAATTCGCTCCCGAGCTTGCCGGAAAGTTGCACACCATCATGGGTCGAATTTTTGCCCAGCAGGAAGATTGCCCATGGGCACTCGACTTATATCGCTTGAAGAACATTCTGCAGCGGGATCCATACACCAAAAAGAAAAACCTCAGCGCTGAGTATTTGAACCGGCTCTTCAATATCCTTTTGAGCTGCAACTGGCAGGGAATAGATATAAAAACCATCGCGGCTAGCGGTATTGGTGAGCATTTAGTGAGTGACCTCAGTACGCTAAGCCGTTGTGGACTCGTCTATGAAGAGAGTCGAAAGCGTTACGAGCCTGCTCTGATTCGACTCAGCGCCAAAGGACTTGAGCTGACAAAAACGGCCTTTGCCTTCGCTGCCTGTGTCGTTAAAAGGCCGGTTTTAAAAGGACTTCCAGCTATATACCAAGCTTCCGTCTTGGAACGCCTCCTCAGCCAAGCCAATGATCTGCAGATGGATTGGATTCAGAATCAGTCGGTGACCCTGGCACCGGAGGCTTTGCGGCTGGTTGTCAGTATTTTAAAGCAACAGCAAAAAGGCGAGACTTTGCTAGAGCTTTTCGAAAAATTGCTGCATAATCACGCTCACGCATGGATTCGGGTGGAGATATGCGAGGCTCTCCCCATAGCAGAAAGACCGGAAATTTCGCAAGATCTCCTGCGTCCTCTCGCTGCTGAAGACCCGTCACCCATGGTACGCAATGCGGCCAGGTCAGCACTCAAGAGGCAGGCAAGAATGCAGAGCCGAGTCTAAGTCAAAAAACGCGAGTCCATGAGTGGCGAAAGGCTTTCTGTTTGGGCTCATAGGCCACAGAAAATTTTGCCAATGAAGGCAAGGATGCCGTCATCGATCCCTGCATCGACCATGGAGTTTGCTATATGCTTAAAGGTATGACTGTCGCAGAAGTTCGCGAACTCAATCTGGACGTCCATGACATTCAGATCCATCAGCAGAGAATTACCGAGGGAGTCAAGAATCGTGATGAGCTTTTCATACCCATCGAAGATACTTGCCGACTAGAAAATGGTGGGATTCTCCCTGAGCGCTACCTGCACCAAATCCATCGGGAAAAAGCCCATGGATTTGTGGCCTTTATTCCTGCAGCTGGCGCCGCAAGCCGTTATTTCAAGCCACTTTCAGAGCTTAGAATCGCCCTTGAAAGCAATGATAAAGATGCTATAAGCACCCAACACCTTGAACTGCGCAAGCAGCAGGCTTTTACATGGCCACTCCCGCCAAAGCTCTTAAGCTTTGTATCCCACGAGTCCTTCGACCCACTCAAAGACTCTCAAAGAAAGGCTTTGCTTGATGAAATCGATAGACCCAAGGCTCTTCTTCCCTGTTGGAAGGACGGTCCTTCCTTTATCCAAATGAAGCGAGACGAGCATAGCCGTATTCATGGATTGGTCGCGGAATATTATGTAGCTCCTTTGGGCTTATCCTCGAGTTTTGCGGAGCATCTGCAGGACCATACGCAAGCGCATCATCGAAGCTTGGGGTTTTTGGAACAAGGCCCGCAACTTTCAACGATTCGATTCAAACCTGATGGATATCCCTATCGCAGTCCAGAAGGTCATCTATCCGTCGTTCCCGCTGGTCATGGCATGCTGGTCAAACTCTTTCAAGATATCCGCCTGCATCAACCTTCGGCTCATTCGATGTTTATTCGCAATATCGATAATGTCAACGGCACCAGCCTCGAAGTCCTCGAAGAAACTGAATTGTTTTTAGTTCAGCACCAGATGGTTTTAGCATCGGTTCGTAGAATCAGGCAGCTTATGCAGGAAGATGACTTGAGCACCGCGGCACAAATTGCCGACGAACTCCTGCAAAACATGGTCAATCCAAGACCAGTGCACACAAGCTCCTGGCTCAGGGAGCTAGAAGAACCTTGGTTACCGCTTTGGAAACTGCTGCTGCAGGGGTTTCATTGTCCGGATACACACGCCCTCAGGATGCGTCGTAATCATCAAGATAAGCGTGCCTTGAAAGAACTCTATGCTCGGCCACTCAATACGTTGGGCCAAGTTCCCAATAGCGGCAAAGATGTAGGTGGTACACCCGTCTTTGCCAGAACGGAAAAGGGCGAGGTCACCATCTGTTTGGAATTACCTCACGCCAATGACATCGATCGTAAGCGCTTTTTGGAAGATCCAAGCAAAGCGACTCATTTTAATCCCGTCTTTGTTGCTGCAGAAATACCCGAACACTCGCATGCCTACAACTTAGAGAATTGTCCGTTTTGGATTCTGGCTGAAAAGACCATTCGAGGGGAGCCTGTTGTCTATCATGAAATCGTTCTTTACGAAGTGGTAGGCAATAGTTTGACAGCAAATGTTTTGTTCCCTTCCATTTCCCGCCTGCTTTTTAAGCCTCACAAGACAATGCTTGACGGTCTGAAACCTATCAACTGAAAAAAAAGCCAAGGCGCCTTGCCCTTTAGGGATTGGCGCCAGGACTTTGACGAAATGACAAAGCGCTGACACCACTGCCAAATCAAGCTTTCGACGGTCAATAAATTCCGAGTGACCCGTACTGCAAGGTTTACCCGTTGCCCAAGACCTTAAACCCTTCATAGAATGGTTATAGACAACCCTAACCTTTCTCGGAAGGAGTCCTTTCATGGGTCCGCAAGTCGGCAAGTCGGTGTTCAAAAAAGCCCTGGTCGAGCTCGGTCACGATCCGCGTAACTACGAGGGTAAGCGTGTCTCACTTGGTGGGATGTGCGAGCTCTATGAGTTGGAGCAGGACTTTATACTCGATGCGATTGATCGCAAAGAGATCGCGGCCCATTACGATTATTATCACGATACCATTTGGGTGGATGCACTGGACGCCGCTCATTTCTATTACTGCTATTTGAGTCGGCAAAAGCTCTTTAATCCATGAGCATGGCCGGCTTCGAACCCGGCCCTTGGAAGAAAGCTACTGACATTTCAGGTCGTTCGGAGTATATCTTCAATCCGCCCTTATGAAGAGGGCGTATGCTCCCGCCTGTCAAATACTGAGGTCAATCGATCATGTCTTTGCTTGCCAAACTCAACCTCAACTATCTTCGCATCTTTCTTGTCGTCTATCGAACACGCAGTATGACTTTGGCTGCCAAACAGCTGCATCTGACTCAGTCAGGCGTGAGCCAGCAGATCAAATCACTCGAAGATACCTTAGGGATTATCTTGTTCGACCGGATCAATCGAAAAATTATCCCAACCGATGAAGCCGAGCAGCTCTATGCGGAATGCTCCAAGCGCTTGGATGATTTGGAAAATACCCTGAGGCAGATTTCCAATCAGGACAATGAACTCCAAGGCCGGGTCAAGGTCGGCATATCGCCTTCCCTGCGGGAGCGGCGGATTATTCACTTGCTCGCGGAATTTGGTAAACAACATCCAAAGGTAAAGTTCGACATGCGGGTGGGTTTGGCCAACGAACTCAGTGTATGGTTCGAAAAAGGTCGCATTGATTTTGCTTTTGCTGACGCCTTCGTCAACGAACCCAACATCGAATTTGAAGAGATCGCTACGGATCCCTACGATCTTGTTTGTCACGAGGATCTGCTGCAGTTCTTTCAACCCGAAGACGAGCTTTTTGAAAACTACTGCCGATTACCCTTTGTTAACTATGCGGAAGCGCCGGAGTTGCTCAACGCTTGGTTCAAAAAGAATTTCAATCGACTGCCAAAGGAACTCAATATCCAGTGCACGGTCATGGACCATCATGCCGTTGCTGATTTTGTCAGACTGGGTATGGGAGCGGGCCTTCTGCCCGAAACCAGCCTCAACAGTCTGCTCAATCGTGAGCCGAGTTTGCGCCGACTGCATGTCAAGGCCACCGTTTCCAATCGCATTCGGGTCGCCTACCTACGAAAACGTACGATGGGCTTGGCCGCCAAAATTTGCCTCCAATGGATTTCAGAGCAGATGGGGCAACCGGTTCTACCCGCGCAGGACAAGGCCGACAAGCCTGGATGAGCGGCAATTCAGCGAACAGCTTGCCTGCAGAAAATTGTGGAGAAATAAGGCAAGCTTATGCGAGCTACCAAGATTAAATAATTTCACAGCCAAGTTAAGCGACGATAAAGTAGGACCAGAATACCACGTGGATGGAAGGCGGCCACCTTATCTTCAGATCAAACTCTCCGGTTTTTGAGCATTCACCCAGACAATCTCGATATCATCAAGCCCCTTCCATCCTCATGTAACATTTCCCTTGCATTCCCAGGCTCATTCCGAGCATTTCCATAGAGTCGCTTGCATCGAAATCCCCTTTGCCCAAAGGATTCCCATGTCTTCCTATCGACTCATGACCGATGCGGATCGAACCTCTGACTTTGACGCACTTGGCCCTTCCACTCCCATCGAGTCCCTGCAGCTCAGCCTTTTCCGTTTCGATAGCCCCGCAATCCCTGGTCCCATCAGACAGCAAATCCTGGCTGTCAACAGCGCCGGCTACACAGGACTCGTCGTCCCCGAGCGAGCTTGGAAGGCTATCTTCTTTGATATGGATTCCACAGTCATCGCCGAAGAGTCGATCGTGGAGCTGGCTCGAGCCGCAGGTAAAGAAGCCGAAGTGCACAGCATCACCGAACAGGCTATGGCTGGACTTTTAGATTTTAAGGCTGCCCTTCGCCAACGAGTGGCTATGCTCGAGGGACTGCCCGCCAAGCTTATTGAAGAGGTCACTCGAACTTTAACAATCAATCCCGGTATGAAAGAGTTCTCGCTTGCGGCGCAGGCCAAGGGTGTGGAACTCTACTTGGTTTCTGGCGGCTTCAATCCCTTAGCCCAAAAAATTGCGCAAGAACTCGGCTTCACTGCATTCAAGGCCAATGAACTGGCCATCAAAAGTGACAAGCTCACTGGCGAATTGATTGGAGACATCGTGGATGGGGAAGCCAAAGCCAAGTATCTCGAAGATATTTGCAAGCAGCGTGGATTTGCGCTTCACGACACCGTTGCAGTCGGTGATGGCGCCAATGACTTGCCTATGATTCGAATTGCCGGAGCTTCGATCGGCTATCACCCTAAGGCAGTCCTTCTTCCTTATGTCAATGGTGCCAACCTTCATGATCATCGAGTGCTCGTCCACGCCCTCCTTTAGTGGTACAACTGAACCAGCACAGGTTAAGCGCTTAAAAACTCCGAGATGGGATCTTAAGGTCCCACTTCAGCGTGACATATGGATATTCCAGGCGCCTTTTTCATTGCTTCTGATGAGGTCTGCATGCATCTGAGGTTTCTCAACAGCACCCAGAACATTTTGCCTAAAAAGGGCGCTGTTTTCATGATCGGTTCGCTCAAAGTTTTTCATAACAAACTTCACGAGAAAATACTTCCAGCCCCGATTGCCGACCTTTTCAAAGAAGCACTGAAAACCCCTCGCCTGGGTCGCAGTCCTGTTAGCTTTACGACTCTCACTGGTCTGACCGGACCGAATAAAGTGATTATGGGCATACTCCCCGACAAAGTTGCCAAGGACAATAGCCCTACAAGGCGAGAGTGGATCTTTCAGCAATTGGAAGCCATAGAAAATGAAGAGCATGCATTGGTCGTGCTGTTTCTCGACAATCCGGATTACTATGGAAGCGCAGCCACAGCGGTTGCGCGCCGCCTGCGAATTGTCAATCGACGCAAGAATGCCAAGGCGAAAACGATTCACGTGATTGCTCTTGACGACCAAGGGCTTGTCATCAAAGCCGATGAATCGATTCGCAGTCTGGGCGAGCAGGTGGCTTGGGCATGCCAGGTAGTTGATATGCCACCCAATGAGTTAACTCCCGACGCCTTTGCCGAGGACATTCGCCTCAAGTTTAAAGGCATCACCGGTCTTTCGATTCGCGAAATCATCGGGCCTCGCTTACGCAGCGAAGGCTTGCATGGAATTCATGCGGTTGGCAAAGGCGCCGAAGAACCGCCGCGCATGATGATCCTGGATTACAAGCCAAAAGGCGCAAAAAAAACCGTTGTCCTGGCTGGCAAAGGAGTCACCTTCGATACCGGTGGACTCAGCCTCAAGCCTGGGGCCAGCATGGTTGGTATGAAAGGCGACATGGGCGGGGCCGCTGCGATCTTGGGCGCTTTTCATCACCTCCTGAATAGTCAATATTCGCAGCGATTGATCGCTTGTGTGGGCCTTGTAGAAAATGCCATAGGACCTCACTCCTTCCGCAACGACGATGTGATCACGATGCACTCTGGTAAAACCGTTGAAGTGAACAACACCGATGCTGAAGGTCGAATTGTGCTCGCCGATTGTTTGTCGTTCTGTGCGCGGAAGTACCAACCCGATTTGATGATTGACGCCGCGACCCTCACAGGAGCCCAAATGGTAGCCACCGGCATGCTGCATGCCGGTGTTGTGTCGAATCGTGAGGACTTAGAGACACTTGCCAAGAAACTTGGCAAAGAAACAGGTGATATGGTGGTTCCCCTGCCTTTTGCGCCCGAACTTTACCAAAACGAATTCAAAAGCCAAATTGCCGATATGGTCAACTCAGTGAAAAATCGCAGCAACGCTCAACCAAGCTGCGCCGCTCAGTTTATTTATAGTCACGTCGATGATTTGGACATTCCTTGGTTGCATATTGATATGGCCGGCCCCTCCAATACCACCAGTGGATTGGGCACAGGCTACGGCATTCAATTGATTGCTCGTTTGGCTCAAGATTACATTTGAGAGCCAACGGAGCTGTTATTTAGGGTTCGGAGCAATCCGAACCAAGCCTATCCAACTCAACAGCACACATAAGAGATAGCCCCAATCCCATTCAAACCATTTCTGACTAAACTTTGCTGCATCTGGAAAGCGGTGGTGGTTGTTTTGATAACCTTCTCCAGCCACAAACCAAGCGACGAGGCTGTTATTTTTCGAATTGTCGGTGGTCTCATAGTTGCGATAGCCAAAGGTGTGAGCCAAGGCATTGACGGCCCATCCTTGCACTGGATGGCTTGAAATTCCTAAAAAATAGGCTATTCCCAACCATATGCTGCCGACGGACAGACTGAGGCCTATCGCTATGGTGAAATGCAAAGCATAGGGCAGATACCAGAGCTGTTTTGCATTCAATGTGCTGACTTCAATTCCAAGATCGTCGACAACCTTCTCGTAGGATTCATGATGCCGAATCAATCCGACAAGAACTTTCCGATAGGCCAGCAGCTGCTTGCGAAAGAGCGGAAAAATGCCTCCATGGACAGGGCTATGGGGGTCTTTTTCAGTATCAGAATAGCGATGATGCATGCGATGCATGCAGACCCAGGCCTTGGCATCGATGCCCGTGATCCAACAACCCGTTCGGGCCACAAATCGCCGAAACCTAGGTGATAGAATCACCCCAGAGTGCGCGAGGCCGCGATGATAAAAAACGGTTATATAGATAACATTCAGCCCATAAGCTGCCAGAAAAATGGACAAACAGAGCCAAACTATATCCATGATGGCAGACCTCCCGATAAGATGAAGCGAACTCGAGCAAGGACTGCTAGAAACGTTAAGCTTAAATCCCATAGATGACATAAAGAATAGGCCAAGGCTAAAAGCTTTTACTTAGATTTTACTTGAGGCCTCTTCACTCTATTTTCATTTGACAAGACCCTAACAAATTTTTTTGGATATGAAAGCCAAAACTTTGGCTCTATTCTAGAACAGTCTGTGACTCAGAAAGTTCTCAAGATCAGGAGCTGCTGACCATGCCTTCCGTGTATACACCGCCCCCGGATGTGAAAAGCTTCCAAGGTATGATCTCTTGCTCCCCCACGATGTTTCATTTCTTTGAAATGCTTCAGAAGGCAGCGCGCACAGACGCCTCCGTCCTGATAAGGGGTGAGTCAGGAACCGGCAAAGAGTTGGCAGCTCGGGCCATCCATGCCTTGAGTCAAAGGGCTCAAGGGCCTTTTCACGCGCTCAACTGTGCGACCTTGACTCGTGAGCTGGCCATTTCAGAGCTCTTTGGCCATGTGAAGGGTGCCTTTACGGGCGCCTCCAATGCCCGTCGGGGCCTGTTCGAGATCTCGCACACGGGATCTCTTTTTTTGGATGAAATTATCGAAATTCCTTTGGATGTTCAGCCTCGACTTCTGCGAGTCTTGCAAGAGCATAGCTTTACACCTCTTGGTTCCACGACTCTCAAGAAAGTGGACGTCAGACTGATTTCAGCTACCCACGAATCCATGAGGCAAACTGTCGAAGATCGAAGATTTCGGGCTGACCTCATGTATCGAGTTCGCGTCATACCTTTGTTTTTACCTCCTCTCAGAGAGCGTGGCAAAGATATTCCCATGCTCGCCCATCGCTTTCTGCAGGAATTCAATCAGCAATCCCCGCGCCGTGTACAGGGTATTCAAGAAGGCGCTCTGGAGGCTATGCTAAGCTATGGCTGGCCTGGCAATATCAGGGAACTTCGCAATGTCATGGAATATGCGCACGCTATGGGCGAAGGTCCTGAAGTTTTGCTCAGCGACCTGACGCCTGAACTCCGAGGAGAAATGCCAGCCGGCGCCGAAGAAAATGTCAAAACCCATGAGCGCAAGAAAATACTGGAAACCTTGGAAGAGGTGCAAGGTTCAAGGCAAGATGCAGCTGAACGTTTAGGTATGAGCCGTGCGACTCTGTGGAGAAAAATGCGCGAGTATCGACTGGATGGTCGTTAGACGGGGGATTGTCAAGCTCGCCCCGTCTCGGATGCGACTATTTTATGAGTGTTTTGATGACTATTTTGACTTTGTCACCAGCATTGACTTTTTCTGCAATGCCGACCAGATCACCAGCCTGGTCAGGTCCAGCTGAACCATCTACATCCAAACGAACTTTGACTTTCAAGACCTTGGGCAGAGGTCCCTCAAACATTACCATTACATCTTTCGAAGTTATATCGCCCTTGTAAAAGGTACCCTTAGCATCAGCAGTCAAATCGACCTTCATGGCACCATAGGGACGAGGCTTTGGTTCTTTACTTTCAGCATCGTAAAGAATCACAAATAGAGTGCGTATTCCAGCATCTTTCTCAACGAGTTTGGCATCATCGATGCTCACTTCCAAGGAAGCAATTTTCGTAGCATCGGCTGCTTGCGCCAAAGATCCAAAGGTTAAAGCGAACAGGGGTGCAATCCAAGGTAACAGTCGCATGGTAATCCTCCTGAGTGACAACAGCAGGGACCATCTTAGAGGCTAGAGATAAGCTTGTCGAGAATGTTGCCAAGATTAATTGGGAACAAACTAGGTTTTGGCCAAGACGAAGATTTCACGGTTGCCCTCTCGTCCACTGACTTGGCTATCAACACTCTGAACCAGGATGAGACCCTGGCGTTGCATCGCTTGCAAGGCAATAGCCAAGGCGGATTGTCGACTTTCTTCGTCGTCCACCACGCCTCCCAGCGGCACATCTTCCGCAGCCAATTCAAACTGGGGTTTCACCAAAAGAAGAAAATGCATAGCGCGAGCTGGGACCGCTGCACAGAGTGCGGGCAGCAGGCGATCCAAAGAATTAAAGCTGATATCGGCCAGCGCCATAGTGATTGAATTATCTATTATTTCAGTGACTTGCCTAATATCACATTGCTCACGAACCACCACCCGAGGATCGGTTCTGAGTTTCCACGCCAGTTGGTTATGACCTACGTCCAGCGCGTAAACTTTTGCGGCTCCCAGCTGCAGGGCGCAGTCGGTGAATCCACCCGTCGAAGCTCCGCAGTCCAAAACCACGGCTCCCTTGAATAGGTCTATAATTCCAAGATCATGGATGGCACCCCAAAGCTTGTCCCCGCCTCGACTGACAAAGCGTTTCTGCTCCTTCAAACGTAAATTTTGCCCGTCGCGCAGCAGAAACCCCGGTTTATCCACCCTTTGTTCGTCTACCAAGACCTGTCCAGCCATGATCAAGGCCTTGGCTTCGGCGAGATCTGACACAAGGCCGAGCCTCACAAGTCGCTCATCTAGGCGATATTTGTCCTTTTTTTCCGATTTCGCCATACCAGGGACCCCTCTCGAGAATATCCAAAGCCGCCAATCTTTTCCCATTGTTTCACAGGGAGCGCAAGTTTGGACTCAATGTTTTAAGGACTCTGCCGATGACAACTCGTCTGGTTTTTAGGTTTAGCCCCCGTCGGGAGGATTGGTGCATTATGTCGAACGGAACGCTTAAAATTCTCTTTGTTGATGAAAAACGGATCACTTCGGATCTGGAAAAGGCCGGCTATCGGAAAATTGGGGCCCACATCAGCCAGGCAACCAACTTCAATCAAGCCAAGGACATGCTGCAAAAAGAGACAGTGGATGTCATCGTTATCAACTTTGATTACAGCGAAATCGATGCACCCAGCATGTGCGAACATTTCAAGAAGCAAAGTTCGACGACGGAAATTCCCATCGTATTTACCAGCGTGCAGCCTTTGCCCAAAAGGGTGACAGCCCGTCAACACGGCCCCGATCTCTTCATTGAAACTCCGGTGCCCCGCGAATTTTTTATCGAACAGGTGAGAAACCTGCTCGAGGAAAAAACTCGCGGCACAGAACGGGTGGTCCACGAAGGTCATGTGTCGTTTGATTTCCAAGGCAAAACCTTCGAGTGCAGCATTCAGGATGTATCGAAATCCGGTATTCTCCTGACGACCGACATGACCATCGAAGCCGGTACTAAGCTGAGTCTTAGCTTTTCATTGCCAGGCTATAAGAAACCTATCAAAGTTGAAGGTGAAGTTGTGCGTCGCATCAATGCCGACACGCGCAAGAATACACCCGCTGGGCTAGGCATTCGCTTTGAGGGTTTCAATGGAGATTCACAGAAGCGTCTAGAAAAATATATTGCCAAGAGCCAGCATGACGATCCAAAACTGGTCTATTACCTGTGAAAGACTGACTGTTAGATGATTTTCGCAAAAGCCAATCGAGATCGTACGATTTCGATTGGCTTTTCGCTTTCAAATCATCGACTCGACCGAAAGACCGAGGCAAACTCTGCCCATTGATCCCCACTCTCCGCAGTCGATAACACACATGGACCCAATCGCCGAGTGTCGACGCACAACAAAGGGCTAAGACAGGACCATGATTTTTAGAGCCTTATTCATCCTTTTTTCGATCATTCTTTCCGCTTCTGCGGCTGGGGTAGAGGCGATTGTCAGCCAAGGTCAAGCGGACCTCAGCTCCATTGATTGGAATAAACAGGGCAAGATCAATTTGAGTGGTGAATGGCAGCTCTATTGGAATCAGCTTCTCTCTCCCGAGGATCTGCAGCAAGGCCAAGGTCAACTGTCGGGCTATCTATCACCGGAATCAGAGTGGCACAAAGCGAGCTTACCGGGGGTAGATTTCAAAAGGCTTGCCAACGCCACCTACTCCCTTCGTTTCCGTCTTGCGGCTCCACAGCATCTGACGGTCGAAGTCCCGCCCATCAATACCGCATCCAAAGTGTGGATCAATGGCATCTTGGTACAAGAATTCGGGGTCCTCGCCCAAAATGCTGCCAATGCTCAGGCTTTTATTGGCTATAGTTACCTAGCCTTCGAAGGGCTCCCTGGAGTGAATACGATTACGATCCAGATGTCGAATCACATCAATTGGTTTGGAGGCGCCTCACAGCCGATAAAAATAGGCTCAGCTCAATTCATCGAAAGCGAACGCATCAGAGATGTCCTTGTCGATTCTGTGACCTTTGGCTTCGTTCTGTTTATGTCCCTTTACCACATCTATATCTGGCTTCTTCTGAAACGCAATCCAGGCCCACTCTACTTCGGCCTTTTTTGTCTCAGCATTGCCCTGCGCTCTTCGATCACTGGGAACGGCCACGTCCTTCAATCCATTTGGCCTGACTTGCCAATGATCATAAGCTCTCTATTGGAATACTTGGGCTTGTCGTCCTGCGTTGGCTTGATGGCCTGCTTCATTCGCTCGCTGTATCCCAAAGAATCGCCAAACTGGATTTACTTGCCTATTATAGTCATCAGTGCAGCTTGGAGTCTCTTCATTATCCTTACAGGCCCATTGATTTATCCCGCCCCGGTCACCCTCTTTCAGATTGTCATTGTTGGAGCAAGCCTTGCGGCCTTTGGTACTTTGATCATCGCGAGTCTTCGCCAGCGAGAGGGGGCCTCAAAATTTCTCGCTGGGTTTATTTTGCTACTCTTCACTATTCTTCATGATTTAGCGAGCAACAATAATTTAATACACTCGATTCCCTTGATCCAATATGGGCTATTAGCAACGCTTTTTAGCCAATCACTGGTACTCGCTCATCGCTTTGCTCAAGCCTTTCATCGAGCCGAAGAGGCCGAACACGAAGTGAAGCAGTTCAATATAGGCCTCGAACATAAGGTTCAAGAGCGCACAGAGCAAATCAATACCATTCTTAACCATGCTCAATCAGGCTTTTTGTTAATCGACGAAAAATCGAAGGTTAAAGACGGATTCACCTCGTCCTGTCAAAGCATTCTTAGGACTGCCTTGGAAGTTGGTGATTGCTTACCCGAACGTTTGAGTCTTCATCCCCATCTAAAATTGCAGTTTAAACTCGCCGTGGAGCAAGTTTTCCAAGGCGACCTTCCCCCAGAAGTTGCTTTGCAGCAACTCCCGGCAAGATTCGCAATGGGCGATCATGTCATTGGCCTGCAAGCAGCAGCTGTCCGCGGTAAAGCGAGCGAAGGGGTCCATGCAGTCCTTTTAACAATCAATGATGTGACAGACCTCGTCGCTGCTGAAGTTGGTCTCAAGCGTTCAGGTATACTTATCCGAATCCTCGAGGATTTGGATGCATTTCGCATATTTTTGGATGACTTTATTTTGGATATTCAAGGAGCTCTCAAGGCAGTCCAGAATAAAGACTTGGAAACGCTGCGGACGACCCTCCATACGATGAAAGGCAACGTCGCTAGCTTTGGCTTGATTGATCTGGTCGCGCAGCTTCATGAAATGGAGGATCACGCTGATATTAAAGCATCTGATATCCAAAATGCTGCCGAATATATGCGTCAATTCTTGAAGCAGTATCATGCCATGCTGCATTTGGATTTCGATCGGCCAAACAATTATTCCTTCCGCATTGAAGATGCGGAATTAGAGCGCTTGCAAAGATCGCTGGCTCCCATCGCTCCCCCCCTCGTGATGAACCGCCTTGAAACCTGGCTTAAGTCGATGAGGTCATTGCAACTCAAGAGTTACACCGCACCACTGATATCCCTTGCCCCACGTGTTGCGGAGCAAATGCATAAAAAAGTGAGTCTAGAGCTTGAAGGAGCTGAGATCAAAGTGGACAAGGCCTATGGGCCATTCCTTGCAACCCTGAACCACTTGATACGCAACGCCATCGTTCATGGCATTGAGGAACCCGATCTCAGAGGCGGCAAACCTGAACAGGGAATCATCAAAATCAGCTTTGTGCTGACAACCAACGGTGGCTTGCAAATCGAGATATCGGACGATGGGCAGGGACTGGACGCTACAATAATTCGGTCCAAAGCTCATGCTTTGGGACTTATAACAAAAGATGCAGATATGACTGAAAGCGAAATATATGGCCTTATTTTTAACCCCAAATTTTCAACCGCCGACTCTGTGTCTGAGCTTGCCGGTCGCGGCATGGGACTGGCTGCGGTAGCCAAAGCTGTCCAAGAATTAAACGGTCAATTCAAGGTATCCACCGTTAGACATCAAGGCACTCGCTTCAGCTTCAATCTCCCGCCCACCACTCCGCAGTCTCTGGACCAGGTGAGTTGATTGAAAGGAGACTTAGATGGCCATTCATCGCAATCAAAATGACTTCGTAAGTCTTTGCGAAGACCTACTCGCAGTGGTCGATCTGGACGGGTGCTTTGTCGAAGTCAACGCGCATTGGGCTATCCAAACGGGCTGGCATCCGTCGGAGCTGGAGGGTCAATCGCTCGCCCAGTTCATCCATGTCTATGATTCCGATCTCACCTATTTCGAATTTACGAATGCTAAAAATAATCTCACTCAAACAAAGTATGAAAGCCAATTCAAGGCCAAAGATGGCAGTTACCGGCAGCTTCTTTGGAAGATCAAGTTTCACCCCGAGCAGTTGGTGTTTATAGTTTGGGCCCAAGATTTGACCCAGACTCGACTGACTGAAAAGTCTTTGCGCTTGGAAAAAGAGCGTTTGGAAGAGTCACAAGAAATCGCCCATTTCGGCTCCTGGGAATTTGATCTTGCCACTGGGAAAATACACTGGTCGCGTGAGCTCTACAAGATTCACGATCTCGAAGAACTCACCGAACCGCCACCCTACGAAGCCCTCCTCGATCGCTTCTCGCCTTCAAGCCGAAAACTACTCGCGGAAGCGGTTCAAAAAGCCATAGAATTTGGCATACCTTACCGTTTGAATGTCGAAGTTTTGACAAGGAATTCTGGCATCCGATACGGTGTTGCCCTGGGGCTGCCGATCCAAGGTCCTGACGGCTTTGTAGAAAAGTTGCATGGCACTGTGCTCGATGTGACGGAACAGCACCTAGCGGTTCAACATATGCATCAATCGAATGAGCAAATAGAAGAGCAAAGGCGCTTCCTTGATACCATATTGAATGCGCTCCCCATCAAAATCGCCTTGGTGGACCGAAATCTAATCTACCAGTATTCGAACATCACCTCGAAAAGTGAAATCCATACTTCGACTGGATCGGCGATTGGCAAACATGTTTCTGAAATCCTGGGAGTTGGTAACTTTACGTCGATAGAGCCAGACATCAAGCGAGCCTTGGCAGGTGAAACTGTCATAGAAGAGCGGGATATCCAGGATCCATCCGGTCAGACCAAAACGGTATTGTTGACTCTCATTCCACAATGGTCCGCAAGTCGAGACCAAGTCTTGGGCTTTTACTCAATTATGCAGGATATTTCTGAACAAAAACTTGCCGAACGTGCCGCTCTTGAACAGCGAAATATACTCCGAGCTATTTTGGACAACATTCCGTCAGCCATCATTCTCAAAGACATAGAGCAAGACTTCAAAATCATTGAATGGAACCAAAGCAGCGAATCCCTTTTGTCTCGGCCCGCAAAGGAAGTTCTTGGCAAACGTACTCATGATCTCTATCCGCAGAGTATTGCCAATGAATTGAATCTCCTTGATCAAACGGCCGTGCGCCATGGACATCTCACTGAAGAACAATCACCGCTTATTCCTGTTCCAGGCAAAGGATTGCGATATTTTAGAACTCGTAAGATCCCCATACTCCCTGATTCGACCGGGAAGTTTCGCTTCCTTCTGAATGTTCTCGATGACCTCACCGACCAAATGAAATCACAGCAGGACCTCATCGACCTCCACAATGTGATGGACGAAACTATGATTGTGATCGAAACAGGCATCGATGGAGTGATCACTCAAATCAATCGCAATTTTTCAAAAGTTAGCGGCTATAGTAAAGAAGATACTCTCGGTCAAAATCATCGCACATTCAATTCCAAATACCATGACTCCCTCTTTTTTGCCGATCTTTGGCGAACCATCACCGCCGGAAGAATTTGGCAAGGAGAGATTCGCAATCAACGCAAGGACGGATCCTTGTATTGGCTCTATACCACCATTGCACCGGGCAGAGATTTCTCAGGAAAAATCAATAAATACGTATCTTTTTGCGTCGATATCACGTCTGAAAAAGAAGCCCAGCATAAGCTTATTCAATCATCCAAGATGTCCTCTCTTGGTGAAATGGCTGGAGGCATCGCCCACGAAATTAACAATCCTTTGGCAATAATTTCAGGAAAAGCCCAGCAATTGCTGCGATCTATCGAGCATGATAAATTCCATAAGGAACAATTTCTCCTTGATCTCAAAAAAATCGAAAGCACGGTGGACCGAATTGCCCGCATCATTCGCGGACTGAGATCTTTTTCCAGAAATTCAGACAGCGACCCTATGGAGCGAGTCCCTGTGTCTCGCATTGTCGACGACAGCTTGGAGTTGTGCAAAGAACGATTTAAACACGGGTCAATCGAACTTTCCGTTCACTGTATGACTGATGCCGCTGTAGACTGTCGACCTGCACAAATCTCGCAGGTCATCTTGAATCTCCTCAGCAACGCCTTCGATGCTGTCTCGGTATTGCCTATGAAATGGGTGGACCTCCATGTCGAAACTATCCAAGGGCAAGTGCAAATAAAAGTGACCGATAGTGGGGACGGTATTTCGCCCGATGTATTGAACAAAATTATGCAGCCTTTCTATACTACCAAAGATCCGGGGAAAGGCACTGGTCTCGGCTTGAGCATCTCGAAAGGCATCGCAGAAGAGCATCAGGGTGAACTCCGCTATGACTCTGACAGCAAAAACACTCGCTTCGTCTTGGTTCTGCCAGTAGCGATTCAGCCGCATCGAAATCAGGTTGCCTGATCGGAACCGGTATGGGTGAGCTGATCTCTAATTCTAGATTATAAATGGCCATCTTCACCGTAAATTTTCTCGGTCTTTCTCGATTTTTCTCGCTTTCTCATTAGCTTCACCCTTGATTTTCCAAAATCAAAGGAGGTCGTTGATGCGACTAAAATTGACTCTCTTGTTCGCGAGCTTTCTGGCTTCGATAAACCTTCAAGCAGCTGAGCATTGCCATTTTCCGACTTTAACGGGCGATGCCCCACTTATCCTTGGCCATCGCGGGGCCTCTGGGTATAGGCCTGAGCATACTCTGGCATCTTACCGCCTAGCGATGGATATGGGGGCCGATTTTATTGAACCTGATTTGGTAGTGACTCAAGATGGGCAACTGGTCGCGCGCCACGAGCCCAATATTTCTGGAACGACCGATATTGCCAATCACCCCGAATTTTCTGATCGGCGCACCATCAAAAATGTGGATGGCAATTTGGAAGAAGGCTATTTCGTCGAAGATTTTACTCTGGCCGAACTGAAGACTCTAAGAGCTATCGAGAGACTCCCCTTCCGCGACCAATCGTATAACGGAATGTTTGAGGTTCCAACTTTGCGCGAAATCATCGCGTTGGTCAAAAGCTATGAGAAAGAAACCGGTCGCCGCGTAGGAATCTATCCAGAAACCAAGCACCCCAGTTACTTTCGTCAGCAAGGCTTAGCTTTGGAAGAACGACTGCTCGACATTTTGCAGGACACGGGATTCACTGACCCTAAGCGCGTGTTCATTCAATCCTTTGAATTCACAAATCTCAAGGATATCTTCCCCGCACTCCTCGCCGATCGCGGCATCAAACTGCCACTTATCCAACTCTTTGACGAGTTCGACACCCAACCCTACGACTTTGTTCTCGCAGACCGTAAAGAGACCTATGGTGACCTCATCCAAAGAGAGAGTCTGCTGAATCTCGTGTCCAAGTATGCCAGCGGCATCGGAGTTTGGAAAAACAGCTTTGTCAAACGCATGCCGATCAGCCCTGCGATTGATCTCAATGGCGATGGCAAAGCTGAAGTCACCGAACGACTGACAGGCGAAGTCCTGCCCGTTGTGGCCAATGCCCATGAAGCCGGACTGCTTGTTCACACCTATACTCTACGCAATGAAGAGCGCTATATAGCTGCCGGATACTCCAGCGTCTTTGATGAATATCAATCTCTCATAGAATTGGGAGTGGATGGTTTTTTCAGCGATTTCCCTGATACGGCCTTTGAAGCTCGAAGGCAATTCTGCCTGTCTACGGCTCGCTAGTTCGTTGTTCATTCAGCCGCTGGACTTCGGTTCAGCGGTATTTTTTTGTCAGGCACCTTCCTCAGAAGACAAGAGCCGCATCTCCAGACCAGACCTTTCTTGAGTGGTCCCATTCGATACCTGACTGATGTGAACATCGCGATGCAACCAGCCTTGGCGTCGAAACCAGATCAGGATGACCACACAGCTCATGGCCATAAAGATGAGAGATAACCAGAACCCTTGAGGGTGTTCCAGCAATGGAATTTTGCTGAAGTTCATCCCAAAGATCCCAGCTATAAAATTCAATGGCATGAAAAGAATAGAAAACACCGTTAAAAAACGCATGATTTCGTTGGTTCTTTGTGAGGCTTCATTGGTTCTTTGTGATTCCAATGACATCTGCAGCTGAAGGATTCTATTGGTATTTTCTTGGATATCCTGAACCCAAAACAACAAGCCTTCGCCATCTTCTTTTATGTCATTGTAATAGGGGCGACTGGACTCAGGCACACAGTCAATTCGATCAATTATATGCAGGCAAAGGGAAAGCATGCGCTTAATCACCGAGCTTTTGGCAATCAGACTGTAAGCATCTTCGGCCTGATGAATTTTGAAGCTGGTATCTTGAAAGGTCAACTTTTCGAGCCGATCCAATCGACTTTGACAGTCTTCTAATGGCTCCAGATAGCTATTGATGACTGCGTCCAGAATCTCATTCAATGGATAGGCCAAGGAATCCAGATTGCCATTGACGCCTTTACTGCGCCAACGACTCACCAGTTCGTCAATGGGACAATCCCCGTCTCGCCTGACCGTGATCATCGTGTCGGCATTGAGATAGATGGAAATCTTCCTGGTCATCTTCCGAAGGTCATCTTCGTGGCCCGAAGCAGCCTGGTCGTACATACGAACAATGACAAAGATGCCGGTTTTAAAGCGTTCCAGCTTGGGCAAATGGTGAGGGTCCAAGCAGTCTAATATTGCGGTCTTATGCAGGCGATAGTCATCCATAACTTTCATAAGGTCTTCAGCACTGGGACGACGGAGGTCGATCCAGGAAAACTGATTACCATTCTCGTTGCGAACGACAAAATCCACCGTTCTTCGCTCCTTCAAGGCCTCGAGGTCGAAGCCTCGCTAAAGTAGCGAAAGGGACCTTGAAATGCAATGCAGTCAAAGGATGGTGGGGGAAATTCATCAAACCTTTACGCAGTATTTTTTGAATTCAGTGTCTTACCTGCTCCAGAGCGTTCAAATGGCATCGCCTTCGGCCATTCGAGTCTTCTTGTACTGCTCCAGGTAAATCATCGAATTGATATACTGGTCTCGATAGCGTATGGCCGTAAAAAACACTTCTTTGATGCTTTTTTGCAGGGGAACCTGTCGGCCACCTATGGTGATTTCGATATTGGTATCTGCCACCCCCTTAACGACGAGAATGGCAGCATCATTCCAACGAATTTTATTGCGAGTTGATTCGATGAGCTTCTCGATTCGGTCTAAAATCTTTTTAGCTTTGCCCAGTCTTTTTTCGACTTTTTGGAGGCGATCGACTGGAGTTTTTTTCTTGGCCAAATCATCCAGTTCGTACTGTCGATCGGTTATAAACTTCTTAAGCTTGGCTTCACGCCCCCTTTGTATCGTGATGCGATGTTCCAAGCGCCAATCACTTCCCACTTTACAGATTGTTCGTTCTCCATCCTCAAAACCCAGATCAAGAGTTCGGATACCCTCTTCACTGACCAGTGTCCCGCCTCCGATCAATCCTTTGGCAGGACTTCTGACGATAATCTCGCCTCCTACCTTACAATCGCTGTTGATGATGGACTGTTCGACTTCCAATTCCCCCTCAACAATCATTCGACTGTTCTCAATAAAGAGAGCTGAAACATCGCCACCACCAACATGGCGG
>JBGSTF010000303.1:0-12390 GCA_041736645.1 Oligoflexus sp. | reverse complement strand
ACAGTTATAACAAAGGCCTCGATGCCTATCGAGATGGCGACTACTCCAAATCCTATAAGATTCTGTCAGGAGTGGTGAAGAAAACCAAGAACAAGAGCGATAAAGCTGAAGCCATGGCACTCATGGGAGCAGCAGCGGCTAAAATGGGTAAAAAGTCCAAAGCTCAATCATTTTTTGCCAAAGCAGTCCGCTTGGACTCATCGGTCACGCTCTCGAAAGATGTCATCAAAGATAAAAGCGTCCGTAAACTATTCGCGAAGGTAAAGAAGAGCGGTGGAGGCGGTGATGATGGAGATATGTCACTCGCCGGAGATGGTGATGACAGTGGAAGTGGAAGTGACGATCTCAAAGAAGAAAGGTCTTCCAGCTCCAAAAGTTCGGGTAAACTCGGTATCAAACCCTTTATTCCGCTCGGTGTGGGTTTTCTTCTTGGTGGGGAAATCAGCCGTGGTCTTATCTATGGCGGCGCGCAGCTCGTTGGTATTTTGGGCTATGTAAATTTCCAAAGTGAAATTGCTAAAGCCAATGCCGACGCTGCTGGGATTGGCGACCAGGCCTTGGCCACCAAAGCATCTGGCAAAGCCGTCGATCAAGAAACCCTTGATTTTCTCGATCAGAACGAAGCCTTTGTAAAATCGGCGCAGAGCAATCAGAAACTAATGGTTCTCCTCATTATAGGCGGTTATGGCCTTGGTATTGCTGATAGTTTTATTTTCGGTGGTGGAAGTAAAAAAGCCAGCAAGAAAAAGCGAGCCGAGATCGACCCCATTCTGCCAGAGTCCTGGGCCTCTGTTCGCCAACATGCGTCGGAATCAGAGCCCACTGACACGCGCTCTTGGGATCTATTGCTGCAGCTGGTCCCCCTGACGGATCCAGCCTTGATGCTCAGCTTCAATCGAAATTTTTAAAAGCGACTGCGAAGCATTCCAAGCTTGATTTCAAAACTCTGCGCCTACGCAGAGTTTTTTTTAGGCTGCCACAGATTTCCGTCAGGCTTCATCCGCCCATCGCAAGTAGGATTGGTTCCATAGATGGCACAAGAGTTCTAAGAAACCCCGTTTCTCGCAGTGTGGCAAAAAGTCAGCTGCGTTAAACTCCTGCTGTCGACACAAAAGTGTCACAATATTAAGCAGGGACTTATCCAGCACAAAGCACTCTCCTTCTACACCGAAATGCAATTTCTCATCGACAATGTAGTAAGCAAAACGGCCACCTTCAGCTTTCCAAACCCTGTAGTCCTGTTGAAAACCTTGCAATAGGTCTTGGTCTGTCCATTGCTCTTCTGATGCTTCATGAAAGCTGCGCGGTTCGGTCAAAAATCCGCCAATCCATTTGTAAAACAACTCATCATCCTGCAAGCCTTGCAGCATCAAGCTTCGCAAAGACTGCAGTTCGCCCGAAAGAACCAAACCAGGCTCCCGCCCTGCAGTCAAAGCCGTATCGCGATAGAAATGTTCCGCCTCCCGATGCTGACTCCAAAATTGCACAAAAGACAGCAGCATTTCTTTCTGATGAGGGGCCCGAAATCCTACGGAGTATGTGATACTTTCGCCCAAAGCCACCCCATTATGGGCAAATCCAGGCGGTAGATACAGCATATCCCCCGGCTCCAAGTCGAAGCTCTGGGTCGGCGTAAACTGTTTGAGAATTTTCAAGTCCAAACCAGCAATCCATTCAGGATTTAGTTCCGGTTCTGCACCAATCTCCCAACGTCTGCGACCTTGGCCTTGAATAAGAAACACATCATAGTTATCGGTATGCGGTCCCACTCCTCCCTGATCCACGGCATAGGAAATCATGATGTCGTCCACTCGCCAATTCGGTAAAAACCGAAAGTGGTCTCTCAATCGGGACACATCAGGCAAGAGCCGATCCACCGCCTGCACGAGTAGGGTCCATTTTTTCTTGGGCAAACTTGCCCAAATCTCTTCATCCAACGGCCCATACTGGGTTTCCCAGCGTTGAGGACCACGCTCAATCACCAGACGAGACTCGACCGTTTCTTGGCTGGCAAATCCTGCCAATTCATCGCCATCGATGAATGACAAGCCACCTGGAAAAGCCTGACGGATCAAAAGAGGCTTCTTTTTCCAGTATTGATCCAAGAAATCCTGCTGATGGGCATTCAGAGCGAAACGGTCCTGCATAGATAAATCCTTAACACGAAGCCTAGCGGCCAAAGAATCATGGAGATTCGCACATCGAGGCATGAAGCGCAACGCAGAGGCACGATTTCAATAACTCTCCACAGTCAATTGATATTTCTTGTATTTTAAGCCTCCTCTTAACTGGCTAGATAGTCAATTAACAAAACGAATCTTTCACCTACTTCCAAGCGGGGTCTGGGCATGAGAAAAAGAGCATGGAGCAGTCGAGGAATCGGTTCGGTGAGCTTCGGTCTGGCGTTTCTCAGCCTCATCGGCTGCGGCCAGAGCCCTGAAAGCGGCAGTCAGACCAAAATCTACGGGGGCGTGAAGACCAATGCAGGCGACTGGAGTACAACGATTGGCCTATCCGTCAATGGTCGCATCTTTTGCTCGGGAACGGCCATCCACCCTCGCCTTGTTGTGACAGCTGCTCATTGTGCTCAAAGCAACATGAGCGCTCCAGGCCGCGTCAGCGTTTACGTCGGTGACGGCGTCG
This sequence comes from Oligoflexus sp., assembly GCA_041736645.1. Lineage (GTDB taxonomy): Bacteria > Bdellovibrionota_B > Oligoflexia > Oligoflexales > Oligoflexaceae > Oligoflexus. The sequence continues at coordinate 9,747 of JBGSTF010000303.1, read as the reverse complement.
AAGGCGGCAAGGCAGTCGGCCAATACAAAGCTATCAAAATCGCTTATTCGCCTCAATATAGTCGTAATCCAAGCGGCTGGAATGATATCGCCTACGTCGTCCTCGACAGACCCATCGATCTGCCCGACACAGCTTTCATACCCGTCCTCACTAGCCAGGAAGAAACAGATGAGCTCCTGCAGTCAGGCGCTTTGTCTCATATCGTAGGCTTTGGAAATCGCGATGGTGGAGGCTTTGGTGTCAAGTATGAGACAGACGCCTTGATCACCAATGTTGGCGACAATGAAGTTGGCATTGGCAGCAATGGCAAAGACTCTTGTCAGGGCGATAGCGGAGGTCCCGCCTATGGTCAGCTGAAAAATGGGCAATGGCGCGTCTACGGGGTTGTCTCGCGCGGAGGTGCCTGCGGGACAGGTGGCGTCTACGGCCGCATGAGTGCCAATATTTGCTGGGTCCAAGAGGATTCTGGTGTCGATCTAGGCTTTGCCGACTTCTGTAGGCCGATCACGACCGAACCAACGGACCCAACTATGCCTGAGCCAACAGTTCCCGATCCCGCGACTCCAATTGAACCAACTGATCCAAGTGCACCGACGGCTGCTGCACACATCGCTCTATAAACGAGCCTAAAAATGGAGCACGGCAAGAATTCGATGAATTTTCGTCAATTGTTCTGAGCAGCCGATCGACTACTTTGGCCAACGATTCAGGGTTTACACTTTACAAAGGACTTGAGATGCTCCGTGGTATGACGCGTACAGCAGCTGTTTGTTTGCTCCTTGGCTCCCCTTTGGCACAAGCGGGGTTTTTACCTGAAAATGATCTTTGGAAAGAAGACGGACTTTTCCGTGGTGCCGGACTCACACAAACGGATTTCAACGAGGTCATTGACTTGGCCGAGTCCGTTTTAGGGCCAATAATTTCGAATAACTTCAATGCCACGCTCAAGGTCAATCGCTTGTGGACAGACTCCACAGTGAATGCCAGTGCGATCCAATATGGAACCGACTGGGAAGTAAACATGTACGGAGGCCTCGCGCGCCGTCCGGAAGTAACCCTTGATGGTTTCGGACTCGTCCTTTGCCACGAAATAGGCCACCACTTGGGTGGCTATCCATTTAGTTCAGCTTGGGCTGCCAACGAAGGGGAAGCGGACTATTTTGCGGCGATTGCCTGCCCTCGAATCCTTTGGAAGAATCAGCTGACCGAAAACGCCAGCTTTCGCGAAACAGTGGAAGCGGCACCAAAACAAGCCTGCGATAAAGCCTGGCAAACAACGTCCGACCAAAATCTTTGCTATCGAGTGCTGATGGGAGCCAAATCCTTGGCCGAGCTTTTGGGGGCATTGGGCGATCAAAAGGCTTCTTGGAGCACACCCGAAGTCAAAGCGGTTAAGGCTACCAACAATGCCCACCCAGCCGGTCAATGCCGTTTGGACACTTTGTTGGCGGGAGCACTGTGCAATAAAGGCTTTGATTTCGCGGTCATTCCTGGCAAAGATCTCGGCAGCTCGCGGAACTCTAAAACAGCTGAATTGGATGCGGTCAAATCCAGCTGCACTCAATACGAGAACTATAGTGTTGGCTATCGCCCTGCTTGCTGGTTCAAACCCCTTCTAACACCGGCCGTTACCAACTGACAAGATCTTGACTCAAGTTCAAGTTTTTCAAGATTATGCCGATAAAACCCTGGCTTGCTAGCCAGAGGTTTTATCATGAAAACGTCGATCAGCCTCGGTCTCATTCTCCTCAGTCTCGGCGCTTGTAAAAAGTCCGAACAGCGAAACAGCCAGCAATTGCAGGGCATCATCGCTGATAGCTGCGCCCAAAATCCGGTGAATTTTTTAGAGGATGAAGAAGCTTCTGGACGTAAGCTTTACGTGTTCGGTTCACGCGATGGCGAGTTTCGCAACCAGTGGCGCGCCCTGCAAAATCGCTACCGAGCCTCAGGTCGCGACCTCAGCGGGGCTGAAAAACAAGCCTTCGCCAAGGAATATCTGCCACGCTTCACCCAAAATTGTCGGCAGTTCTTTGCACCTGCCATTGAGCAATGTGGTCCAATGGCGATAGGCAGCTCCGCTTTGAGCCGTTGCCTTTTGCCCTATAATCACGAATTTAGAAAACACCTTGACCAGCAATTGAAGACCGATGAACAGGGTCTCTTGAATCTGGAATCCCTTCCAGAATAAGGCCCCCTCTCAGTACCTTTAAAAAACAGCGAAGGCCCCTGCTTACGGAGGGGCTATTTTTACGTTATGAGCTCGTATTTTATCGGCTTCAACTTTATAGAAGTGCAAAGCTGGCTTCGCCTCTTCCACCGTGCAGGCATACAGCGAAAAGCCTTGCAAGTTCTTGTCGACATAATCTTTCAGCAAGCGTTTCTGTTCGGTGCTTAGCACCGCACTTTGCTCAGACAGCAGCACTGTCATATCACAAGGAAAACTGGAGAGCGCTAGCTCCGTGCAGCTGGCCAATTGGAGGTCGTAGTAGCGACCCAATTTTTGGCAGTCCGCAAGCCCGGTCATAAATTTTTCAGGCAGCGCGTTCCCATTGCTCACAGGGGCTACAGGACCCGTGCCCGGGATATTAGGGGTTTCGGGCTTTTGCACCACGGCATCGCCAGTCCCAGGCGCTGGTGTGCCTTCAGTCATCTGCGGATTTGAATCGGGTGACTTTGGTCCTTCACCACGATCCTTGCAACCCGATATAGCCGTTAAGCCCATGAAAGCACTTATAATTATCGGCTTTACGAGGTTTTGTATGCGTCCCTGGTCCATGCCTAAACCCTCCGATCGTTTTGGTATCGGCAGATAAGGGTGCCAGCTTGAGCTGGAAAATGGCACGGATATCAGGCTGATTTTTTTATAATTTTAGGGAACTCCGTACTGAGATCCACCTCGGGCTGCAGCATAGGTTGAAAGACCCGAAACAATCCAAAATCGCCGGGTTTAAGCGGCGATGCCAAGGTATCCATAAATTTATCCATAGCATTGATCGCTGGAATTTTGTTGGTCTGAAGATCGATCTCCCGCGCGGCTTCTTTCAATAGGACCGGAACCTTATTATCGATGGCAGCCACCACGCGATCCAAGAGATGAGCTGACTTTCGAGCCACCGCATCGTCCGCCTTCTTTTGGGCGTTTTTTAAGGCAGGAATGGCTTCCTTATAACGGTTTTGTCTGACTAAGCTTAGTCCCAAATTATAGTATACGGTTCCTTGTAACTCATTATGCAATCCGCCCAAGGTTTTGATCGCTTTCACATAGGAGTCAATGCTCTCTTTCCATTTACCAGAAAACGCGTAGGCAACTCCTAGATTATTCATGTAAGCCACAACGTTTCGCGCCACGTCTTCGTCCACCAGAAAGCGTCGCGCATCCTCCGCTTGACCCAGGGCAGTGGCATGGCGGGCATAGGCTGCCATGACCATCCCCGTGTCACCACCGATTTCTCGAGCTTCATCCATGTACTTCATGATTTCCTTCTCCTGCCCCAACTCGGAAGCAAGATCGGCCAGATCACAGAGCCGTTCAATATTTCCCGGCACCATAACATTGGCTTGCTCAAGACACTTTTGGGCATCAGCGAATTCGCCCAGTTTGAGCAACACTTTACCGAGCAGTCCGATCTCTTTATGACCCGGAAGCTTGATTTTGGCATGTTCCAGAATCATTTGCTTGGCCTCTGGGTATTGACCTTCGTGAAAAGCAAAAGAGGCGCGCAAAAACTTCTTACGGGAATTCTCAACTTTTTCATTGTTTTCAAATTGCACCATCAACTGCCGTGCGTAGTCCAAGTCGCCGAGATTGAGGGATAGCCTGATTTTTTGCTCGATATCTTCAGCTTCCAAGGGAAAGCGCCAACGGTTAATTTGCTCAGCCAATAACTGCTGAAACAACTTTTTGCTGCAAGGCTTTGGAATCACGAAGACGCCACCGACCTCGTCGATTAAAGCCTGAGCGTCATCCCCCACCAAGGCTGAAAAGATGAGGATAGGTTTATCAGCATAACCATGGTGTCTGAGATGTTGTATGAAGGCACTGCCTTCCATCCCCTTATGCTTCCACTCACCGATGACCAAATCCACCGAACTGGATGTCTTGAGATAGTCGCAAGCATCCGCTGCGCTGGTGCAGGTTTTGATATCCTGAGTTCCCAATTCGGTCAAACAATCACTGAGAAATTTGAGTTGCGATTCGTCTGGGTCGACGAGCAAGGCATGCTGAATACTGACCTTGGCTTTGTAGTCACTGATATCGTCTATTCCCAGGTACCTTCGTCCCCAATCGACAATCTGAGTTTTCTGCCCTGGATTTTGCACCAAGACTTGCTTCATTCCGAGCAAAGCTTCTAGGTTATTGCCGACTTGCAGCTGGGCCTCAATGAGTCGCATTTTTTGTTCAACAGATCCATCGATCCATTTATAGACGCCATTTTCCAGCCTTTCCAGATCATCGATTTTGTCCTGGTTATGTAATTTTTCGCGAAGCGCCGCGGCGAAGGCTAAAGCGGGATTTTGTTGTGCCTTAAGCTGCTGATGTAATCCATCCAATTCAGCTTTGAAGGAGTTGTAGGTCAAAGGCCTTATGTGAAATGACGCCATGCCCATAGCGTAGAGGCTCGGAATCAGTTCTTGCTCCTCGGAATTCAATAGGACTGAAGTGACTGTGGTTCGAAAGTTTTCATACTCCAGCGGAAGACGCAAAAAATGCCAACCTGAAAACTTTTGCCCTGGAAAAAGTGAAGTGATCACCCAGCTAATCTTTTGCTGGCTCAGGGTGTTCAGACCGTCCATCACCGAATCAGCAAGATAGATATTCTTGAAACCGGCCTCGAATAGGACCCGCTTCACGGTGCTTGCTACGGCGCTGACGGGATCCACGATCAGGACACCACTTGCGCGATCTAACAGGTTCACAGTTGCCTCCAGGCGGATTTCGCCATTTTTATCAGTCGTCCCGTTATTTTATACCAATTAAATCGGAACCTGCATCTGTCTTCTGTCCAAAGCCACTTGCAAAACCCAAGGCCAAAGGTTTTTTGCTAATCTTGAGCATGGCTGGATTTCATCGAGGTTTCCATAGTTTATACGAAAGTGAAAGATTTGACTTAAAGAACCCTCAAGTGATACCAGACTCCGAAACTTTCTTGGCCGAAAGGAATCTCATGCTGCTGCAATTAAAAATTGGCAGCATGTAACCCAAGCCTAGAGGTAAAGATCATGTCCCTGCGAGCAAGTCCACACTATGTCCTTTTAGGTGTGCTCATGGGCTTAAGCTTGGCAGCAGGCTGCGGCCGCGATAAGACCTACTTCAGGAGTCTAGACGATGCCGGCGGACCACCAGCTGAAGCCTCAGCCGATGCAGCGCCCGAGTACTTGAAGACCTTCGATGCCGGCAAACTGGAAACAGCAAGCCTGACAATCGATAGTGGATTCAACCTGATCCAACAGGATTTCAGTCTGGTGCAGGCACCGAAATCCGCTGAACTCAGCCAACAGATCGATCGTACGGTCTTTGAGGACATCTATACCCAAGGTAACAGTGGTACCAACGCCCAGCAAGGCTTTGCTATTTCTGAAGCGGGTATCTTCGATCTTCTGGTGGTGATGGACAACTCCAGCTCTATGGGACCTTATCAAAACCGCATGAGCCAGAATTTGCCAAGCATTCTTAAGTATATTTCAAACACCAACTGGCGCATTGCTGTGGTGACCACCACCACCCCTTGCCTGAACAAGACTGCTGATGGCCGTAAGTATATTACCAGAGCCGATTACGATGCAGATCCAGCCAAGACCCAAGCTGATTTTCAAACCATGATTAAAATCGGTGAAGGCGGCGATCCCGTTGAAAAAGGTATAAAAACAGCTGCTGACGCCATGATTGCTCAGGGATGCGCTTCGACCAGCAATGAATGGTTAAGGGCCGACTCGCAACGCTCGATCTTGATCGTAACAGATGAAAAGAACTGCGGCAGTGGCTCGAACGAAGGCTGTCCAGGTGCTCCCTTCGAGACCGCTCAGTATTTCTACGATCGCGTTGGTTACAATGTGCCGGTCAACGCTTTCCTGCTCCTTCAAGAACCACCCAACGTGAATCCAGCCAACCCCAACGACCCGAACCGTGACTGTGAAAACTCGGGAGGATATCTTGATCCACCCAATCCCAGTGAGTATGTTCGTATGGTCAATGACACAGGTGGTATCTATTCTGACGTTTGCCGGTCTAATTATGGTTCGATTCTCGAGCAGATTTCCCTGAATGTCAGAAAAAAAGTCAATATTCAATTCGAACTGAGCTACCCTGCAGTGGCTACCAGCTTGGATATTGACATTGATGGCACACAGGTCAAAAACTTTACGGTTTCCGGTCGCACGCTGACCATCCTGGAAGCTGTTGATGCCAATGCCCAGAATCTACAGGTTCGCTACAAGCACACGCCGGTTCCCATGGTGAAAAACTTTGTTCCCACTCATGTCTCAGACGGCTCCAGCTTTGAGGTCACCATCAATGGTGAAAAATTAGCCAAGAATCTTTATAGCTTCAATGCCAATTCAGGCTATCTGGAACTGAACAACATTCCTCCCGAGTACGCACAAATCAAGCTGCGCTACCGCGATGATGTTCCTCTGCGAAAAGTCTTCAGTTACGTACAAAACTTCGTTCCTGGCAGCCTGGAAGTTTGGGTGGACGACAAGCTGGTGAAAAACTTCCAGCACGATCCCAATACCAAGAAAGTGACTTTCACAACGCCACCCGCGGACGGCCAGTCAATCAGTCTGCGCTACGAAATGCCAGGGGATCGCAAACTGAAGTACGCGATCCTGGGAGCTGACGCAGCACGCATCGAAAACTTCCGTCTGATTGATAGAGAAACCCAGGAAGAATTGCTTGCAAATGTGGACAATGGCTACCTCATCGTCGCCAATGATGACATTGCCAATGGCCGAAAAGTTCGGGCCATCTACAACATGAACTACGATTTCAAAGATAAGAACTATTCGATAGGCATAACCGGTTTACCGTTCCCCAATACCCTTAAAATCAGTGCCGAAGGCAATGACAAAGTCTGCACAGAAAACCTGGAAATTCACGAAGACCGTATTAACTTCAGTTGCTCCGACGATGATTTCGAAAAAATCTCGGTCAACTACCAGTACGCAGACAGTTACAAAAACAGCTTCGATATCGGTGTGGATTACAGCGGACCCAAGAACTTCAAAGTTTATGTCAACGGCAGCGAGATCACCAACTACCATATATTAGAGGATAAACTGGTGATCCTGAAAAAAGATCTGCCGCCTGGCTCGACGGTAAAAGTTCTGATCCAGCCTCGCAGCAGCAACTAGAGAAACCACAAGACTTGATCCGAAATCGCAAAGCCCTGCGGGCCAGAGATGGCCTGCGGGGTTTTCGGTTTTGCTCGGTTAAAAGACAAAAAACGATAGCCGCTGGCCCCTGATACTGCTACAAAACCGACTTAAGTGGCAAGCTATCTGCGCAATTTTGACATATATTAGCAAGGACCACCATGCGCGTACCCTTTATCGACCTCAAGCGAAGTGTAGAGCCCGTCCGCGAGCAAATTCTCGCCGATTGGACGCGATGTCTCGATCAAACAGAATTCGTCAGCGGTCCTTCCGTACAGAAGCTGGAAAAGGAATTGGGACGCGTCTTGGAGGCCGAACATGCGGTAGCTTGCGCCAACGGCACCGATGCCTTGATCATCGGCTTGCAGGCCCTAGGCGTCACCCGAGGGATGAAGGTGGCCGTGCCTAATATGACCTTTTGGGCGCCATTTGAAGCCATCGCCCAGCTCGGCGCTGAGCCGGTCCTGGTGGATATCAATCCTGACGACCTACAGATGGACTTCGATGAATTCAAACAGGGTCATGAAAAATATCATTTCGATGCAGCCATCCTCGTTCACCTGCTGGGTTGGACCAGTGCTGCGCTCCCAGAGTTCCGCAGCTATTGCCGTGAACAAGGCATCCACCTGCTCGAGGACGGAGCCCAATCCTACGGGGTCCGCTTTCAGGGGGAATCGGTTTACACCAAGGCTGAAGTTTCAACAATCTCCTTCTATCCAGCCAAAGTTCTGGGTGCTGCCGGCGATGCCGGAGCTATGTTTACCCCGGATCCAAAACTGGCCGAAAAAATTCGCGCCCTGGGCAACCATGGTCGAGCTGGACACTATACCTACGACTACGTCGGTTGGAATTCTCGAATGGGCGGAATTCAGGCCAGTTTTCTTTTACGTATGCTGGAGCAAATCGATTCGATGATCGCTTCGCGTCGCCAGGCTGAAGCCTTCTATAAAGAATTTTTCGATGCCTATCCTCAGCACGGACGCGTCTACACGGCCCCCAAAGGTGTCACGGGCAATGGTTACCTATCCGTGATTCAAAGCAACCGTGTCAGTGGTGATGATCTGGCCGCCCGCCTGCGTGATGCCGGCATTGGCTGCGCTCGAACCTATCCGCAGACTCTTTGCGAACAAGGTCCGGCCCAAGCTTGCTTGCGCACCTCGGATTTAGTGCATAGTCAACGCTTCAGCCGCATGGTGATCAATCTGCCCCTATTTGCAGGGATTACCCGCTCTGAATGTGAAGCTTCGGCTCAGGCTTTACTCCAGGCATTTGAAGCCTTATAACGAATAGAGACCGGCTTGTATTTAGACCTATTTCAACCACATTCCAAGAGGAGGAGCAAACACATGGCTTCTGAACATTTCCGCTGCAGTGTCAAAGCCCCCTTTGATCGTCTTTGGCAGACTCTAATGGATGAGGTCGAGCACCCTGAACGCTTCAATCAAGGGATTCTCAAAAGTCGAATCCTCGAGCGATTTAACAACGGGGTGCTGCGAACGGTTTCTGTACCTGACGCCGACGTGCGGGAGCGCGTCACCTATCGCTATGAAAATGGCGAAATCGCTTCTCAATTGGTTGGGCATCCTGATTTGGTGGGCGTGATCGCCAAGCGCGTATCACCCAACGCCGAAGATCCTGAAAGCTGGATCTTGGAAAGCGCCATCGAGTGGGAAAGCATAAGCCCGCGCGTGGACCACATGATCCGCCGAAACGTAGAGCGTTTTGTAACGCAAAGTTTGGAAAATGTGAAGAAGGTCGCTGAAGAGGCGCGGTGATTCTGCGTCTCATTCTTTGGGTATAAAAGGCTGTCTCTTCTGTTCTGTGCACAGACGGGAGAGAAACTCCACTGCACTGCTGTGCAATTGGACCCATTCAAGTCCAGCGCCACGTGGTTTGGTCGGCCCGTTGCCGTTGCGAATCCAACGGCAGACGGCAAGACCTTCCAAAGTCATTACGTCTTTTTGCAGATTGAGTTTTATTCCTACGATTTCATTCACTCTGGGTAAATCGTCATCGATACTTAAAAAGAACCCACCACGCCCCAGCAAGAGGGCAGCTTGCTCTTCCGCCTGGGCAAGAGATGGAAGATCGCGCGTGAAACGTCGATTGACTGGAGTTTTTGGTCCTTCCCGCCAACGATCGCGAACATCCAGGAGCTGATAACGGATGGAATTTATCAGATCATCGAACGACAAGGGCTTCGCCACAAAAGCGACGACGCCTTGATGAAAGGCTTCTGCTAGAGTGACATCGGCAAATCCGGAAACGAATATCACCGGTGGAAATTCGAAATGCTTTTTGCGCACTTCCCCTAGAAGATAAACACCATCTCCGCCTGGCATGCGAATATCGGAGACAATGAGATCGATGCTCTGT
>JBGSTF010000271.1:0-19359 GCA_041736645.1 Oligoflexus sp. | reverse complement strand
GATGACTGTTTTGTGGATAGCCGCCAGAAGCTGGCTGTCCCAGGCCAGACGGTAGCGAAGACTATGGGGAAATGTTAGAACATACTGACGATAGGGAGCCCTTGGCAGGAGCTTGTCCGTCAGATGCTCCTCGATTTCTGCCGCTCGTTTGGCGAAGCAACTCGAACAAAAGCCCCTTTTTTTTGCAGCTAAACGCTAGGGCATGCTCAAACCCACAGGAATCGTCGGGACAACGAATGCGCAGGAAACCATAGTGGTGAAGGCCACAACGAAGACATCTTTAGATCGACTCGGACAAAGATTGAGGCTCTGGGAAGGATTAAAGGAATCCGCCTCTTATGGATGGAGTTCCCATCAAATCTGGATCAAATCTGCTCGCGCTGAGTCGCCAGTTCCCCCGCTAAAATTATATATAGCGGTGGTATCCACTGGTGGCGCTCGACTGGTGATACCAATCAGGACTTGCGACGCATGGCCCTCATCGAGGGGAGGCCACTGCCCGACGTGTCGACTTCGAGCGCATGTAGAATACCTGCATAGATCTCCCGCTCCGTCATCTCACGACCTGGCTCGGGCTCTCCAGTTTCAGGATCAAAGCCAAAGGTTCTGAGTGTTTTGCTATCCACGCCGCCCAGAACTCGTCCGCCCTGCACACGAGGGGAAATAATCACGACTCCATTGTTGGTATCGTGGCCCGTAGGAAACTCGCGGGCACTGTCTTTGCGCTTTTTATCTCGACCAAATTCCGTGGCGATATAGATCATCGAATGATCCCAGTAGCTCTCGCCATTCCGATACTCAGTTGCTTTGAGCAGGGTGATCAAACGATCGAGGGTATCGAGAACTTTATGCCACAAAACCGCTTGAGTGGCTCGATGGGCGTTATGGGAATAGTCGAAAGCCGTTGGAGTATTGGTCAACAGAGGATTGTCCACATCCTTACCATCCAAAGTTACGTTCATGCCCAAGCCAAAGGTGGCAGTGCAAGTCAAACCTTGTGTCACCGCAAGATAGGCCAGCAATGCCTGATTCTGCAGAGGGTCAGCGCCAATATCGGGAAAGGCAGCCCGCAGGATCTCACCATCCTGATTGGGATCCAAACCAAAATTCTTAAAGGGCAAATCCTTACTATCAGCAAAAGGGTTGAGCCGATTGATCAAATCACTCTCTTCATAACGACTTTGCGAACGACGATAGGCCACCCATTCTTTGATTAAAGGATTAGAACCATAGGCCTGCATAAAGGCTGATTGTGGCTCCAGCTTATCGTTTCGTAGCTGCCTTGCCATCGTGATCAAACGATCTTCCGGAGCTCCTTGAATACCTTTATAGCCATGCAGGGCAAAGGGAAAGAAGGCGGGATCCGAGACGGCTTCCGCTCTCGCGTAGCTAGGCAGAGTCCGGTCGACGCCATTCTCCGCGTAGCCTACTGTCGCCATATTGATATTCGGCAGCAAAAGACTCTTTCCATAGTGAGCCGCAACTGCTTCCTGCAGCGTTCTTCCATTCCAAGCATCGTTGCCCGTCACACTCCGATGCTGGGCTGTAGGGTGAGCAACAGAAGTTCCCGATACAGTGGCCACCATAATATCTTGGGCATATTTCGCTAAAAATCTCGACTGCACAGCCTTAACGGCAAATGGCAGAGCACCTATGGCATCGGTAGCGATGTCTACAGCCCGAAGGTCGGTGCCATCAATCGATTTGACCAGAGAATCAGGAAACACATTGAGAGTCGATGGATCCTTAACCTCTGACTCTCGTCTTGCCAGAAAGCTATCGTTAATCGATGCTCCGCCCATGGCCCCAAATACGAAAAGAAATTTAGCAGGTGCCCCCTCACTGGTGCCACTGAGGGATGAACCCTTTAGCGATTCCTTCGAGGTGCATGCCATGAGGGAAGCGAGAGATCCCCCTCCGGCCAGTAAGGTAGAAAGCCCAGGAACTCCATACTGCAGGAGTTTGCGTCTATTCATCAGCATGGCCTTGGCCTGAGATTCTTTGGTTTTCATCGACTTTCTCCCCCCTTAAAACTTTAGTAAAAAGCCGCTTCGACACTGGTGAGCACAGCATAGCAACTCAAAACCATCCAATTTCGAGCTGCACCAATCGGCTGTTCAGCATAGATGGATTCATAGAATTGCAAGAGGCTCTCCTGCTCAGACTCGGTCGCGTCCCGCAAAAAAGCCCTTTGGTAAAGAGTCTGTATCGACTGCGCAACAGCCGCCGACTTCACTAAACGTCCATCGACGCTGAGTTCTATACCCTTAAAAATAATGCCTTGCGCGGGGTTGATCAGATCCATCTGCGCCCGTTGAATACAAGCCGACATAACCAATCGATCCAAAGACATCGACGAGCTGACGCTCACATGCTCAGGATATCGATACTGTGCATTGCCATAGGCGTTCATACCGCCCAGACTGACCTTATGCACGAGATCCGCACAAGGCAGTCGCCCCAATTCAAGACACATGCCCTGTGGATGCAGAACTAGGACCTTAGCCAGGCTGTTGCGCAGGAGGTCAGCTCGCTTGCGCTTGACATTGCCGCTCAGTTCTTCCGTCACAGAGGCGTCGGCCACCCCCAGCGCTTGACCCTTTTGCAAGCCATCACCTTTTTGAGCTTTCAGACAAGAACTCGCGCATAGCCCCATAAGGAGGAGACTTAGGATTTTTGCTTTAAGGTACACTGTAAGCCTCCGTTTGAATCAATTCGTGCAGCATAGCTTTAACACTGTAATTATGAACCGATTTAAAATTACGCCAGAGGGTTTCGAATTCTTTGATTTCTTCTCCCCGCGGTTCATGACCGATCATTACTTTCCAATAATCCTTGACCAGATTAGCTGCAAACATATCGCTGGCGACTAGAACTTGAGCCCATTCACGCAGATTGTTCACCCTTTGACCGAGGATGTAACCGACTTCCGGCATAGCTTTGATACCAGGATATTGGTCATTCAAATACTCCATGCGTGGCAGAGCATAGGACAGAGGCGTCAGGTTCCGTTCATCACCAAGGTTGGCCAAATTCTGCAACGGAGTCGCGCTTTGCCCCTGTAAAACCCTAGTGGTTCCGGTCAGGCCATTGTAATTGCGGAAAGGATAGGTCAGGGGATCGATCGTCATATGACACTGAGCACATTCGGGACGAGTCACACCTTTGGAATCATAGTCCTTGAACAGACTCAGCTCTGGATCGGGCGGATTTAGCCCCTGCATTTGCGCCAGGCTTACTCCGAGATAGGCATTGAAAGCCTGCGCGACGAGAACTCTGGCGATCCCTGTGTAATTCAGATAGAAGCTCAAATTCCAAAAAGTGGTCAGAAGGCCCACTCGCCTTTCAGGTTGCATCACCTGGCCGTCGAGCAGACGCTGGGGAGTGAGCTTGGTATAAACAGTCCGCGTCGCAGTAGCTTCATTACGGCTGACCATATAATCAGCCAGCAGCATATCCCGAGCATCGTGGCCATCAATCTGCGAATAGACGAACAGATGGAAATCCGCATAGTAGTCGACGATGGGTATAATACCCGGATCTTCGCCCGATTTTACCGAGCCAACGGGTCGAATTTTGTAGTGACCGATTTCCCATACAACGCCGTCTTTGCCTCGCCAATGATTGCTCTCCATACAGGTATCCAGGAGTTTATCCAGAGCTTCCGCTTTCTTGGGTGCTGAAAACTTTTTGAATTTCACGAATTCATCATAAGCGGGTGGCTCACCGCAGACATCCAACCATATTTTCTTGTACACATAGTCAGGATTGGGAGAACAGGCTGGGTCACCCGATTTACATGCCTTAGAAAAAGGTATGCTGGCAAAGCTTCCGGGCAGAGAGCCTTGCTGTATCTCCTGCATATTGGCAAAGCCATCGGCATCGCAGTCATCATCACCGACCGATTCCACTAAAGACCGCAGCCCCTCTGCATCGGCGGGCAATTCCGTCCCGCTTTGCAAGAGCGCTGCTTTCAGGCACACCCCAAAACTATTGAAGGCGGGAGGCGCCCCATTGTGGCACAAATTGCAGCTGACACTGGCTCCTGCGCAAAGGGGCGATTCAGGAAAGCTTTTGCAAAACAGAGCACTCTCTAAAGGCTTTGCTTGAGCCTTGGAAAGGGCTATGAGGCCAAGGAGCAAAGTTATGGTCAAAGCAAGACGACTGAACATGTTCCTTCCCTCCCCTACAGTTAATTCTTGTTAGTTTTCGGGAAATCCGGCCTGAGACCAAGCCGAAAACAGTTTCTTGGGATCATTGGCTAACGCTCCGGAGGGCGGCATCGCTCCGCTCAACACGCGACCGATCAAACCTTTCTCCGTTGCAGCAGCTTTCACCTGTGCATAGGTACTCAAGTCCAGGCGCGGGGAGTTATTCGGCCTATGGCAGCTCGAACAATTGTCGACGATGAGCTGCTTGATATCCTTGGTATAGGTCACATTATTAGCAGGAACACCAGCTGCCCCTTTGTAAACACCAGCGAAATAGCGCAACTCGTCATCTCCAACATCGGTGATAATTCCCGAAAAAGCCCGTTGCCCATGGTCGATGTAATATTCCGTCCAAAGATGAAACCCGAGGGCCAGTGTCTCCTCATTGGAGCCAAAGCGATTGCTGACGCGATAAGCGATATCACCCTTGAAATTGCCGATCTTGGTCAGCCGTTCCGCTGGGACTTTTTCCACAAAAATGCTGCCCTGATACACCTTACCAACTGTTAACAGCGGATTATTGGTGGTCTTAACTGTGGCTTGAATGTTCTTAAAGAACCGGAAATCGCCCAATTCCTTGGGGTACCTTGCTGCATCTGAAATAGGGGAAATCGCCGGAGCCACAGGCGGATAGAAACTAACGGTGGTATTGTAGCCATCCCGAGTGTTCAGCAGATGGTCAGCAGCCCTTATGGTGCAGATGATACCCTTCCAATCCTTGGAAAAATTGGAATTATTGGCTACGGTATAGTTAGTCACGGCGCCTTTAAATTTGCGAGTGAGTTCCAAAGCACGTTGGTTGATGGGTTCTATATCCAAGAGTGTTCCATAGACTGAAGTTCCATTTGAATTCGCGTGAGAGACGGCGACATCCAGGGTCGTCTCCAGCAAAGTGCCATGAAGGTCCAGCACTGAGGTGATGTCAACGTTGGCTGTTGCAAAACCTGCGTTGATGACTCGAGTATAGGTTTCATTCATACTCGTGGTAAAAGTTTTCGCGTTTGAGTCCGCAAAATCTGGAATACCGCATTGCGGCAGAACCACATTGAGATCCTCTTCATCTTCGCCTGTATCGACCTTACGAGTGCTGCTCGTACCAGCCTCTTCTTCAGTCTTAGGTTCCGGATACTTATCCAGGTTCTTAAGAATATCGGCATCGATTGCACTCTCACGACCTGAAGCCGCCTTCGATGGCTCTTTGCCTTTTTTCTTCGCGCACGCAAGGCCTAGCCCCAAAGTTGTGGCAAAGCATAGCCCACACACGACAAATGTCTTCAAACGATTCAGGGATCGTTGCATGGTAAACCTCGTTTTATATCTGCTTTGAAGCTTGCAAGGACATGACCAAAAAACCACTCAAGACTTAGTCGCAACCACCTGTAATAATTGACTTACCATAGATACAAAACAGCGAAAATCTTGCCGTAACCCCGAATCGAAATCTGGTTGCATCAGTTTTTTTAATCTTTTAAAGCATTTAGAAAGAATTGAGCTGATTTTTCGAAGGCGAATGCATGTAGCAGGACTGGCGTCCATAGAGGGTGGGAAATCGATCCCTGATGGAATGTCACCACCAGGGACCTAGCACACAAGTGAAGCTAACGGGATTGCCTTACTTCACCCTTATCGAAAGATTCATTTCCGGAGCGTTGAGTTGAAAACTAGCTTCCTTAAATTTCGCTGGACCAAAAGATCCGCGTGCATTATTGGAAAAGCCGTAGTCTTCACTGGGAGCACCCACAAGATTGGTATCGAGCTTGCCATTGCCATTGGCATCATGAAAAGTTTTGATGGCATAGGTTCCATAGGGCACATCAACAAATCGAACCAAAACTTTATCGCCTGTAATGGGGAGCGTTTCCCCGCGATAGTGGGATACATGCAATGGACCGGAGTCAAAATCGGCCTCCGACTTTTCCAAGGACACTTTCAGCTGACCCTCTTGGCTACGAAATCCTTCGACAAGCACAATGAGAGTTCCCAGTTTCATCTCTTGCGCACTCAATGTCTGTGCAATCAGCAGTGCAAGTAGCGACCATGTTTTCATCGATTACTCCTCGCCTTTGAGCTTTTGCTGAGCGCCAGCATAGCCCTTTGGTTGATTGATATAGTTAGCGCGAATGGGTCGTTCATAGGTTTCATTGAAAAGATTTAAACTCTTGGGGTGTTTACCTATGAATTGCATCCATTCGATATGGGCTTTCGACCGCACAAAAGCCTGCATATCCTCAGGCTGGCGCCAGTAGCTCAATAAAACGATAGAAAATGGACTGATCACTCCTGGAATAGCGTGCAAACAGCCTTCAGCTTTTTGAGTCGAACGAATGAACTCAAAAATGTGGACCCACATAAAAATGAAACCGCGTAGATTTCGGCAAGACAACCCAACGATGAGGGTGAGATGTTTGCTATTTTCCAGATCAGGTGATTGTACCAAGCCACGGCTCATGAATGACTCCTCCCACTCGCTGGTTAAAAGGCCCAAGTGCATCGCATCGACAAGGCTTCCGTCTGACTCAAAAGCAACTTGGGACTGGTTGTTTCGGTATGGGTCTTTTGATACTCCAAACCCAAAGTCACATGATCACTCACATTCGACAGCAAGATAGCTCGCAACATCTGATCGTTATTGTTCAAGCCCTTGAGATAAAATATTTGCGGTTCTAGCTTGGACTCCCAAAAATTCAAATTAGCCGTCAATCCAAGCCAGCTCATATGTCGAAGACTTGCGGTCTTCTCCACAAAAGCACCCTGTTTAAAAGCATCCGGCAGTCGTTCCCATAGATCGTTATGCCATTCGACTCCTAAACTTTGCTGCGTATCTGACGTCCAATTCAAACCAAGAACCAATTGATCCAAGCGAGTTCTTTCGATCTTGGGAGCAAGACTGGTCGCGGGGAAGTTCCTATGATCGGCAAAATCGCCACGGAATAGCCAATTATAGCCAGCATAGGATACGGTCGCTCCAGTGGTCTCGACCATCTGCTCATCAATCAGTATCTCCCGATCATCAGAATACGCCTCGAATCGATAGCTCGGCTCGCGCGGATGATGCTTAAAGTAATAGACTCGCGAGTCTATCCCTTCATGAAGAAACCCTAGCTTGCCCCCAAACTCCGCATCCTTCGGGTATCGATAGACTCGCTGATCATCAATTCCGAATCCGCCCACCTCTTCAGGCTGCCGACTCCTGGGAGGGATAGGAACATAGATACCTTGGGCTTCCCACTCGCCTGATAACCATTCGAGCTGGAGCATCGGGCTGCCTTGTTTTGCACTGGCGTCGTAAAAACCGCGCACAGCGTCTACGTTTCTGGGATTGACCACATCCAATATGGGCAGCAGCATATTCTCGCCCCAGGTCACTTCCTGCTGACCGACACTGATCTTAAAATCCCCCATGGGTTTTTCAATATAAGCCAAGAGCTTGTCGACATTATCTTGATCCAAAGCTTTCAATGTATCGGCCCTTTCACTGTCGACCAGCAATCGATACCGAAGCTTGAAGCGGGCCGCCGATGGATCGTCTAGCCTTGCTAGTGTATGATTGCCCTCCAGATACAGCTGAGCGTGATTCACCTGATCTGTGGCCAGATTCTCTGACACTTCTATCCCAAGCGCGCTGTAAGTCTCCCTGAGCCACCCCTCGCCTTTGGCTGAAGAGCAGAAGAGCAAGGCAATGACGAGCCCACAGCCTTTGACAAATCCCATTCTTCCCTCCCTTCTCGGCCATTACTGCAAACTGCTCTGACTGAACTGGCTGGAAGGAAAACTGGCCTTTTGCATATCAAGAATTTTAAGAATCGAATAGTCGCCGCTTTTTTCAGCATTCTCTATGGTAATTTTTGTTGGTCTGATGTTCCCTGCTATGTCTTTGTACTCAGAGAACTGAACCTTTTTAAGAACCTTTCCCTGAGTTGTCAGATATTCTCCCTGCGCGGGTCGATAGTTGGCTTTGTCGATCCACACCCTTATGCCATCATACGTGAGTCCGCGCTTCTGAGCCTTGAGCAATAGAATCCACTGCTGGGCCGTTTCTGATTCCAGACTTGGCAGATAGTCACCGACCCAGGTCATGCGGCTGATATCGCCGTTGGCCGCCTGTCCCGTTAGCTTTTGGTTGAGGGTAACCCGCAAAGACCGCTTGATATTTGGCACATAGGCCCACATATCCTCATCGATCATCAAAAAATTCTTCCCAACCTCTCGGCTTGGTTCAAGGGTTCGGATCTGTGAGGTGTTCTTTCCGCCGATTTTGATTTCGAATCGAAAGTGACTTTGATCCGAAGAATCAACCGAGACCTCCATCCTATAGGATTCGGAAGGAGCTCTTATTTCGTCCGCCTTCTTGAGAATTTCATCGGCAGTTTCGGCTTGCAACACCTGGCTTGCCAGCATGATACAGGCACAACAGAACTTAATCATTTTACCCCTCCCTGTGCAAATGAATAGACCTCTAGATTACAGTCTTCAGCATTGAAATCTCCAGCTGTTCAATCAAGGCAGTGAGAATGACCTCTGGCAACGCACATGCTACCTTTTCGCCATCGGCCCCTTGTCTTGTCCAGATCACTTCATGCTGAGCAATCGCCAACTTTTCACTCAGGCCTTCTGGGGTCACTTTGTAAAACTCAAACTGAAGATCTGCACCCTGTTCGTAAACAGACTTCACCGCCATTGTCACGAGAATATCATCAAAGGGCATCGCTTCCCGCAGATGCTGAATTCGACTCTTGGTACAGGTCAGTTCACCCTGCTCCCCCACTCCTCGATACAGTTGAGGCGCCAAGCTGAAGAAGTGGCTGTCGCGCAGTTTACCCATCCAGATGGAATAGTTTCCAAAGTACAGGTTACCGACTAAGTTGGCATCAAACAAGCTCGTTTCGAAAACCTTCTGTGCGATGACAACCGCTGTATTAGGACCTTCGGGCACTTTGAACAGCTGATTGCCTTTACCAAGTGTTCGATAGGGTTCATGAGCCGGGATAAAACTATCCTTGTTGTCATTCTTAGCCACCATGCTGGCTATGAAGTCTTTGTAATACTCTGGAAATTCAGCTGGTCGAACGATGCCATGATCAAGAATTTCCACCCATGTGAAGCCCATCTGTCCAGTGGCGATACGCTCCTCGATACCATTTTCGCCCTTTGAGACCCAGTCAAATGTCAGTGTTGCTGAAGAGTTCTTCGAGCCAGAAATCCTGCCACACCACATCCGAGCTTCAACCACTCGATCTTTGTTCCGACATTCGCCCAATACTTCTATACTCGCCCAGTTGGTCACCAACCCCCAACGACCCGTCTCGGTCAAGGCTCGAATGCGATCCAGAACCGGCAGCGACGACATTTCACGGGCACTTCCCATCCAGTTGAAGTAGTGCGAAAAGTAAATCGATCGGCTCAAATTGGCAAAAGTCTTAAAATCAGGTATAAAACGATGAACAAACACCGACTGGTCCTGGGGTCCGCTCGGCTCGGCGTCAATCAGAAGTCGCTCGGCCACTTCCCGATAGGGAGCTAAAAGATCCGCTCCTTTGTCAACCTCCTCTAGGGCAACCGATGGGGCCGATTCTATCGCGTTCTGAGATCCTTTGACTGGAATCTGGGTCGAAACCCCTTTCAAGAGATCCATAGCCTTGGGCAGCTGCGCTCTCTTCTCTAGAAACTGCAGACGATAGTTTATCAGCTTTTCCAGGACATGGCCTTGCTCATCAAAGACTATAATCGTTGCCAGATAGGTCTTGGCATCGGCTTTGTAAACATCAGTGAAACTGATCCGCCGCGCAGTCCCACGATATCCCGCATGCAACTCCAATCTTTCGATTTCGATGGGCAGACATTGATTCTGGGGAATAATGATCTGGGCTGATTGCAAGAGAGAATCACGAACGTAAGGATCACCCAGCAGATGAGTCTGCATGTCCTGGCCATTGCCATGGGAGGTGAAGATAGTTCGGCCTTCGGTTTCGTTATCCGATTCCAAATGATAGATCCGATTGAGGCGTTGGAACATCGGTCCTTGAAAGAGAATCGAGCCATACAACTGCTGAGCTGGATCCAAATCGAGTGGCTGATCAAAGGCCGGAATATTCTTCACCCGCTCGGCAGCCATGGGCTGCCAGACAAATTCGGCACGGAAATGATCCACCTTATAACCCGTCAGTGCTGTGCGAATTCCAGCCACGATTCGCAGTTCCTCAGAGTCAGCTTTTTGCTCTAAGACTTGCGCGTAGACTTCGATATCGCAACCCTGACTGCTCACAGTGATGGGCCTCGAGAGTTGAATATTCTCCAAAACCAAACCTTGCTCCAGATTTACATCCTTCAAACAGCTCACTACCTGGGCCATGGCTTCCAAACCATGAACCGTTGGCAGCAAAAAGGCTCCTTTGTAGTTGTGATCCAAAAGATACTTGTGTTCATCCCAATTCAATCGGGTGGCAGCGATACATTCCACTCCGGGCTGATAGTGAAGAATATTACGCAGAAAGGGTACACTCAAGTTTTGCTCTGGCTTCCGTGGCCCTTGTCGACCGGCTATGCTGCCCATGCGCGAACAAATGATGGTTTGCTGATCGCGGCTCTGGCCCTGGATGAGGCCTAGAAATCTTTCTACTCCTTGATCAGGGGCGATGGAGCTGATACCTTTTTGTTCCAAGTTTTTGTCGCTGCCCATGCGTGCACCCATGCCCAGTTCCGACCAAACGCTATAGGCAAAAGTTTGAGTCAGTGTATTCTTATTCTTTTCGCCGTAGCGACGTATGATAAGATCTAAAGATTCGTTGGCCAGACCATACCAGGCATTGCCAGGCATCCCCACGACTCCAATCACTGAAGTCAAACCCATCAAGATTTTCAGAGAGCTACCTTGCAAAGCTTGGAGAAGGTTTTGCATGCCGAGAACTTTGACACTCACCTCTCGTCTGGCTTCACTTTCACTCACTGAAATCAACGGCTTTGGCTGATTGACACCGGCACCATGAATAAGGGCGGTCGGACTGCCCATTTCCACACTGATACGATCGATTAGATTCTGCACTTCCAAAGCGTCAGAGATATTGCAGCTGTAATACTGGGCCATCAATCCAGCTTTTTGGTATTCTAAAAGTGTGGCTTGGATCGGATGATCGGCCTTCATTGCATCACTTTCGCTAAAAGAAGACGATCCAACCAAAGCCATCTTTGTGCCATAGGTCTTAGCCATAGCTAAGGCGCAGGCTGCCGTTATACCCTTGGCACCACCGGTGACCACAACAACGTCCTCGTGGTTCCATGTTAGATCACGCTTCGGGTAGGAAGCAGGTTGATCCAATTGCAATTCTGGTTGCAATCGCTGCAAATTCTGGTCATAGCCAACGATAGAAGGTGAACTTTGAGTAGCACTTTCCACTCCAATCGTTGATATGATCCAGCCGAGAGACTGTTCCTGAGACTTAGGCAAGGACAGACTTGTGACTTTAAGATCAGGCCTTTCATGGGCCAAACTTTGCGCAAATGCTTTAGCGCTCAGAGTCGCCTCACCCAATTGCGACTGACCAAAGAACCCATCATCGAACTGAACAAAACAAATTTGATGGCCTTTTTTCCAGCGACTCTGACCAACTCGGCTGAAGATTTTCAGCATATGTTCTAAGTCTTGTTCGACAGAATTCGAGGCGCCCGGAATTCGAATCACTGAGAGCGAACTCTCCTTGCTCTCAACAAGTCCTTCTGGAATGAGCAGGCATTCTGCGCCTTGTTGTTCAAATTCGTTCTTAATACTTTCTACCCACATTTGATCCTGAGCGTCATGCACCATATTGATCTTTGACCCGAGCCACTGCTTCGCGTTTTCACTCACCAATTCGCTGGGAACATACACTTCTGTGAAATTGCGAACCCATGCTTCCTTATTTTTCGCAAGAGTTGTCTCGGCAACTTTTTGAGTGGGAATGACGAGAGGAGTCGGCGCTGGGAGGGCCGAGGGTGCCGGCGATGTTGCTATCGCAGTTGTCGGGCTGCTTTGAGCAGCATTCGATGCGCCTTTTTCAGCCAATTTCAAACGAATGGCATCAGCAATTTCTGCAATGCTGGCGTTGGCATAGGGCATGGATTCGAGTTCACCGGCAATGCCAAAGTGCATTGCGGTATTGGCGAGCAGTTCACTCGCCTTGATCGAGTCCATATTCAAGTCATCCAAAAGACGCATGCCGGGGTTGAGCGTCGAAGCTTCGAAGCCGGTCAAATCACCAATTACTTTATAGATCACTTGTTCGGCAGATACCTCTATTGTGGAAACTAGGTTTACTACTGGAGCAGCCACGATCGAGGTAAGAGGCTGCTGGATACTTGCACCCTGATGCGACTGAACCTTGTTAAACTCAGAGGCAAACGACGAGGACTTCATGTTCGATTTTTCAGCCAGGACCAATGGTCTTTCGGTTGGGCTTTGAATAAAATGCTTGGTGTCCGGACGCACAAAAGGGCGAAGGAAACGAACTCGATAGAGCTCATCCCATCGAATCGCACTGCCTTTGCTAAATGTCGTCGCTAGCACGACCTTAAGATCCCAATCATGACCGGGTCTAGATTCTGTGGCAAAGCAAAGCTGGGCTACACCCTCACCGTGGATCCGCTTGATCAATCCACTCAATATACCTGAGGGACCAACTTCGAGCATCAGATCCACTTCAGTGCGCATGGATTCGGCTAAAGCGACAAAGTCGACTTGCTCCAGAATTTGCTGACTCAAATAGGATTTGATGTCATCCCCTGAGGCCCAAACCCGACCATCAGTTCCTCTAAAAAATTTTCCTTGCGGTGAACGCATGTCAAAGTCATGCATAAAAGCTAAAAATTCGGTGGCAGCATCCTGCATATAGTCCGAATGAAAGGCATTCGACACTGGTAGAAAACCACAGCGAAGGCCTTGCTTCTTTGCCAGTTCTAAAAGGTCCTCCAGGGCTTTCACATCACCCGAAAGCACCGTCTGATCGGGAGCATTGCGATTGGCGATCACGCAGTACCCTGAAACTTGGCTAGCAAGTTCAGCAGCCGCTGCTGCATCACATCCCAGATGAATCATGGATCCTGGCTGCTCAGCTCGACCGGCCATCAATTGCCCGCGCTTTGCTGCAAGTTTGAGCAGAGTTTTAAAGTCAAAAGCTTTCGCTGCAAACAGAGCACTCAATTCCCCCAAGCTATGACCAGCTACGGCCGAGGGTGCCAGTCCCAAGCGGGTAAGGTTTTCCAACCACAAAGCATTGCTTAGACTTATCGCCGGTTGAGCCAATTCGGTCCGTGACAGCTTTTGGGCTGCCTCTTCGAATGAGGCGCCTGCCTCAACACAGAGAGACGCCAGCAAAGGAGCATCCGAGACCGATCGAGTCAAGGCATCCGCTTCCAGAGCTTTATCCTGAGCCCAATCAAAGCGCTGCATCAACTTACGACTCATATCAGGCTTTTGCGAACCTTGACCTGGAAACAGAAATCCTAGTTTGGGAGCTTTGGTGCTATGACCCAAGCTGATATAGAGCGCGCCTTCGGTTGATTCGCGACTGCTCTGGGATGCCATAGGCTGTTCCAGCCAGACTTTCAATTTGCTCAAAGCAAGAAATGCTTCTTCCGGTTTACTGACCACAGCAGCTGCACGAAAGGTCTCATGATTGTGAACGAATCGCGCCAGGTCCGCTGCTAGGTCGGCGAGCTCAGCCCGACTTATGAGGCGTACATACTGCAAGGTCTGATCAATCTTTTTCTGCAGCTGAGTTTGCGACGCAGCAGAAAAAATAAGCACTTCGGCCCGATCTGCACTGGAAAAGAGCAGCTGCTCATCGCGGCTTGGCTTCAGATGGGCAGCCGGCTCACCATAGCTCTCTAAAGTTACGTGAGAATTGATCCCACCAAAACCCATCGCCGAAACTCCGGCCCGCAGAGTCTGATCTGCAGCATGACGATGACCCATCATCAAGGGATAGAAGTGCTTTGCTTGGTCCTGGAAGAGTCCATTGCCTTCCTCAACTCCTGCCATGGGTGGCAAGACCCTTTGATTAAGAGCTATAGTGGTTTTGATGAAGGCACCAATCCCAGCAGCGGCTTTGGTATGGCCCACAATGGATTTCAATGAAGTGAGGCCGATTTTCTGGGCCGGAACAGCGTCGCCAAGAACTTGCACCAAAGCTGAGATTTCAACTTTATCTCCAACAGTCGTGCCTGTTCCATGACCTTCAATAAAGTCACAGAACTCAAGTCCGTATCCAGCCATTTGGTAGGCTTTGCTGATTGCTGATGCTTGGCCACCGACTGAAGGTGCCGTCATACCGCCTTTTCCATCCGAAGAAATGCCCCAGCCTTTCAGCACAGCATAGATGCGATCGCCGTCGCGTTGCGCATCTTCCAAACGCTTCATGACCACAAATCCGCAGCCTTCACCGGGGATAAAACCGTTCGCCCGACGATCATAGACGCGCATTTCATCAGGGGTAAGAGCGCCTGTTTTAGCAAATCCTATCAACTCAAAGGTATCAAGACTAACGTCGATTCCACCAGCAAAGACAACATCAAGATCTCTATTCAAGAGATTACGAGCAGCCGTGATAACAGCGAGAAGAGATGAGGAACAGGCCCCGTCGACAGTGTAACCGCCGCCATGAAGATCGAGGAAGTTACATATACGACCAGCGATGGTATTGGACAGGGCTCCAGCCAAGGTATCTTCATTCACTTCGGGAAAGACCGACTTGAAGGTTTGTTCCACTGATTGGATGTAATCTGAGAGTTCAGCGGGGTCGATACCTTTGGCTGATGCCGTTTCCTTCAGAACTTTTTCGATGAAGGGCCAACGCATACGCATGGCATTGGTTCGGGTCCACTCACCGGTCAGGGTATTGCCCAGAATCACACCGGTCTGCTGGCTTTGCAGGGTCTTGAGATCTAGTCCTGAATCATCCAAGGCTTTCAAGGCGACATCCAATGCCAACCAATGAACGATGTCAGTACTTTCAAACACCTGCTTTGGGATACGACGTCCCTTCCAATCAAAGTCAAAGCCGTCTAATACTGCGGCTTCAGTCCCGTAGGTCTTATCAGGGGTCGAACGATTGCTATCTTGGTATTGATCCAATGGCAAACGTTGGTCAGGCATGCGACGGAATTGCTGACGGCGAGCCAGAATATTTTCCCAGAACTCCAGAAGCGACGGGGCACCTGGATACCAGCAAGACATCCCGATGATGGCGACTCCTGAGCTTGGCTGTTCCTTCTTGTTCATATTCTGTCTCCTTGTGTGCTTGCATTGCCCTAGCAGTAACTAATCCCAACAAACGCACGAATTCGATTCAGCCTTTTGGTAAAGACAGACAGATCTCGTGCTAAGCGTTTGGCTGTATAAGAGCAAGCGTTGGGCCAGGAGTCATTCACGGACGTCAGGGCAGCATGCATTCTGCCGGTACGATTGAAATTTTTGTTGAAAATCCACAGCCCCTAGGGGAACGGACTGTTTGGATGCTCTTCTCAAGGTATTCCCAGCAGACCCGAGTTTGTTCCATCATTTCGGCAACTAACATCCGACAGGCCGAACGCCTATGAAAAGCTTCTGAAATCAACTCACTGTCAGGACTGTATCTCGCTGTATGTATTATGAAAAGAGCGCCAAGTAGCTTTCGATTGTCGAGCTTCTATGACAGGCGCCCATCCTCTCTATAGAAGAATCTGCTGGTGAATTCCTTGCCAGATCTCTGGGTCTATTCTTTGCATGGAGACGACAAATATTCACATTCTTGTCAGGTGCTAAAGGCCAAGACCTTGAACACCAGGAAAGGCAGGACTCTTATGAACACAAAATCTACCGAGGCGATCTACCAATGCATCGACCTCGCCTTTTCGTATCAGGGCACAGAGGCCAGGGAGCATGTCTTGCGTGGCATCAACCTACTCGTTAAACCCGGCGACTTCAAGTGTCTCACCGGACCCTCTGGTTCCGGTAAATCAACTTTACTGAATCTCTTTGGATTGATTGAATCGCCTCAGCAAGGCCAACTCCTCTTTCAAGGAAAGCCTGTGAATGGGCTATCTGAGGATCAACTCAATCAATGGCGTCGCTTCCAAATTGGCTTCATTTTTCAAGACTTCCAACTCATTGATGTTCTGAGTGTCGAAGAGAATGTTGAATTCTTTCTCACGAGGCAAAAGGTTCCAAGTTCGCAACGCAAAGCCATCGTTCAGGATGCTTTGGCCCAGGTGGGCCTCTATGAGCATCGCCATAAGCGCCCTCAGCAGCTCAGCGGTGGACAAAAGCAACGAGTTGCTATCGCCCGTGCCCTGGCCAAACGCCCTTCCGTGCTGATTGCGGATGAACCAACGGCAAGTCTGGATACTCAGACCTCGCGTTCGATATTGGAGCAACTCAAAGCTATTAATGAAAAGTCGGGAGTCACAATCATTCTTGCGTCTCACGATCCCATGGTACTGGAATACGGAGTCGAAGAAGTCCGCCTGAAAGATGGCATTATCATCAGTCAAAGCCAGGGGAAACGTCATGTTAGCTAAATTTGCTTTTCGCAATATCAGACGCAACAGTCGACGTTCACTCGTTGCTATTGGCACTCTTGCAGTAGGCGTGTTCGGGTTGCTGTTCCTGCAAGGATTTTTCTCGGGGCTGATTCTTTTGCACAAGGAAAATTCGATTCACTCACGCTTCGGCCACGGCCAAATCATGACTCGCGGATACTGGGGACAAGCTTTTGAAAAGCCATGGGAGCATTGGATTGAAAATCCGGATCAAGTTCTAAGCTATCTGAAGCAGGTGCCACACGTCCAAGCCGTGTTTCCGCGTGTCCAATTCTTCGCCCTCCTGAGCAATAATCGCATCAACGTCGCAGGCCGCGGTCAAGGCGTAGTCGGGAGCGAGGAAAAACATTTCTTCAACAAAATGAATTTTATTGAAGGGGGCCCCCTCGGCGAGCGAAAGGATGGACTGGTCCTCGGCGTCGGCCTAGCTCGAGCCCTCGGTGTCAAGACGGGAGATTCGATAACTGTCATGGGCCAAACCATTGACGGCACGATCAACGCCATCGATACGATCGTGACGGGCATTTTTCAGGTCGGCATGAAAGAGGCTGATGATAGTCTATTCCAAGTGCAATTGGAGCAGGCCCAGATCCTTCTTAGCACCAACCGCATCGAGTCCATAACACTGGGACTCGATAATGAAAATAATTGGTCAACCGTGGCCCAGGATATTCAGCGTGCATTCCCTAAAAATGAGGCCATCTCTATCTATGTATTAGACCAGGTGTGGGCCCAGAACGGTGAACTGTTTTTAACGGCTCTCTTGAATATCTTTCGTTTGGTTTTTCTGGGAATGATTTTGCTCGCCATATATAACAGCGCATCCAATACCGTACTCGAACGCAAGAGAGAGCTGGGAATGCTCAGAGCTAATGGAGAATCAGCCTCTGATCTGATCGTCTTGCTATGCTTAGAAGGTTTGTTCCTGGCCTTGATCGGAGCCAGCTGCGGCATGATCCTCACTCTCGCGGCACAAGCTTTAACAACGAATGGCATTCCTATGCCGCCGACACCCGGAACCAATCGTTTGCTACCGGTCAAACTGAATCTGGAGCTCAGCTTTTTCATTACAGCCAGTTTACTCGGGCTGCTGACATCTCTTGCAGCCACACTTTTTTCGACACTGCAAGTGCTCAAGCTGTCGATTGTGAAGGCTATTCGATCGGCTGCTTAGCTATCTATCTTGGTTTCAAAGCCTTTCATCCAGGTTGGCAGGAGCGGACGGAAATATCACTTGCACCCGCAGTCCATGTCCTGCGCTTCCTGTTGCCAAAAATAACTTAGCTTTGTGCAAACTGGCAATTCGTTCCACGATCGAGAGTCCCAGTCCGCTGCCATCGCCACTCGGACGGCTGATGCGCGAGAAGCGTCCCAGGACTAACTTCTTTTGCTCATCCGTCAGCCCTGGTCCATTGTCCTCCACCAACAAGTGACAGCTGCCGTCGTGCTCGTTCAGTGAGACTTGGACAGAACCATGGCTTGGGGTATAGCGAATCGCGTTATCAACCAGATTGCGGACCAGAACCTCCATCATAGCTCGATTGCCGTGGATCATAGGTTCCGGACCAGGCAGGACAGCCACTTCCAAATCCTTGGCAACGGCCGACGGCGCCAGCATACCTACCATACTGACAACTAGAGGGCGCAGGCGGAGAATCTCTCCCGGCAATTCAGTTTCAGGATCCAGTCGAGCCAAGGTCAAGAGCTGTTCAACGAGGTGGGTGGCTCGATCAATTCCCTTGTCAATTCCATCCAGAGCCCGGTTGCGAATATCATCCTGGCCTGCGCTGCGGAGAGCGACCTGTGCTTGAACTTTGATGGCAGCTAAAGGCGTGCGGAGCTCGTGGGCCGCATCAGCAGTAAAGCGTCTTTCATTAGCCAAGGCTCGCGACAGTCTTAAAAAGAGATCATTGAGCGCACCGACCATAGGCCTCAACTCCTTGGGTATCCCTGCGTCATCGATCGGAGCAAGATCATCAGCTGACCTCTTCTGCAATTCCGAGGAAAGACGCTTCATTGTTCTCATCGCGTATTCAACAGCAATGGCAATGAGAAGGAGGAGAGGCACGATCATAAGCAGGATAGGGGAGAGGACTCTTTTAATGGACGCATGAGCCAGCGCGGTCCTGGTCTTTACCGATTCGGCAACCTGCACGTAAAATGTTTGGCCTTTATTCCAGGCAGCAAAAACACGCAGCTCCTCGCCCTGCAAATTTCCTACAAAAAAGCCTTCGCCACGGCTGGCAAACAGAGGCTGCGCGAGTCCATGGCGGCTTGAATTGATGAGCAAGTTATGATCTCGATCCCAAAGCTGGAAATAGAGACGTTTCTCAAACAATTGACCACGCCCCTGAAGTGCGGGAATATTCAAGCGGTCATGTTCATCTTCATCGTCTTCATCATCTTCTTCTCGCTTCCGATCAGGCCGCTCGCGCTGCTCGTGACCTGCCTGTTCCAGAATTGCTCGGGCGGACTCGGCGAGATGCGCATCAAACAAGCCATCAATTTCCTTTCGCGTATCAACAAAACTTAAATAGGCGGCAATTCCCCAGGCGACACAGGTACTCGCCATAATGGTTCCAAGCAGCAATACCCTGATTGA
>JBGSTF010000261.1:0-25782 GCA_041736645.1 Oligoflexus sp. | reverse complement strand
TATGGAGCTAGTGCCCGTCATATCAGTGACCTCAGCGACTTAGATGCCAATTATTTTGTACTCAAGGGAGGTCAAGATGGGTGGCTCAACTCTCCACAATTGAGCGATCAGGTGAGCCTTTGGCGACAAGGCTCCTATGTTCAAATCCCTCTACGCATGGAACGAGTGCGGGATCAGTTCAAAACCCACATTACGACGCTCAGACCTCGGTGACAATCCCAAGCCAAAGCTTTTGAAGCGAGGAATGGAGCAATTCTGCCTTTCGGAAAGAAAAGTTATCAATGATCCATCTTGGAGATTTGGTCGGAAACCTCTCTAAATTCCCATCTGCTTTGAGAGGGCCGATCAAAATTGGGCGTCCCTAGCACCCAGAATCCTCAGGAAATATAGAGAAAAAGCATCATCGCAAATAGATCTCAAGCCCCAAAATGATAACTCCGATTTGGCTACCTAGAAGAAACCAAAAAATTGACCCCGAGATGATGGAGCGACAGGTGAAAATCTCAAGTTTAAGTCCTCTGTTATTAGTCCTAGTGATCGCCTGTCATCGAGTGGATGCAGACGAAAGGCCATTCTCAGGTAGATCAGAGTCGAAGAATACTCCTGCTGACCGGCAAGGAAGGCCTGCAGAAACGACAAGTGATGATGCCATTCTGCAGGAAAGCGTTCAGCCGCCAGCAAACATCGCAGGTAGTTACCTGATAGGCTGTGCCCTGACGGACACGCAGCAGGTCAATAAAAACCCGTCCCAGGTAAGTTTTGGCTGTGGGATTGTCAATAAGGAAGGTGGCTCTGTTAGTAGCGAAGGGCAATGGAACGCCGCGCTCATGAGTCCGAAGGCGGGCGAAACCTTGCAAATTGGAGATGCTAAACTCGGCAAGTTTCAGCTGACTGCAGTCACTCCAGAGCAACTAGTTCCGGCAATGAGCCGGGTCATGATCAGCTTTCAGGGAAAGGTGGAGGGGCAAGACGGTCTGCTGACGGAAAATGGCAGTCGAACTTTATCGATTGATCTGACAAAGGCGCAGTCGATTATTCGCTACAGCTTCACCGTACAGATCGCGTCCGGCACGCGCACTGGCAAAACTTATACAGGCTCCTTCCAGTATGATACCAGTAAATTGACGGGATCTGTTCAGGAAACATTGCCAGCGCAAATCCTAAGGTTTGACTATCTGCGCCCCGATCAGCAGACCTTTGACTCGGCAGGTACCTTAAGTTTTGCTAATGGTAAATTTCTCTCGCTCACTGTCGCTGGTGGTCCAGGAACGGAACGCTTTGGAATCAATACTGGCTTTGATCGTAACCAATTCGGTCGAGCCGAAGAAGCCTTTGTACGCAATGGCGATCAGTATTTTGGATATTTGGCACCCGACAGTTTTATCGACGGCGCGGGCACCATTCGCTATACTTTGCTCTAAAGGCTTACAAGATAGTTGCTCATCACAGCACTAACGGATCTAGACCCTTTTGCACCGCTTCTTCACAACGCTTAATGTGTCCCAGTGATGCTTCACTATCGCCGATGTTCACTTCCAATTTGTCAGCAGCGTGCAGTTCCCGAACCAGTTCGCTGGTTCGGCTCAAGAGCCTAGCCCTTTTACCTTGAGGATCCAAACCTTCGCGCCCTAAATAATTATGCATGACCGAGCAGGCTGAAATGAGATCGCCGGTGAGGAAACTAGGCATTTCAGCGAAATTGCGGATCATGCGATCGTTGTTGAATTCTTTGGTGCGGCCTGATTCATCAAAGTAGGCTGATCCCGCTGTGATTTCGGTGGTGTACTCACCTGCCGGAAAATTTTTATGAATCCATTTCGAAACGCGTAGCGGTTTCTTCTCCAAGGACGGATCCAGAATCCAAGGTTCCTGTTCGTCGACTTTGATCAGTGGCGCGACGTGGTAGATCCACTGCGTTTCGGGATTCGGATGAAGATCGCCCCAGATATAGTGGGCCGAGCTTGGAATTGCCGAGCTCGCTAATTCTGCGGCCATATAGAGCTCTCGGGCGTAGCAGCCATCTTCCACATAGGCAAAAGGTAAATAATCGATTTGAGTGACAAGTTGAAAGGCTTCTACAGCTTGCTCCACCGACACCAAAGCCTTGCTGGAGCTGGTATGGGGCTGAATCGACTGAGATTGAGGGCCACAGGCCGTGGCCAAAAGAAGGCTTGTAAGGCTGAATTGAAGGACTTTTACCATATTGAAGTTTCCTCGATGTTGAGCCGGCTGTTCTGTCAAACAGCTTGACGGCTAAGTCTTACCGAAAAAATGCAGACAGGGAAATTCCGAATCTTATCCTAGGACCTGGGCGGGCTGGAGCTTCGAGGCTCAGCTCGGCTTGTAAAACAATGGTAAAATCTGCATGCAACCCGTGGGAAACACTGATGTCCTAGCCTATACTAGCCGAAGTAAAGATATGTCTGATAGGTGGAAGGAGAACGCTATGCAAGCCGCCGCACAAACAATGGCGCCCCATCGAACGGGTTTAAAAGAAATAGACTGGGTCGGATCGATACCCTTTATTGTTATGCATGTCTGCGCAGCCTGCGCTTTTTTCTGGGAATTCAATTCCCAGGCTTTTTGGCTATGTTTCATCAGCTACTACGTGCGTATGGTGGCGGTGACTGCAGGATACCATCGCTACTTTTCCCATAGGTCTTACAAGACCTCCCGTTTCATGCAGTTTATGATCGGTTTTATGGCCGAGACTTCAGCCCAGAAGGGATGCCTCTGGTGGGCAGCCAATCATCGCCATCATCATAAGCACTCGGATACGGCGCACGATCTCCATTCTCCCGAACAGCATGGATTCTGGTGGGCGCAGGTGGGCTGGATTTTGAGCCCGTCCTCGATTCCGACTAACTGGAAGTACATACAGGACTTTGCCAAGTATCCTGAGCTTCGCTGGCTCAACAAATTCAATCTGGTCCCGCCAACTATCTACGCTGTGAGCATGTGGTTGATCTTTGGCTGGGGCGGCCTGTTCTGGGGATTCTTCTTCTCGACCATGCTCCTTTTTCATGGAACTTTCGTCATCAACTCCCTGACCCATATGTTCGGTCGGGTTCGTTACCGATCGGGTGATGGCAGCCGCAATAGCTTCCTCTTGGCTTTGATCACCTGTGGTGAAGGCTGGCACAACAATCATCACTATTACCAGGCGACCGCCAATCAAGGCTGGTTCTGGTGGGAGATCGACTTCTCGTATTATACTCTTAAAGTGGCGTCATGGCTGGGATTGGTTTGGGACCTACGGCAACCGCCCGCCCATGTCAAAGCCAAGACTATTGCTTCGGAGAGCAAAAGAGCTGCGGCCTGAGACTCGAGTCGACCTGAGTCTGAGATCCTGCGAGATCAGCTTTTTCTAGGTCCATTTAGGTTTAAACTGTCAGCTGTCCGGCCTTGTGTCGGGCAGCTTTATTTTTGCTCAAGTCGTCTCTGCCGGGAAACGCTTTCTTGAGCTCCTGTCGCAATTGACTTTCCGCCGAGCTTTCCTTTATAAATAAACAACTTTTAAAAAATGTATCAATCTTATGAGGAGTCTAAGGTGAGTAGACGTGTGTTGCGATCTCATCGCTTGGCATTTGCTGTTTCGAGCAGTCTAGCAGCGGGAAGCTTGCTGATGCCAGCAGCTCAAGCTCAGGATAGTGATCCTGTTGTAAAGGAAGGATCACAGAAAGGCTCAGACAAAAAGAAGAGCTCCGAACGGATTCAGGTTACAGGCTCCCGGATCAAGAGAACTGATGTCGAAGGCGTGTCTTCAGTGATACAAATTGATCAGGAAGCTATCCAAAAATCTGGCGTAGCTACGGTAGCCGAACTCCTGCAAAACATGTCCGTGTCCATCGACGGTTCCTACAGTAGCGCAACCGTGGCTGACAGCCGCGGGACAGTGACCAGCGTAAATTTGCGGGGATTGGGGCCAGAAAATACCCTCGTTCTCTTGGATGGTCGTCGCTTACCTGACGAAGGTGGAGAAGGCGTCGTTGATCTATCGATCATTCCCATGGCTGCTGTCGAGCGTATCGAAGTCTTGAAAGATTCGGCATCGGCGATCTACGGATCTGATGCAACGGGTGGTGTGATCAACATCATTACCAAGAAAGATTTTGAAGGAAGTGCAATCTATGCTCGCGGAAGTAAGCCTAAAGCCGACGGTGGCGTTGGTTCGCAGTTTTCTTATATGACCGGTGTTACGAAAGAAAATTTCCGCAATCTCACTGTACTTGGCTATAAACATTCAGAGCCCGTGTTCTACCGGGAGCGTGATTGGACCAAGAGAGGTCTTAGTTTCTATTCCTTTCCAGCCAACGTTGAAGCTAAAGGTCTGCCCTTGCAGCAGCACCCTAATTGCAACAGTAGTGATAAGCTGAAATCAGAAGAAGACAACACTCTCTGTGCCTATAACTATGGCAATACCAGTGCCTTCTCTCCTGAGTCGACTGATGTTAGCATACTTAACAACTTCGAATACAGATTCAGTGATAAAGTGACCCTCTTTTCCAGCTTGAGAGCAAATCGTAACACCAATATTTGGAACCAGGCGCCGAATGCTGGTGATTTTAAGATTCCACAAGACGTAGCGCTGGCTAAGAAAGACGAGTTAAAACTCGCTCAGCTCGGCCTAACGACAATCGATAGTGATGTTAGCGTTTACTATCGAGGTGTTCCATGGGGCCTCAGAACTTGGGAAGAGGAGAACACCGTATTCGGCGGAAATATCGGCCTAAAAGGCCAAATTTCTGGCTCGTGGGACTGGCAGGCCGTGCTAGGTCGTACCGAAGGTAAGAAAGACTCGATCAATCCCAATGGCTTTATGTTGAAAAGTGAATTGGTTGCTGCGGTTAAGTCTGGAGAATTCAATCCTTTTGAAACTGATTTGAGCAATCCAGCCCTGACTTCTGTTGTGAATCGGGCTTCTTATCAGCCGTTTGTCATCACTGAAACTCAGATGATCACCTACGATGCGAACACTTCAGGCGAGTTGTTTGACTTGCCCGGCGGCACAGCTGGTCTGGCCGTGGGTGTCAATCGCATCGAACAAGACTATAAGAAAACAATTGATCAGCAATCTCAGAATGACAATGTCTTTGGCGTCACCGATGACAAAGGTGACCAAGGATCGCGTCAGGTGAATGCAGTCTATGCTGAGCTAAGTCTGCCGGTTTTCAAGCAAGTCGAATTGCAGGCCGCGGTACGCCACGACCAGTATAGCGACTTTGGTTCCACGACTAACCCGAAATTTGGCTTCAAATACCTGCCGGCTGACGGCGTGTTATTCCGTGGCAACGTATCCACTGGATTTAAAGCGCCGACTCTCAGGCAGATCTATAAAGGCAAGCAAGTCGGTCTCGAAAACTTGAAAGATCGTATTCTTTATGGCCAGGGTGATAGTGTTCCAACCACAACTGAAGTCGAAATTGAAACTGCAGGGAACAAAGACCTGAAGCAAGAGACTTCGCTAGCTTACAATTTTGGAGTCGTAACGGATCCTTTTGATGGTGTTACGATCGGGGCAGACTACTGGTATATCAAAATCAATGACATTATACAGGATATGGATGCTCAAAAAGTCGTTGACTCTGTCTCGAATGGGCAATCCTTTGATGGCGTCGAAATCACTCGGGCGAGTGACGATCCAAATGGTCGGTTGAAGCGTATTGTCATTCCGACCATGAACTTAGGTAAGTCGGAAGACGCGGGGGTGGATACCAACGCTGAGTACCGATTCAAGCTTGCAAACAGCCGCCTTGCCGTTGGTACTGAGTATTCGAGAAAGTTCTACTCCAAGTCTGTTCCGTTCCCTGGTCAGCCTCAAGAAAACTTGTTGGGTGATCGCGGAAAACCACGCTGGCGCTTGGTCAATAACGGCAGTTGGGCCATGGGTAACCAGAGCGTTGCACTGCGCAACAATATCGTTGGCCAGCAAAGGTCTGAGCTGCAACAAAATCTTAAAATCGGTAGTTTCACGACCTACGATGTTCAGTATGCTTGGAATCATCCATGGAATGGTTCCATTGCTGTTGGTGCATTGAACGTCTTGAACACAGAATTTCCACGCGACAATAGCCAAAGGGATGGTGACGATACCCGCGTGAAAGAACTTTATTCTTCTGATGGCCGGGTTCTCTACGTGAACATGAACCAAGTATTTTAAGTAATCCTCTGGACGGCACTTCGGTGTCGTCCTTTCCCTCCCCTTTTCGGTTTGGCGATTCTTCAAAATTTCCTCATTCTTCCATTCTATGGCCGTAGTCCCATCCGCTCGGAAACGAGCCATCTAAGATTTATTGAGACTTCTTCCGACAAAGTATGAGGCGATATAAGCCAAGGCATATGGGGGAAGATTTTGAGCAGACGTGCTATAATTATAAGCAGATGGTGTTTGGTTATGGTTCTGAGCTCGGCCTGTAGTCCACGGCCTAGCTATCCAGAGCAGCAAGGTTTGGCAGGACTCTTTCCTGATGCGGAACACTTGTTTGGTAGCTTTGATATTCAACTCGAAAAAAGTCGAGAAACCAATCAAGTGTCGGAAGCGCGAATCTCGGTTGAACATCGGCCCGAGCAACAAATTGTCACGCTCCTCTTCCCGACCATTGCATTGAACGAACAGGTGACTCTGAGCTTCCTGCATCAGAGTCATGCTTTGCAGAAGGTGAAATCACCTCAAGGCGCTTTAGGGGACCAAGGCTTTGAGACTTTTTCCCAGGGCAATCGCATCCATGATTGGGTTTTGAGCAAACAGACGAATGCTGCGGAGCAGGAAGACTCACTTCAAGACTCCAAGGAGATTTTAAGTGAGGGCACCAGCGGTGCCGCCCGTTGCATGCCGTCCCATGCTGTTGCGTCTGATCTTCCAGCTTTAGGGTTGGCAGATCCTGCGCCCGCCCATCAGGATGCTTCTGCCCTCTTCAAACAGCTTGGCTATCGCCGCCTGCCATTGCCGCTGAGTATCAAGGAAGCCTCTCAAGTTCAGGTTCTTGATGCCAAGGGCTCCCCTCTGCCGAATGCTAGCTGGGCTCTGGATGATGGGTACCTGATTCTCAGGGCTGATCAGCAAGACTTTGATGCCTTGCATGTGACCTGGGTCACCGCTCCTCTCGTGGAAACTCGCTATGTACTTGCTACTCCCGCTGAGCCTTTGCATCTTTCGGCGTCGCGAATTGAAGGAGATCAGGAGACTGATATTCCTGTCCGTTGGCGGCAAGGTTCGGTCTTTTTTCTATCCAGTGATCTAAAGCCTAATAGCTGGGTTCGCCTTCGCTTTGCAATCAAGCCTCTGGCAAATGATTCCTTCGTTCTGCCATTTGAAGCGCTAGCCGAACAGGTGAAGCTTCGACCCTTAACTCCAGACTGTGCCCTACCCCACTTTGTTCTGGAAAATGGTCATATCCAGTGGGATTGCAGAGTTCAGGACTCGCTGCTTTTTGCAGCATCCTATCCTTATCGAGTTCAGACTGGGGCGATGGACTTTTCAGATTGGCCTGAGCTCGCTCGCAAGCTGCCAAATCATGAAGAAGCCTACTGGGATTCAGGAGAAAACCTTTCGGTGGAAACGCGCGGATCGCAAAGGCTGCTTTCCCCAACGCCCAGCGATGCCTCTCGCGTTTGCTTGCGTTTGACTTGGCAAGGTGCTGCTCAAGTCGTCCGGTGATCCTGAAAGCGGAGGCGACTTGGCTTTGGGCAAGTTTTTTCCATGTAAACTTCTTTTAACTGCCCGTCGGTTATTTGAGAGCCTTTTTTTTGACATTGTGGGGTGTTTTATCGGCTTTTTTTCGATTGCACTCAAGGCAGAGCGTCTGGAAATTATTGAGTTTGTCCCGCCCGCCCTTGTTGATGGGAATGATATGATCTTTGGTCATTAGAACCTCACGACCATCCTTCTGAGCATAAAGATTCAAATGAAAATGGGGTTCCTCGGCATACTTCTCCTTAGCGAAGTAGACCCCTTTGCAGCCACAAATATGACAGCGAATGCCGCTGCCTTTAAAGGTCTGCAACTTGAGTGAAGTCATATTGATAGGATCTCCCTGGACCAGCACCATAGCTTCCGGGTGGCTGCTTGCGCTCAGTTCCTTAGGGGAAAAAATGATCAGCGGCAAGACTTCAGAGACAGGTAAAGTCTCTTTGCGAATGAGGTTTGGGTCTTTCAATGGGTCCCTCAAGCAAACTAAAGTTTGCACCAATAGGCAGGATCATTGTTGAGATTCCAGTTTTGGTTGGTTTTATTGCATTGGTAGGTGCCGCAACGAAAATTCCAGCCAAAATGTTCGGGAAAGCGCCAGCAGGATTCTATGTCTTCCGCATAGTAGCGGAATTTGGAATAAACTCTCAGACCGATTTCAATTTGATATTCGGTACTTTCCGAAACAGCCGACTCCACTGTGCTGACGATTTTATATTGACCATGTTCTCTGAGAAATATTTCGATCGTGCTTTGACTGCAGCTGAAGCTGGCAAGTGGAAACCAAGTCTGAGTGGAATCATCCAGCTCATAGAGTCTATTAACGAGAGCGCAGGCATTGCTTGAGTTTACATAATAGCTTCCGTTTCTATGACTGCCAAAATACGTGGTCACGCTTTGACCTATTTGGGCAGCGAGAAACAGATCTCTCGTTTCAAGCAAGCCATAGGGCCCAAAGGCAGGACTAGCCTGAACCGGTGAAACTCTCACAAAAACTAATAGCCACATAAGCGAAACAAGGACAAATTTCATGCCAACCTCAGGGACGACGGAGGCTTCCCTGCAAAACGAAGCCTGGAGCCAATTTGCTCTAAAGTATACGCTTCCACCTTAGCGGTCAATCGCACACCAGTACGCCCAATCAGTTTGATTGGTGTCGGGAGTGGATTTCCTACACAGCCGCCCGTCACCACACGAAAACGCCTCGCCAAAACCACCGTCATATCGATCACAGGAGTGGAAGTTTCCAGAAGACGAACAGCTGAGGTCCGCATTGCGACTCCATGGTGAGGTCGGCTGAGCAAAGATCCCGGCGGGTTGGGCCTGAAGATTCTTGACCAACTCGCAGCCCCACTGATTCAAGCGATTAGGCTGAAAGTTTGGTCCTGATCCGACGTCCCATTGATTGGCAATATCCAAATAGTCGAGATAGCAATTGTTCGAACGACCATTGCCACGCCAAGACCAGCCAATGTAGCCCATTTTAAAATTATGGGCTTGGCGCATGATCTCGAGAAAATCTATCGCGAAGTCAGCTTGCTGGGGTCGATAGCCGTCTCTAAAAACTTCCGCCAGATATCTTTCCTGGGCGGCTGAATCGATTGGATTGTAGCATATGGTT
The DNA here is from genome assembly GCA_041736645.1 of Oligoflexus sp. GTDB lineage: Bacteria > Bdellovibrionota_B > Oligoflexia > Oligoflexales > Oligoflexaceae > Oligoflexus. Next base: position 16,474 of record JBGSTF010000261.1, on the reverse strand, counting down.
GTCGAGCTTCCATCCAGATGAAAATCATGCTGATGGGCAAATTCGCCGATGATCACAGCCAATTCAGTTTGAGAGAGCTCGGCGAAACTCTTGGCGATGTCGAGTTTCTTCGGAGCCCTGTTCCGCCATTTCTCATAGAGATGGATGGAGAAGGCCGTATTTTGCAAGGGGTCTGCATCGTACACTTCTCTGCCGTATTTCAGGATACTGTTTGGATCTTGTGCCCAGCCAGTGGCATCGATAATGAGCAGATGGTTGAACTGAGAGGCCCGCAATTTTTTGATAACTTCCTTATACGAATCTCGCCACAGTTGATAGCTGAGCTGGTTGCCACCCCATTCATTAGCAATATTGATAATTAAACGATCTTCTTTGCCTTTGAGAATGCCACCGTAGTTGTTGATCATAGTATCGACGAGCCACATGAGTTCAGCGGGATCACTGCGACCTGTCAGATCATGAAACTCCAGAATGGGGATCATCTTGTTGTCGATAACTCGGTTGAGAACTGAGGCAAGCTCATCGACAGGCATTTGGACGGACCAAACCACTCGAATCGAATTGAAACCAAGTGCGGAAATGGAAGGCAGGGCATCCATAGCTTCTTTGCCAAACCAAACATGGGGATTGTTGACCCCTCGGATATAAAATTCTTGCTGCTGGCTGTCTAGTATCTTGCCTCGATAGGACCGAAAAGAATCTATACTGCACCAATTATCGGGGCTTGGATTCGAATTGTACTTTTTGCGGCAAAGTTGGGAACCGCAGGGGAAGACATTGCCGAAACCTTGCTGATACTGGTCGCAGGATGCAAAGGCCTGCGCCAGGAGGTGACTTGGAATGCTAGCAGACATGAGCAGGAGGACCCATAGGCTAAGGAGTTGACCACGGAAAAGCCAAAAAGACTTATAAATCATGGTTAAAAACCTGTCGGCTGAATTGAAATAGGTACAAGCTAGTAGTAAGAGAGTAACAATTTGGAAGGAAAACTGCAAAAATAGAATCAGAAAAAAATTGTCGTCGACTGTCGCTTGAGGAGGACAGTACAAGCTCGACCATGCCACCAGTGACAGGCGCCTACGGTCGTGGCTCCAAGAGCCATGGCCGTTAACGCGAGCAAAAATCCACCAAACTAAAAAATATCAAAACGAGCGCCTTTGCAGCGGTTTCGTAGGCTAAAGTTGGCTCTCCATATGCTCTTCAATACTGACCATCAGAACGATTGAGTCGGCGAAGTCCTTAAGATCTCTTCATCATCCTTGGGCGAAACAACAGCAACCTGTCCCGGGTTCTTCGCTTGATAGAGTCGATCAGCAGCTTGAACAAAGGCGTCCGCACCGAGCCAATAGTGATGTGCTTTCCACGTCTCGCCTTTCTTTTGGGCTTCCATGGCCTGATCCAGCAAACGATCACTGGCTTCCAGAAAGTCTTTGCTTTCCTTGTCTGACGCAGCCTCTGGAAAGGCAAGTTTTCGACCGTTTAAGGTTTGATCTTTTTTTTGTTCCGGTGGATCGTTCAGTTGAATCTCAGGCGGTTCATTTAAACTGGAGTCTGCACGCAAGGAAGCTTTGGCTGCTTGCTCCATGCCCTTGGATGCCTCGTGGGATGCCCGGGCATAATTGGCCGATGCTCCATAGTCCCCTTGATCGTAGAGCGCCCGGGCCTGTTGATAGAGAGCACGGGCTTTTGGCATCATATTCTTAAGGCCCGCTTCATTCGACGGCTCGAGACGGGAAAGACCTCCACCAAAAACCAAACTTTCATAGGCGCGACCTAACTCACGTTGAGCTTTCTCCTTAGGTTCTATCTTAGATCCTCGGTTCTGATGGGTTTTGGATTTGCTGGATTCATTGACGAGGTTTTGAGGCGAAGCATGCTGGCAAGAACTGACCAACCACCAGCACGCAAAGATTAAGGTGAGCTCGCTCCAGGAATGATGGCGGATAGAGATTCGCATAGTGTCTTTGCCTTTTTTTTGAGCCAAAAAACTTTGCAGGACTTATAAGTTCCGCCGCCATATCCCAGGCATGCTCGCCCTCTTATTGGACGACATACCTGGGTTACTGTGGGAAGACGTCCTCAATTGGTGACAGCTGACGGAACAAGGCTGCAGGGATAATTCTGTATGTCTGGCTTCAATCAGCTTATATCATCGGCTTTTTGCCTCTGGTTATATTGCTAACTATTGATATAACAAGGGCGACGAGGAATACGAAGAACAGGATTTGTGCAATCCAAGCGGCAGTTCCTGCCAATCCACCAAAGCCAAAGAATCCGGCAACAACGGCTAGAACCAGAAAGACGACTGCATAGTAAAGCATAATAGCTCTCCTTCTTGAGTGAAAATTCAAGACAATCCACCACCGAGCAGCGGTTGCCCTTAGGGCTTGGACTCAGCCGCGCCTTGAAAGGGCCGGCGGCACCTTGCTGATCACTACGCAAAGGCCATGCCAAGACTAAAAAGAGAAATCCATCCTGCAATTTCTTCTCGTTGGTAAAGCCTCGGCGCTACCTATGATGCGAGAGATCTGATTTCGTCGATTTCGAGCGGGTTGGTCCAGGCAGGATTGCGGTAAAAGAAGGCCGGGACGCTTTTAGCGTCCGCCTCCTAGGCGCTCCGTAAGAGTTCTTTGAGGGTTTTGGTATACTGAACAAAGGTATTAATACGCTTTTTGTTGACTCGAAAAGCCACATCCTGCCCGCTCTTGCTTATCTGCAAACCATCATCCAAATCTGCTAAATGCCAAGACGCTTCATACCAACCCTGAGTTTGGTAGCCTTTAGCTTGCCCTTCTTCGATCAGACTCTTGAGGTTAATACTAAAGGTGTCGTAGACAGTTGACTGCGCAAGCTTGGCGAGCAGGTCTGTGAGATCGGCTATTTCCTGGACCATGGCAGTGATATCTAAGCGTCTGGCATTCGTCGAGTTAGCCCATGTCCGGCCCCGTCGGGCAGCTGCAATTCGGCTTGATGGGCATGCCAAGGGCTCATTTCCGTGACTGGCGATTTAAAAAAGAACGGAGTGTCCAGGTCCGCATAGCTGATGGCTTCAGTGCCACAGGCCATTTGTAGGGACAGACCCATACCCACTTCGCTTTCCAGCATGCCGCCTATCATCAGTGGCAGACCCGATCTTTGGGCTAGCGCAATCAAACGAATAGACTCTTCAATCCCCGATTTCATCAGCTTAATATTGACGATGGGTTTGAAACCGATTTCGATGATCTTCTGCAGATCACGAGTGGTTCGGACTGTTTCATCCACACAGATGGGGATCGGCAGCTTTTGGGCGAGGCGTGAAAGCCCAATAAAGTCATCTTCCGGAAGAGGTTGTTCAAAAAAGAGCGGGCGAATATCCATGGTGCGCAGTTTTTCGACCAAAGTTTCTGCTCCGGCGACTGTAAAGCCTTGGTTGCCGTCCAGAATGATTTTTACTGAAAGGGGAATCAAAGCTTTCAAGGCGCGAATCATATCGAGATCTTGTTCGACTTGCCCTGATACTTTTATTTTAATGGTCGAAAATGCGAAAGGTCGATAGATATCCCAAAAGCCAGGAATGGACTCGGGCTCCATGATGGGAAGAGTGATGTCGGTTGCTAGGGTCTTTTGTTGGCCCGCTCCCCAAAGCGCAGCCAGTGGTCTCTGTTGCTCTCGAGCGAAGAGATCCAGCAGAGCCCCTTCCACACCGACGAAGCCCGTAATCGATTGAGCGACGGCTTCGGCTTTGAGTTTACGGAGGCGATCTAGGGCTTTTTGCGTGGTACAACCGCGGATCTCGTCTAAAAGCCCACGAGCGACCATGGCAGCAAGGGCCATAGTATCTTTGGTTAAGGAGGGGAAAGGGGCGCATTCCCCCAGCCCTACCATCCCTCTCTCGTTGGCAATCTCTACGAGTATAATTTCTGCTGCCTTTAAGCTTTCGCGGGAAATAGTAAAAGGGACATGAATGGGTATCTTCAGAGGATAAACAGTGCTGGATCCTATGGCAGCGGGAGCTGAATTCGCAGAAGACATCAATAACTCTCTCTCTAGTTCATGGAAAAAAGCCTGCCTGATTCGAATCAATGTCAGCCTTGGGCTACTTAAACCGTCCTATTCGTCCCAGGCATAGACCTGTTCTTCAAACAGATTTCCGTCGATTGCGACTGTTATCTGGGCGATGACCCTTCCACCCATTTTTTCGTAGAATGCGCAGCTGGGATTCTTGGTGAGCACATTGAGCCCAAAGGGGATGAGTTCCTGGCTATTCAAATGGTAGCGGGAGGCCTCAAAGAGTTGCTGGCCGATCCCCAAACCCTGATAAGACTTCAAGAGGTAAATGGCATAAATCTCGCCCTTGCAGTTTTCGGTGAGCTCGCCTCGAGCGGGTCCTCCGCTGGCAAAGCCAATCACTTCTTTGGTCCCTAAATCAATAGCCACAAAAACGTGCTTGTCGGCATCTGCTTGCGAAAGAACCTTTGCCCATAGATCTTCACGTTCTTGGTAGGCGAGATTTTTGAGATAGTCGTCAGGCAGGATTCCTGCATAGGTGCTGCGCCAGGATTCTACGTGAATATAGGCTATCGACCGAACATCATCGATATGGGCATCGCGGATTTGGAAACTCAATTCTTGCACGGAAAGTCCCTCCCAGGACTTATCTTAGCATGGCTGGTGAGCCGAAACGATGGCCAAAAACAATGTCGGACCATGCGAGTAAGGTAAAAGGCAGATTGACTACGCGGAATCTTTTGAACGGAGAAGTCTTTGCAGCCTTCGACCCTCAGAGAGCTGATAGTAAAGGCGTGTCGCGGCTTCATCGTCGCGGACTTTAAAGTCTGAGCAAGTTAGGTCGACTTCAACAAGTTCGCTCTGGGTGTCGGAGTTGAGCTGATCAAAGACTTCCTTCTGAACAATGATGATATTGTCGCGATGCTTCAGCCATCGAAAAAGGATATCGCGCATGCTTTCATAGCGATGGGCAAGGATAATTCCCTTGCCAAACAAGTCGTAGACTTGGGCGCCGCTTTCTGGGTAGAAGGCCTCGACCGGACCTTGGGCGATTCCGATCGCGCAGTGAATTTCGTGGTCCGCTCCACTAGCACGAACATGTCGATCGAAGATCTCCACAAATCGGTGCGCTAGAAAAAGGCTGTGCTCAGCAGGATTATCATGCGGACAATGAAATGGATAGCCGACTGAACACAGAAAACCGTCGCCCATTTCTTTGATGCGATAGGCATTGGCGGTCATCAATTCTGCTTGATATTTATCCAGCATAAGTTGCGAGCAGTCTCGAAGCACATCGGACAGAAAAGCGCGCGGGTTGGCAATTTTCATTTTGCTGCTGGCGACGACATCGAAGGCTATAACATAGGCATTTTGAACACCAATCGGCATTGTCTTGCCAAGCGATTCGCCATTCCAGATTCGAGTGAGTTGATGAGGATAGACGATAGTCTTCAATTCAGAATAGGCATGCTCGACTTTGGCTTTAAGCCATTCCTGCTCTTTGTTTATTTTGGCTCCAATGGTCATGGATAGGAGGATCATTTCGAAATCCATAAAGAGAAGCTGTGCGCTATTGATAAACCCCATCGGCAACATCGGGTGGAACACCTGTGGAAGGAAGTGAATGGCACTGCCAATTCCAGGAAGTACTGTCGATATGAGAAGAGGAATGCAGAAGGGAACCCTTCTTTTGACTGCATGCAGCCCCAAAGCTATAGAGAGAGGGGCTGAAATGATTAAAATTGTTATGAGGATTATCTGGGCACCCATTCGATCGATGAAGGAGTAAACGATGAGAAGTGGCCACATGACAAGAATTGTTCGGAGAGGTTTCTTCCAGCTAGGTAGATTTTTATCCACATTCAATATTTCATAGAGAAAGGTGACAAAGAGAAAAGTACCGGAGGCATTGATTGGAATGAGACTCCATTTCGGCAGTTCTGGTAGCCCGAATTGCTCTGTAAGGAGCTGATATCGTCCTTCATAGTAAAAAAGTAGGCATATAATATAGGTGATGTAAATGAAGTGAACTCGCTGGCGCAGAGTGATGGCCAGGATAAAGTTATAGGCGATCAGAGCGAGGCAGATTCCATAGGATATGCTGAGGAAATGCAGCTCGCCAGCTTTCTGAGTGATCGCCTCTATGCTTCTAATATTCAACGAAACAAAGGGTAGTGAGAAGTCATCAGGCGCTATTTCAATAAATACTCGCCAGGAACCAGGCGGGATTGGAATGTATCGATTGGTGCGTTTGAGCTTTTCGCTAAGGTCGATGACTTGATTGATAGTGGGATTCTCAATATTCAAAAGAAAAACTCTTGAAACTCCAGGAGTTGTTCCGTAGTCGAATACCGCTATCGCATCCTGCTTCCATTGATTTTGGATGCCAAATCTAACCCAAAAGTCACCAGCGCGAAGATTATGCTGAGTTCCTAGAAAAAGATTATAGTCTTTATTTCTTTTAAATGCTTGATCCGCTTCCCCTGCGAAAACTTGGTCTGCAGTGAATTCGCCTTTGGTGTTGTCGAGGGAGTAGAGCTGCTCAATCAGGTGGACCGAGTCCACCTCCGATTGGAGGACAAGAGGTTCAAAGGTCCTGGCATGAACCCACGCAGGAACGAACATGAAAGCAACGATGAGCCATTGCAGGAGCATGAAAAATCCACAGTAATTCTCAACAGTCTTTCGGCTGGAATAGGCGAGTACTTCACCGGCTGGGGTTGGTTATTGAGGCAAAATGTCTAAAAATGATAGCCATATCTCTTCATTGGAAAATTCCTTTAATCACTCATCAGAGAGCAGATGACTACTTGGGAATTTTTTCTCCATACTTTTGTCCAAGCATTTCAGTGGCTCGATTGAGTTCAATGGCGGCTTCGTGAAACGCATCATTTTTACGAAGATTGGTTCGATGGGAAAAATTGCCTTGCTGCAAAGCTTCAAAATGGCGTTTAAACGCCACCATAGGTCCCACGAGGCGATGGGTGTACCAAATAGAAATGGCCATCACGAGCAGAATGTAGGCCCCTAGCGTCAGGTAGATCCAGGTTTGAATGCTGGAAACATAGCTCAGAATAATGGTTTGAACCTCTTGCGGAGCATCCGTCATTTCAATAATAAAGGCGAAAAGGTGGCCTAGATGCACGTAGACGATGCCAGCAATGAGGCCGGCAAAGATAAAAGACAAGAGAATGCAGTAGGCTCCAATACGGGTTTGAAGAAGAGGCTGCAGCAAGAAATTCGACAGGCGTCTTTTCAGCAGTTTTTCACTGTAATAACTCATGAATGAACCTCCATTCAAGATCCTATAATTTGAAAAATCAAAGACAACTCGCCGATCATGCTTTCTTTTACAGGGAAACTGAGGGCCATCAGTTTATAGTAAAGGCACTCGGAGAATTTTGGATCCTGTATGTCTGCCTTCTTTATTTTGAGCGTTTTGAGGCTTTGGGTCTGGTTGGATAGGACCATGGTATATACCATAGAACCTTGGGTGGGCGGAGCCCGATCGAGCAAATCGGTATAGCAGCTTCGAAGGTCGGGGTCATTGCTTTGAATCACACCCATCACCGAGTTTGCTGATTGATTCTGCCTGAAAAGATTGAGCTTATAAAACATGCCTATGGTTCGGCTTGAGCGCAGCACGGCCCTTATCTCGCCCTTTTTTTGCGCTGCTTTCTGCTCCAAAGTGAGTTGATCATAGCCCGTTAATCCATCGATGATCCGGGCGATACTCCCTTGGCTCTTGCCAGGTAGAAAGATGTTCTTGCTGGGTTTCGCCAGAAAACTCAGCTGTCCGGCTTGTTTGAGTTGAACCAAATACCAAATTCCTAAGTTAGCAAGACTTTGGCCTTTGACAAAAAAAGAACTTCGGTATGGGCCTTTCCAGGTCCAGCGCTTGCCTTGCGCATCGATGTGCTGAATTTGGAGTACTTGGTATTCATCTTCTTTCAGCTTCCAGACTTTGTCAGGATGTTGACCCAGGGTCGTTGTCTCATACTGAACACTGTATGATTTTTGCAAATTCTTGCCAAAGAGCACGAACGAAAAGGCTCCGTTCCGATGCTGCGCTCCGGAATCAATGATGGCTGCTTGCAGATAGAAGAGTCCTTCGTCCTTCTGCAGGGCTTCGCCATTCCATATTTTAGGAGTGAGTGTCACGACTTCGGCATTGAGGCTTCCCCATAGGAGAAAGAAACTCAAGCCGATGATGGATGCCAAGCGTGCCACCCGAATCATCCCCCTTTTATCGATTACGGTTCTAATTGTAACAGAATAGCGCGATAGCAGCAGAATTTTCGATAGAAATTCTGAGACTTGCAAGTTTCAAAGAGCTCCTGATTCGGTGATAATATGCTGCACCGGAAGGTCATGGGCTTCATGAGGCAAGGTATTGAGTAGAAATTGATCAAAGCAAACGCCCACCGTTATCGGGTGATGATTCGAAAGAAATCGATCGAAATAGCCGCCGCCATAGCCTAATCGAAAGCCCTTTCGGTCAAGGGCCAAAGCGGGAATGATTAAGACAGATTCTTCTGATACCTGTAAAGAACCTTGGTCGTCAATTTCAGGTTCCTCCAGGCCGAAACTGTTTTTCACGAAAGGGCCTTGCGATGGAGAAGGATAGAAATGCATCTCTTGCCGAACCAAACGCGGGTAATAACAGAGTGAAGGCTCCCGAGAGATTGCTAAAGTCGAAAGGTCCGGCTCACGACGAAAACTTCGATACAGAATCAGCTGTTGAAATTTTCTCACTCTGAGCCACTGCTGCAAATGCTCTACCAGCTGTTCACTTTTGTTCTGCCATTGCTCCTGAGGTAGAGCCAGTCTCTGACTCAAAAGGCTCTTGCGTAGTGCGGATTTATCCAAGATCTCACTCCCCTTCTCTTGGCGAAAAAAAAACGCTTTCTTAAAGAAAGCGTTTACGGAATTTCCTAGGGAGTTGCAAGACTATTGGACGGTCACATTCTTGATCACCTGCCATTCCCAACGTCCTGCGACTTCCGAGAAGGCACCCACGCGCATATCATAGCTACCAGGACTCACACCTTGAATAGCGACGCTGGTTCCAGAAGCTCCGAATCGGTGGCTTGGACTGGCGAAGGATTGCCCGGCTGGAGTGAATTCTACTGAATAGCGAGCAATCTTTTCTCCTGCCTGCCAGGTCACGACTCCGCCATTGCCCGAAATGCTGCCCCCTGCTGCGGGTTGGCTAACGGGGAACGAGCGGCGGGCTGGTGCAGCAATTTTAAAGCTGCGGACTTCACTGACTCCGCTGGCATTTTGAACCTGCCAGTACCAAGTGCCAGGATAAGGATTTTCGAAGCTGTAGGTACTGGCCCCATTGAGAGTGACTGTTTTAACAATAGGTGCCATGGTCTGACTGCGCGAGAAAGTGATTTTATCGGCTGGTCCTTCCCACTGGAATTCAGCTGGCCCTTGCGTCTCATCATAAGACTGAGCAGCCCCGTTAGCTGGCGAAGTGATAGATATCGCTCCGGTGCTTGCTGCTGCTTCGGCAGCTGGTTTTGCTGATTCAGCGGCGATGGTGTCGGCTGCTGGTGGAGCTTTGGTTTCTTCGGCGGCTTTGGCAGCTGTATCGCCTTCAGCGCCTTCTTCGGTAGCCCCTTCTTCATCGGTGGCTTCTTCGGCGCTGTCAGCGCCGCCGCCTTCAGATGGTTCGCTTAGATACCAATAGGCGGCTCCAAGAATGGCGATGGCCGCGACGGCGATGAGGATCAGTCGAGTCTTGTTTTCTGACGCGAAGCCTCCGCTTTTGAAAATCTGTGACACCGCATTGGTGTTTGTGCCAAAATCACTTGAGAATTCGCCCTTAAGCTCGCCCGTAAAAGGATTGGATTGCGCGCCCGTATTTTGGCTGAAGGCGGCATTCGAGTTAGGATCGAGATTCGTGTCGTTCATCCTTGTCTCCCTGGAAGCAGGGCGGGCGCCCAGAATAGTAATAGTCTTGCGATCAAAACGAGGCAGTCCTAGAGATATTCTAAAACCTCTCATGGCTGGACGCAAGACGGCTACCACAAGCATTTCAGGTGTCAATGTTTTGGCAGATCAAAAGGAGCTTGGATCGAGCGCTTAAGTGGACTGCTGATCCTGGAGAAAACGTTTGATGCGAGCATCATCTAACAATTCGGAATAAGAATTGAATTGTCTTAATATTCCGGATTCGACAAACCAAATTTGATCGAAATGTTGGAGCTGTTGCATACGATGAGTTACAAAAAGCAAGCCAAGTTTTTCTTTGTGGCAGCGATCAATCAATCGGAGTGTAATAGCTTCCTCAGCCAGGGGGTCGATGGCTGCCGTGACTTCATCCATAAGCAGCAGGGGTTGCGGCCTTAAAAGAGCTCGGGCTATGGTGAGACGCTGCATCTGTCCGCCTGATAGCGGTGTTTGGATGAAATCAACAAGACTATCAAGAGTCTGAGACATAGCCGCGAGTTCGGAACTAAGCCCCACAAAATCCAACTCCTTGGCGAGTCGTGAATCATCGCAGTGGTCTGGGTGGCCATAGAGCAGATTTTCGCGAATCGTATCGGAAAAGAGAAATGGTTTCTGGCTGACCAATGTCGAGGCTTGCACAACAGCGTCGATCTTGGCATCAGCATCCCACAAAGCAGGCTCTAATAAACCGGAAAGCACCTTGACGAGACTGGACTTGCCAGCACCACTGGGTCCTATGAGTGCAATGGCTTTACCTGCTTTCACATGCAGATCCTGGGCGAGGAGCTGAAAGCCTTCCTTATAAGCCACTCGAACTTCCTTGATCCAGAGTCCTTTAGCAATTTGCCAAGCAGGAGATCTTGGGCCGGTTGCTTTACGACTGTCTGCAAGGGTTTTCACTGTAGCGAAAGTTTGCAAACTTTGCCTTAGAATTCCCTTGGTTTCGTGATAGCGGGCAAGCTGTTCACCCATGCTCTTTAAGGGACGCAGCAGAATTCCCAAGGCGGCGAAGAATTGAAGCAGCTCACTGGCTTCGAGGGAAAATCCTTGCACCTTGTTGCCCACTGCAAAGAGCACCCCAGCGAACAAGAGGAATCCAACCAATTCCATAGAAGGCGCTAGCGCCGAGCGAATGAATATGGAACTGCGAATCATGCGATAGTAAGCGCCATTCATGTGCTGAAAGCGCTTCTTTTCCAGCTCTTCACCGCGCTGCGCCCGGATGAATTCGAAGCGTTTGCGCAGGTCGAGAACCGCGCCCACCATGCGACCCAGCTCCCTTTGCCAAAGCTCAGCAAAGACTGCGATGCGCTTGCCGGTCCGACCGGTGCTCATCATGATCGGAACTGCCAAGATACTGAGAATAAGAGCGGTTGGCCAATGAATGAAAAAGAGGGCGGCGAGCGAGGCTAGAACCATAAAGCCATCGCGAACCAAGCCTGTAAGAAGATCAGACAGCCGAACCTGCAGCCAAGCGACGTCGTTCATAACCACGGACATCCATTCGCCCGCGGCCTTTTCCGTGATTTTATGAAAGGGCAATTCGAGGATGGAACTAAAGAGCTTTTCCCGATAGCGACGCCCCAGATGCAAGGCCATGACCTGCTGCTGATGCTGATATACAAAACCGGCATAGGCTTTGATCACGGCTGCACCCATGATAAGGATGGGTAGGATCTGAGCTAATTCCAAGCGAGACATGGACAAGGTTTTGAGTTCGGGAAACAGATGGATCATAGTCGGTGGCAAAAGACTCGAAAGAAGAAAGCTACCACCGACTGGGGTATTGAAAATGGCTTTAAAGAGGGGGCCGACCAGAAGCAGAAAAAGACTCTGCGAAGCAGATAAGAGACCAAGAGCCACCACAATCTGAATCAAACAGCCCTTCAGTTCTTTCAGGGGTTCTATCACAAGGGGTTTGATCCAAGGAAATAGACTGCCGTGATCCGACGGAAGCTCGGATCGGGTGAGGTTCTTAGGGAAATTCATGCAGTTTTGTTGCCCTTAGCGGCGCGTTTGCCCTGCTTCCATTGGCCGATTTCGCGGCCAATATAGTCGGCGGCGTTGTCAGCTGCGAAACCCTGCAGGCTAAGCTTCACATCGAGCAGGTCTTTTAGCATTTTATCGCGCTCAGGGCCAGAGCTGATCAGCTTTTTAGCCACCGTAAGCAGTTGCTCAACTGTCGCGTCGGAACTGTACTCAGCGACGACCGGTTTACCGACGATTTGATTCAGCATGGCTCTTGGGGTTGAAGAAGAGTTTTGTGAGATGGGAAAGATAGGCATAACGGGAACCTGAAACAGGCCGCACTCGATCGTGATGGCTCCGCAACCTGTAATCGCGAGGCTTGACAGGGAGAGCAGCTCGAGATGCATGCCGGGCATTACGCGGAGGGCTGGAGCTTTGGCCCCGGCCTTCTGCATATGATCTTTGAGGCTCTGGCCGAAAATCTTGATCGATGAATCTTCGATCAACATATCAGCGACTGATAGAACGATCTGTAGGTTTGGTTCATGAGCTAATTTTTCAGCGAGTTGCTGAAAAACGGGAAGTGTGGCCTGAAAGCCTTCCACCCGTGCGCCAGGGAAAATGGCAACGATCGGATGATCGGATTTCAGCCCAAGTGAAGGCGCTTCGACAATCACACGATCGACACGGTCCTTGTGAGGACTGCCAATGTAGTAGTATGGAACGCTAGATTTTTGAACTAATTCGCTCCCTTGCGGACTGATGCCGAGAGCGACTTCCAGGCGTTGACCAACGCTGGCGAAGTCGATGCCTTTTATGGCACCAACAGGCGTGATTTCATAGAGGACCACGGGAATGTTTTGTGTCTTGAAAAATCCCGCGAGTTCATGATGAAGAAAAGAGTACCCGACCAGAATAGCGACCTGGGGTGCAGACTTTTCCAGTTCTTTATAGAGATTGTCGAGCCAAGCCTTGGCTTCTTCTGAAACTTGGGCCTTGTCATGCAAACCGAGACTGAGGCAGGCACTCAGATCGCCCATTTTAGTCGAGCGGGTACGACCTGACCATTCGCCGAAAATCCCCAGGCACTCGACCTTGGGGAATTGGTCGTTCATTGCCAAAACCAGTTCGGAAGCCAAAATATCGGCGGACGCAGAACGGGCGGAAATGAAATAGCTCGACCTTTTCAACGACAGACTCCCCTTTCGCTGCGTTTGAGGAATTCGATAAATCGCTGCCTCTGTGGAGAATCGGGCACTTCCAATTCTATACGACTCACAGCGTCTTCGATCGTAAGATTCTCATTAAAGAGGATTTTGAACATATTCTTTATATCAGATATTCGCTGCTTTGGTAAATCAGAACGACGCAAACCGACCACATTTAGGCCCGATATCCGGGCTCGATCACCTTGAACCATGCAGTAGGGAGGCACATCCTGCACTACAATGGCTCCAGCAGCGATCATAGCTCTCTCACCGAAGCGGGTGAACTGATGCCCGCCGGACATGCCGCCGAACACTACAAAATCATGGACCTGAACATGTCCGGCGAGGTGAACACCGTTAGCGAGTATACAGTTGCTGCCTATGTGGCAATCGTGCGCTATATGGGAATAGACCATAATCAGGTTGTTGTCGCCCAAACTGGTCTTGCCACCACCATTCGCAGTTCCTGTCGAGATATTTACATACTCTCGCAGGCGATTGTTCACGCCTATGATGAGTTCGGTATCTTCCCCGCGGTATTTGAGATCCTGCGGGTCGGAACCAATGGTTGCCATGGAGTAAATTTCGGTGCCTTCCCCGACAGTTGTTTTGCCTTCAACTATGGCGCTCGCACCGACCTTAACATTCTTGCCGAGTGTAACTTTGGGGCCAATGACAGCGCGGGGTCCAATCAGGACGCCTTCATCCAGTTGAGCACCCTTGTAAACCAGCGCTGTCGGATGAATCGAGACACCTTTAGGCACTTCTCTTAGCTCTTCAGCTCGATATTCCAGCATGTGATGATACTCATTAGCTCAGCTTGGCGGTAAATACGCAGGAGGCAGCCAACTCACCTGAAACTTTGGCGACTCCGTTAAACCAAAAGAAATCCTTGCGCTGCTTGTCCACGACGACGTAAAGCTCCAAGACGTCACCTGGCACGACCTGTCGGCGAAAGCGAGTTTCGCCGATTTCGGTGAGAAGGCAACTGTTCTTGCGATCTGGGAAGGTCAATCGACCCAAGATGCCCGAGGCTTGGGCCATGGCTTCGACGATCAGAACGCCGGGCATCACAGGATTGCCAGGAAAGTGCCCCTGCAGATAAGGGTCCAAGCCCGACACCATCTTGATAGCCCGGATATATTCGTTCGGGCGATAATCGAGAACTCGATCGACGAGCAGCATGGGATAACGATGGGGCAACCAATTCTGAATAGAATCCAGGCCGGCGAAGGGCGTGGAAAGAGATTCTTTGCTACTTGCCGTTTCTGTACTCATACTCATAGCCGGGCTGCTCCTTATTTCTTGGCTGTGTTGCCTTTCTTACTCTGTGCTTCGAAAGCGGCAATCACATCCTTTGTCATATCCACGGGATCTTTCAGATAGAGAAGGCCGGCGCTATTGGTTTCGAAAACGCTGCTTGGCCATGTCATTGACCAGTTTGCTGACGGCGACGGCGATCTTTTGCGTGGCAGCTTGCTCTTTACCCTTTATTTCGTTTTGAAAAGTCATCTCTTCATTGCGCAGAGACATGAACTTTTCCTGAAACTCTTTTTGTTTGCTCATGCGAGCTTGTTCATTCAGAAGCGGTGCTTGTTTTTCCCACTCCTGGTTCATCTTGTCGAGCTCTTCCTTTTTTTTCATCAAATCTTTTTCTTTTTCTTTGATCTGCTTTTCAAGATCAGCGCGCGCCTGCTTGCCTTCATCCACATTGAGGATGATCGTTTGCATATCAACGACAGCATACTTTCCACCGTCGGGCTTGGCGACGGCTTGTGCGGGACTGGTTTTGGCGTATGCAGCGCAAAGCATCAGCAGCGGTAAACCTTGACGAAAATGACGTAGTGTTCCCGAAAAAACCATCGGCGACATCCCTTTTGACGATAGTGAAATAAAGTATCAATAACCTAAATAGAAAATGAATTTTAGATTACCCGGGCGCCCATTTTCAATGGGATATGCCCATTCGAATCGGAAAGGTGCTACAGGGGTGATCCAGCGGAAGCCAAAGCCCAGATCTCGCTCAAAGTTGGTCAATTTCATTTCTTCTGTTTCATCATAGACACGTCCCATGTCGTAGAAGAACAGACCTTTGATATTGGCTTCTTTGATAATGGGCAAAAAGTATTCGGCTTGGAAGAGCAATTTGCGGTTACCGCCGCGATTGATCTCTTTGCCTTCACCACCAGGACTTTGCATGATGGTGTACTTAGGTCCGATAGAAATATTGTCGAAGCCGCGCATATTCTCGGCCCCACCCAGGCGATAACGAGTCAGAATCGGAATCGCTTTATCGCCATTCGGCCACAGCAAACCGAAATCGCCAAAAAAGCGGAAATAAGTTCGATAGGTATCGCTGAAATCGATCGGATAAAAGTAAGCGGCTGAAGCGGTGGTTTCCAGATACTGCCGGGAACCTCCGAGCAGACTTCCACCAGTGAATTCCTGGGCGAATCTGAGATCGGAGCCTTCGGAAGGGTCGATATAGTTGTTAGTTGCATTGCGGGCCATACCAAAAATCACGCTGTTTTCTCGGCCTGCTTCAACGAAGCTTCCGACTAACGCGGTTTTGGATTCGATATCGATGATCGAAGTTCGGTAGGTTATCGAGGCCCTGACCTGCTCGATGATCCTGCGACCTACGGTCACACTTCCACCCTTTCGAGCTTCCTGGATATCGACACCATCGGCGATCAAGCGTACTTCATTGCGGATAAAGGCTGAAAAGCCCAGAGACCATAGCGAATCGTTGACACGCGGATCGGTCAGACCCAATTCCAGCGAGTAATTTTTGCCACCGTTCCATCGACCCGTGACATTAGATCGCCAAGCTTTACCGCTCTGGTTTTCTTCCGAGTAACGACCTTGTCCAAACCACTTGTTTTCTGCGGACTGGGCACCAGGACTGAAACCAAGAGCAGCTTGCAGCTGACCGGTTGGTTTTTCTTTGACTTTAAATTTGTAATGCAAAATTTGCGGTTGCTTTTCATCGCGTTGACGAATGGTTTGGACTTCTTCGAAGAAGCCCAGACGCTCCATGTTGGTCTTGGAGCTGGTCAGACGTGTACCGCTATAGAGTTCGCTGTCAGCCACATCCAGTTCGCGACGCAAGACGTTATCACGCGTCTTGGTATTGCCGATGAAAGTGAAGTCGCCAAAATAGACTTTTTCACCCTTGGCAATCTCGTAGTTCAGATAGACGAGCTTTTTTTCTCGATCATAGCGATGCTTAGGGTTCACGTCGACGAAGGCATAGCCTTTGTCACCGTACTTGTCGATCAGCATCTCCACATCTTTACGAAAGTTGGAGAAGCGGAAAAGTTCGTTTGGCTTGAGTGCCATCCATT
>JBGSTF010000256.1:0-2630 GCA_041736645.1 Oligoflexus sp. | reverse complement strand
TCCAGATAGTGCTTTGCCAGGTGTCTACCTCCTAATCCAAATGCAATTGACAGTGCTGCGACGATGCCTCCGAAGAGAATGGCAAATGCTGTGTGGACGATGTTTTGGGCTATTTGTAATTGTTCGAGTGCCATCGAAAAGCTAGCAATGAGAACCAGCCAACGAACCATGCGACCTAGCATCTGTGCCTGGGGAAATTGCCTATCGGCGGCCCAAAGTAAGATTGCCCGCCACAAGAAATTTGCTGAAGCAAAACCAGCTATGAGTATGGACATGGCGACAATGAGCTGAGGAACGAACTTCAAAAGGTCGGAGGACAGATTTTTTGCCGTTTCGAAACCAAGAACATTGAGTCCGGTGAGAAAAAAAGTCAACCACACGATCCAAAATAGGGCTCGAGCCAGGAATGCGTGAGGCTCGCTCTGCCCAATTTTATGCAGAACAGGTGAGATGCCGAAACTTTCCATCATTCGATTGAAATGAATGACTGTGAGCAGATAACAGGTCAGTCGATGAAGAGCTAGGGCAATGACGTAGCCCGCAATCATGAGTAGAAAAAGTGCAAAGAGTTTGGGAACAAACAGGACAAGTCCCGCATAAATGCTGGTCCATGATTGAGTAAAGAAGTCGTTTAAATTTGAATTCATGGCTTATATCCTCACGCTTAAAGGGAAAGATGCTGTCTCGTGTTTACAAACAGACGCAATAGACTTTCATTTGAATCAAACGCTTTGTCAGGCGTTCGCTTGCAATAAGTTTCAATCATTCCGGCCACACGACCATCATAAAATCTAAAGAGAATAGGTACCAACTGCATAATCGGCATGATTCCACTTTGGTGAGCGCGAACAAAATCGAAGACAATGTCAGTCCAAAGTTCTTCGTCAATGCCTCTCTGTGCTTCGAACAGGGGGATGAGACGATTGAATGTTTCGGGAGCTAAAATCTGTCTCCAAAGCGGTTCTAATGCTTCCCGGGCAGCAAGAAATTGGTTTAGGTAGATACGGCTGTCTGGGAACTCCTTTAAGATCATTTCTCCGCTATCCTCCTGGCCCAAGGAAGTCCATGGAGGCGGCAATAGATGACTGCCTGCTAGGCGCTTTATCTGAACCAGCAGATGAGATACAATCTCACCAAACACTTCCTTCAATTCTCGCTGATGGGCTGGAAATAGCTGTCGCGGGGCCAGTCTCAACTCTCCTAGCGACTGTCGTTTTTCGGCTGCCATCAAAGTGACCTCAAGATTTGCTGCGTAGAAATTTGGCGCAAGAGTCCAACTTATTTCTTTAAGAAGCAAGTTCACGAGAGTTCCTGAGAGGACGGCTGGTAATCCCAATGGCTCGGCAATCGGAACTCCCCAAAATGCGGCCACGAGGGGGCGAATCAGTTGGGTGATGAGCAGGCCTTCGCTCGGCTGCCTTGCAAATTTGGGCCGGATGAGTTCAACCTGTCTTTTGAGGGAAAGTCGGGCTAACTCGGCAATTTCTGTAACAGTCAATCCTTGGTCGTTAGGGTCGACGAGAATGAGACATTGTGTTTGTAGAAGCTCAGCGATATGTAAGAGGATCTTGAAAGCCAGTCCAGTATTTGGCAGGTTATTATACGATTCGGCGATGCGATGAACAGTTCGCAAGGGGTGAGGCGAGCCGAAACCACTATAATTGCCGCGTGTGATCAGTACACTGTCATCCGAGGAGCCCAAGTCAATCGCAGCCAGTACGGTTCTTTCACGGAGGAGTGGGCCCGAAAATGCTTCCAAAATGGTTTTAACCTGGACCTTCAGACTTTCTGCGTTGTTGAAGCTTACCATTCCGACCACGATATCAGCTTGTCCTGTGGCGATTAACTGCGAAAGTAGACTGTCGGTGATTAAGTCGGAGCTTTCCACGGAGTGCCCCCTAACCATCGCAGTTTGAGCCAAAAAAAGCACTGAGGTGATAGTGTGAACAGGTAGGGCTTATCGCTGATACGTGGGAAAATGGCCCCACCCAGCATTTCGATGGGAATGAAACCGGCCCATTCTGCAAGATCCAGGCTGGCAATCTGCGCTGTAGCAGACAAATTGGCGACAACAAGGATTTTCTCATCTTCGAACTCCCTCACAATCGCAAGGGTTCGATGGTTGGCCGAAGCGAGAAATCGCTGCTGACCACGACCAAACGCTCGACTCGTTTTTCGCACTCGAATCATCGTCTTCATCCAATTAAGTAGTGATGTTTCGGACTGCTTTTGGTCTTCCACGTTGACGAGCTCAGGAACATACAGAGGATCTTTGATGACTGGAAGATAGAGCTTGTCACAAGCCGGGCTGGTGAATCCTGCGTTTTTATCGGCATTCCACTGCATGGGTGTCCGAACCCCATCGCGATCACCCAAATCCAGATTATCGCCCATCCCAATCTCATCACCATAATATATAAAAGGGCTACCCTTGAGCGATAGAAGGATCGCATACATGAGCTCTATGCGATGCCTATTGTTATTCAGAAGAGGGGCCAATCGACGGCGAATCCCAAGATTGATACGGGCTTGGGGGTCCCGAGCATATTCGTCGAGCATATAGTCGCGTTCAATGTGCGTAACCATTTCCAAAGTGAGTTCATCATGATTGCGTAGAAATAGACCCCACT
>JBGSTF010000293.1:0-18816 GCA_041736645.1 Oligoflexus sp. | reverse complement strand
AGGTGGTTGCCTTCACTCAGAGGGACGCCCCAAGTTTTGCCGTCCAATTTTGCCAATTCCAAAGCCTTAGGATTGAAAAGCTCGGCTTTGATCAGAGCGTCGACAGGCTGGATCACACCGGCAGTGGCGAAGACACCAGCGATATCGTTAGGGCCATAGACCAGATCAGCGCCATCGCCCGTCACAGACGAACGCAAGAATTTGGTGCGCAGCTCTTCGTTTTCATAGTGCTGACGGATCACCTGAATATCAGGATTAGCCTTTTGAAAGACTGTGATCCACTTGTCGATTTCGGAGGCAGTATCGGGCGGGCTTTGTTCCCAGAAATTAATTTTCACGGGCGCGGCCTGAACATTGAGGGCAGTTACACTCATCAGAACAGGTATGAGAGCATTCAGCTTCATGAGTACACCTCTTTGGGTAATTGTTGGATGGCCAAAGCATACATGGCGTGAGACCAAGTCAACGGCATCACCCACGATGGGCGACCCGTAATCGGATCGATCTGTTCTGGCAATTGACCTTCAGCAGGCGTGTGCTGAACGACCCATTGCCAAGCGGTTTTGGCGAGTTTCAGTTGCTGCTCATGCAGAGCGGCTTCATGGGGAGCTTTGTAAACCGCAGCTAAAGCTAACCAAAGGGTCGTGAGAATCCAGGGATTGCCGTCCCGATAGTGGTCGGCTTCATAGCGGCCCAAGCCGCCGACTTCAGCGCGCCACAGTCTTTGCATCAAAGCATCGAGCAGTTCATTGTAAGCGGCCCGATGCTTCTTGAGATCAAGCACTTCATAGGGATAAACAGCAGCCACCTGGGCGATATCGATCACGAAGTCTTGTTCCAAAGAATAGATCGGACGGCCAGCAGTTGAGTGTGTGATATGAACTTTTTCACCTTGCTCTTCAATCGCCCCGCGAAGATGAGCAGGAATCCGACGGAACAGACTGCGAGCGAATCGCGACTGACCTTGGTGTGTTTGGATGAATCGCTCGGAATTGCACAAAGCAATCAGGTGCTCTTTCCTTGTGGTCCATGCCTCGGGCACGGTCCACTGCATATATTGATAAAGATCAATGGCTGCTCGCAGGCCTGACGCCATGGCCGAAACACTATAAAAATGAACACCTTCGCGTTCTTCCCAAAGGTCAAAACCAGGGACGGGCAATTCCGGCTGCAGTGGATGATGGCTTTTTGCCAGCCAATCGGCGGCTTTGGTGATCATAGGTTTCAATTCGTGGGCAAGATCTTTGTCTTGGGCAAGATGGACATGCTGCCAAAGACCAAATACCACACTCGCTGTTTCATCCGGCTGCAAAATTCCCCAGCTGGCTCCCAAATGACCCTGCATGTCATGGCGATGGAGGAAACTTCCATCGGCGCTTTGACATTTTTGCATGTAGCGATAGAATCTTGCTGATTCTTCATACATGCCGCAGACGTCCATAGCATAAGAAATAAAACCCGCATCGCGTCCCCAGCAGTAGGCATAGCCACCGCAGTGGGTTAAATTATAGTGGAGTTCAGGTGCAGCTATGATGCCACCATTTGGATCCTGCATCTGCCTCAGCGTGAGCAGGGTTCTTTGGTAGCTTTGCTTCAACTCTGGTTTGATATGCGCCGGTGCTGCTTTCAGTGATCGCAGCCAGGCACGGTCTTCTTCTCTCACGCGTTGCAAAGCTGCATCGATCGGTTCCAATGGTTTAAGAAGATCGTCCAAACCTTGGCAAAGGCGGAAGCGAAGTTCGAAACTTTGCTCCAGTGGTATATGCCAAGCAATCATTCCATCGGTGCGACCGAGCGAGGCCAAAGAGTTGGGCTCCAAAGGCAACCAACTGCTGGCGCTGGCTTGCTTGCCGGCGTAGGACATGCCAACCAATTCATCACGGTACCAAATGCTTTTTAGAACATCGGCGAAGCGCATCGCGGCTCTTTGATCGTGTTGCCAGGCTCCACACTCAGCAAACGCCATCGGTAAACTCTTTTCACCCTGCAGAGCTTGCAGCGAAAAATTTACCGGACCGCGAAACGAACTGAGAGCGCAGGCTGGTTCGTAAAAGAGAGTCGACTGCATCTGCACGGCGGCATTGATTTCAGGCTCGTACCAGTAAACCAATAGACAGTGGTAGCGTTGGCTTTCAAGACCTTGAAGCGACCATCGTTCGCGCAGCGCGTTGCTTTCAATCGAGGCATCGATGCGCAGGCTCAGTCCCAGCAAATCTTCAGGAAGATCAGCGCCGCTGGTGCGGAACTCTTGATGATAGATGTCAGCATCCGATTCGAATACACTGGAGGTCTGTTCCAAATCACCTAAAATAATTTTCGGACGAATTTGCTGGGACAGTTTGCTTGCCTCATCTTTCCACAGGCCAACGACTTCAGGGAAGCCGCCGGGCATGGATAGGACAAACAATCGAGGATGCATATCGAGCAGGGTTTTCGGGCGAATGACGAGGGCGGCATGCACCTTCTGCGTGATGAGGTGCAGAGCGTCTCGCTGCGGGCCAAAGAAGATGCTCGGGCGACAACCGGATCCAGATTCTCCAGAGAATCGAAGATCGACGCTGGGATCCATGTTGGTCCCATAGCCGCAGAGCAATTGATCACGAGCAAGAGTCAAACGGAGCATGAAAATCCTCTTATCGATGACGCTAGATTGGCAATAAAACAGGTGTATCAGACTTCGATACGACGACCGTTGTCACCTGGTTCAAACCAATGCAAGGCGGCGCGATCCAGGGTACAAGGCAGTTTATCGCCTCGTTTCGCCTGGCTGATAATTTCCAACCTTTGGGGGTTAGCGCTGCGTATGATCAGCTGGTGACCTCCCGATTCACCAACCATGTGCACTTCGTGTCCATGGGGTTCACGGAGAATCATTTCAACTGACAGGTCGATCTTGCCGGAAGCTTCCCGTCCTGCTCGGGCTAGAACTTTAATCGATTCTGGGCGCAGTCCTAAGGTGTAGGGACCTGATGCAGTCGGGCAGGCAGCATCACTGAAGTCTATGGTCAGGCCGCCAGATTGAAAGCTGCGTTGGCTGCCTTGAATCGTCAGGACGCCTTCCAAGAGATTGATGGTCGGGCTGCCGATAAAAGAAGCTACAAATTTGTTGGCTGGACGATGGTACAGCTCCAGAGGAGCCCCCATCTGCTGAATATCGCCGCCATTGAGCACGACGATGCGGTCGGCTAAGGTCATGGCTTCGACCTGATCATGGGTTACATAGACCGATGTCGCGCCAATTTTGTGATGCAAATCAGCCAGTTCAATCCGCGTTTGCGAGCGGAGTTTGGCGTCCAAGTTAGATAATGGTTCGTCGAAGAGGAAGAGGCTGGCTCGCCGTACGATCGCGCGACCGATGGCAACCCTTTGTCTTTGACCGCCTGATAGCTGCGAAGGACGACGATCCATGTAGGTCTCGATCTTGAGGATCTTGGCAGCGCGATTGACTTCTTTTTCGATCTGATCGGCCGGTACCTTGCGCATTTTCAGACCAAAGGCCAAATTCTCGCGCACCGTCATGTGTGGGTAAAGCGCGTAGTCCTGAAACACCATTGCGATATCGCGGTCCCGCGGCTGCAATTGGGTCACGTCTCGACCGGCGATCTGTATCGTTCCTTCGGAAGTCTCTTCCAAGCCAGCGATAGTCCTGAGCAGCGTGGATTTGCCGCATCCGGAAGGTCCGACCAAAACGAGAAATTCTCGTTCCTTGACCTCCAGATTGATATTGTTCAGAACCTTGACCTTATTGTCATAAACCTTGCTAAGACCGGAAATTTTTAACTGCGTTTGCAAAGTATGTCCCCCTTCGATCTAGCCAAACCCAAGCGGTGGGCGACCGCTTCTTCTCTTCCACCTTTATTCGCGATGTGTCCAGTGAAACTCGCGATCGCCTTCATCATTCACTACGCGATTCGTCTTTTATGAAGCGAGTCGCCTTGAGTGAGTTCTTGATTTTCTTCAAATGCTCGACGAATTCAGGTCCGCGTTTCAAAGTCACACCCGTTGCCAGCACGTCTATGATCGTCAGATGGACGAGCCTTGAAATGGCAGGCGTATAGATGTCGGTGTCCTCTGAAGTCTCAACGGCCAAAACGATGCTACTATGCTGGGCCAAAGGTGAATTTGGCATCGTTATGCTGATGACCGTCGCACCAGCCTCGCGGCCAAGTTTCGCCGCTTCGACCGTGGCGATGGTTCGGCCCGTATAGGAAATCAAAACAATGACATCACCACGACTGGCAGACGCTGCCGACATGCGCTGCACCATGACGTCTGTGTAGGCCACGACCGGTGTATTCAGTCGAAAAAATTTATGCTGGGCATCCAAAGCCACAGACGCTGATGCACCCAGACCGTAGAATTCAATTTTACGTGCTCCGGAAAGAGCATCAATGGCTCGGCCCAGAGTATCGTAATCCAGATTACTCTTAGCATCTTCCAAGGCTGCCATCGTCATCTCAAAGATCTTGACGGAAAAATCTCGCACCGAATCGTTGGGTTCGACATTGGAATTTACATAGGGTGTGCCATTGGCAAGACTTTGGGCGACACGTAGTTTAAAGTCAGGAAAGCCGGTGCAATCCAAGCTTCGGCAAAACCTGTTGACGGTTGGTTCGCTGACGTCCGCTGTTCGCGCGAGGGCTGCGATGCTGGAACGAATGGTTGCATTCGGATCAGCGAGCACCACATCTGCAACCTTGAGCTCGGATTTGCTCAAAAAAGGCCGGGTCTTCTGGATTTTCTGCAGAATGTTAATGGCAGACTCCTCTAGCTAGAAATGGACTGGCAGCGGGTTGTGTAAGTTGGCGTTAAATAACCACGGAAACTTCCTGCTGACAAGCGTTTATCTTTCTAGGCTAGATCAAGGAAAATTGCAGCTGTTCTCTTCTGTAGCTTACGCATGCAAACCAAGTCGTTTAGGCGATGTTAGTTAAGCCTATGATATTATTGCTAAACCTTTTGATATGTTTTGTTGGCATTCCCACTCAGATGAAGGAAAAAAACAAGTTTTGAGTGTGTCCTTGTTCGGCATTTCTCCCGCCCTTGGAAAGGAGTGTTCTCGCTGCTTTCCGTAAGCTATAAAGGAGCCCTCAGGCAGCTGGGACGATGCTCTTGCCTTCCTGTCAGACGATGGGCCCGGCTTTGGCTGCGGGTGAATGAAGCTTTATTCAGAGGAATTGTGAGTCATGAATCACTATCTAGTTGCAGATATCGGCGGCACCAACGCGAGACTTGGTCTGGTGACAGCGGAAGGCAATGAAGTCTTTGGCATCGAGCAACTCTCTAACAAAGACTACCCGCATCTGATCGATGTGGTGCATCAATACCTCAGCCGCGCCCAATGTATCGTGGTTCCAAAGAAAGCTTGTTTTGCCGTCGCCTCACCGGTTGCCGGCGATCGCATCGATTTTACCAACAACTCCTGGTCCTTTTCGGTACAAGCTCTTCGCGAGCAATTGGGACTGGAGTATTTGAAGGTGATCAATGACTTTGAAGCCGTTGCCCGCAGCATTCCTTACCTCGGCGCTCGTGAAGTTTTTCGAGTCGGTGGCGGCGAAGCCTTGCCACACCATACGATTGCCGTGATGGGGCCAGGCACTGGATTGGGCATGGCGGCTCTCGTGCCGAACAATCCCAAACCACTGCCACTGGCAACTGAAGGCGGCCATGCCTGCTTTGCTGCACAGGATGAAATCGAAGCCCATATCGCCTTGAGAGTTCGCCAACGATCGGGCTTCTGTTCCAACGAAGACCTGCTTTCGGGCGGAGGACTGGTTGCCATCTATCAAGGTCTTTGCGACTGGCATAAGGTGGCTCCTGTCTATCATCATGCTGCAGATATTGTTACCCATGCCACTCGGGGTGACGATGATCTGAGTCGCAAGGCTCTCGACAAATTTTGTGCTATACTTGGCAGCGTTGCTGGAGACTTTGCTCTGCAAATGGGTGCTAAGGGTGGCGTCTTTATCGCCGGCGGGATCGTCCCACGTTTCCGTGATTTCTTGGCCCAGAGTAGCTTTCGCGAACGTTTCGTCAGCAAAGGGCGTTTCCGAAGTTATTTGGAAGCTATTCCAACGTCCCTTATCATCGCTCCGCAGCCGGGTTTGATCGGAGCCGCTTCAGTCTTTGACGAGAGCCACTAGAGGACGAGAGATCATGTCAAACTCAGCCAGCTCAGCCTCCGAACACATGCTGAATTTCTTGCGTGAATGTCGATTGCTTCTGGCTGTGACTTTGCACGGTCCGGATGATTGGCAAGGATTGGGTGAATTGCTCGAGCAATCATCTATCTGTGGCGTCGAGATCATGCTGCGAAGTGAATTCGCTTGGGATGGTATTGAGAGACTTCGCAAAAAATGGCCTACACTGATTATCGGTGTTGGTACCGTCCTCAGCGAAGACGATCTGCTTCGGTCACAAACTGTTGGTGCAGACTTTGCGGTCAGCCCTGGCACTCGAGCTGATCTTTTGGATCTGGCGCAGAACCGTAATTTTCCCTATCTGCCAGGGGCTATGAATGCCAGCGATTTGATGCTGATCTTCGCCAAGGGTTGGCGGGCGGTCAAATTTTTCCCCGGTGCCCCTCTCGGTCCCAGCTTTCTTCAAGCCTTAGCCG
The DNA here is from genome assembly GCA_041736645.1 of Oligoflexus sp. Classification (GTDB taxonomy): domain Bacteria; phylum Bdellovibrionota_B; class Oligoflexia; order Oligoflexales; family Oligoflexaceae; genus Oligoflexus. Next base: position 12,200 of record JBGSTF010000293.1, on the reverse strand, counting down.
CACCTTTTCCTGATCTGCGTTTCTGTGTGTCAGGGGGCTTGGAGGTAGGTAACTACCGGCAGTTTTTAAAGGTTAGGCAGGTCGCGGGTCTATCCGGGAGCTGGCCCTTACCGCGTAATCTCAGCGATGCCAATGCCCGGGATGCGATGCGCCCGATGCTTTTGGACCTTGCGGAAGAATTGAGAATGGCCCTCGCCACCGAAAATCCTCAGTCGCCTTATGGTTCCCGCCCGTAATGTTCGGTTTAAGGCCCGAACTTTCTTTCCAAGTTGCGGCCCTGTTATAGCCTCGCGCCTGTGGCCGAAAGGAAGACTGTGTGAGGTCTGAAAGGCCTAGCTCAGAGACACAGTCTGGTCTGTCACGGTTAGGAAAACCGTGGGTGTAGAGAAACGGTGATGGGAGGATTCAAGCCTTCATAGAGGAACAGGTCGTCCGCTCAAGTATGGCAGACGACCTGTTATTTTTCAGACGAGTGCTCGACCTAGCGGGCTTTTTCGATTCTAAAGAAGGTCAAGGGTTTGTCTCCGGCCAAATCTTTTGCCGGAATATGAATCAAGTCGAAGTTGTATTTGCCGTCTTGGCCCTTTGGAACCTGAAAGGAAAGGTTGCCGCTGTCCCCGGAGCTGCTCAAACCTTGCTCTTCAATCGGGGCTCCGAAGTTGCGCTCCGAGCTCCAACCCTCATCGGCGAACTTGAATTCAGCACCACCACTTCCCAGCTTAATTTTCGAGCGATAGGTATAGTTGCCGGCATATTCCAGCTCATTGTCTGGATTCCAGCCATTCATACTGCCGCGAACATAAAGTCTCGACTTGCCCAAGGGTGCATCCACTTTGCTGTTGCTCGGCAAGGCCAAGGGCTTGTGATCAGCAGCGGGTTTGAGGGCATCGAAGCTGATTTCATATTTGTTGTTAATATAAAGGGTCAACTGCGGTTCGCCTTGAGCGCCCGCTTTTAGGTTCGGTTGGATTTGATCTTTGAAGCTGAGCAGCACAGGCTTGTCGAAGCTCAAAGACTCTTCTTCTTTAGGATTGCTCAAACCCTCGAAGACTAGGGTTTCTTTGGCTTCCTGCAAAGGCCAAGCAAAGGTGAAGCGCCCTTGTTCCAAAGTTTGGGGAGGCATGATCCCGCCCTTGCCGCTGATGGTATAAACTCTGGAGCGATTGTTGCCGTTTTCATAGACCACTGTGATCAGAGGTGCCCTGGCATCGACGATAAGTTTGCGCTGGATGCTGGTTTTCTGGCCATTGCGCGATAGGACATCAGCCTTTAGCCAGACTTCAGTTCCATTGGGATAGCTCGAACCTTCCAAGTAGGCCCTATAGGGAGCATTGAAGTCTGTATAAAGTGGTTTGAAGTCTTTGTCTTTGCCGGATTTAGTGGAAAAGACGACTTTGTATTCACCTTGAGCTGGCAGGCTGACTTCGCCATAGAACAAGTCGGCAACGCGCTGGCCTTCCGTGAGATTACTGAAGTTGGCCGTGAGGGCTGTCCGGGTTTCATTTTTTGATTTGGGACCTTTGAGGATGGCAAAGGACAAGCCCGGTAGATTCAAGGATCGACCCAGTGTGCCTTCAGGGAAAACTTGACTGAATCCAGGTCGGGTCCAGCTAAGATCCTGAGCTTCCTGCTTCAGATTGAACAGCACGAGATACTCTTCGTTGCCATCGAAATTGCTGCGGCGGAACGAGAAGATGTCTTTGCCGAAGTCATGAACGGGAGAGTATTCGCCGCTGCGCAAAATGGGATTTGCTTGGTGAATTTGAGCGAATCCAGCCAGAATTTTGTAGAGTGGATGATTGGTATCGAAGCTGGCCGAATCGGGAGCCAAGGGTGCACCCACATGCTTAATTTCGCGATAGCTTGGAACTTTGGAGACAAACATGTCCTCTCTTGCACCCTTATCACCGCCTTTGCCAACGAAGCCCTGTTCGTCACCATAATAAATAATGGGTACGCCACGTGCAAAGTACATATAGGCATTGGCAAGCGCCAAGCGTTTGATCAGCTCTTCTTCGCTTGCTGTTTTGAAATGTTCTTTCATGAAATAAGCCAAGCGACCAATGTCGTGGTTGCTGACAAAGTTCATCATTTTTTGCGGTGCGCTAGCCAAGCGATGGATATCGTCTTGAGCCACATAGTCATGCAAGCGATCGGGACTTTGATCTTCAGCGAACACACCCTTCACGACGGCTTGAATACCGAAATCGAGAACGGAATCAAATTTGCCGAGGCGGGTGTAGCGGCTCAGGGTCGAAGGCTCCGTTGAAAACACTTCACCAAACATATAAAAGTGAGGCACTCCTGCTTCTTTAGCAGCTTGGCGAACCGCAGGAATAAATTGTTCCCAGAATTCTATGTTGACGTGTTTTACGGTGTCGATACGAAAGCCATCAAACTTATATTTCTTTACCCAGTCACTGTAGATCTCGATCATCCCCTGGACAACCCTTGGGTTCTCGGTCATGAGATCGTCAAGGCCATAGAAATCGCCCATCTCTGAGTTTTCGCCAGAAAAAGTCGAGTTGCCGCGGTTGTGATAAAGAGTGATGTCATTGAGCCAATCGGGTTTTTTCTTAATTTTGGGATCGTAGATGTAAGGGGTGTAGGCATAGTTGGGGTCTTTGAGCTTAGCGAAGTTTTCAGTACTAAAATCGCCGTCAACGAAACCTTCATTCAGTTTCTTGCCATTCTTGCTCGTAGCATAGGGGAAGTCTTCACGGGAACGGTATGGGCAGTCCCAGCATTCCCGGTAGCTGATGACATCTGCTGTGTGGTTGGTAATCACATCGATAAAAACTTTGATGCCGCGCTTGTGCGACTCGTCAATCAGCGATTGAAAGTCTTGTTCCGTCCCCCAGTGGGAATCAACAGTCGTAAAGTCCAGGATCCAATAGCCATGGTAACCCGAAACAGCGCCGATAGGTCCATCGCCGACCTGGGTCGATCGATTCTTCATGATGGGTGACAGCCAGATGGAAGTCACACCAAGGCCTTGCAGGTAATCCAGCTTTTGGGTGATCCCTTTAAAGTCGCCACCATGATAGAAAGATTCGAGGGTGGGTTGATATCCATGACGAACAATATCTTCTTTACTATCTTTTTCCTGCACAGGGATTCGATCGAAGCCTTTGTTATTGGCCGTGTCGCCATCGTTGAAACGATCCATGACCATAAAATAAAAGACTTCATCAGAAATCGGACGATCGAAGTTTGGCTGTTTTCCAAGCTCTGCATTCGCTGCATGCGCCCCAACCCAGGGCGTGAGCAGGCTACAGGCGAGCGCCAAGTTTTGCCATATTTTCATCACGAGGACTCCTTGCACTGACTTTCAAAGGAACAAGTGTTGAGCGTTGCTTAACTTAATCAAAAGTGGGCAGGAAATCCAGGGGGACGTGCAGGGGAAAAACGGGCCGACCGCTGTCAGGTCAAGCCCCCGAGCGCAAAGAAACGGATTGGTAGCTTCAGGGAAGGCTCAGGGGGTTGGAGCAGTCGCGCGGATATGATTGAGGATGGCTTGGGACACCATACCATGCACACCGAAGGCGTACTGAAGGAACTTCAATTGATCACCATGTTGCGCGTCTGGTAACACGTTGAGCTGAGTGATCACGCGATCCATGTAAGCGGGCTCGCTGCGAAGCTTTTCCTCAAGATGCCTGAGGCAATACTCTGCCACGACATCATTGATGTTGAGCGTTCGGCTCAGAATACTGCGCGAAACATTACGCTCGCCTTGTTGAACTTTTTCCATAAGTAAAAGCATGGAATCTTGCGAAAGTTGCAGCGGAATACCAACTGCATTCAAAACCTTCAATTTTTCCCCAAGACCCTCGAGGGTCGGTAAGGCCCTGGACTGATGTCCTTGTTTGGGCTGATTCGAGCTAGCCATGAGAGTCTCCATAAGTCCGGGTGACTTTGTACAAAAAAGCTCTTCGGTTAGGGTTTGGAGCCACATGAGTCCGTGGGAAAAGCCGAGTCGGTACGCGAGCTTTTCGACTCGTCGAACGAGAAGAGTATAATTAGACGTAGCTAAAAATGCAAGATCCATATCCCCAAGGGACTTGGCATTCCGACTTTGGGGGTAGGGGCCTCGTTCGACCTGCCTCTATTATGCCATAAAAGCCAACCAAAAGAATAAACAGCCCGAGAAACTTGTACCCAGCATACCCAAGGCAGACCAATGGCCCCAACGTTTGTGCTGGATTCGCTGCTGGTTGGTCTCGGTCGCAATCCTGTGACGAAGGGCCATGCTCAAAGTGTATACCCACAGACAAAGAGTCGGCACGGCAAAGCAGAGATGGACATAAAGAGCTGGAAAAACAAAGGTTTGAAAATAAGGTGAGGGCTCGGCGTACTGGCGCCAGCCGAAGATTCGCATGTCCAGTTCAAAGGCCAGGATAGCAAGTCCAAGGACCACTCCCAGGGTGATCTGAATCTTGCGGTGAAGAGCAAACTGCCTTTTGCGCCGAACCAAATAGATACTTAAGAATAGAATAGGAACAATGGCTCCCATCGCCAGAACAATAAAATCCAACATGAAACTGGCTCGGCTCATGGGCAGAAATCCTTCCATAGCTAAGCTCCTGTTCTGTTTGATAAATAAAGCTCCAAGCAGGCACGCTGAGACTGACTCTGGGTTCGATCAAGAGCGAGCTGATTGTGGCACTGTAGACTGCTATTGAATGGCGATTTCCTGGAGGTTACTGATGATGCCGGGCGAAGAGATGCGAACTCTCGCCCAGGATCCAGCGACGGGTAGAGTATAGCTGGCAAACCGCAGAGCATCCACTTGGTCCAAGCCTAAGGAAATGAAAGCCGTTGGATCCTCGGCGGTGGCTCCTTCGATGCTGAGCTTGGCGGAAGCGTCGCTAGTGAACTGCAAATTATGCAAGTTGACGCTTTGAATCAGGGTATTTTGGCCCAAATTCACCACCAGCGAGCGGGTGTCGTAGGCCGCAAAATAACTTGGATCATTGAATCGTCCGTTGGTCAGAGAGGTGACTCGAAAGGCGATATTTTCGGCAACGACGGGGCGGCCCGCGGCGAGATTGCTCTTGGGGCTGGCCAGTTGGAAGCTCTGGCTTGCCGTCAGACAAGAGGTTTGAAGTTCATCTTCAAAAGTATAAAATATTTCCACCGCGTAGCGAATACTATCAGTTTGAAAAATACTCTTCGGTAAAGTGAGCGAAGTCGCAGCTGCATCGACGCGCGATACCCACAGCAAGGAATTATCGCGAGCGTCAGCAAAGCGGAATTCATAATGGTCCAAGGTATAGCCAGGTAGAGTCCAAGAAAAACTCAGTTCATCGGCGAGTTCCTGTCTCTGTTCATTGAGCGCGCAGAGTTTAATGCTCCCCAAGTCGGTGGTTTTGCTCTTGATAACAAAGCTATATTTGGCAAAGGAGTCCGTGGTGCCTTGGCCATCATTGATCAGGACAATATTAATCCCGCCTTCAGAGTCACGCAAAACATCTTTGCCTCGCATCTGAAATTGAAATGAGCCATCAATAGCGGTTTTAACTTCCTTAAGGAAGTAGTTGGATTTCACTTTTTGTTGCACATACGATCCCTCGTAGACCGGAAACATAGGGAAGGCCAGCTGGAAAAACCAACTGATGGCATCTCGCACATAGGTTGCGGTTGGGTCATAGTACGGAAAACGCCGAATATTGCGTAGGGCAATGTTTCGATTGCCAAGGCCTTCGCCATCCTTTTCTTGAAAAGTTCCGGCAATGCTCAGAATGTCTTCGTCTTCGAAAAAAGGCGAATTTCCAGGTTTTTTGTCGGCACTGCAGGCCATAAGTGAAATGGCAAGGCTGATCCAAATCATCTGCTTCATGGGACGATGACCTCATCGTTATTGAGGGTCAGGTAAGCTTTTGGTGCATTGGCACTGGAGGAGTTCGAGGTAAAAATTGGGAGCGTTTGACTGGCGTTATCGTCGCTCTCGATGACTCTCAGTAAAAATCCATGAATCAGGGTCTGATCGGATACAGCCTGGATTAAGACCTTGGTGAGATTGAACACAAGATTCTTGTCGGAACCGACCTCAGAGACCTTTTCCACGCTAGGCGTGATTGGTTCGATATCTAAAACATCGCCACCAGCTGTGGCCCAATCATGATTGCGGGAGAGTGTAAAGCGCGACGACCAGCTGGCAAATGGTGTCCAAGAATCTTTGACCAAATAGAGTTGAATGTTTTCAGGATTGACTTGGACCGAGGAGGCCTTGATGTGGATTTCGATGTTAGCAATGGAACTTAAAACGACATCCTCTCGATAGAGCTTGAGAATGTTGGGAATCTCTATCAAAACCCTAGCCTCATTACCAGCGCTGTTGATTCCAACCTGGGCTGATTCATCCAAATAGTTATAAGCCTTGGGCGAAGCGCTTTGAATAGTAATATCGAAGACTTTATCTTCGATAGCGATGGGCGTTGCTGTCTTTTCTTCCTTGTTGTCACAGCCCGTTAGCAAGAGGACATACATAAGAACCAAGATTTTCTTAGAATTCGAAGCCAAGTGCAAGGAGACCTCCTTGAAATGCATCGCGATGCAAGATGCTGCCGGAAAGTTTTCGAAACAATAGCCGATCCCCTTGATCATCGATGAATTGATGCCATTCGGCGATCAGCAGGGCTTTTTGAGCTGTTGTGAGTTGAAGGGTCACCTTACCGTAACTGACAGGTTCTAGGCTTAAACCGTAGCTTTCCCCTAGTATATCAAATCGCCCAGCAAGCTCGCGAAACTGACCAGCCTCGGCTTTGAGAGCAAGGTTTTTCACGTCAAGAGTAAGGCCGGCTCGGGCTAATTGATAAGGCCTTGGGTTGAAGGTAATTTCAAAGGAGTCAATGTGAGTCGACGGTGACCAAGACGGACGGTAGCTGCGCAGGGAACCAAAGAGTTGAAGGAAATGAAGGTCCAAGTGGGCGCGAGCGCCGATCACGGATCGTGAAACGCCGTAGTCAACTTCATCGAGCACAAATTTATCCAAGGAAAAGACATAACCTAGTTCCAGATTGATCCGCAGCGGGTCAAAATCCAAACCAACGCCTTGGTAAAGGAACTCGGCGCTGTCGTAAATTGTTTCGGAGTCATTGCTATGAGCCAAAGCGTTGATCTGAAAGTCGGCAAAGGATAGCTTATCTTGTGACAGCTCTAGCAAATAGAAGGTCTTAGTTTCGTTGGATTCGGTAAAAAGCCCCACTCCGACATCCAAAATCGCCGCATGCAATGCAGGGCTCAGGATCCAAAGCAGCAGTCCCAATATACGGCAGCCTCGCATTTCGTCCCCTCTCACTTCAGCGAAGTGATGTCGACTTGCGGTTAAGAAATGAAATCTTCTGGCATAGTATAGAAGGTTGGGGCGGGCTCTCATAGGGAAAAATGCAGTCGAAGCTATGCAGAGGGTCAAGCTGAGCCGTGAACTGCACTTCTGAACGCGCAAGTCCTAAAGTGCAGTTCACAGCAGCTAGAACACATTCGCGGTCAAGTTGCGGAGACTTGGTTACATCATTTTTTTCTTTTGATCATCCATAGTGGCGACATACTTATCCAACTCGGATTCAGCCTTATCCTTGGCCATTCCATAGCGTTCTTGGAGTTTGCCAACCAGCTTGTCTTTTTTGCCAGCAATGACTTCCAAGTCATCGTCAGTGAATTTTCCCCATTTTTCGCGGATAGAACCCTTAACGTTTTTCCACTGTCCTTCAATTTGGTCCCAGTTCATACTTTAACTCCCAATCTTATTGAAATGGATACTGCTTGACACCGGGGCGTTCTTTCACGATTTGGGCCAAGTTGCGAAAGGCTTTGCTGGCGGTTGTTTGGGACTTTGAGTGGAGTAAAAAAGAGACAGTGGGATGTAGCGAAAATCGGACAGAACAGAGCAATCCCAGAGAAGATAAGACCTCCGGAATTGCTCGTGCCATTATGGATTTGGAGGTGTCGGCTCAGTTGGTGCTTGCGGCGCTTCAGGAGTAGCGCCTCCACCAGGAGTCGCTGGTGCCTCAGGTGAGACTGGAGCAGCTGGAGCGGGCGGCGCAACGGGAGCTGAGGCGGTCTTAAATTCAAACGGGTAAGCAATGCTTACGCGCTCATCACCCCGTGGTTTTGGAAATGACCAAGCTTTCATTTTGGTTTTAAGGCAGGTATAGACGCCTTTGTCTTTGAAAGTATTCAACTCCAAATCGCTAGCTTCGACTTTGCCGTTGAGTCCAATGAGGAAGCGAATCTTCACTTTACCTGCAGCTGCTTTATCTTTGCTCAGGGCTTCTTCGTAGCAGGCCCGGGCATCGTCGTTATGAGATTGGATCACGTCGGTAATTTCTTTGGTCGTCAATCCATCACCTTTACCTTTGCCTTTACTTGCAGCGGCTACGGTCAACGGTGTGCAAAGCAAGATGAACAAGGGAAGTACGCTGAGGCGAAGCATTTCATATTCCTTTCGAGTCATTCAGATAACGCTTGGAGTTTCGATGGGCAGTCATAGGACAAGGCTAGCGCCCAGAAATTCCGCATGTGGCCGGTATATTAACCAGAAAAGCTGCGCTCGGCGATGGGAGTTTTACGGAGGTGGGAGGCAAGATTGAGGGATTGTTGACGCGGGCGATTCGGCGGATTTTGCTGGGATGGAACGGCCATCCCAGAACATTGAGGCTCAACGTGGCAAGGAGGAAGTCGGACCCCTAAGGGTCCGAGCTTTTTAGGATCGAGGAGGAAGGAGGACAGAGTCAATAGGATAGACGATCCCATTGGCGAGGCTTATACCAGCCGTCAAGCGGTTGCAATTGACAAAGATATGTTTGCCGAAGCGAGAGATTTTCAAGCTCTTGCCGTTGGCGGTTGCGATGAAACGCTTGCTGCTCAGGGCCTTGATGTCCAGGGTTCCAGGGACTGCATGATATGTCAGAATTTTGGTGACAGCTTCCAGGCCGGCGGCATCCAGGTCGTCGAGACTCTTAATGCGGTTGGCGCGGAAAAAGGCTTGAAAGGCAGCGTTGGTGGGCGCAAACACGGTGAACTCACCCTCAGCGATGACTTCAGTCAAGCCGGTTTTTTCCAGCAGCTGACCCAAAATCGAGAATTGGGCGTTGGCTTTGACAGCATCGATGATATTGAGCTTTGGTGCTGGAAGTGTGAATCCGGGTGGGACCAGCACTGTGTCAATCACATGCACGACGCCATTGCTGGCGAGAACATCGGTTGCGACAATCTGTGAATCATTGATGAAGGGTTTGCCATCACGGAGGCTGATTTTAAGCGAAGGACCCGCAGCGCTCATCAGACTGCTGCTCTGCAACACTTGCTCGGCCTTAACGGTCCCGCCTACCACATGATAGAGAAGGACTTGCTGAAGGGCTTCTTTGTTGTTGAGCAGATAATTGACGACGGCTGAAGGCAGCTTAGCGAAGGCTGCATCGGTCGGAGCAAAAACAGTGAATTCACCATTTTTCACTGCATCGACCAAATCGGCTTTGATGAGCAGTGTTTCTAAAGTTGAGAACTGCTCCCCATTCACGACAAGATCGACAAGATTAGGAAGGGCTGGGGTTTCTGGGACCGAAAAACCTGGAGGAACCAGCACAGTGTCGATGACGTGAACGACGCCATTGCTCGCCAGAATATCGGTGGCTATGATTGCGGAGTCATTGACAAAGGGTTTGCCATCGCGAAGGCTAATGGCCAAGCTGTTGCCATTGGCTGCGGTGAGGCTTTCGCTAGCCAGGACATCGGCGGCTTTCGCTGTTCCTGCCACAACGTGGTAGAGCAAAACATTGCGCAAAGCTTCTTTATTGGAAAGCAGATAGTTGACGACTTTCGCAGGCAGTTTGGCGAAAGCTTCATCGGTCGGGGCCAATACCGTGAACTCACCATTTTGCAGGACTTCGACGAGCTCAGCAGATTTCACCAGAGTTTCCAAAGTGGAAAACTGTTCGCCCTCGACCACCAAATCCACAAGATTCTTCAATGGGACTGGATCGACAAGTTGCCCTGTGGCATCGGAAGTCTTGGCACTTAGGGTCGGGTCGACTGATACGGAGCTTTTCTCCGAGCAAGCCGAGAGACCGATCGCACTGGTGAGCAGCAAAGTCAGCATTCGCTTCGTTTGAAACATTCTACGCATGGGAACCTCCTGTATACGAAAAAATAACCACAACCCTTGATATGGAGAGGTTTTGTAACCCTGAACAAGTGATTCAGTGCAAAACCTGTACACCTCACAGTTGTAACTTGTATACGTTTGGAGGTCAAATTAATTTTTTAAGACATTGTTATTATTTAATTAATGAGTTTGAAAAGGGGTCTTGTCGGTAAAAAGAACCATATTCTTGTATACAAGCTGTTTCAGTGTCTTAAGGCTTTCAAGCCATGCTTGCCAGGGACATGAGCCCGTTGCTTAGCCTAGTAGAACCTCTCAGACTCTATTGGATAGGGTCGTCTTGATGCATCTAGAGTTACCAATCTGTTTCACAGTCAGGCCTATAAGCTTGGAAATCCTTGTCAGATTCGGCTCCAAGGGATAAGAAGCGACCGTCCAAAACTCTTTCTAACCTAAGGATCTTCTATGCTGAAAAAACTATTTATTCTGACTGCCGCAGCCTTCATGAGCGCTCCATCCTTCGCTCAATCATGGTGCCATGAAAGCCATGAAAGCAGCGATGGAAGCCGAGTTGAGCTGCATTATCAAGTCGAGTCCTACAACAGTCGTTTTATGGGTATAATTACACATCGAAAAAACGCTTGGCTGCATGCGTCCAACCCCGTTTTGAGAGGCGATGAAAAGGTCCGTTTCGTACTTTTGAATCTGCAGCATCGGGATGATGGGTCCTGGGCGGAAGAAACCTCAAACTACCAAGTCGATGCCAGCTACGATCCTACGAGCCGGCGCTTTACAGCTCCTGTGAGTCAATTTTTCATTCCAATCACCTATCAGTTTGGAAGTGAATATCACCAGGAAATCGCTGTGACTATTGATGGACGGTGGCTAAAGGTGCCTGGCACGAATACTTCAAATTTGGGTTTTGCGGCACAAAACTACCTGGAATATTGTGCCAATCCATATTGAATTTGGCATTTTTCCACTGACTTCCTCATAAGGCCAAATCTATGTGCATGCTCACAAAATCCTGGATAGCAAAGTTGCTGCTGCTGAGCATGTGCACCTTGCCGGGACGTATCCAAGCCAATGCTCTGATCTACGAGGCCTTTGAGGAAAAATTTCAGGATATTGAAGACCACCTGGAAAGCCTCAAGCAGCTTGGCATAACCCATATCGTCGTTTCTCCTCCGCAAAAGAGTCTCAATCGACCGGAGTGGTGGGCGCGCTATCAGCCCGTCGACTATCGAGTGATCGACGGTCCGTTGGGCCAAAAAGCGGACCTCGCTTCTCTCTGCTTGGCTGCTGAAAACTTAGGAATGGCCATCCTCGTCGATGCGGTTTTGAATCACATGGCGGACGTGCGGTCCTATGCCCAGCTTGATTTTCCACAATTTTCTGCAAAAGATTTTCATACTCCACAGCAGTGTATTGAGGACTTTTCCAATCGTCAGCAGGCGGTAACTGGCTGGCTATGCGATGAGCGAGCAGTTCTGCCAGATCTTCGGACTGAGTCTCTGCATGTGAGGCAAGTTCAGCTCGACTATCTCAAGAGCCTAGTTGAATTGGGAGTTGATGGCTTTCGATTTGATGCCGCCGTGAATATGGAGAGCGATTACTTTTCGACCTTAGCTCACGAGCTGCCCTCGGGTCTCTATCACTTTGGTGAGGTTGTTGGCACCACACGAGAAGAGTCGCTTTTGTATGCTCGTGATCTAAAATTGACTGACTTTTGGTTGCTTCGCGATCTCATTTCGATTTTTCAAGTGAATCACTCCCTCAGCCGACTGAAGGAACTGCCGTTTGATCAAAAAAACCTCGGGCCAGACCACATAGCTTTCGTACGCACCCATGATGGATTATTTCATCGAGATTTTTTTAATTTTGACGATGAAGCTGGGCTTGGCTCGGCTTATGTCTATGTCCTTACCGCCGGATTTGCAAATGGCTATGTTTTGAACCAAGACCTGGAGCGCGAGGAAGTCAAGGCTGCTTTGAAATTCCGACAATTGACCCAGAGTTTGCCGACGCATTTTTTCGCTGATTCTATGTTTTGTGAAGCTTCTCCAGTTTGTAAAAATCAATTGGCAGCTTGGAC
>JBGSTF010000212.1:0-7840 GCA_041736645.1 Oligoflexus sp. | reverse complement strand
GGCTGTTGACGATTTGTTAAGTCAGCTGCCTTAGGTCGAAAAACGCTAACGTAAACGTATTCTTATACCTAAACCTTGCCTTTGGCGTGATCGCGATTTTCGCCCTGTTACTTCGCCTTAAGTCTTATGGCAAGGCTTCTTTGGCGATGATCACGATCACGCCAAAGGCTAAGGCAAGAGACACGACAATGCCAAAGTTATCAAACGGAACAAAGCGTCAACAGCCGCTATTTATGGGCGAGAAAAAGCGATTGCTCTCAACAATTACGACACAAAGGCTATCCTCTCTTCAAGGGTCAGCAGCTTTGGGTCCTTTGTGGACGTATACTCTTTCTGCGGAATCAAGGACTTTGGAGCGAGTTGCGTGAATGAGACAAAGTCTCTGCTCGACTCTTGACAAGTGAGGCTGGCACTTGGGATAAAATTTGGGTTGTGACCGACCTCGGCTTAAACCAAGCTAAAATCGAGAGTTTCATTTTATACTACAGCGGCCTCTATCGTTGGGATACGGATGAGCCGCAGCGAGGAAAATTCCTAAGCTTCACCTGATGAAATTCTGCCAAGCGCTGATTCAGCGCCTGCTAGGCGCCTAGCTCAGGGACTTGTTCGAGGACAGCTCAGATGCTTTTCTGGGAAATTTCTAAATTCTTCTGAATTGATGGCCTCACAGTTAGCGCTGATACGATTTTTGAGTTCAGAAAGTTCTTGTTGAGTCAGGGCCATAGGCGGAAAAACTAAAGGAATGCTATTGGATGTTTCAATGAACTGCATGAGAGTGTCCAGAGCCGGACGATTCAAGTCCCACATCTTGTAAAAATTCGCGGCATAGGAATCGACAATCTCAGGAAATTCATCGCGACTTATAAACAGGAGGTTTTCGATGGTGTCGTGTTCAGCATTGTCAGAAAAATTGTAACTACCAGTAAGAACGGACTTATTGTCAACAATCACATACTTGTGATGCATCTGCGCAGCATAGCTATAATGCCAACGATAGGCATAGGATTTGAACCTCAGTTCGAGTCCCGCAGCTTGAGCCTCGTAGCTGTAGTAATAACCTTTGTCAAAACAGAGGTTCTTTGCCGACTGGGTATCCGCTTTATTGAGACAGGCGTCACGTTCTTTAGCCTGTTTTTTGTTGTAGGAGCTGGAGATGAACTCCTGGGCATCCAGATATATTTTGACGTCCAACTGTGGATTGCGCTTTTTTGCTTGAATCAGCGCGTTAGCGATCGCATAGGATCGAAAGTGGCCACTGGCGATTTGAATAGAATGTTGGGCTGATTGGATCAGAGCAACGATTTGATCGCTGACCGTATTCTTTCCTTCAATCACAGAGAATCCTTTGCCATATCGACTCTGAGTGACCTGGAAATTCGCTGAGGTAAAAAAGGCTTTCAATGAACTTGGGGAATCGGTGTCTGCAGAGATGAGAGGTTCCACGGAGAAATCTTGAGAGATGGCTGCTCCCACAAAGTCACGTGAATTGGTCCACAGATGATCAAATTCCTGCCGATATTGCTTGATAATATCCCGATCATTTTTAACAAAAAGAGTATTTTCATCGTAAATGGCCGCCGCCGATGAAGTCCAGTTTGCACTCCCGGTGATCAGCATGGGTGTTCCTTTCTGATCCAAACCCCGGGCATCGATCAAAGCCATCTTGTGATGCATGATTTTGTTGATATAGCGGACGTCAACCCCCAGCAGCTCCATTTGCGCCGAAAGTGAGCCTTCGGGACTCAAACGATCCGCATTTCCAGTTTCGAGCAGCAAGCGAACTCTGAGCTGACGATCTTTGGCAGCTTTGATGGCTGCGATGATCTCTGTGGAGCCACGGCTCATGCTGTACATGGCAATATCAAGCGACGATTGAGCCTGATCGATCCACTGACGGGCTTTTTGCAGATGACTTTCCTGAGTCTTGGCGGGAGAAAAGACCACTTCGAGTGTGCCCCGAGAGCTTTGAACTTCTGCTTGAGCATGCGCAATACCGGTTTGGAAGAGGTGAAACCCGAAGCAAAAAATGGTGAAGAGAAAATTCTTAGTCATGGATATTGGCCTCTCACAAGCGAGCGAAGTGATCTTTGCTTTTAGCGTGTGTTGCAACCGAAAACGACTAGTATTATTGACTAAGAGTCATCTAAATATTGCGAGTGCTAGAACCTTGTTCTTTAAAAGCTGCTCAATCAAAGACACAGGTTCCCTCAGGAATCGGGCAAATTTTGGGCAGATTGGGATTGTTCAAGGCCGAGAGATTCAGTCCAGGTATTGCCGCGAGTAGGCTGATATCAGAGAGCTTATTCTGATCTACGACCAGTCGTTTTAAGTTGGGGAGCCCTTCCAAACCCTGCAGGCTGGTCAGTCGGTTGCTTGATAGGTCCAGGCTCCGCAGCTGCGAGAGTGTTCCAAGCGGACTTAGGTCCTGGAAACTTTGATGGTCGAGTTTCAATTCTTCAAGTTGAGTTAACGGCATCAAGGGACTGAGATCGCTTATCCATGGAGCGGCCTTGAGCCCCGAGAACTCCAATTTTTTCTTGAGATGCAAGGCTTCACTGGCTGTTTCACAGTTGGCTTGATTCACATCACTTTGTCCGACAGCACGTAGCAGCAGGATGACTGTTTTATTCGCAGGCCAGAGAGGGCGGTCCGCTGCGGATAGATTTTGTGAAAACTTACAATAGTCGGCAAAGCTAGGCAAAGGATCGGGGTTAAACAGACAATGAGCGCCTTCGGGGCAAGCTTTGATTTTTTGGGGATTAGCCAGGGCTCTGAGCTGCTTGAGTTCCGTCAGTGAGCTTAGCGAAGAAAAATCTTCAATGAGATTCTGGGTCAAATCCAAGTCCTGCAAGGAAGGAAGCTGGGACAAGACAGAAATATCGCGGATGGAGTTATTGCGCATATCAATCGATTCAAGGTTCGGAGCGCGGACCAGAAAGGAGATATCGGTGACGCCTGAATCGGCGATGACCAGACGACGAAGCTTCGATAGCGATTCAAAAGGTATGCTGCTCCAGTCGATCGTATTGCTGTTCTCAGCCAGATTAAGAACTTCCAGCTGGCCGAGGCTTTCCCAGGGTATGCCGGAGACATCAAGATTGCCTGAATTGCCCATAAGATTGAGGACCCTGAGCTTAGGTAAATATCTCAGAATGCTCAAATCATAAGGCAAATTTTTCTTGGTTTGGAAATCATAGTTGTTGCTTAAGGTCAGTTCTTCCAAAGACTCCAATTTTGCCAGAAGCGAAATATCCAGTATACGATTGGCTGTCAGTTCCAGCTTTTTCAGATTTTTGAGTTGGGCGATGGGGCGCAAATCGCTCAATTGTCGATCCTTTAGGGCGAAGGAGGCAAGATCAAAGCCGACCCCTGTATAAGCAAAACTTTCCCAGAGTTCCATGGCTGCCGCAGCCCGGTCTGGATCAGTCACAACATAGTTCAATTCGGGAATATTCCGTTTTGATTCTTCGCCGAAGTTTTCAATAAGGATTTCACTGGTGATCCAAAGAGGGTCATCTGGATTGTTATAGCGTAGCATGGTGGCAAGCTTGGGCTCGGCTCCCAGGACGTCTGCGCTATCGATTGGTGCAAGACCCAAGCCTGGAGGGTTTTTTTGTGAGTCGAAGGCAAGCCTAACACCGGAACTCTGTTCAATCCAGTCCACATAGGCCCCTGCGAAATTGTAAATCGATTCGCCTGATTCACAGATTTTTTCGCTATTCCATACGGCAGAGCTATTCAAGCTTAGATTTTTGCCATTCAAATCGCCGACGACATACCATCGTCCACCGATCTGTGCAAACATCGACCCACCGGAATCGCCGTTGCAGGTGCCATGCATAGGCTTAGGACCAAGCACCAGCACTTGCCAAAAATGTGCGGTGTTGATGAATCGCCGAAGATGAGTACGTACCTGAAGCCGAGTTCCGGAGCAGCCGATTTCTGCGGTAGTGCATTCCGTTTTTGTACGACCGAAGCCAGCTAGAAGGATGGCATCTTCGACGCCAATCAAAGGATTCAACTGATCCGCGGAACGTAAAATTTCGGCGGGTTCATAGCCAGCCGGCGCAGTGGCCTCTAGTTTCACCCAAGCGATATCAAAATTAGGAAAGTAGCGAGCCCCATCTTGCGGCCTAAAGCTTTGAAAGTTCGTCACGGCACGGCTGATGGCTTCGGGATCTTTCTCGCTCTTGCCAAAGAGCACAATGAATTGTTTGTTCGACTTGATGCCCTCGAGGCAATGGGCGGCAGTGAGCACGAGGTCCGGAGCGATGAGAGTGCCGCTGCAAAAAGAGTTAAACCCATCCTTGCCGAGTTTGGACAAAGAGACTGTGGAGCGCCATGCTGGACTATCAGCTTCGACGGCCTCACCGCCGACAATTTTGATCTGACTCGCAGCCGGACGGGGTGGAGAAACCTGGTGGCACGAGAACAGCAAGAGGGAGATCAGGAGGTACCTGAAAGTAAGCAATAAGTTCAGCATGATACAGTCCTTGTCAGGAGCTTTTGCTCAGCATCGAGAGAGGGTGAAACCCAGCCAGGAATCGGTACCAGAGCTGCTTACTCGAAGCAAGGTGAGATTTGTTTGCTTGTCGAATTTTTGGGAGATTATTGATACGGATCGATAGATGCAAAGGACCCGATCTTGCCGCCGAATCCCTGTCCTCGAGTTCCCTAAAGCAATCCTGGGATCAATTCAAGAGAATGATGCAAGCAAAATGAAAGAGGGAAGTGCAAATAGTAGGCAGTAGAAGGTCCTTGACCAAAATCGAGAGGAGCGTCCACTGACAGACTCAGCGGACGCGGTCTTCTTAGAAGTGAATCCCGTGGTTACGAGCACCACCAGAAACTGCTTTGACTTGCTTAACTGTAACGACTTTTTTCATCAATCTTCTCCTATAAACCGTAAGTAATAGTGCGTTTTCGGTTATAAGCAAGATCGAGTGGAGATGCGGCTACAACCTCTCGTAAAACTTCGACCTATTGGGAATATTTTCGCTTCGTCCGTTATAGTAAGAATTGCATGCAGAATTCAATACTTTGAGAGTTACGGTTGGTCATAATTCCCTGGATCATCAGCAGGCCATCTATCCACTTAGAAGTACCAGTGACCTGGGAAGCCATTTGAATTTCATAGTAGCGATGAGCAAAGTCTTGCGATGGTTAAGCGCCAGTGATCCTGCGCCTTCTGATAAAAAGACTATTCTTTAAGCAAAAAATAACGATTGGATAAGGATTTTCTTTCCTGGGCAGCTGACGTATTGAATATGATTTTCGTTCTCGAGGCAGAGTCCTGTGTTTCTGTGCCTAGATTTTTAAACTGCTTGCGAAGTTCACGAAAGAGTCTATCTATGGAACATGGTCTTTAGTTTAGAGTTTGATGCGGAGGCATTCAATGCGTTTCACTTCCTGCTACATTCTGTTGTTTGGACTGCTCTTTGGCTATCAAATGGCTTATTCAACCCCACAGCCGATGGGTGTATTTGCCGCCCTGCCTAAGGAGGCGCCAGCACCTGCGGATAATCCGGGAACGCCAGCTAAAGTGGAGTTGGGTAAGATTCTATTTTTTGATCCACGTCTTTCCATGACTGGAACACTTTCCTGCAACTCCTGTCACAATCTGTCGGCAGGTGGAGAAGACAGCCGACCTAATTCGGTGGGAACATCTGGACAGACAGGCCTTCGCTCTTCCCCAACGGTTTGGAATAGCGGCCACCTTTCGGTTCTATTTTGGGACGGACGAGCATCCTCTTTGGAAGAACAGGCTAAAGGACCGATCGTCAATCCGATTGAAATGGGAATGACCAATCACGAGCTGGTCATGTCCAGACTTGGGGAAATTCCCGAGTATCAAAAATTGTTCAGCAAAGTCTTTGGTGGCAAGGATAGCATTAATTTGACCAACGCCACGAAGGCAATTGCTGCTTTTGAGCGGACCCTCAACACTCCGAATAGTCCATTCGATCAATTCCAAAAAGGTGAGAAGTCGGCATTGAGCGCCAATGCAAGCCGGGGATTTGCCTTGTTTCAAGAAACAGGCTGTGTTGCTTGTCATCAAGGAGTGAATTTTGCAGGACCAGCCCTTCCACCTGGTACGGGATTCTTTCAAAAGTTCCCGACGTTTCCTGGATCAGAATTCGAAAGGAAGTATCAGCTGACAGCAGATAAGGGGCGCTTTGAAGTCACCAAAAAACCGGAAGATCAAGGAATGTGGCGAGTTCCTAGTCTGCGCAATATCGCATTGACAGCACCCTATTTTCACAACGGCAGCGTGGCAACCCTAGCCGAGGCGGTGCGTGTTATGGCCAAAACTCAATTAAATAAGGAATTGCCTGATAGAGATGTCGAAGCCCTCGTTGAGTTTTTGGGAAGTCTGACGGGGACATTCCCGGAGCTCAAGGTTCCTCGGCTGCCAGCTCTGAAGAATCGAAGCTTCCAAGTGCTTGGGGATACGGGGGCGGTTGGTAAGGCGAATTGATTTTGATCGTTAGAATAGAGAGCCTAGCTGAAACCATTTTCAGCAAGGCTTTCTGGGTTGATGAATAATTAAGGTGTGTGAGTGATTGAAACAGCAGTGACACCGCCTACCATGGTCGAATCAGTCTTCGCTATTCCTGTCGCATTTATTGTGACAGGGACAACCAGACTCAAACCAGTATTATTGGAAGAGGTAAGCTGAAAGTTAATGTTGTAATTGCCCTGCGGAACGATGACGCCAGCCTTATCCTTCATATCCCAAGTAATTGCAACTGGAGCAGATGCCGCAAAGCTGATTGTGGCGCCTGCAACGCCATCGGGCTGGGTGGGCAAGACCACTCCTGCTGACGTCAACCACTTGTCCAGATATCGCATCCGGGTCCCAGCTTGAGCGCGTATTGTCTTGATATATTTATTGTTAGCATCAGTGACCCAGACAGCATAGACGAACGCTGGGTAGTTGGCCCCAGTGTAAGTTTTCGGTGTAAATGAGATTGCTGTGGTTCCAGTGGCAGGCGTTGTTCCTGTGGCGACAGCTGTTGGAGCTGATGTTGTTGGTGTTGTACCAGCGGGCATTGAATTTGCCGGGTTTGCTGGGTCCGTGTTCGTGGGGTTAGTTGTGTTTTCCTGTGCGCTACCATCTGCAGTTGCTGTGGCTGATTGCGGGTCTCCCTCGGTTTGTCCGGATGCAGAGTCGTCTCGATAAGCCGTGAGAGGTTCTGCCTTTTCATAACAGCTGGCAAATAGACAAGTTGCCAAGAGCAGAGTCGCATATCTTCTGGGCTTGAGTTTCATGTGTTCCCTCGATTGCTACAGGTCTCGCATTTGATACTAAAACACCGGAGTATTTTAGTTTCGGCTATTCAAGGCCTTAGCTATAGGAATAAAACCCCTTAGCCGAGTGTCTAAAAATATTTTAACTAATCGCTGAAAAGCTAGAAATATTTGAGTGTTAGAGGATTGGCTAAAGTCTTTTTTTGAATCAGGAGAAGGCTGTGGGCATTTTTAGAGGCTGTATAAGAGCGTCGTAAAACTAGACGAGGATTGAAAAGCTGGGATGAGAGAAGGGGGGACTCTTGCCTTATCAAGCATCGAAGCACTTCCAATTAAAGCCCTATCAGCTGAGTAAATAAAGCCGGTGGATTTGGTGGCGCTTACGATGATATCACCCTCACAGGCATTCATCCTGCCTCTTTGAGGGCATGTGAGGCTCTTTTTATCAGGGTGTGTACGTCACTTGGTAAGCAACGAACTCGATCCAACTGGGATCGCCAACGTTGTATATTTGAATCCGCGCCTCCAGATCCGCTACCGCGCCGGACAAACTTGCTTCGACTGTGATGATCCGCCACTCATCCCAAGC
>JBGSTF010000199.1:0-18337 GCA_041736645.1 Oligoflexus sp. | reverse complement strand
TGGATCTCGATCGGCATCGTCATACTAAACTCCAAATCCAGCATCCAAAGAGAATATTTCGCTGAGGGATTCACCGGTCGCGCCCACGTCTTGTTTGATAGGACGAATGGCTGCAAGGTCAATGGTACCTTCAATTTTTAGTTTGGAAAGGAACCGACGATAGCCCCAAATGCCGATCCATGGATAAAGAAGACCAAAGCTAAGGGTGCTGACGAGCAAAGGCACAACGGTGTTAACGAAGATATCAATTCCTGTGTGTTGCACTTGAAAGCGTGCGGAATCACCAATGACAATCGCATCGGCTTCGAAGCGCAATCGTTTGGCTATGGCTCTGGGGAAATTGATTCCAGCAGTAAGGTAGCTAAGAAAGAAGTTCTTGAGAGAAAGTGCCTCCAATTTATGCCCGATAGGAGACGCCTGTGTGCGGGTTATATTGCAGAGGCTAAGTGACTGAAATTTTTGCAATGGCGGCTTTTACTTTCGAGCTCAGGGCCTCGATCGAGTCGCTTTATACAGTTTTTTAGGTCTGGTGAGGCCTAGTCGGAGAGCGCAAGCGTTTCGCCAAAAGCGCGAGATTTGATAAATCTGTGTAGAAATGGCTTTTAATTTTTACTTATAACTATCTAATATAAAAGAATTAAATATACTTCATTCAATTTTATCATAAAAAAACCGATAAGATTCTGTGTACGGCATGCAGCATGAATATCAATGGGATTAGGACTTGGATCCTAAGGTCACCGAATTTAGAGAATAGAACGTTTACAAGAAATCAGCTCTATAAACCTAAGACTTGTCACTCAATCTTTGCAAAGGGGACACCATGAAGTCGATGTTTATCTCTGTGATCCTTCTGTCTGGAGTCGTCGCTTGCGAGAAGAGCCGATTTGCATCGGACACCGCAGCTTCTCAGTCCTATGATGTGAATGTGACTGCTGGAGCTGCTGATGCAAATCCGGCTGACGGGACGATACAAGTGGAAACCGATATCAAAAATTCTTCCGGAGACTCTGGTTCTATGAATCCTTCTTCTGACGCCGATGCTGTCAATTCTGGAACTAATCCCTTGGATCCATCAGAGGCAACAACCGACAATAAAACAGACGCCGGTTCTTCGCAGAGTCAAGGGCAAAAAGGCAATGGCAAGGGCAGTGGTAAAACCAATGGCAACGAAGGGAAGTCGGATGAAGCCGAATGTGCCAGCGTTGCAGGAGTTGGTCAAAATCGAGTCAAGGTCGCCGGCTCACAAAAAGACATCTCATTGACGCCAACAGAAGCACTTGCGATTCGTCTTACAGGAAATCTCAACAAGGTAACTTTGAAGCTTAGCGCGACCCTGCCCACAACGAAATTGCCTGCTGTGTGTATCTTTGTGGCTGGTAACCAGAACAAGATCAGCATGGATGTGAACATGGTGGTCGGAAAAATCTACGTAAGAGCCCGCGGGAATCAAGCTTTGGTCGAAGCTCAGGTGAATAAAGATGGCGTCATCGAAGATCTTCAAATTGATGCTAACGGCCATAGTCCGCAGATTGTTATGAAGGGTGAAGGCAAATATCCTTGTGATAAAAACATCGAATCTTTGAGCTGCCAGTAATTGCGTCCTGACAGCTGACTAGAGATAGAAGATCTATGACTCTCCAGGGGATTGGCGATCATGAGCTTTGCCGAAAGGTGTCGCAATTTTCAACTTTCCCCTGATCGAAACCTCGTCGAAACCACTCCACTCTTTGTTTTGAAGTCCCATGGGTAAAGGATTCAGGTCTCACGGATCCTTGTGACTGTTCTTGAAGACGATCGTCGCCAATGGCTGCGGCAGCATTCAGAGCCTCTTCCAGGTCACCAGCTTCGATCATATCGCGCTCATTTTTCGCAAAATGACCCCAAATTCCAGCAAAACAATCGGCCTGTAGTTCCATTTTTACAGAAAGTCCGTTCGCGCCATTCTTGGACAAGCTCCGGCTGGCCTGCTCGACTTTGGCGTTGATACCCAATAAATTTTGCACATGATGCCCGACTTCGTGAGCAATGACATAGGCCTGCGCGAAATCTCCGGGAGCGCCGAGCTTGCTTTTCATGTCCTGGTAAAAGGAAAGATCAATATAGAGTTTGCGATTGCCTGGACAGTAGAAGGGGCCCATAGCCGAATCGGCCAAACCACAGGCTGAATTCACGCGGTCGCGAAAGAGCACCAGCTTTGGCTTTTCATACACTTTGTTCATGCCTTGAAAAATTGTCGTCCAGGTGTCTTCTGTATCGGCAAGCACCACCGACACAAAATCGGCAAGGCTATCGTTCTTGTCGGCAACAGGGACTCTAGACTCAGGCCTTGGAGCAACGACCGAACTTCCGCCGCCGGTTTGCATCAAATCTATCCCAAGCATGCGCAATCCAAAGTAGCCGACAACTCCGATGGCGAGAAGGATGCGACCGATCTTGGTGCCTAAAAGATAGGGCACGACGCGAAAGAGCAGAGAAAAGACTCCGGCTCCACCCATGGCGGCGGATCGAGGTGGAGAAGAATCGCGTTCGTCTTCAATATTGTCACTGCGTCGACTGTCTTTCCAGCGCATAGAGAGTCCTTATAGCTATGAGACATGACTGCTAAGAAGCTACAGAGGGTAGCAGCAGAAGTGTGCTGCTGCCCAGAGCTGGCCGAGAATTAGTTGGGCACAAAAACATCATAAAGAGCGCGCAGGGCTTTTTCGTAGTCGTCAGGCATAACGCCAACGATGATGTTGAGTTCGCTGGAGCCCTGATTGATCAGGCGTACATTGACTTGAGCATCCCGTAAGGCGACGAAGACCTTGGCAGCAATGCCTATAGTTTTAGCCATTCCTTCCCCGACTATAGCAATCAATGCAATCTGTGGTTCGAGTTCTAAACGATCGGGATGCAAAGTGTTTCTGATTTGCTCGAGAACGGTCTCAGTCTTGCCTTCCAGCTGCGAGGCTTCGACCACGACACTCATGCTGTCGATGGCCGATGGACAGTGCTCGAAACTCACTCCGTTCCGCTCCAACACTCCGAAGAGTCGGAATGCAAAGCCGATCTCCTTATTCATTAAATTCTTTTCGATATTGATCATCACGAAGTTTTTCTTACCAGCAATACCGGCAATTTCCGTGGATTTCTCAATTTCCGGGCTCAGCTTGCTGGTAATACGTGTGCCGGGGTGGTCAGGAGCATTGGTATTCTTGATGCAAATGGGAATACCCACTTCACGAACCGGCGAGATAGCCTCATCATGCAAAACGGATGCGCCCATGTACGAGAGCTCGCGAATTTCCGCGTACGTAGCTTCTTCCATGGGTTTGGCATTGGCGATAATTCTGGGGTCGGCCATGAGCAATCCCGAAACATCAGTCCAGTTCTCGTAGAGTTCGGCTTTGGCTGATCGTGCGACGATAGCTCCTGAAATATCCGAGCCCCCTCGTGAGAAAGTCTTTACTTGGCCTTGAGCATCGCGTCCATAAAAGCCAGGAACCACGTAACGTTTATCCTCGCGAGCCAAGCGTTCGCCCAGCATGAGGTAGGTGTCTGGATGAACGCCGCCGTTGGGGGTGAGCAGCACGCAATCCTGTGGATCGACAAACTCAGCATTCAAGTAGGCTGCCATGAGCAAACCATTCAGATATTCGCCCCGAGAAGCAACGTGGTCTTTGCTAACGCCGCGAACGATGGCTTCGCGTAGCTGTTCGAGGTGATTTGCCATATTTGCATGGACACCGAGTTCGGCCTCAAGTTCCAAGAATCGCTCGCTGACGCGCGAGTACACCTGCGTGAAATCACTACCGACAGAAGCGCTTTGCTGGCACAAATAGAGAAGATCGGTAAGCTTGGCGTCCGAGGCCGAGCGTTTGCCAGGAGCAGAGGGGACAACAATCGTGCGTCGCTTGTCGGCTTCGACAATCGCCCGCACCTTTTTGAACTGGGATGCGTCTGCTAGGCTAGTTCCGCCAAATTTACATACTATGCGTGACATAAGTTTAACCTTTATTGCGACGTTCCGTGCTCTGGCCCGAAATCGCCGACATCTGCGACTTTGATCGGATTTCGATCTCAGCTTACATGTGTGTCGGCCCTTCGAACATGCTACGCGTACGATCAGCTCCGAGGCTGATCCTGGGCGAGTAGCAAGGGATTTTATTGAAGGCTTTGGGATTAGCAAGGTCAAAGCGATTGCTAGGAGCGGAATCCCAGGAAAGATGAAGGACAGACTGCAGATAGGAAGTTTTTGATAGGCAAGAGAGCGAGTTCCCGTACAAAACTCAGTAATATCGCCGTTTTTTGCATAGAAATGCCGGGCGACTATGGAACGAGGCGACGTGGCAAGGCCTCCTAGAGGTCAAGACTATACATAAGCCGCTTCTCCACCCTGGGCGATAACGATTTTACCATCTTCAGCAAGCTTTCTGGCGATCTGCACTATTTCATATTGCATGGCTTCGACGTCGGACAGTTTTACAGCAGACATGGCTTCCATATCCTCTTTGAGCATCTTGGAAGCCCGTTCCGACATGTTCTTATAAACAAGGTCGGCGACGGCTTCTGATGCAGTTTTCAGAGCGGTCAGCCATTGCTCGGCCTTAACATTTTTAATCAGTTCTTGGATGCCGCGATCGTCTATCTTGGCAAGGTCATCAAACACAAACATCAATTGGCGAATCTGTTCCGCTAGGTCCGGATCACGTTCTTCAAGGTTGTCCAATATTTGTTCTTCAGTGGCTTTGTCGATCAAGTTGAGCATTTCTGCAATAGGCTCCACACCACCGAGTTTCTGGCTTGAAATCGAACCCAATGCTTGAATTTCGTTGCGTAGAACATCATCTATGTCGTCGATGATTTCAGGAGCAACAGTATCGAGATTGGATATTCGTAGAATGATCTCGGTATGCAATGCTTCAGGCAAGAGCTTTAGAACTTCCCCGCATTTTTGCGCATCCAAGTGAGCCAGGATCAGAGCGATGGTCTGGGGATGTTCATTGCGAATGAAGTTGGTTAGGGTTCTAGGATCGACAAGTTCCAAGGCATCGAGATTGGCCGTCGAACCGAGCGATAACTGCTCGATCAATTCGTCTGCTTCGCCGCCCTTGAAGGCACTGGCGATCACTTTCATGGTGAAATCGTTGCCACCGTGGAAGAATTTTTTATTCTGCTGCAGGATGCCATAGAATTCCAGCATCACTTCGTCGATGATGGACTGTTCCAATCGACCCAGCCGGCTCATGGCACTACCAATTCGCTTTATTTCAAACTCAGTCATGCTCTTAAAAATTTCTGAGGCAATCTCTTCGCCAAAAGACAGCAGAAGGATCGCTGCTTTTTGTGCTCCGCTGTATTTATTTGTAGCCAAGAATGAGCTCCTGCCCTGGGTTGTTGCGCGAAAGTTTCATGATGGGCCCATCAGGTCAACTGCCGGGTATGGTTTGATTGTCAAGTCAAAGGACCGAAGGGAACAGGTTCCTCAGGAGTTCCATGAGGCTTGAAGAATTAGGCAGAAGGCAGGCTATACAGGTCGTGGTTCTGTCGTCTCCAACCTTGGTGATGATACCACGGCACGGATCATTTCGTAAAACAGCCAAGGCTAGGCCACAGAAATGTGGACTCTTGGCAGCTGGCCATTGACGTTCGGCACTTTTTGCGAATCAAACTGGAGTGAACAATCGTACTCGATTGAGCAGGCATGCAAGCATTCACGGTAAGCGGACAGGTCTGTGAGTCAGTCAGACGTTGTTAGGCCATCGTTTTCTCGGGAAATCTCGCTCGACAGGATAACAACGACAAACCCGTGGTTTAAAAGCAAGTTCCTTAAGAGTTTTCATAAAATATTATGCATTCTTGTTTCGAATCAGCTATGAGTGCAGAAATTTTATTGTAAAGGCCGCGGTGAGTCTGGACAGGCGTGCGGACATAAACCCGAAGCTACAAGCTAAAAAAGGACATAGGATTGTATGATTCGAATCCGTAAAGATTGGTCCCTTTTGCTGGCAGGAGGAACCTTGAGTCTCTTGGCTCCGCTCACAGCGTCAGCATCGACGTCAGTCGACTCCGGAGTGACCGCATGGATGCTAACTTCAACTGTGCTGGTCCTGCTCATGATACCTGGCCTTGCGATGTTCTATGGTGGGCTTTCCCGAACCAAAAATGTCATCGGCACCATGCTGCATAGTTTTGCTGCGCTGGCTATTGTCGGTGTTTTATGGGTTGCTGTCGGCTATGCCTTGGCCTTCGGCAAAGGTGTTCTAGGTGGTTTCATCGGCTGGGATAGTGGATTGCTTTTCTTGCAGTCAATTGATGAAAAGGTTCTGGAGTCATCGGTTCCGGAATATGTGTTTGCTATGTTTCAAGGCAAGTTTGCCATTATTGCTCCGGCTCTCATGGCTGGAGCCGTTGCCGAACGTATTCGATTCAGGGGGTATTGCGTGCTTATCGCACTCTGGAGTCTGCTCGTTTATAGTCCAATCTGCCACTGGGTATGGGCCACCGATGGCTTTCTCTTTAAAATGGGCGCTATTGACTTTGCCGGTGGAACCGTTGTCCACATTTCTTCTGGTATCAGTGGATTGGTTGCTGCACTCTTTCTTGGGCCAAGGGTTGGATATCCTAAGACAGCCATGCACCCGAGCCACTTGGTAATGACTTTAATAGGCGTCGGCCTTTTATGGGTAGGTTGGTTTGGTTTTAATGCCGGCAGTGGTATCAGTTCCAATCTTCTGACGGCGCAGGCTTTTACCGCAACTCAGGCTGCAGCGGCAACCGGAGCTCTCACCTGGATTTGTATCGAACATTTTCACTTAAAAAAGATCACCAGCTTGGGTCTGGCTTCGGGTATTTTATCGGGCCTTGTGGCTATAACACCGGCTGCGGGAGTGGTGCCGCCCTTCGGCTCTATGGTGCTAGGAGCTGCCGCTTCATGTGTCTGCTATCTGGCCCTTATTATGAAATCCAAGTTGGGTTATGACGATAGTCTTGATGCCTTTGGCATTCATGGAGTCGCCGGTATCTTGGGTGCCCTCGGTCTGACTTTTTTCCTGCGTCCCAGCGCTGTGACTGCGCTCAGTTCTGCAGCTGCTGCCAAGGGTGAGCCGTGGTCGATGCTCCAGCAATTTGGAATTCAATCGGCAGGAGTTGGTATTACCATTGCCTACAGTGCCATTGTCACCCTTATTCTGGTGGTATTGGTGGAGAAATTTGTCGGTCTTAAATTATCGGATGCCGAGCAGAAAGCCGGAATGGATCACTCGCTCCATGGTGAACACGGTTATGGTTTTCTCAACCTCAATTGAAAGCAATACCTCGTCTTTAACAGGAGATGTAAGATATGAAACTCGTTATTGCCGTCATTAGGCCGGAAAAGCTCGATGATGTGAGAGAGGCGCTAGTCGCTGCTGAAATCACTCGAATCACCGTGACTCGTGCGACTGGTCATGGTCAATACCTTGGCGAAGATCTCTATCGCGGGCAGATTCATGTTCCTGATCTCTATCCTAAAGTTCGACTCGAAATTGCCTGCAACGATGAGTTTGTCGAAATCATCATTGATGCCATCCTCAGAGGAGCTAGGCAAAACGGTGGTAAAGTCGGCGATGGGAAGATTTTGGTTGTTCCGCTTGAGCAATGCATCCGCATTCGAACTGGGGAACGGGGCGGCAGTGCTATTTGATGGGAATGAGTCCGGAGCCGTCGACATAGATAGGAAAACAAAGGTGAAAATATAGAAAGCAATTGACGTAAATATTTATGGCTGGCACCATACAGGTCGGACGATTTTCAAAATCAGCTTTGATGGCGGAAGATCTTACTCTCCTTTTGATTGCGATTTTTTGGCGTCTGGACTTCTGTCCTACTCTGAATCATATTGGCCGAGAAAAAAAAGTTGGATTTGATAGGCAGAGGGTAAGATGGCTGGGAACCCGCTAGCAGAAGTCTTTGGCTTTCCTATATCGAATGAGTCTCAGCAGGCGCAGCGATATCGTTCGGAGAAGCTGTGTCCTTTTAACAATAAAGTGCCAAATTGTACCAAAGACAAGGTTGATGATCCCTTGGGCGTTTGTACTATTTTCGACGCAGATGGATACGCAATTACTTGTCCCGTCCGCTTCAGAGAGGACTGGGCTATCGTCAGCGAGTCAGCAAAATTTTTTTTCGAGAAGAATACTCACTGGGTAGCCATAAGCGAAGTGAGGATCGAAGACAAATACGGGAAACCCGCTGGCAATATCGATATGGTTCTAGTCAGCTACGACAAAGACAGTGGCGAAATTCTGGACTTTGGAGCTGTTGAAGTCCAAGGTGTTTATGTGTCAGGGAATATTCGTCGACCTTTTGAATCTTATATGAAGGATCCTCGACCGGAGTTTCAGTGGAACGGACGAAACTACCCTCGCGCAGACTATTTGTCGTCCTCTCGGAAACGGCTTGCCCCGCAACTGCTGTTTAAGGGAGGTATTTTGCATGCTTGGAAGAAAAAGTCGGTAGTCGTTCTGCACTCTAGCTTTTTCAAGACCCTCCCGAAATTACCTGTCGTGCCGGAAGCAGAAGCTGAGATAGCATGGCTGATATATGACTTGGAAAAAGATGCGGCAGGGACGCGACTCCAACTTAAAATTAAAGAGAAAATTTTCACCAGTTTTAACGATGCGCTGAATAAAATTACAGTTGCGGAGCCAGGGAATATCGATTTGTTTCTGGGTAAGCTCAAGGGCAAACTCAATGAGAAGCTATCGAATGGAATCCCGCTCACGAGCATTTTAGAGAGCGACGAGTCGATCGAACAGATAGAGGACTGAATAGTGTCAGATGTAGCTAAGCAAAATCCATCGCTTGATTTAGCCAAGGTTGTTAATGTTTCTTCCGTTCCTCAAAGAAGTCCGTTTCGCTATGCAGGTGGCAAAACCTGGCTCGTGCCGAGAATCAGGAAGTGGATTGCAAGCTATGTCGCCAGAAATGGCGATTTCCCCTCGCATTTTGTCGAGCCCTTTGCGGGCGGTGCGATAGTAAGTCTGAGTGTTTTGGCCGAGGGTTTTGCCAAGCGAGTTGTCATATCAGAACTGGACGAAGATGTTTGCGCTGTATGGAAGACTATTTTTGGCAAGGAAGCGGATTGTTCATGGCTTGTCAAACAGATTATTGATTTTGAGATGAGCTTTGAGAATGCCAAGGCCATCATTGACGGTAGGACGCAAAGCACCCGAGAGCTAGCATTCCGAACGATCGTTAGAAATCGTGTCAATCATGGTGGCATTCTTGCGCCGGGCGCAGGGATGTTAAAATCTGGGGAAAACGGCAAAGGTTTATTGTCGCGCTGGTATCCTGAAACTCTTGCAAGGCGAATTAACGAAATCGCAGGATTTAGGGCTGGAATCGAAGTCATTCATGGTGATGGCTTGGAGCTCATGGAAAAATTTGCTGGCGCCCCTGACGCAATGATTTTTATCGATCCACCCTATACTGTGCGTGGAAAAGGCAAGAAAGCCGGCAAGAGACTCTATTTCCATCACCAGGTTGATCATGACCGAATATTTGACATTGCTTCATCAGCGAAAGCTGAGGTTCTGCTAACGTATGACAAGGCTGAAGAAGTTGAACTGCTCAGTCAGAAGAATAATTTTGAATTCAAAGCGATCGCGATGAATAACACGCATCACGCCGTTATGAATGAACTCATCATTGCAAAATCGCTTGATTGGATTTAGATTTTCTTGTGCTGTCAGGATATTATAATTCGCGGCTTCTTGTATGTTTACCTTTTGAAGTCGAAGGTAAATAGCATCGGCGGGTGTACGACCTCATTCGAGGTCGTTACAGTTTGCACTAAAAGTCGAAAACGAATTTATCTTATCCCTTGTCAGCGATAGCATTGAACGCCTGACGGGTCTTGCTGTTCAGCAGTCCCATAAGCCCCATGATTCCTAGCGGAAAGAAAATCGAGAAAACTTGCATCCCGGAAATGATGATACCCGCAACCCAAGCCCAATATTTTCCTTCTATAAGACCTCGACGGATACGCACCAGGAAATAGCCCCAGCCAATTGTGAAAAAACTGACAAATAGCAGTCCAGCGCCACTGTCCAGGGTAAAACTCAGAACAACTAGAACAGCAGCAAGGACGAAGTAAAGGTACTGGGCAATTTTAAGACTCAGGAGTGCAGGATTCATATTTTTTCCTTTTTGTGGGAATTTCCAGTAAAAATTGGTTCGGATTGTTTTGTCTGTTTTTCGACCCATCCGATGAAACTACGAATATTTAGGAGGAATATGATCATCGCTAGTTCAATTGCTGCTAGACTGGCATCAATAACAGCATGACCATACACTTCATCAAGGCCATTAAACACAGTCCAAGCGTCGACACGATCGACGATGTCGCCAATCTTAACTTGATCCCAAGTTGCGCAGTCAAAGCCCTCTCTCTGAATGCTGCCGTTGATTCTAAGTTTGATGTCACAGGTTTCAAGGGAAAGTATGCCGGCTTCAGTACGGAACTTTTCAACGATCTCGGCTTTTAAGATCTCTCTTGTGCCAAAAACATCGGTGCCAACGACCTCTAAATAAAGTTTCGGAAGCGTGATAGTAATGGCAGTCAACAGTGGGGCAATGGCCAAAAGTCGACCGTGACGTTTGATTCGTTCAAGAATGCCGTTCATTTCTGATGGGCCCTCTGCAGTGTTCATTTGCCAAAGACAGCTGTGGCGATGAGATATTGCAAGGAATATGCTATCTCTAACGTATTAATATTATTATGGAATATTTCTAGGTTACTTCAATTAATGTCAAATCACCTGACGTCCCATGCCTTATATCGCGAAGCCAGAATCCCAGAGCTGGTCAAAAACTCTGCTCCGACCGGGTCTTTCGGCTGAATAAGCTCATGATCAGTAAGGTAAAACCTCACATTAGGCCGCCCATGCCGACTATAATTTTTGACCCATTTTTGAGTTTGATACGGATGCTGTGGATCGACCTTTGGTCTGAGACCACGGGATGGCTCATTAGAACGACCTTTGTCGTGGTGGGAGGACTTTTGTTTGCAATTGGCAGTAAGTCGCCGGCGACGAATGCAGACCTAAAGGTATCGTTTTTCAATCATGCCGGGGTTTTAGCCATTGTAAGGAATTCTCCTATGCAAGCGTCGGACTAACATCTGAAAGAAAAGGACAAAATAAATACGCCAAAATAGCTATCAGATTCAGATCCTCTCGCAAGTCTGAGTACGAAAAGATCGCTCAGACGTTCAGTTCTGAAGCAAAAGACGTAGACTTTTCAAAAGGACGAGTATAGTTGAAATGGCGTGTAATGGGAATTAATGAGTTGATAAATCGAATCAGCAGCGTACCCAGGTTTCGGTGAAATTTTCAGGGCCATTTCCCAAAACTGGGGAAAGAGTGTCGAGTCTTTAAAAGGGTGTGAAATGCTTGGCTGTCGATTTGATCGATAAAGTAGTCCAAATGAGACCACTCAATTGTCGATTGGGATTATTTTTTGAGCCCTCGTGGTCGGCAATCAGAAAAGTTCAGAGTATGGCACAACGTGTGCTGTAGCCGAGAAACAAAGTTCAGTGACAGTTTCCATTGAAATACGGTGTTTTAGGAAATTGAATCAAGGTAAAGCCCCAACGGGACCTAATAGTCCCTAAGAAGGAGTTTGCAATGAAGAAATCACAAGCAAAAGTTTTCGCGTGTTCACACCCACCTAGTCACTCAGCTTTACTCGTCGAGTAAGTTCTCGAATATAGTGAACCCGAGCTTCGAAAAATTCCGGTTCGCTACTCAATGTTCTCGGATTATTCTAAATCTCGGAAAAAGATAGCCAATGTGGGTTTGAGTCTATCCTCTCGAGCCCTTTTTTAAAAGGAGACAGTATGGAATTCAATACAATGAAAAGGGAATTGATCGCTGCTATGACTATGGCTTGTCTTACCCAGACTAGCGGACTAATTGCAGAAGAAAAGCGAGCTAGTAGCGATCAGAAGGAAGAAAAGCTAGAAATTAGCAATCTGAAGGAAATGCAGCGCAGCCCAAAAGACGAGTCAATCACCTCATATCTCCTTTTACTATTAAAAGGAGGTCTTGAGGATTCTGCAATGCCTATTCTCTGACCAATTCTCTGACCAATTCTCTTCTCTATTTGGGGGAATAATGCGATATTCTCGACAGGAAAACCTCAAGTCTTTCGGGGAAGTAGCCCAGGATCGCCTCAAAAAATCCAGGGTCATTGTCTTTGGTGCTGGGGGCCTTGGCTGCCCCCTTCTGCTCTATCTTAATTCTATGGGCGTTGGTTTCATAACAATAGTCGATGGCGATCTCATCGAGGCTTCAAATCTAAATCGCCAGATTTTATTTGGTCCTAACGACATCGGTATGCCAAAGGCAGAGATTGCACGTACTCAATTGCAACGGCTAAATCCTGAAAATTGTATTGTTGCGCAAAGTAGAAATATTCTATCGAGTGACTTTGAAGAATGGGTAGCAATCGCTCGAAATTCTGATCTTCTCATAGATTGCACGGACAATCTAGAAGCAAGATATACAATAAATAAAATCGCGCAAACGGTTGGAATTTTTTGCGTTTCAGCCAGTATCTATACAAACGAAGGATTAATAGGGAGCTATTCTAGGGGGAGCTGTCTTGAATGTTATTTTCCAAATACTACAGACTTTGCGTCTGCCTTTTCATGCAGCGAAAATGGAGTTTTGGGAGCTCATGTTGGAACACTTGGTTGTCTTCAAGCAACTGAAGTTGTAAATATTTTAACGAATCGAAAGTCCAATCTATTTTCAAAGATGGTTCATATTGATTTCGAAAAAAACAAAACTGAAGAGTTAACTTTCAAGAAAAATGAATACTGTCCCCTCTGCTTTCCTAAATCAGGTAAAAGAAAACTTCCAAAAGGGTTAGAATTAGAAATCGATTCCGGAGAATTTCTATCAATACTTTCATCTGTGCGATCCGTTGGTTTGATCATGATTTATCCAGAAGGATTTCAGAGCGAAACAAAATTTAGTGAATTTAATGGCACAAAAACACTTCATACGTCTTTGTCGCTTCTCGATAAACTTTCACTAGATCGAGAAACTACATGGATTTGTATTTGTGATATCGGTTCAAGAAGTCTTATTGCAGCAAAAATTCTACGATCCTTTGGCCTAGAAGCATTTTCGCTTGCGAAAGGCAAAAAATCTTTATTGTCAAAATCATGATAGGTGGTACCTATGAAAGTCAATGAATTTTACGATGCTGGGGCAGATATCTACCAAAAGCAGTGTTCCACAATCTATTTTATCAAAGAAAAGATCGATGAATATATTAGCAAACTCCCAAGCGGCGCCTTAGTTGCCGATTTTGGTTGTGGTCCCGGCAATGAAGTCAAACATCACTCCAATCGACTGAACTTTGTAGGCATAGACTTTTCTTTAAAAATGTTGGACCATTACCGGAAATGTGTCGCGAATGCGGAAGTGGTTCACTGTGACATAAAAAAAATCTCGCTTCCTAACTTCTATTTTGACTCGGGTATTTGCCTTTTCTCGCTGAATCATCAGGATGAGAATTTAGCAATAGAGGGATTGCGTGAGATAAAAAGAGTTACCAAACCGTTTGGAAAAGTATTGATTTGCATTGGAGCAGGTCAAGACAATGTCGTGTCCGGAGTGCTTAGTGGGTTCGATTCCATACCAAACATCGAACCCATTCCTTTTTATCTTTGGTCCAAGGAACGACTAATCAAGCTCATTGAAGAGACTGGCTTCAAGTTAGTCAACTTCGTCGAGGATTTTCTTCTTCAAGATCGTGGAAAATATTTTTGGATAGAAATTGAATGCATGCCAACAGACGATCATATAACTGAGCGACTTCCGAATTCATGGCGGGCAAAACAGTTAAATGAGAGCTTACTTAACATTCGCAAAGAGCAGGAATTCTCTGGTATTAGCCGAACATCAAAAATTAACACCCTTGTGAATTTGTCTGTACCTATATATTCAGTGACGCGTCCTAAATCAAACGTTCACATCACTGTCGCATCGGGAAAAGGCCTTTCGGATGATGAGTCTTTGGCTAGCGCATATTTTGAAGCATTTGAAATAGCAACAAGCGAACTTCCAACCCGTCCTCGAGTACAAAAGACACTAAATGAAATCAGGAATTCCGCTCTTCCCTACATTGAACCCGAAAGATTTGGTCAATACGGATTCGCTGAAGACAGTGCATTCGATTGGGTGTACATGAAAGACCTCGAGTGTGGCAGTGATCTGCTTATACCAGTAGCCATGATCACTATGTCATTGGCAAAGGAACCCTTCAAAAGCCACAGCAACGGACTTTCATCTGGAAATGGCTTTTACGAAAGTGTTTTTCATGGATTATTGGAAGTCTGTGAACGACATGCTCATTCGTGGGCATTGGTGCAAAGGGTAGCCAGAAGTCTAAAAGACTATGAAATTCATTTAGATGAACCCGTACAGAAAATTCTGAAAGAGCTTAGAGAACAAAATATTTCCATTGAAGTTAACGATTTGTCACAGCAAATTGGAATTCCTGTCTACTACGTTGTTACCCGCAACCACTTCCTTCCTAATATTAAAGCTTATAATAGTGGCTTTGGATGTCATATTGATCCTCGAATAGCCCTCACCAGGGCTATTACTGAGGCAATCCAGTCTCTCGCGGGCACCGTATCTGGGGCTAGAGAAGATTTGGCTACTAAACAGTTCGAACATTCCGAAAATGCATTAAAGTTCATGGATTTTTGGGCAAACGCTTCTGATAAGCCTATTTCGTTCTTCTCTGATTCGCTTCCGGTTCCGGATTGTCGCACTTTTCGCGATGCGATCACTCTGACTTTGGCCAAAGCAAGAACCGCAGACCCACGTCTAGGCAGATGTCTTGTGTATAGCTACCCAACTGCATCACCGATTTTTCACGTAACTCGCGTAGTAGTGGAAAGAGCAGAGTGTTTCGGTCTTAATAGAAATTCTCTGGGAGTCGACATGTACAGTTTTATAAAAGGTAAGGCATAGGTTCATGTCTATCAGAAGAATATTTCTACTATTGATAATAAATTCAATCCTAACTATGCAAGGATTTGGAACAGGGCGAGACGTAGTTATTCTTCTGGATTCATTGCCAGAAAAGATCGATCCTTTTGAAGTGATTAATAAGAACTCTCATCTTATAGTTAAGCAAATCTGCGAAAGATTAATTTACTTCTCCACAACCGGTGAATATAGAGGAGAGTTGGCAAAATCTTGGAATTTTTCTAATGGGGGAAGAAAGCTCCTAATTGAAATAGTCGGTGGCCAAAGATTCTCTGATGGATCGATTTTACAGAGTCAAGATGTGGTGACGATGATTGAAAATGTTGTGAAGAAGGGCTTTATTAGTGGGTTCCTTAATATCAAGGGAGCCCGGAAATTCGCCTCTGGTCAAGCGTCGAAAATTTCCGGAGTTACCGTACCTATGTCGAATCAAATATTACTTGATTTTGACAAAGACTATTTTGAGATACTCAATGATTTTTCAGATGTTCAGACATCGTTATGCAAGCGTATAGATGGCGTTTTGATTGGGACGGGCAAGTTTAGGCTGAATATTTTACCTCGCAAGGGACATGAGTCTTTATTCATTCAGAGAGTCGAAAAACCGATATTTGATGCTGAGCCAGTCCAAATCGAATTCGTAACCAATACTATGCAGAGAAAAGTGAATATTTCTTTTTCAACGAAACAACATCCAGAATACCTCGAAATGCGCATGCCTTACTTTGAGCCAAAGACCATTTTTGTGGGTTTCAACGCTTCAACAAAGTATGGGAAGGATAAGGGTATACGTGAGTCTATAGCGAGAGCGATCAATTCAACAAAATCCTTACCTAATGCATCAAGTCAGCCGAGTTTCATCCCTCGCTCTTTTATAAGATTTACTGGCCTAAAGAAAAAGCCAGCTGCTGAGGTAGGTACTCTACAATTTCCTAGAGAAGATTTGGAGATATATTCCTATACCGAAGAACTCATGGATTCTATTAAATTCGTTTGCGAATTGCTTATGAATGGTGGATTCAAACATAAGTGTCAACCTCGAATTACATCATTCGAAGACTTTAAGCGTCATTTAAAAGAAGGCAAAGCCTCGATTTTTGTCGCTAGGTTGTCACCTTCGAAGCCCTCTGCGACAGACTTAATAACGGTCTTTGATCGATCAAGCGCTTTAAATTACTACTTTTCCGGTCCTGTTAGTCCGTTAGAACTTAAAATCCAATTGTTGAACCGACAGATTTTCCGAAGTATGGCGGATCGCGAAAAATACGTTTCGTATTTGGAAGAGCTCAATTCTTTGATCATGGATGAATTCTTGGTTGTTCCTCTGAGTGATGGTTCAGAACAGTACATTGCTTTTGACAGAAGCTTGTCGGTTCCTCAGATAGGAATACTTGGAATCATTGATTATGACCTGTCTAAGGTAAGATGGTGAGGCCGGCGATCTATGAAGGCTAGAAAATACGTATTCTCAGGAACAAGTCTATCAGCATCGGACCTACCGGAAACAGGTTGGAAATTCTGCGCCCCAATCAGGCGCGGAGATTTAAGTAGGTTGGAAGTAGGTAATAGTGCCGTTGTACTAATAGTTGACGGATTTTTCGGATCAATCGAATCTGTTGACTTAACTGAAATAAGGGAGAACCTAGAAAACGGAGTCCGCTTATTTGGTTGTAGTTCAATGGGTGCGCTAAGAGCCATAGAGGCAAGAGAAATCGGGATGGTTGGGTTGGGCACAGTCTTTAATGAAATGAAAGGGTCTGAAATTATTGATGATGCAGTAGTAGCTCAAGCCACATGTCCCGAGACCTATCGGGCATTATCAGTATCTTTTGTTGAAATTGAATATTCCATACGAGTTTCAATGAACCTTGGCGAAATTAGTCTAAATCAATATATGGAAAGTTGCGATTGCATGCGCAGAATTTTCTACCCTTTGCGAACTGCAAGCAAGATATTGAATTCACTTACGGGGATTATGGGTGCTGAAATCAGTAAGAAAGTTCTAGGGAGAGAATCAATAAAACATCTAGATGCTAAACTAGCAGTAAGTGAAATTGATAAAATTCTGTCCAACGGGTAGCTTGGAAAAATATATTAAGATGTGGGTGTCGATATGGATGTTTCTATAACTTTGCGTGGACCAATACGAAGTTTTGAAGAGAGTGGACATTTGCGTTTTCAGGTTGAATCTGTCGCAGATTTATTGCGCCAGATTCAAAGTAAGAATCAGAAGCTATTCTTTGCCATTTTTTTGCCCAATGGTGAGGTAAACCCATACGTTAAAATTTTTTGGAATTCGAACGAGATCGAGCTATCTGACCTATTCTCGGCAGGTGAAACCGAGACCGTCGCAATTACAGTGATGTCAATCATGTCAGGTGGTTGAAGTGGAACCTAACAACGCTCCTTCCATTTTCAGCTTGGTTTTTATTAGCGCGAGAAGAAGAATTTTAGTTATCTTCTCAGTTTTTTTGCTGATGTTCTTATGCTTTTTCGCGATTCAGTCTTTCAATGAAGCATCGAATAGAATATCAGAAGGAGTTAGAAAGTTTTTCGTTGATGGAAAGCGTTCAATGCAAACTTTCGATCGAATGGGGATCGACATCAGCCTTGCCAGCTCTTTCGAAAGTGATTGGTTTGAATTTGTGTCCGTGTCTGACGAAAGCGGGATGACAATTACTTCGAAGGGTGCTGCCCCTCAGTCTATTATCGATTTAAAGACGTATGTTCCTCAAAGAGAAGTTCACAAGTCAAGAATGTTTGCGGTTAAAGGCCTCAATCTCTATCATGTTTTTTCTTATACGGAATACGTCGAGGGGTATGGATTCGTCACGGCTTTTGGAGCGGCGAACTATCAGAAGAGAATTATGGCGATGCTCTGGGACATCGCAAGAATTGTGATGGTAATGTTTGCGTTTGGTTTTCTCGTAGTAGTATCGATCAGAATATCCCTTAGAAATAATCTCAGTTCCCTAGGAGATTTAGCAAAACATCTAGAAGAATCTCGTGGAGATTTAGATGCAGTCTTCGAAGGGAAAGAATTTTTTAATGTACAAGGATACGAAATTAGGGTTTTCGTTGAACGAATGCTGACGTTGACTCAGAAGCTAAGAGAAGCTTTACTTCAAGAAAGAGAGATGGAAAAGGATCGAGCTGTTGCAAGCGGAAAATTTCAGGATACATGTCGCTTAGGGATTAGCTGACGGAAAGAATCTTTGCATTCCTATCGCAACCTGGATCATCTTTCAACCAGTTTAATCGAACCACCTCTTTCCTCTTCCAATTTCTCGTACTTGTAG
>JBGSTF010000198.1:0-20462 GCA_041736645.1 Oligoflexus sp. | reverse complement strand
TTATGGTGGTGATCAAAAGTGTTGGATTACTCAATCGCTACAAGAGTATCTTAGAGGGTATTGGACTGCAGGTAAAAATTTGGAGTCCTGATGCGGATCTTAAAGACATTTCTCTCATTATGGTCGACTTGGATGATTTTCCAAAAGGAAGCGAGGGTACACTTGTCGATCGATTCGATAAGTTTTCTGGTCGGGTCATTTATGTTTCTTCAGATCCCCGAATAGTTCAGTCTTTGAGAAAAGATTTCCTAGGCAGAAATCGAAATGCATTGCTAAAACCTCTCGATTTGGCCTTTATTCAATGGCTTGCTATATCCCCATTCCATGAGTCCACTTGAAGGCGGATATACTATTTGCGGCTATAAATGCCCCGATCAGTTTTATTTCCAATGGATCCTGGACTCATGGCTCTAAATTCTATAAATTGAACCAGCTTTCGAATCTTACCAATCCCCATACTAAGGAATTTCTTTATCGCTACAATAACTAAAAAGTTAGCATCTTCATGGCAAGGGGCCTTGGCTGGGGGCGGCGATCCTGCGACTTCGCCTCTCTATGTATTCGGGCCTTTTCTGCACCTTCTCATGGTTGCAGGCGTGACATCTGTGGTCTTCGGCGCTGCAATATGGCTTGCCATTCTAACAGTTGTAGCAGTATCCATCGTCTATCGACTTGTCATGCGTTGGGTAGTTGATGGCAGCGGTGGGAGTGGACTTTGTGAAGATGAATTTGGCCCTTGGGCTGTTAAAATCAATTCCAGTATAACTTTAATCGAATATACTTTGACTTTTCTGGTCAGCATGTCGGCACTGGTTACTTTTCTTGCTGATCGAATTCCCGTTCTCAATTCCTCAATAGCAGGTCTACCACTGCGATCAGTGGTCGCGATTTGCCTTAGCATTGTGGTGTGCGGCCTCGTGAATCGAGGTCCGAAAGTCGCCGCAGCTGCTTTTGGGCCAGCCACTGGAGCGGTCCTTTTGTTTTTATGGATTATGATAGGTGCTTCCATATATCGCCGCGGAGCCCATCTCCCTGATTTTGATCTGCGCGCTCTCTCTCCTGAGTTTCTTCATCTGACCTTGGCCGGTTACGCCCGTATTCTTGCACTTATGACGGGTATTGAAATTTTTGCGAACTTAGTCTCCGCGTATGATGGACCACCGGAAAAAAGGAGTCGGCAGGCTTTTGGAAGCTTGGTGATAGTCATGTTTACAACTTGCATGACCATGCTCATTGTGGGACCGGCTATTGCAGAATTTGCTGACGTGAACAATCAAGAGGTTTCTGTCTTTACGCAAACGATGGATATCCTGCTTCCACCATCTGTTTCCATCATAGGATCCATCGTCGGCATTGCCGTTCTCCTTTCCGCTTGCGCCGCAAGTGCTCAAGGGGTTCAAAATCTATCGCTTGGTCTGCGATATAGGCACTATCTACCCGCATGGTTGGGTCGAAGGAACAACTATGGCGTCTCTTCTATGCCAGTTTGGTTGGTGGCGCTCACCGTTATTATTTGTTTTTTTGTGTTTGGAACCAGCGAAGAGAAATATCTCTCCTTATATGCTGCTGGAGTATTTGTCCTTTTGAGTCTAACCAGCTGGGCTGTGGTTAAGCGTATCGTTCGACAGATTAAGGGCGGCGAAAATAAGTTAAAGGGTACTCCCACTCTTTTGGTCACGCTTTCTGCTGCTTTTCTGACATCAATCGCAACATTCGTCATTTTTAGAGAAAGATTCACTGAAGGAGCATGGAGCTATTTGCTTCTCGTTCCATGCCTATATTTGATTCTCGACAATTATAGAAGGCGACTGGGTCCCCCTCCAGCGCTGGACGAACGTCTTGGAAAATTACTGTCAGCGAGTTATTACCCAAGGGTTCAAGAAGGAACAATATTTTATGCCCATGGAATTCGAAAGTTATTGGTAGCCCTGGACTTGAGCCCTTATGCTGAACTTGCGTTGCCTATGGCAAGGGAAATTGCGCAACGGAACTCCGCTTCTATCGATCTATTCATCGGCCTTGATCCAGGACGATCAAATCAAGGGGAGGCGAAGTCCTATCTTTCCCTTATCAAAGAAGAGAACTCAAGGTTTGGCCTGGAAATTCAGGTCGCCACTCAAGAAGGGGACGAAGCCGAGGCTATAGCTCACTACTCGTCAGAAACAAATACTGATCTCATCATACTTGTAGCGAAAGAATCTACAAACTTTTCGAATTTGTTTCGATCGAATGCTACCAAGCAACTTATTCACAAAACAACTCCGCCTTTGCTTATTTTGCGACCCACATCAGATTGGCGAAGCATTCGGAGTCGTTTTTCGAAAATCCTCGTGACCCTTGATGGTTCTTCTACTGCCGAGCAGGTGATTCCATTCGCCATGTTATTGGCGAAAATCTATGCAAGTCAATTAACGATCCTTACTGTACCCGAGGGTGGCTCGGTAAGTCCAAAACTTCGAGAATCCCTTGGACAATATTTGGAAAATATCGCGAACTCCATGCGACAAGAAAATATACAAGTGTCGTGCGTGATAGCCGAAGGGGAGATCGCTCCAGGAACGGCAATCATTCAGTATGCCAAAACGCAGAAATGCGACCTCATTATGATGGTGAGTCACGGCAGTGGCGGCGTTGAACGGCAAAAATTTGTAAAACTTGGAAGTGTGGCAGAAAAAGTCCTCGATCAAACGCTATGCCCTTTATATTTGGTATCGGCTTTGCCTGAGCCGTTGGCTTACGCAAAAGGGGAGAGGGAATGAAGACTTTTATTGAGTCTTTAGTACCCATTTTGAATTTCTTTAAGAGTGAGATATTTGTTATTTCTGGACGACCCATCTCGTTTTTGACAATAGCTATCCTGGTAAGTGGCATCATAATATCTATCGCGCTCGGCCGCTGGACTCGAAAATTGACCAGTCGAATCGTGACAGCTCGGGGTGCTGTTGAACCCGGACTCGCCTATTCACTCGGCGTGATTGCTCAGTACTTCGTCACTACGGCAGGTATACTCTTCGCTCTTGATAATATCGGCATCTCGCTTTCCGCGCTGGCCGCATTTGGTGCGATTTTAACGGTTGGAATCGGTTTTGGTTTGCAAAACATTGCGCAGAATTTTATCAGTGGCATCATCCTCTTGCTCGAACGCCCCGTACAGCGTGGTGATTTCATCATCATAGGTGATACCGTGGGTACAGTGCATTCTATATCCATGCGAGCCACACGCATACTATCGCGTGACAATGTTGCCATCATTGTTCCTAACAGTAAGCTCATTTCAGAAACGGTCATCAATCAAAGCGCTTCGCGATCCGCATATCGAGCCAGGGTCGCCATCGGTATTGCCTACGGGAGTGATACAGAGTTAGCGCGAAAGACCCTCATTAGTATGGCTCGATCACGGCCTGAGATACTGAGCACACCGCCTCCACAAGTTTTCTTTAGAAATTTTGGTGAGAGTTCCTTAGATTTTGAACTCGTTATCTGGCTGGAGGATCCCGGTCCGGAACCTTTTGTTACCAGCGAATTGAGATTTCTTATCGATGCTGAATTCCGGCGGATTGGGATCACGATTCCATTTCCTCAACGCGACCTTCATATAAAGACGAGTCTATGAAAACGCTGCGCATTCTCGCCGGACAATGCCTTGCCGATCTCAAGTTCCTTCGCCACGTGATCGAGTATCAATAGCAAGCTTGACCCTCGACAGCAGCCACGCCAATATGCCTTATTGCCATTCCAATTCGCTTCGGATCAAGGCTTTTTCTTTCCCTGGACTTTCCAGATACTCCTATTTTTACCGAATGTTATGCGTAGCGCCAGCACCGTGCAGGGGTTCAAGAGATTTTCCTTCAATAGAACAACAGGCCCGTCGTCTACAGAGGTGTTCGTCAACTCTTAGACTTGGAGCTATTATGAAAATGTTTCTCTCGACCGCTCTACTCGCTGCTTTCGCGGCGTCTCTTGCCCACGCCGAAGTCAAAGTGGAATCCCGGGTATTCCACAGCAACCTGCGTCTCGACGCCAAGAGTTCAACCTTTTACAGTCCAGATTCCGTAGAAAGCAATGGACGCCAGGAAAGTTTCTTCAACACAGCGGGTGTTGGCGTTGCTGGGGTATTCAGCCCGAATCAAGCGATTGATATGGGTATTGGCTACAGCTATGCGCGCTACTATGTGAACTCAGGCACTCAAATCGATCAGCAGGTTGCGAGCCTCTTTTCGCGTTTCAATCTTCTGCAGAGTGAAACCGGCAAAGTCTATGCTCTGGTCGGCGCTTCCTCGCATCAGTTGGATCAGAAATTCGCAACTGAGCGAGGGTCCACCTCGAGCGTTGAAGCTGAAAGTTCCTACTCACCTATCGTCAACTACGACGCTGGGTTGGGAGCCGCGATTACCTTGGCTGGTTTGGATTTGGGCCTTGAGTACAAATACTCGAATACCCTGAGCAAAGGCCAAGGGACTGTAAAAGAAAAAAGCAGCTATATAAGTCTTACAGGTCCCGTCGTCGAGAACTACAAATCAAAGATCAAAGGTATTTCAGCCGAAACCCAGGAATTGTCCATGACTCTCAGCGTTAAGATCTGAATTTTATCTTAAACGAATTTCTGGGGGGGGGCACAGAGAGCCCCCCAGCCAGGTCGTGAGATGACGGAGCGGGAGATCTATAAGTCGGATAAAGTCAAGGTGGGTGCCCTTAGCTGGGCCCGAGTCTTGCGAAGGGTATTGGCGGTGGATGTTTTCAAGTGTCCCCGCTGCGGTGCCGTTCTTGAGATCATAAGTGCTGTGCTGGATCCTGTGCAGATTTCCCGCTATCTGAAGTATGTTGACCTGTTCCATGGGTAAAAAGTCTTCTGCCTCGCAAGAAAGACTTAAATCTATTTTTAGTTCTAACGAGACCAGTAGTGAAATCTTTGTGAGATTTTGTTAAGGCTCTCAGCTCAATAAGTGGTCCATCGTTATGATAGACATTGGTGATTGTGCCAAGCCGCAGTTCGTTAGCCAATCTCAGCGAATCGCTGAAGTCAGTTATCGGGCCGCTCTGTCTCGACAAATGGGCTGGGTGGGCTACACTTATCTGATTGACACGATCTTTAAGTAAAACAAAGAGCAAATGAGTAATATTCATGTCTTCAAAGGCGAGAATCCTTGGCCTCTTAACCGAATCTACGAAATCCAGAAGGTTTCGTTCAGAACTCGCAAAAACTTGCTTTTTCAGGACACTACCTTTGCTGTCGGTGACGACTGTAGTGCATGTTTTACTATGAGCATCGATTCAATGGTCACTCAGCGTCGGCTGACGGGATCGCCTTCTCAATTGAATTTAAACCTGACCAGAATCCTATCCGTCTCTTCCTTGGAAAGCTCTTCTGAAGGCGGAAAGCTTGCAAGGCCATTGGTATACTCTGCAGGATCGGCAAACAGAATGGGCAGCATTTTCTCGAGTTTGGCTTTGACTGTTTGGTCGCCCAGTTGATTCTTTTTGGTTTTTTGGATTTCACCCGTTTTCGTGTCAAGCACGATAGCCGCTGATTTCAGATCAAAGGCTTTAAGCAACAGATAGCTTTGACAGGTAGCAATGAAATCGCCAGTGGCGCTTGAGTAACCAAGTAAGCTGTTCAACGCGGACGCGCTTGCATCATCGATTCCTGCCATCAGGCGCTTGTGATCGATCACCATGCGTTTGTCTGAGTCTTTTCGAATATTAGCCCAATAGGCATCCAGATCCTGATTGATGGTATAGGGATAGCCCTTGGACTCTGAAAATCGGGCCAACTTGATTTTTCCAGTTGCATCCATTCGGCTATTAAGAGCGGTAAAATCATGGGTGGCATAGGCATCCGCCGCATTGCAAAGGTAATACAGGACATTTGAATGATTGGCCCATTCAATGGCGTTGATACGATGAGCGGTATCTTTTGCCACGTAACCGTAGATCATATTCCCCCATTCAGGCAGTGACTTTGGAGTATCTGCGCAGATACTCGGTGAATCCTCACAATTCTTTCCAAAAAACGGGCTCAAGGAGAGTACTCCGTATTCCGCGGCCTTGTTCATTTCTGTTGGCATTATGACAGAACTCGACACTAACTTTATTTTAGCGAAGAACGGCAGGAGTTCGTTGGGAAGACTTTCGATATACCGATCCAAACTTTCTTTTTCAGTATCACTACCTGCTAAAGCATGCTCTTTGATCAGCTCCCGCGTCATGGGCAGCCCGCGATCGCCTATGAACGGAACTCGGCTTGCGGGGCAGCTGGCGGCGAT
Organism: Oligoflexus sp.; assembly: GCA_041736645.1. Lineage (GTDB taxonomy): Bacteria > Bdellovibrionota_B > Oligoflexia > Oligoflexales > Oligoflexaceae > Oligoflexus. The sequence goes on along the minus strand of JBGSTF010000198.1, from coordinate 14,199 downwards.
TGTCGCATTCGTTGAACCGCAGGAGGCGAAATAGGGTAGTTCCGAGGCATAAGGGGAATCGGCTTTCAGGCTGACTCCGCTCCCGATGCTGGTTACATTAAATCCTTCTGGTTTGTCATCGTCATCCTTGTTGCAAGATATCAATGAAAGCGAGAGATTGAGACAAATGAAGGCTTTAAAGACGGTCATTTCTAAGCTCCTGGCAAGAGTTACAGCACAATGACGGCAAAGTGGCCGATATGCTGCACTCCACTTGCAAAAAGAAGACAAAATTCTTACCAATAAAATCATTGTCTTGTAATTCGAGTGCAGTGAGTCCATTCAACAGCTGTCAAATTTCTCAGCATGGGTTTAAGTCCGGTATGATCTGATCCCGATTTTTTAGACAGCAGAAAGCGAGAGTTCTGCTGTCTAAAAAATCATACCTTGCCGAACGAAGAAAATTCAAATTTGCAACCATATTGTGCCGTGCTACGTGGTAGGCTTTGATCTGGTCGCCATTGCCTAGCGCGTAACGATCCGAATCAAGGATATCATTGAGTGTAAAAAAGCGGTTTCGTTCCCGAACGAACTCTGCGGAGATTCGTGAGATAAAATTGGAAGCTTCCGAAAGTACGAAGGGGTGTTTGACCATGTTTATATATTCGGGAATTTCATCAAAAGGGGCGCAAAATAGGAGAGATCGGGATAGGCTTGTTGAGGGCGAAGATCGGCATGTTGGATGCGCGATCGGTGATGCCCTGCAGGTCGATGGGAGATTTTTCAGAATCCCCACCATTTTGCAGAACAATCAGTTCGCTCTTAGCCTTGAATTTGAGTTTGCTAAAAGAGTCGTTGAACTCCACGCTGGCGCTAAAAATACCCATATTAGTGCTAAGACTTGTGTTCAGATCCTTCTTTTCCTGCTCGGTAGACGAGTCAAGTTTTAGGATGGCAATGAATTCAGCCCTGGACGTGTAACCCGTGACAAAATAGTCACCGCATTTTTCACGGAATGATGCCGCTCCCTCTTTTTTCAAGACGTCAAGGAGCAGAGGCGAGATCGACGGAGAAATCATACTCTGTGTGGGATTCAGGACTTGCATGCGAATAATGACGACTGTTGAAAGACTGTTGATGTTCTTTGACGAAATAAACTTGGTCTTTGACGATGCACCAAAGATGAAAGCCCGTGCCGATGCTTCCGCAGTAATACTAAGAGACTCTTCCAGCTGTCTGCTGTTTTCAGCCAGCTTCAATTCATAACGAGCGATTTGTCCCGCTGCCCCGGATGGAGGAACGACAGGCGCACTTATAACGCAGTCACCCCGTACTTCACCGGTTACGGAATCATAGCCACGTGCCACGGCCATACTTTCATCGCGCATCCAATCGATTTTGATATTTGCAGCGTGAGCTGTGGGAACTAGGCAAAGACCGAGTGTCGTCATGCTAACAAGCCTTGTGAACATTCTAGGTAGCATTCTGATTGATTTTCTATAGTGAGTTAAAAGCATGGGTTGCTCCAAAAAAAAATCTTCAGGGTCTGGGACGTCTGGCCTCAGAAAATACGTCGGTTGTGATGTGGAAAAAAGATGTAGCAAGCCGCTGCCGGATACTCGCTCTTGTTTGGTCTTCCTTGGTATCAGCCTTACGCCTCTATAGGAGTGGGTCGCTTATATTGATCCAATCGTAATCATTAAGGAAAACCAAAGAAAATGTGGATTCAGTTGGCTGTCGTTTTCACTGCCCTGGGCCATCCCATAGCTTTTCACGGTTAATTTCATGAATATTCGGAAAATAGTAGAATTTCTATTTTTCTGTCCGATATCCCTTGCATTAGCTTCAAGGAGATTTGGATTCCGAGGAAAGCATGCAATCGGGCTGACAGCTGCCAGATATCATCACTGGTTAAAACGGCAAGTCCGTTGCCTGCTGGAGGATCAGTCAAGCTGCCCAAGGGCCTCACCAGCGCAGCTCATGCAAAGTGAGATCTGCAAGATCCGAGAGTGATTCACAGGCCATAAATTTTCGCACTGCAGTATTGCGGCCCTTAGCTGGCTCGGCAAGAAAACGGATGAATTGATAGCATCCTCGACTACTTGGTCACGAGTCATTCGACAATTGGGACTAAAACGCAGCAGTACGTCATCGCTTGGAAAGTAAGTCAGGACTATGGAGGGCTTCGCACCAAAGAACTCTTGCACAAAGCGATAGCCAATGCACAGTCTCTTGGCTTTGCTAGCGTTTCGAACGTCCTTGTTGACAGCGGCTCGGAAAATCTAAGTGAACAAGTGGATCAGTTGGTTTTGACGAATCATATTTCTCGAACCGTTGCCAAAATTGATATAGAAGCAAGTCCATGGTTGAAATGCTATTCCATCGGCTCAAACACGGATATCTTTTCACCTTCCCGCTTACTAACTTTGACGTCCTGACCAAGGCTGTTGATTTTTACCTCACCGAAAGCAACGAATGCTTCGCGTACTCGGCACTGAAGGGTGCAACACCTAAAGAAGTCTTCACTGGAAAATGGAATCCTGAAAAAATCGTAGAGATACAAAAAAATAACAACGCTGCGAAGTCAAAGCGAATTGAATTTAACCGAAGCAAGCGTTGTCTACCCTGCCTTGCATAAGTCCTCTCATCAAGAAGCAATTCGTAACCAAACTTCCGCTAATTCAAATGTTCTGGCAAAGTACTGAGACTATTGCGACACTCATAGTCTCAGAAGCGAATATTCACGCTTATACTGAACAGAGGCAGTAAAACGTCGCAGTGCACCGATTCGGTCATACCTGCCGAGCTCGCTGTTGCCATTTTTTGATGTCCGTCAACAGATATTTCATGGTCGATTGGGCTGTAAAACTGCTCAAATGCGGTAGAACATCCTCCCATTCGGTTTGGTCAATTGTAATTACTTACACTGTAACTAATAGATTGTTGTGCTTTCTCTGCATGTAACATACTTAGGTATGCCATTGCGTAAGAGGTGTCTGTAATAGAGCCTATGTCACCCAACATACAAGATAATATTGCAAGGGCACGATCCCTCAATTCGTAAGGAGTCAATGTTGGAAACGGTTGTCAATCTCAGTTACCCAATCTGGCTCCTGATTGCGAGCGGATTCTATCTGGGATCTTCTCTTTTGATGAGTCTGCTTAATCGTATGGTATATAAGCATCATGCCATCAGTGGAGAAAAGCGCCGCCCCTATTCAATCAGCCTAGGGGAAAATATAAAATTCAACGCGATGAATCTTTTGCAAATTGCTGGATTTATCTTTGCGGCTTTTTTCCTGGTTCGGCATGGCTATAGCTTTATGTACCAGACTTTGCCGCAAGAAACTCTGGGTTGGATACGCTTCATTTTGGAAGTGATCGTGATCCTTTTTATCACGGACACCAACTTCTATTGGGTTCATCGGCTCATTCATGAGAACCCACGTTGGTACAGAAAATTCCATATCGACCACCATGTCGCTCGTTATCCTGATGTATGGGTCACCCTCTATCAGCATCCACTGGAGCAGCTGTTGACCACGACGCTGCCTAACGCTATGATTTTCTTTCTGCCAGTGAGTACCTGGAGTTTTCTGGTGGCCATGCTCATCAAGCATTTCTCCGATATTGCCGGGCATTCGGGACATGAATTTACCGGAAAAATGGCCAGCTTATCCTCTTTGAACGGTCCAATTCACTGGTTGGATCCGCGCCGCCGCTGGATCGCTCGGCTCGTTACAGGCATCACCCATCACGATCTCCATCATCAAAAAGTCAAAGGAAATTACGCGCTGTATTTCACTTTTTGGGATCGCTGGGGACAAACGCTTATACCAGCAACAGACGATGTTTTTCGGGATGCCTCGCGGGGTACAAGACCGCGCTCTTTAAAGTCGCGTGCCGCAGCAGATCACTAACTCGACTTTGACATCGCGCGTATTATTGCAAAGGATGATTCTATGGAAAAGACAGTCGTTCTTCTTACCGGTGTAACTGGATTCGTGGGTAGCACTCTTGCAGCAGTTATGCTGCGCAGCGGCTATCATATCGTCAGTCTGTCCCGGAATGATCAACAAGGCGCGCGGACCCGAGCCAAAATCAAGGAAAGCTACCAAGGTTTTTTTCCGATGGACACCGAAGACGCATTGGATGAAATGCTGCAGAAAAACGTCGATGTATTGCCTTATGACTACCAACTCATTCGGGCTCATGAGGATCTAAAGAACAGCTTAAGGAACGTAAAAATCGTTTGGCACTGTGCTGCAGAGATGAGTTTTTCGTTCCGAAAATCCGTATCGACCTTTAACGGTAATGTTGGTATGGCTGCCGGCCTTTACCAACTCATCACTGAGTTTGCCCCCTCGTGTCGGCGCTTCTTCTACGTTTCTACTGCATATACGTCCGGCAACAGTCGCGAAATTCATGGTGAAGAACTTCATTTTTCACCAGAGCATGTCAACCCTTATCAAATGTCCAAGTGGGCGGCTGAGATGAGCCTGTCTGCGGCCCAAAAAGTTCATGGACTACCGGTGACAATTTTTCGGCCATCGGTAGTTGTTGGTCATTCGGAAAATGGGTTTTATAATGGGCAATCCTTTGGCATCTATGCCTACGCCCATCTCTATCAGAGGCTGCAGCAATTGGGTATCAAGAAAGTTCATTTGGAAGCAGCGTCTGACACAACTATTGATGTCGTGCCCATAAATCTCGTCGCGGATTGCGCACTCACCCTCACGGCAATGTCTCTGGTAGAAAAGGCCAGGGGCGAAGCCTTCCAGATTGTTCATGCGTCAGGGACAGCTATAAAGACTTCGGAAATCGCTGCGGGATTGCAGATGGTGTTTGGCGTTCAGACGATCATGAACTCAAAGCCCAAAAGCGCTCTCGATCATAGCCTAGATCAAATCCTGAGCATCTATAAGCGCTTCAACAGCGATAATATTCGTTTCGATAATGCTAAGATGCGGCACCTCGTCGGGGAAGACATTACGCATAGACCAGTCGACGTCTCGACGTTGAGTCTCTACTTCCAAAATACCAGTACACCTGACTCAAAGCTGTTGAATAAGTTTTCAAGTCGCTTTTGGAACAACAGAAAGCTGCAGCCTTTGCCACTTATGCTCCAGTCTGTCAATTACTTATCCAAGTCGATGCGCAAGGTTGAACCTTTGCAAGCTCTCATTCGTAGTTTAGGCAGCCGTCTGAAAATCGTCTTCATTTAAGCTCGACTTTTCGCAAGGACCTACATACTCCCGGAATGCCGCCGGCAAAGCCTCGCCACAAAGTTTTTGAAGGCAGGTGAGGAGCGGTTCAGAAAACGGGGTTTGTGCCGATCGCATGCAAATGGCTTGCCCCGCAATGACTTTCCCATTAAAAGCTCAAGCAAAGAGAGTGCTTCACTTCGTCTCGATCGACACAGTAAACGCGAACCCTTGTCTCAACTCCGAAGGGCTCAGCTTTATCCCCTTTGTCGCATGAGCCCAAGTCTGCCCCAGTCTATACTCAATATCACCCGCTGCATTTGTGCCGAGCCTCTCCTTGGCAATCGGTGACCTCGCCATATAATTTATCAACTAACTGAGGCCCTGACGATTCTCACGATGGATTTGACCCGCGGCGTGCAGACTAAACCCGGATCGAGCGACACTCTGCGGGCCTTTGAACTCCATCGCTTGGCCTTGCCTTGGAAAGCCGATGATTCAATGAGCTCCTCTCGTAAAGGGTTAAATCATTTCCTTGGTCACTTCGCATGGCATCGGCTGAACGTTTCTGAACAAAAGATTTTGCCATGACCATGTCGTATGCATTGCCCCTCTGTCAATTCAAAGCCAACTGGATTTCCCAGTGCATCACTGTATAGCCTCGAGCCTTGCCTCGATATACGACCGAAGCCCAAGCTCGATGAGATAGGCATCTTCCCAATTCATCGGGTAGTCAGGGGGGGTGCCGACTTCATGGTGACTTTCTAGGAACTTGACGGTCTCCAGCATCTGTTCCAGTGCAGAGATATATTCGCGGTAAGCAGAGGGTGTTACATCGGGCGAGGCAATGGCCTTCTCGTAGGCTTGCCCATTTTGGCTAATCCTCTGGTAGATGGTGTTTTCAGTAAGATTCAAGGTATAGGTTATCTGGCTATCATAGTGGAATTTGTAGACCGAAATCTCCTTCGCCGAGAGCGTTAACTTGGCAAAACCAGCATGATGTGAGGTGGCATAGCCGCGCTCGATTGTTTTGGGTATCGAAAGTTTTTCCAGCTCCGGCAGCATTCTAGCGCCGATGACCGACGAGAGCGTCGAGGTTAGCTGCTTTCGCAGTGGGGTCAAATGAGGATGATCCCAATTCATCGGGTAATCGGGGCCGACTTCATGGTGGCTTTCGAAAAACTTAACCATGTTCAGAATCGATTGGAAAGCGGGAAGGTATTCGGCGTAGGTCGAAGGAGTGACATCGGACGCAGTGATGATTTTGTCCTCGGCAGCCGGTCCATGATTGTTGCGGATTTGGCGAATAGTTCCATGCTCGACGTTCAAGATAGAAGTCGAGTCGCCATCATAGTGCCAATTGACAACTACTATTTCATCGGTCGAGATCTGCAGGCTCCCCCAGCCAGCATGGTGCGAGGTGCCAAAGCCGTGGCTTATACTTCTTTGCTCCAGAGTAAGGTTTTGCATAGACTGGCGAAGCTCGGTGCTCGGCCAGAGAGATTCTGCGGCCCTACCCACCGTTGCTAAGCCGAGAAAAAGCACTGCACCGACTAGGCCCATGCCCACACAGGGCAAGCGAAGCCGGTTTTTCGCTTGAGCGGATTGTGCCATTCTTTCATTCTCTCTACACATTATTCTCTACTCCTATGATTTTAATTTAGATACTGAGGCACTGAATTCACCCAACAACTTATTCAACAAGCCGATATCTTATGCTGTTCAGTTTGTCAAACTCCTTCTACAGCGCGAGCTCGACAAGAAAGTGCACATTTCGCAATACGGTATTGTTGCGTTTGCAAACTCTGAGCACGAAATCAGCTGGATTCGCGAGACATCATGCAGCCATGGAATAGAAGATCTCAACAGAGGATGCACCCTCTGCCTTGACTTGCCGTTTTCGTACAATTCTCAATGTCTCAAAGCCACCAATCGTTATCCGTACTGACTTAAATGATTTGAATCCTAACGCGGCGCTGCATAATTGTTTTATTGGCCTATAGTCCTGCTCGATAATGTTGTTCAAATGCATGTTCTGACGAATCTCGATGTCAGTTCCTTCGTCATCGTTGTGATCATTGATGGCGGCACAGTTGGCTCCGCTTTTATCAATATTGCTCTTTATCGGTAGAGCATTCTAGCCGATTGCTTTGCAAATAAATCGCTTAGCGGCTTTTCTATCTCGTTTTGCTGTCAAATGATAATCTATGGTATTGCCTTCCTTATCGACTGCACGGTAAAGGTATTTCCACTGATCTTTGACCTTGACATAGGTCTCGTCCAATCTCCAACTTTTGCCTGCAAGCTTCTTGAGCTCTAAGTAATCAGGGATCTCAGGGGGCGACGTAGGCTTTGGTGATCGCTTGCATGTCTTTAAAACGAGGAAGCACCACCAGCTATTGCGGGGCATGAGAGGCCTGTCTGCGGTCGATCGGGCCGATCAGAACACTTCGGGCGCGACCTTAGATCAAGCGCTAGGCAGTTGTCTTAGGATACCAAACTTTGCAAGTTTGTTAAGATGGATCATGCATCAATCCATGTTGAGAGAAATATTGGATGATTGAGCGCTCGCGAATCAACCTAGCGGTCTACACTCTAGGTGGTATCTTCGCTAGTGCCGTCAGTATTATTCTTTCCGAAATCATTCTCTATATCTATCATCCCAGATTCGCTGTCGACTACTTATGGTTAATTGGAGAGCAAGCGATCATAGCAGCAGTTTTTGCTAGCCTGTATTTAGGCAGTTTTCCCATGCGATTCACTCGGCATAGAAAATATGCAAAATTGATGATCAAGCATATAGCCTTTGTCAATTCGATGATATCAGGATTTTTTGGCAATGCCTTTATGCTGAACAATCTTCCGCCCGAATGCAACGCTATTCCTGTCCTGTCGAGTTTTGGTTTACTTTTGGTCTGATTTTTTTCTATGCGGCATTTGCGAATTTGTTCAATATTGTCTGCTACGGGAGTATCTGGTTTCTGGCGCTTGCGCGCCAGAAACCAACTAGGGGTTGGTTGGCTCGCGCTGAGTGAGTTGCCGGAGTCCTTCATCGAGGCTTATCACTGGTGTATAGCCCAATTCCCGTCGAGCTTTGGTGTCACTGACAGTGACTTCGCGCAAAAACAAATTCACTGTCGTACGGGTCATCGGTGGCATCCCATTTAATTTGAACAGGCGCCAGCTAGTTTCGCTTAGCGCGGCTATGATACTGGCCAGCCAGAGTGGGGCCTGGCGCGGCGGTACTTTAACATTTTGAGTCGCCATCATGCGCGTGATGAAATCGCGGAACGAAATCGATTCGCCGTCGGTAAGAAAATAGATCTGACCGGCTCTACCGAATTTGGTCGCGAGTATCACGCCGTGAGAAACATTGGCGACGTGACAAGTGGACATTAGATGGTCCGGGCCAAACCACGCCCAGGATTTGTTTTTCATCGCTTTGACCAGATTGGGTAGCAGCGTTGTATCACCACGGCCCCAGATAAAACGAGGCCGGACCACGACAGTGAACAACCCATTGTCGTTAGCTGCCAGAACACGCTGCTCCGCCATACCTTTGGATCGTGGATACATACCATTAGGCTTTGCAGGCAAAGGACGACTCTCGTCAACATTGATCAGCGCTTTTCCGTCAGCAAGGACAGCCTCTGTGCTGATATGAATCAGCCGCCGCAGACCAGCCTCGCGCGCTGCTTGGATAATGTTTTCAGTGCCTTTGACTGTGACACGCTCGAAATCTTCCCAATCTCCCCAGATCTCGACCTTGGCCGCTGAATGAATGATGACCTCGCACCCCTGCATGCCACGCACGATAGTAGGCACATGATTCAAATCACCAGCGAAGGGTTCAGCCCCCAATTTTTGAACGATATCACGCGCGGCAGGTGAACGCGCGAGGGCCCGTACGCGAAATCCTTGGGTGACCAGATCAACAATCAGCTGCCGGCCGAGAAACCCGGATCCCCCCGTGAGAAAGATCCAGGTATTGGGTTTCACAAATGATTCAGCAGGCTGTGTCATACGAAGTTTCCTTATCATACCGCTCGTTATGGATTGAATGAAATCACCAATTCTGGACGTGCTTATTTATGTTCAATCAGGGACATGACCAGAGTCGGTGAATTTCTGGCTGGATTTTTTTGTGTTATCTCCTTCAAAGAAAACTGCCAGAAGACAGATCGGGGTCAGACACATGCACTTCATCATTGATTCCCTCAGTTGTCTGAGACCTCGACTTGTTTGCCTGAACTCATAATCTTTTGCCATTGGATATCCAGTGTGCCGCAAGGCCGGGTGGACAGGTATCCGTGGTGGCCTTGGCAATTCCCGCGTCGACCTGGATTCGCTCCTGAGCAAGCTCCGAGTCTGTCAAACGGATAAGTTGCCCCAGGATCACCTCAAAGCCGCCTCAGCGTCCCAGAAGTTCTCACTATCAAAAGGCTCTTTGAGAGTCGGGAGCTAGCCCACCTCAGCATTCTCTCGCTGCCAAAAAAAACTGGCGAGGTCTTTGCTTCGCCATCCACTTGGTCGACGGCCCATAGGTCAGATTTCCCCTAGCCTATGGGCCCTGATGCCGAAGGTTGGTCCAAGCATAGTGTTTTAGTCTATTAATTTTGAGGTGTTAACGCTTTTCCAAAATAATCTCTCATGAGTGCGCAGTAAATCACCTGCTCATTCGTATTACCCTTCAGATATAATTGGCCAGCCAACCAATCAACTGAAAGGTTTCAGCGATGAGAAACACAGGTTCCATGACAAGACTTTCCGTTCTCACGTTCATGATCGCGAGCGCCTGGGGCATCACTGCCTGTGGAACTGGCGGGAAAAGCCAGGACTCCAAGACCAGTGGTTATGTCTCTCAAGCGAATGATCGCTGGGCTTCGTCCGACATTCCTGTTTGTTTTACTCAAAGCGCAACAGCTCTCGATCAGGCCAAAGTTATTATCCGAGGGGCTCTCGAGAGCGAATATGGAGCATTAGGTTTCCATTTCATCGGATTTGGCAGCTGTTCGAGCAGCAGCCAGGCTGTTCGTGTCGTCTTTACGAACAGTCCGGGTTCCCAGGTTGATCAAATCGGATCAGGCGTTAAAACTGTTTATCTTGGTGTCGATGGTCCGAGTCACGGCTGTACTTCGAGCGTTAACTATCTGAGTTCAAACTGCTTGCGTAACGTTGCACTACACGAGTTTGGCCACGCCCTGGGGCTGCACCATGAAATGAACCGTCGGGACGATTATGGCCGCTGTAATCAGGATCAGACCGATGGATTGGGTGAAGGTGCAACCATGAATATCGGCGATTATGATGGGCTATCGGTCATGGATTATTGCTACCTGTTCAAACGCAATGCCCGCAACCTGCTCACTCATCTGAGTACGGGCGACGTCGCCACGCTGCAAACGATATACAGGGGTCCGGTCGCGTCGGTTGATGTGCTGCCGCCTGCTCAGGTTTCCAGTCTCAGCGGCATAAATTTCAAAGTGAATGGCTCGGGTGTCAGTAGCTTTGCGGTTAAATTCGGTCCGGAGCGCTCCATCGACTGTAATGATTCCCGCGGATACTCCAACTTTATCAATGCCGGGCGCACGATTACGGGGAATGACCTAGCTGCGGCCTTTATGGGGCAGAGAAACGCGATTTCTCAAGACGACTATAAGATCTGCCTGATCGGCAAGAATGCCCAGCAGACGCAAAGTTACCGCTCATATTCATCAATTAACGTCAGCGTATACTGAACCATTATCCTTTCCATATTAGGCCCTATTAGTTGTCTCTAAAAGCGCTCAGCTAAGGTATTGCCTATAAACTTCAGCGAAGGAGATCGTGAAACTTAGGTGAAAATCTCGGAGAATTGCTATACCCGAGTAAAATCCGTCCTTGCAAAACCCAAGCTCGCATAGCGTTGTGGACTTTTTATCTCGAGTTTCACCTGTGGTCCAATGTCATCCCAATCAATCGTGAGGAAACCAAAATTCTTCTGGCCTATCGCAGGAATGAGAGCGCCAGGATGAGGCAATACCAAAGGTGAGCAATGGGTAAGCCCGCTAGACATGACTTCAAAGAGAGGCAGTCCGCCAGGCAGAATTGTTTTCGTAATTTCAGCGAAATGGCGATCACCGCTCAGGACAATGGTGGGTATACCAACTTCAGCAATGAGGCCATAAAAGCGACTTTTGTCTTTGGCAAAGCTATGCCATCCTTCTAGTTCACCTCCCGCGAACGGTGACGTCATATTAATTCCAGAACCGAATATAATAAGATCCGCGTCGCTCGAGCGAACAGTGTCTTCCAGCCATTGCCATTGTATATCGCCAAGCAGTTTCGGCTGGATCAGACTCTTATCCATATTATAACGGTTATCAATGAGGATGGTCTGAACTCTTTTTCCGATCGGACCGAAGGCATAGCTTTGATAGACACCGCAATGCTCCCACACTGGGGCATTGCTGGGAACATCTAGAAACGACAGCATCGAGCGTTTGCTTATATCTTTGTGGGAAAAATTCTTGTCGCTGTTGTTGCCGGCGTAGTCATGATCATCCCATGTTCCAATTATAGGAACCTCCGAGCGAAATTGCTTATAGAATGAATTCCCCTTAAGATTTTGGTAAAGGTCATCGCGAAGGCCATCGGTGGCCAAGTCACTGTATATATTGTCACCAAGCCAAATCCATAAGTCTGGCTGTTCCCGGGCAATGAGCTTCCAATAGCTTTGATCTTGCCAAGAGTAGTTACAAGAGCCAAAGGCTATGCGCGTCAGCGCCTTTGAGCTTAAGTCGCCGAGAGCCTGCTGATTGCTGCGCTCCACAAGTCCAAAGCCGAAGACCTTGTGCGTACAAATAAGAGCACCAGTACCAATAGCTCCGCGCTGAATAAACGACCGCCTATCCATCATAGACCTCATACATGCAAAAAACGAAGGGTGAAACCTCTCCACTTGACTATGTTTTCGCTGCTATGTCTTGAAGGGGAAAAAAAGAGTCGGTAAATTTTTAAATCAATTCAATGGGCCACAGGATGCCGGCTTTAACGGCGAGTAGACCCTCCTCTTGCAGAGAGAGCCCTTTGTTCGTCGCCAATTAATTTAGGACCAAAAGAAGGGTTACCGACAATAAAAATGGGCCCCGAAAGAATTTGTGTGTAAATATCGAACCCCCATCACTTTCCCGGTTTGAGCATTGGATAGAAGAAGGATCAACGATACTTTCCTCTGCGCGCGATTTAAGAGTCAATCGTACTATTATGCATTGCAATCCTAAACTGCTTGCTCAGTATGATTTAGGCCGCATCCTGTGATACAAACAAAAATGCTCTGTCAGGTAAAATTATCTCAAATTCAAACGGGTACAGCCTCTTGGTCATCGACTCATTGGTGTCATGCAATAGGATCGATATGGAGCCTCCTTCAGCTTCGATCGCACTCCGGACTGCGCTCATACCAACTCCTCTCCCTGATATTTCGGTCGCCACAGATTTAGTAGTCACCCCCCTTAGAAAGATGAGATCAGCTATTTTTAGACGATCTTCATGGGATTTTGGAGGCCACAGTTCTGGGGTCTCGGATTTGCTGGCAAGATTGTATAAGTCTAGGCCGTGACCATCATCACCAAAAAGTATACGATGTTTGTAGTTTCTATACTCATAGCGAATGTGAATTTTCCCGTTCTCACCTTTGCCACTTTCTAGCCTTTGCTGGGCGGTTTCGATGCCGTGATCGAGTGCATTTGCAATGAGGTGAGGCACAATTATTTGGAATACTTTGTAGCCAATGTCACTTAGTGGGACTTCTTCAGATTCTATTTGTACCTGAGGCGATGGCTTAGCGAGCTTTCGTGCAATATAGTCAGATTCTTGTATAAGTTCTTTAAGAGTGCTGAGGAGTGATGGGAATGATTTTTTAATCATGGTGTTTAATAAATCGCCTTGATTACGTACATCCGCCATACGATTTTCGAATTTTTTCAAGCTTTGTAGGAGCTGGATATATTCATATCGATCAATTTCAATTGTTGGTTTATCATTGATGTGCCAAGCGAGTTTTTGGGAAGCCGTGGCTTGAATTTTATGGTGCGCAACGTTAAGAATTCTGAGTGATTCTGCGATAGATTCAACCGAATTTGGCTCGTTCGATTTGGAAAAAGCTACAACATCTTCTTCTGAATTGTGAGCTTTTAATGCAAAGTCATGCATTCCCAACGATCTGGCCATGCCTTTAATCATGTGCAAATTGAAAAGTATCTTACTTGCAAGATCGCCCTTAGCCAAATCAGACAATATGTATCCATTGCATTCATCGAGCTTCGTTCTGGATGTTTGAATGAAGTTAACAAACGCTTTTTTCCCAGCCTTAACGATAGACAAAATGATAGAGATTTCTGCGTCGAGTTTTTGATTCATTTCCTTCTGCTGCTTAACTTCTGTTATATCTCGCATTGCTAGGAGGACTTTTTGTACGGTCCCATGTTCGTCACAGATCGGATCCCAATTGAACTCGAAGAAGTGTTTAGACCCTCCAATACTTATTGTTGCATCCCTAGGAAAGTTCGAGCTATTCATGTCAAAACCAATGACATCTTGCCCCAAAACAGCTTTAAGTGAATTGTTGAGCAGGCTTAGATTCTCTGAATCAATCTCACAATCTTTCAACAACAGGTCCTGGAGCACTTTTCCGGATATTTTATCTATATGAAGCATGTCATGAAGATGTAGACTATAGTAATCGTCGACGAATAAATTTTGGTTCGAAACTGTCAATATACCTTGTCTTATATTTCTAAGTATAGCTTCAATGCTTTGAACCTTTTCTTCGACTATGAGTTCCAAATTAGCATTGATTGACAAGATTTCAGCATTACTAATTTCGAGACTTTGCGCAAGCGGAAAATTTCAGGATACATGTCGCTTAGGGATTAGCTGACGGAAAGAATCTTTGCATTCCTATCGCAACCTGGATCATCTTTCAACCAGTTTAATCGAACCACCTCTTTCCTCTTCCAATTTCTCGTACTTGTAG
>JBGSTF010000194.1:0-10386 GCA_041736645.1 Oligoflexus sp. | reverse complement strand
GATCGATATTCCCAAAAGGATGGCAGCTTGACCAATTGATAGATGCATCTCTCTTTCCCTAAGAGATTCATACAAAAATATGGTCTTAGATCCCATACGTGAATAGATTCGTCAAGATTTATTTTTAACTGCTGTTGCCCTCTCAGCTTCTCGTCTGGACCCACCATTCTGTCTGAGCTGGCAGATAAAATGAAACAGTGTAGCAGCAGCGAAGAAGAGAAGATATTCCACGAAGGCATCAAGATTTTGGAGAATCCCTTGAATTTTCTTAAATTCTGACTCCAGGTTTGGCCGAGCAGTCTTCCTATCCAAACACACTAGACAACTCCACCCATTGGCTTTATCGTTTAACAATACTTTCGATAATCATTCACAGCTACCCAACGCTTATAGTTGAGGTTCCTGTCTCTGCCTGACATGAGGCCTCGATGAGGAGGAAATTGAGTTGCTCCACATGAAAAGCCTTGGGCTTCACAATGGAATAGGCCTGCAGGGACGCTATGGGTTTATGAGCGATTTTCGGTCAATGAGTGAAACCGAGGCCCGCCTGCGCATCCAGATTCTCTATCATCTCTTCGATGTGCGGGAGTTTCAGTTTTATGATTGGGCTGCAAGCTATTCTCAACCCACCGACGGCGATCTATGGGCCGATGCATTTAGCCGAAGCCGCGAGGTCAGTCTGTTCACACTGCGCACCTTCATTGATGAGATTCACCGCCTTGGAGGCCGTGCATGGGCCTATGTTCAGGCCTTGGGTGCAGAGGAGGCCGATCTTACCAGCCTGAAGCCTCATGTCTTTCGATTGATTGATTCCCAGGGTAAAGCCTATAACCATGCCGATCGATTCCCTTGCTACTTTGCCAACAGCTACTGGGCCTGTTTCATGGTGCACCGCTGGGCGCCAGGGATAGCAGAACTTGGGTTTGATGGGGTCCACTGGGATACCTTAGGCGCACTTGCTGAAGACTATACTGCGGAATCCAAAGGCATTGCTGACTTTATCGAGCAGGCTGCTCAACTCCTGCCTGCTTTCCATTTGTTACAGACTCTGAATTTTGTAAGCCTTGCATGGTGGGACTCAAGCCTGATCAGTCAAAAACTTTGCTTCCCCTATGCTGAGGTATGGAATCGGAGTGAAGAGCAGCGCTACTATCAATTCATAAAGAGCGGGCCGCTGGAAGGTCGGCGCGGAGTGATCGCCTACTATCCGTCTCAAGACTTGCCTTTGGGCTGGACAGAGGCAGAGAATATGCAAGCGAGATGGAATGAGGCCGAGCAACACGGTTTGAGTTACCTCGTGCTGGGCGATAACCTAAGACGCTTACATAATGAATACTTTCCAAATAATCGCGGCTTAGAACTTCAGGACATTCGAACTCTGCGGCAAAAAAATGGCGATTGTTCGCTGGCACAAGCGGGATGAGTTCAAAACTGAAAATGCCCCGTTCCGTCGCCGGAAGAGGGCATTTTCCCTCTCAAATCTGTCAAATTTCTTGCATGGAAAGCTGGGGCATTCCCAGTCCTGCATGGCAAAGCTTGAGTTCGATTCTTGCGCTATGGTCCAGGTTCAAAACAATATTCTGTGGAACGACATGGGCCTCTCCAAATCGATTGACCAGCTGAGTCACCTTGGCAAAATCTAAGGGCGCAAGATCCTTGGCTCCCAGATCCATACGAGTCCAATCAGCATCTGCAATCTTGAATTCATTCATACCCTTCGGAAAATTGACTTCCAGAGTCATGCAGCCTTGCTGAGCCGCTTGCAGCATAGAGTCAGGCTTTGCCTGCCAATTGTTAAGGCTGCCGCGAAGATAGATCGGAAAGTTTATCTCAGCTTCCAAAGATCCCGAGCTCGAGCCTTCAGGGGCGGCTTGAACATTGGCTGGAATTTCTTTCTCATCACACGTGCTGGCAACGATATAGGAAACCGAGCGTGGGGGAAGCGTAAGGGTGCTTTCGCCATGGCGCGTGACAAGATGAGAAGCATCGACTTTGATGGAACGACCGCCCATCAGTTCGATGTAACAACCAGCCTTCAGATTTGGCGCTTGCAAATTATCGATAGGCAGAGCTTCCGCTCCCGAATAAAGAATGGCTAGGGCTTGGTCACCTCGATCGACAAACATGAGGTCCTTACGCTGGCAAGTGCTGCAATAAGCATCATTTTCAAAGCGATCAGTATAGGGAAGATGACCAGCGAGCTGGCGAAACTTGATCCCTGCCAGTACAACTTTTTCTTTATAGTCGGCACCGGCATTTATGGAAACATGTTCGTCTGATCCGTAGATCAGCACTCGACCTTCAGTTGTGCTCAGCATATAGGCGTGTCCAAGCATCGCTTGCTGGTAGTTCTTGAGTATGAACATGTCACCAACGACCGAATCATGAATTCGAGAAAAATAGACCGGCTGTTTTTGACCTGTCAAATACCGAGCTTTATCAAAGCTCTTGAGATTGAACCAGGAGTCTTTGGGTTCCTTTGGAATCGGATAGAGCATCAGCTGCCAATCTTTGTTATTACCATTGCTGAGGCTGGTATTAAGATAGCTCTTCCTAAGCTTTTGCAAGTTTTCTTCGCCCCGCCCGTAAACAGCCTTGGTTTCTTTGAACACAGTCGCATACATATAGGTATCAAGCAGGAAAAAGTCAGTGACATCCATGCCCTTTCGGAAGGCATTGGCAATATCGACTTTGCTGGTCGCCATTTCACCGTATACATAAAGCTTCTTGTCGCGGAGGACCTCCCCATCGACAGTTTCGATACTATCCTTGAAGCGCTCTTGAAGCTGCAGGACTAGATCGGCAAAGTATTCTTTTGGGATATGTTTGACAGCATCCAAACGGAAACCATCAAAGCCAATGCGAAGCATTTTTTCCAAAAGATCCACATGAGTTTGCTGGACATAGGCACTTTTTTTGTTGAGAGAAGGGAGTCCCGGATACCATTTGACCAGAACCTTGTCCAGGTTG
This sequence comes from Oligoflexus sp., assembly GCA_041736645.1. GTDB lineage: Bacteria > Bdellovibrionota_B > Oligoflexia > Oligoflexales > Oligoflexaceae > Oligoflexus. The sequence goes on along the minus strand of JBGSTF010000194.1, from coordinate 7,416 downwards.
TCCCATTCATTTTCAAAGATGGGAGACTTATCAGCCGTCAATTCAAAATAGTAGGATCGGACGATCAGAGCGCCACGACCAAATAATGCATTCCATTGTTTCGTGAAATCATTGTTTGCGGAGCAGGGAGTGGAGTGGCCGAATTGTTGGCAGATGGCAAGATCCTGATTAAAGCTCATTGTCACACCAGCATCACCCACAAGTCGCTGCAAGTCGGCATACATCCATGGCAACTGCTCTTTAACGAAGGCTAGCTCATAGATAGCCCTTTTGCTCGATTGACTGAGGATGGAGCGAGTGTCCATATTTCGGAGTGCCAGGAATTTCTCGAATCTCTGATAAAGGGCGCGGTCAGGCGAATAGAAGTAAAGGAGTTCATCGACATTGGATTGAAGAATTTGCATTTTATATTGCATAAGGTCGGTGTAGATATCATAGTTTGCAAAATCTTCAGGTTGGTACAGATCACCGTATTGTAGCGGCTTGGCTTGACCGTAGCGAAGGGGATCGGCCATGTGATTCAGCACGGTATCGGCGATGACTTTAATACCTTCCTTGTGGGCCGAGGCAATCAAGGCTCGTAGATCGGCTTCTGTACCAAATTTATTTTCAAATATGCGGTTATCCACGGGTTGGTAGCTTTCCCACCAAATCCCATAGCGATCAAGAGTCTGCTGCGGTGGCGATACCTGAATGATTTGATAGCCAGCTTCTTTAAGCCGTGGCATCTGCTGTTCGATGTATTTATAGCTCATGTTGAAAGCTTGGAGAATCGTGTCTTTTGCGGTTGGCACTAGGATTGATTTTTGCTGCGAGATAAAGTTCAAACCTGTCCAATCAATACTGCGATCAGCGCCATAGAGAGTTTTGACTTCGTCCACCCCTCTTGCCAACAGTTCGCCCGTCGGGCTGATATCATCCTTCTTGCCGATGCTGGTCAAGATCGGTCGGCTCGAGGGCATAGATTCGCCAAGGGTGAAGGGCATGGATAGATCTATGCAAGTATCAGTAGAAGCGCAAGCTAGCGCGGGAACCGGAGGCGAATCCGGAGGAGAAGGCGAATCCGGGGGGCTTGGTGCGGGAGCGATAGGAAGCTGAGGAACGGCTTCGTTCGGTGGCGGATTGTCTTTCTTTCCCTGGCAGCTGAACATGAAATTGGTAAGGGCACACACAAACAATAGAGATCGTGAACGCAGCAGCATAATCAACTCCTCCTTAAAGGTAAATGAAAGATTCCAAGCAATTTGAATCGAGAAAAAACCATACTGCGGTCTGTAAATACAGATGAATCTAATCACTGAGGGCTTGGCAGGAAATATTGAGCAAACACTGAAAGCATTTGCCTCTAGCGAAGGTCTTATATGTAATCTCGCTCACTCGTCAATCATGAATTTGGAATAAAACTACAATTTTACTGAAGCGTGAGTGTATCTTCTGAGCCAGAGTATACAGTGATTCCTTTTGCAAACAGGTGAAGTTTTGTTACTCAAAAGGCGAGAGTCTTTTACATCAGGCACTTCATGAAAACATGTGATTTTGATTTGACGCTTTTGGAAGACAAGACGTAGCGAAGATGTGTCGTAAATTTACTACGGTCCGTCCGGAGCTTTGTAGACTGCCCTGGCCAATAGTTCAGCCAAGGCTTTGGCGGGTTCGAAAATTGCAGAAAATTGTCAGAGCTTTTAGAAATCCATCGGAAAAATCAATTGTTGCAGCTCAGCAATGCTTGCCACTCGACTTTGCCAGTTTGGAATGCATAGCTGCGCATCGAAATCGCTGTAGCGATGCAAGATCTGCAGGAGCATCAGTCGACGTTGAAGCTCGATGGATGTCTGCTGGATGCCATAGCCTTCAAAAAGGCTTCGCAGAAGTTCAGGGTTTCCTTCGCCCAAAAACAGGGCGGGACCTAAGAGATCGTAGGCAGCCATACCAATCATGGCATCTCCGAAATCTATCATCCCTGCAATTTTTTGTATGGGTCCTTCATTTTCCACGAGAAGATTGAAAGGCGTGTACTCACCAGTCAAAATCACTGGAGAAAAAACCTGAGGAAGAAGACTGAGAGATTCTTGGACGAAGGCATCGACTTGATCAACAAACCAGGCCGGCATGCCGAATCGTTGGTGGCGTTGTCGACAGCCTTGAATTTGAGCCTGAATAAATGAGTTCCATTCGGGTGGCAGACTTTCCAGTCCCAGCACAGGCACAGTGTGGACCTTGGCCATGATAGTGCCGATGTCCCTCAACACCAGCTTTTTCTCGGCTAGGCTCATTGCCGGCCAGGAATGGTCTAGGGTCGTACCGGACAATCGACTCATGACAAGGTAAGTCCAACCATTCCCCGCCTCACCAGCCCCTAGAAAGCGTGGAATCGGCAGCTGCAGTCGCCCATCCAGATGCTGCATCACCCGTGATTCACTTTCGTATTGATGGCGATGGAAGGGAGGAAAAATTTTTAGCATCACTTCGCTCCCAACCCTGGCAATCAGATTGGAGCCAGCCGAAGAGGCTTCGAAACGGTCACAGGGTAAGCCGATGCTGCGGCAAAGTTCCAACGCCGCCCCTTGCCATAAATCAGGGCGAAGACGATAGTCCTTATCAAAGAGTTGAGGATCAATGGTTACAAAGCCGAGCATGCAAAGTTCTCCCGCTGCTACCAATTGATACGCAGGTAATTTTTCAATTCATTCGGATTGGAAGCTTGAGCAGGAAAATGCGTCTGCAATAGCTCCTGGCAGCGATGGATCGCCACTTCAAATCCTTCCACCAAACGCTGATCACGGGCTCCCCGAATCAATTCTTGGACGAGCTCCCGAAAAGTTTCAGGCGGACAATGCTGAGCGATCCCTTGATCGGCCAGAACCACCGCTTGTCTTTCAAAAAAAGACACGAACAGTAGAATGCCTGTACCACCCGCTGTTTTTGACAGTCCGGCTTCGTAAAAGGCCAGCATCGCCCGTCTTTCCGTTTCCGCCATCTGATCTTTCTTTGGAATCATAAGACGCTCTATCGGCGCCCAATGACTGACAGCATAGCCGAGAGCTGTGGCTAGCAGGAATCCTACCGACCAAAGAGTGTCTTGACCAACAGCACCAGTGACCAAAAAAATACCATGTTTGATCCCGAGAGCCAGAAGCAATCCCAGCAATGCCCCTAAAAAAGGGCTATTGCTGGATACCGTGGAGCGATAGACCAGCATCGGTACGATTTCACCGCTGGTTTTCATTTCAGCTTCAGCGACAGCTTGTTCAATACGCTTGGCACCCTTTTCATTGAGATAGGGACTGAGCCATGAGGGAATCTGTTCTACCATGATCCTGACGAACCTCCTCCCGAAAATCCACCGCCGCCACCACCAAATCCGCCACCTCCGCCTCCTCCAAAGCCACCGCCACCACCAAAACCACCGCCGCCCCAGCCACCGCTTGAATGCCAAGAGCTGCCAGGTCCACGGGGTCCGCCGCCGAGGCGATTGACAATGAAAACAATGAAAAGGATGAGACCAAAGAGAAACATAGGCACAACACCGCCGCTGTTGGAAGAGCGGCGATGACGAGGCGCAGGTGTTTCCAAGCCGAATTTATGGTCAGGGTCAGTGTACGATACAATAAAAGAGATGCCGGCAATCACACCAGCATCGTAATCACCTTCGCGAAATAACGGAGCCATTTTTTCCCGAATAATGCGGCTTGAGGCAACATCGGTCAATTGCCCTTCCAAACCTTGCCCGACTTCAATGCGAACCTTGCGGTCCTGCGCTGAAATAAGCAAAATCACGCCGTTGTCTTGTTCCGCAGTACCAGGTTTCCAAGCCTCGGCGGCGCGAATTCCTAGCTGTTCAATCGTTTCATCTTCCAGTCGAGGAACGGTGAGAACTGCAATCTGACTACCACCTGCTGTGCGCAAGTCTCGCAGTTGCTGATTCAAATAGGCTTGCGCTTGTTTCGAAAGCAAAGTGCCCGTATCCACCACCGGCTGAGTCAAGGGTGGGATGGACACCACACCCATGGCAGGATGCAGGCTAAAAACACCCAAAATCAGCAACAGCAAAGACTGCAGTGTTTTTCTCACTTGAACTCAACCTTAGGTGCGGCCTCAATCTGCTTCTTCTCCTCAGCTTCCACAGTCCATTGAGGCATTTTTTCGTAATGATAGACCAGCATATTGGTGAAATTGCTTGGCGGTACTGTGATCAAATCGTTGAACACGTTGATCGCTTCGATGTAACGTTGACGAGCGATCGTAATCCTATTTTCAGTACCTTCGAGCTGCGCAGACAGATCTCGAAAACTTGCATCAGCTTTCAAATCTGGATACTTTTCAACCACAACCATGAGTCGCCCTAAGGCTTGACTCAAATTGCCCTGGGATCCCATAAACTCCTGCAGCTTCTTGGGATCCATCGAGCCTGGATCAATCGTCGCCTGGGAAGCTTTAGCGCGGGCTTCCACCACTGCCGTCAATGTTTCTTGCTCATGCGAAGCATAGCCTTTCACAACATTGACCAAGTTAGGGATCAGATCGGCACGTCTTTTATACTGATTGGTCGTCTCTGCCAGTGCTGCATCGACCTTGTTTTTAGCCTGGGGAATGGACTGCAGTCCGCAACCCGTGAGGGCCATAGCAAGGCCTAAGCTCAAGATGATTCGAATGATACGACTTTGCATGAATGAATACTCCTTGCACGAGCTCAGGATGAAACAACAGGACTACTGTAATGACTCTTGCGGATTTAGCAAGACCCAAGCCCAAGAGCAGCTCTGAGATGCCCCAATTGCGTCCTCAAAAAACCTCAGAACTTAGACCTTTCTCATCCTGACCGCTGCGTTCTTATCCCGCCTGAGCCTGCGTTTGCCGCAAGCGGAGCTGCTCCATGAGGCTCACGATACTTCGATCCGATGGTTCCTGCTCGGCAAGACGGAAAAGAATGCGCTCCGCTTCCGGCCACCATCCAAGCTGAAGGTAAAGTTTGGCCAAGGCTTTAAGATCCTGGGTATGATTGAAGGTTTCAATCGTAATCGATTCATTCTTCCACATTTTTTCCAGCATGGCATCGAGGAATGATACATTGGCTGCCTCATACAGAGCAACAGATCCTGTGCGAATACCTTGCCTTGCTGTTTGATCCGCTTGCAGCAAGAGACCCAAATAATAGGGCTGCAGACGGCGCGCTGATCGAGATAAACGATGGCTGACAAAGTCGGACCGATGCCGATGAATGGCCAGCCAAAGCTGGTAGGTTTCCGTCGCATCTCGAGCATCTGTCATCATTCTGCTGAGTTGATCCAGCAAAGGCCCAATGTCGCCTCCGTGTCCCAATTGTCTTTCATGGTAGCGCAAGGCCTCCAAGAAGCCGACAAAAGATCCGGGATTTTCCCGCCATTTTCGCAACGAAAGATTGAGGCATTGTTGAGTGGAGTCACCACCCATCAAACATTGTCGCACCAAACGCAACTGCATATTCGCATCATGACCTTCCCAACGATCGGGATTACGAAAATTTGGAGCCAAGGTCGATGGCAAGAGCTCAGGCGTATCCAGATCGGCCTTCACATCGGCAAGATCTTGGTCTGGCTGCTGCCACCGATCTTTGCTGCGATTCTGTCCTCCTTCAAGCACCAGCACAGTGAGCAAAAGACCGCCCAATAAAAGACTTATGATGAGTCGTCCGAGCTGCTGAGGGGGCAAGCGAATCATGCGACGAGGTATATTCATAAGCACCTCAAAAAGTAGGCTGCGAAGTAAAGAACAATTCAGGCAAAGCAGCTTCAGCGTCGACGGGTCTTTCGTTTTCATTTACCAACACACTGCCAAAGCTCAAACTCTGAGCCCGATTCACGCGCACCATATTGAGATTTTTTAGCGGCGGAGGCCCCAGAGCCGAACACCGACTAGGTTCAAAATTCAGAGGGGTTTCTTCTTTTAGCAGAGTCCAGTCGGAGACTCCGCAAAAGCTATTCTGCCCCAGTATCTGCCTACCGCTTTCCGAGGTAGCTTTGAGTGCCAACGTGGTAAAGAAGAAGTCGATACCGTAAAGATAGTCACGGCTGGTGACCATCAACTCAAATTCACCTTGGTAGCTCAGGGAAGCAAGAGGGTCCTGGCAGTTGCTGTCGGCGAAATAGTTTTCTCGTCGAGTCACATCTCGTGCTTGGGTAAAACTCAGCTCTAGGCGAAAAGAACCAAACAGATCCTGCCTCGGCATACACACCGACCACCATCGACCATTGACAACAGAATGCAGCGTTTTGGTCTCAGGCTCCCGGCACCCCGCCAGCAAAAGACTCAGAATCGCCCCCCATAATTTAGGGCGTCGCAAGAAATTCACGAATGGCCGACAGCCATGGCATTCGAATTGCATCCGATTCAATATGCAGCTCGTGTCGCGCTTCAGGAAAACTAATTTTCTGACATTTTTTTGCACGTTGACACACATAATCCTGCCCCTTGGTCAACACCACATCATCTTTCATCGCCTGCATCATCAGCATGGGAGCTAACAGTTTCTCGGCATCTTTACGCATTTCCCAAGTCGCTCGCATCGCCTGCTGGGCAAATCGCCAGCTGACTCCGCCGGTTAATTCCTCCGGTTTGGATGCTCGCAATTGGTTAAAGGCCGCGAAGCGAACCTTACTACTTGTGCCGCGATAGCTATCGTCGATCTTAAAGTGCCCATGGCCTATCGCGAAAGTCTTATCGAACCCTAGCCAGGAAAGAATACTCGTGACAGAGTAGGCCATCCATTCATAAGGAAAAGGAGCCGGGCTGATATCCAGCATGGGCGAGGTCACAACCACTTTTTGAAAGGCCTCAGGCTGGCTTACGATATAAAGAGAGAGAATGTTGGCGCCCATGGAATGAGCTAATGCATAGCGTCGCCGAAAGCCAAGTGGCTCCACGACCTGTTTCATGAAGAGTGCAAGATCATCGCGATAGGAGTAAAAATCATCCACATGACTCAACTGGGAATCACTCGCTTCCCGTCCCGATGCACCTTGTCCTCGATGATCGAGAATAAACACTGCCAAATTCAAGTCCTTGAGGTCATACAGCACTTCAGCAAACTTAAAGGTCGACTCAGTTCGTCCTGGCAGAATGACTAAGGCTTCATGCTGTCCTGGCTTCATATACTTACGATAGTGTATTTGCAGGCCGTCTGAGGCCGCAAATCGCCCAGATTCCCCTTCTGACCAAAAGGCGGGCAGTATCGTACTCGGAAACATCTGCTCAAATTGAACTTCAGGGACTGCCATAGCCTGAGACCAGCTCATGAAGCCAGAGACAAGAAGCACGGTCCATCGTCGCAATGATTCCATGGAGTTTCCTCAGCATATTCAATGTTCTTCTATTGTAGCTGGCTGCTCATACCCTGGCAAACGAACTCATAGGGCTGCCGCTAAATGGCTGAAGAACTGA
>JBGSTF010000157.1:0-23300 GCA_041736645.1 Oligoflexus sp. | reverse complement strand
CAGTCAGTTGCAAACTGTTGGCTGTTGTCAAAGACGATTGTCCCAAAACTTTGTCGGCTTTCAACGAGCCAGCGACAACATGATAGAGAAGCACTTGGGTCAGAGCTGCTTTATCAGCGAGCAAGGCATTCAGAGTGTCGGCAGGAATCTTCGCAAAAGCTTCGTTGGTCGGTGCGAAAACGGTGTATTCACCCTTTTCGAGAACATCGACCAGATCGGCTATTTGCAGAGCATCTTTCAAAGTCGAAAAGCGGGCATCGGATACCACAGTTCCAACGAGGCTGAGGCCTGGACTCATCATGTCAGGGCTCTGAGCGGGGGCAGGGGCATCATTGTTGTCATCGTCTTTGCTGCAGCCTGCTCCACCTAAAATGGATAAGGCAAGTAGTGCCGGAACAATGCGTGTCTTGATTGAAAACATAAGCTTCTCCTTCATTTGTATACGTAGGTTGACCATAACCCTTTTATTTTCTTATCATTTATACTTTGCACAACTTTTGATAAGAAAACATCTGTGCACGTCCTAGTTGTAACTTGAATACAGAATCCTGTCAATCATTTTCAATTAAGCTAATAATTGCAGCATATAAAATCAAATGGAGTCATCGATGGTGAGATTTTGCCTATAAAATCTGTATACCCCACGAGGGAAGGGACAAGATATCGGATAAATCGAATAAATCAATATAAAATCAGTATGTTAACAAAATCAAAAACAGGTAGTGTATACGCATGTTTGGTGTGCAAGCTTTTAAAATACAATAATATTCAGACGATAGTAAATATTGATAATCTTGTATCCAAACGCTGCTTGAGAACTTGTATACGCTCTGGATATTGTGTATAAAGAATCCAGGCCTGACTTGATGTCGGCAGGAAGGTATCGTTATGGAAACTGAAAGTCGTAAGGTGTTACGGGATATTACCTACAAATATCCGCCGAGCACGTTCTACAGCTGCAGTGATTTTTTTCGTACGCTGCACAAACAAACGAAACATGAGACGAGGAACTATTCCTACCGGCAGCTTTCTGTCGATCTGGGATTTTCCGCCACCAACCTTGTCCATTTGATCGTCCAAGGGAAACGTCCGGTGACCGAAAGGGCTGCTGGAAAAATCGTCGATGCCCTCGACTTACGTAAGGACGAGCGCCGTTATTTTCTTGCTTTGGCTCGCCTCACTCGCGAGAAGTCTTCTGAGGATATCTCCAAAACCTTTCGAGAAGCGTTGGAGATCCGCAGTGGGATGATTACCTCACGGCTCGAGCAAGATCAGTTCGCTTACTACAGCGAGTGGTATCATGCCGTGATTCGCGAAATGATCGCTTTGGATGAGTTCCAGGCCGACGCTCGCTGGATTGCTTCGGTCGTTCGCCCGGCAATATCAGTCAAGCAGGCTGAAGAGTCTTTGGAACTTTTGCAAAAACTCAAGTTGATCCAAAAAGACCCGGAAACGGGACGCTTTGTTCAAACGAATCATATTATCTCGACAGGGCCTGAGGTCATGAGTCTGTCGGTTCAGAAGTATCACCAAGAATCGATCCCACATGGGCTCGAGGCCATGGTGACAACACCGCCTGAACACCGGCATATTTCAGCCTTGGTTTTGTCAGTTTCACCAGCCCAGTTTGAGAAAATAAAACAAGAGATTGAACTCTTTCAACAAAGACTGCTAGAACTTGAGAGGGATAGGTCAGAAGGTAAGCCTGACCGCGTTGTACAGCTCAACATGCAGCTCTTCCCCTCATGTTTGTTGTGAAAGGATGAATGTGATGAAATCAGCTCATCAACTAGCGCGGGCAGCGACACTATCAGTGTTTCTGGTCGGATGTGGGACCCAAATCGGGAATCCTACGGGCGCGGGCCTAGTCCGACTTACGGATAACTCTCGAGCCTTGAATACCCTGGTCAATGCCAGCTTTTTGCAGACAATCGATGGGATCAACATGGGCGACTATGGCTATTCCCGTTCGGAAAGTCGAGTTTCCACCGACCGCACATGCCAGACTCAAGCAGGGACTAAGCTTTCGTTGATCGACAAGGCTGAAACCAAGCACTCAGTGATCGATGAATCGGACGAGTGGTATGCAAAGTCTGATATGACGATCAAGCGAAGCTACCAGGATGCCTGGACCCAAAACAGCGTTCTCTTGGCCTGTAATCCCGCGACCAATTCGATCACTTTTAACTATGAAAAGCTGCAAAACGGACCTCTTCGCCTGGAAAGTCAGGTGAATGAAGATCTCAGCCGTAGTCTTTTCATGACCGAAAAGAAACTGCAGCAGGAGTTGCGACACAGTTTAATCACCAAAAAGACTGGTAAGCGAACTTTGGAATTGGTCGATTATTCCGAAGGCAGCAATGAAATCCTCATTTCAGCTCAGCTGAAGAATCAGCTGGACAGTGTAGTGGCATTGAATCCACAGGACGAAGGCGCTACCGAGGCCAACATGAGCCTTTTGGATCGCTTCCCACTCGACTTTACCATCCATTTGGATCAAAACCGGCAATGGACACGTTACGAAGTGCCGAATGCTCGACAAGAATTTCTCATTCCTGAGAGCGGCGAAGTGCTTCGATTGGAACTCAAGAATATGGTGTTCACCAGAACAAGTGCCTGCGTTCCTGAAGCTGGGACATTGATAGCTTCGGTCGTTCGACCAAACTTGCCTAATGTTCGTTATTCGCTCAATTTCGTCCCCAACACACCGCTGATTTTGAAGCGTGAAGGCGGAACAGATAGTTTGGTTCTCGCTCCCTTCGCCTGTGTTCTAAAGGAACGTTGACATTATTGGATAGATCATGAAATCCAAAAAGATCGTTCGTAGGAACGGTCTTTTTTTTGGTTTTGGCTACCCGGCGGTGGCTTAGAGTATTTAATCATGCTTTGACATGGTGCCTCATGCCAAGACTTCTGTTATCTCTAGGTGGAGCTCGCTAAGAGAAGACTATGACAAAAATCGTTCTAAGCCTGACAAACCGCTCCTTTATGTGCCCCTGGACCAAGCTATTGGTTTCGGGGGAAGAGTCTTTGCAGCGGGTTACACGCTCACTCTTCTGACAGAATCAGGTCCAGGGGAAAATTTCCAGCGACACACTCAAGTCAGGAGATTTCCATGGTAGCGCTTGATTCCTGTATGCAGGAGCTCATTTATAAACTTCGATCGGAAATGCTGGCCATTTGGCCTTGCCAGACCATCATGGCTCATTTGAATCCTGAAATATCTCTCGAACAGTTCTATGCCGATGCCTGTCTACCACCGCATGCTGCGGCCTGGGAGTACCGTTTCAATTTCACCAAGGCTGGACGACTCCTGCGTCGCGAGCTCGCGGATTCAATGCCCGCTATGCTGGGTATGATGGGGCCAAAGCCGCCAGAGGAAATCATGCTTGTCTCGGCTGGTGAAGTTTTTCAACGCGGCAGCACGGATGAGCTCAAGTCACATCATGAAGTAGAACTGTGGAGGCTGGTGGATGAAGATGTGTCCTTGGATTGCGTGGACACGCTGATAAAGATTCTTGCCCGGATTCTGCCTATCCGGCAGCGTCTGCGCACGCGTCGATGCACGAGAGCCTACCTGATTTATGGGCTCGTCTTGGAAGTCTATGGGCAAGGGATTTGGAAAAGGATTGGCCATTGTGGGCTGATGAATCCTATGCTGCTCATTGAGCATGGAATGGACAGTGCCTCTGCCAATGGTTTGGTCTTGAACATGGATTTGAGCCTGTGCCTCGACTTGCTTTTGCGCTCTACAGCCAATACTTAAATCGAAGAATGAACCAGGATAGGAGAATTTGCAGCAAATCCCGTTTCTGGGGGAGTTTTTGGGTTGAGATGGCTTGTTCGAGGTCACGTTGCCATTGCTGCTGCAGAGCTTCAACAACCGCTGGATGATTGGTCACCACTTCGACCTCGAGATCATGCAGAAAGCTTCGATGATTTAAGTTCTGGGAACCCACAAAGGCGGATTGGTCAATGACAATGGTCTTGGCGTGAAGATTGGTGGGATGATACTCCCAAATCTTAATTCCCCAGTGCAAGAGCTCACTGTAGAAAGCTTGGCTGGCATACCGCACAATGCGGACATCATTGTTTTCCGGCAAAATCAGCTGCACGTCCACGCCGCGTTTGGCAGCTTGAATGAGCCTTTGCAGCAAGACGGGACGAGGTACGAAGTAGGGTGTCGTGATATGAATCCGAACTTGAGCCATACGTATGCGGGCGAAGAGTTCCCGCTTCATGTGGCGTCGCCAGCGACTTTTGGAATTTAGCATCAGCCACAGAGGCAAGGCCCGAGGTCGTTTGGTTCGCTCGAGGAAATTAACAGTTCGTCTCCATGTGCTGTGCATCTCCTGCGCCAGCCATTTGACTTCCGGTCCTTGGATTTTAATTCCCGTATCACGCCAGCCAAGCGTTTCTTTGCTTCCAATATGGCAGTCGGCGATATTCATACTGCCGAGAAAAGCAATGTTTCCATCAATCATCACGATTTTACGATGGTTGCGCTTGTTGATCCTAGCGATCAAAGCGATGCGCTTGCGCCAAGCAGCAAAGGTTTGCAGTACCAAACTATGCGATATTCGTGATTGAAAGGGCAGGGGGTGGTACACCTCAAATTCGAGTTTGCACAATTCGCAAAACTCGGCAAGTTGTGGAATCGAATCCATCGAGCCGACTCCGTCCACCAAAATGCGGACCCGGACACCACGCAGCTGTGCTGCTTGAAGGAGAAGCAAAACTTCCTGGCCAATGCGGTCGAAATTAAAAATGTAGGACTCGACGGATATTGTGCGTCGGGCTTTTTCTAGACAAATTTTGACCGAATCGAAATAGGCCTTTCCGCTAAAAAACACCTCAAATGCGAGAGGATGGTCTCGAGGCAAGGGTATCAAAGATTTTGGCCAAGCTTTGTCCAATTGTATTAAATTCCAGATTTTAATCGCTTCAAAAACGAGACGTGTGAAGCGCAGAGTTCAATTGCCGGCTTTCTTTTCAAAATACTGCATATCAATAAAGATAGCTGCTGCGAGTATCAAATGCCGTTCATCTTCACGGAGATTGGGATCGTTGAACTCGACCAGGAACTTGTCTTTATCGGTCAGCGCTTCCGTCAGTAGACCGGCCCACTTTTTTCGAATGACAGCAACTTCTCTGTCCTGTTTCTTAAAAGGAAAAGTCCACAGCTTCCAAATGGGTGATGACACTTCAAGCAGGACCTGCCCCCCTGCATCCAGGACAGCGAAAGACTTATGTAAAATGGCAAAGCGTTTTTCGACAACACCCAGGTAACGACCTGTGGGCTCGCTGAGCTCCAATCTTTGAAAGTACCAGCGAAAGGGGTGAGTCGCTTTGAGAAAGACTTGCCGATCCAGAGTGAAAAAAAGGATTTCGAAAGTGCGCCAATGACCAAGAAACTGGCGAAATATCTGTTGTATAAAACCACGTCCTTGTTCAGCAGCATAGGCTAAAGGCACTTGCTGCTGATCAAGGATTTCATATTTATTGCGGGTTTCAAAGCCGATCCATTCGGCAATTTCCATTTTTTGGTGAACAAAAACCCGCGCCTGGGATTTCAATTGAGGGACATTTTGCATGAAACTCTTCCTTCAGGTAATCAAGGAGCATCATCCCTACCTTAGCCTCGCTTGTCAGAAAAGGCCATATGGAAGGGTCTGCGCATTTCAAGATTGTTCAATGGGGCATGGGCTGGCTGTAGGCCTGCTGGTATGTCACTTCCTGGCCGTCGAACCGGGCGTCACTGCGAATCAAGAGGTGCTGCGAAAGATCGAGCACCAAGGCATCATCGCGGTTATAGCCTGGTTCATGGCCAGCTTTAAACTGTCCCCAAAAGAGCAGTGAATTGGGATTGAAGGGGAACTGCCCTGGATCCTGAGCGATGACAGGAAGCTGACCGTCTTTGTTGGACAGCTTCAAGAAGCGAGTTGCGCCGCTCTCTTGTTGTCTCAAGGCGATATCATCGAAGCTGTCACTATCTATTTTGGCGACACTTACCGATTCATCAGGCCCAACTGTTCCGGCTGCGCTGGTCCAGGCCCATGCGAAGGTGTTCTGAGAGCCGTCCCAAACGCTGGTATAGAAGCTGAGCTGTCCATCGGGGGTGACGCTCAGGAGAGAGCGCCTTTGATTGACTCCACCGCCTACCGCATAGAATCGCAAGCCGGGAAGGGCAGCACTATTGAGATTGTCGAGGTTGAACGCAGGCATTGGCGCAAAAAAGCCCTCGGAATTCGTGCTGTAGATAGCAAGACGTCCCGTCGTGCTCCGGTAAACAAGAATGTCATCCTTGCCATCACCATTGAAGTCCGCAACGACGGTGGAGTCTTGGTCGTCGATAAAAGAAACTTGCGAAAACCAACGATTGAGCTCGCGACGATCGCTGCTTATTGCGTAGCAACTCAATTTGCGATCCTCAGTGATTAAACAGCTTTGATCGTACCGGTCGCCTGCAAAGTCCCCCGTGATCAGTTGTTTGATGCCTTGGTCAAGGGTTAGGCTTAGCTTGCTGGACAACCCAGATTCAGCGCTGTAGACGCGAAGTTCTTGGTCGGAGAATTTTACGATATCAGTCAGGCCATCGGCATCGATATCGGCCAATCCAGTCTGATCGGGGAGCTTCGTGAAGCTATTGGAGCCGCGTGTCGCCAAATGTCTTGCTTCAGGAGGGCCTAGGACTCCGTCGTCCCAACTGAAGCTTCGCAACCAGTCCTGAGCCTCCGCCAGTCTCGTATGAGAATTGAAAGTTGATTTGCCTGAATCGTCGGTGAAGAGGTAGTAGGAATTCACGCCGATCAGATGATCAAGAGCAGGTGCTTGGGAGGTCATACTCGGCTTGGGGCCATAGAGGGGGCCACCGGAATCGCCCGGACAAAGGCTGGCAGCATTGCTGTCGAAGGTGACGCCTTTAGTCAGAATATTTCTGAATCCAAAAGCATCAAGAGATTCGAGCGGGTAAATGTCGCGCACGGTCTGGACCGAAACGGTTTGAATTTTTTTGCTGGAGAATCGGCCACGCAACTGCTCACCGCCAAACGCGCTATTTTCGCAGCCATAGCCGGCCACGAAGACATCTTCGTCTTCGTAAATCGTTCGAAAATCTAAAAGAGCAGATGGAATCTCTGCCGTGTCTTCTTTGACATCGACCAGCGCGAGATCGACTCCGCTACGTTCGATATCCCAATACCCACAGTTGCTGCGGTCGGCGCATCCAGCGCCCCAATCCGGATGCACGTAAGTTGTCTCAACCGTGAGTATTTTCCAAGGACTCGAGCCGGTTCTGGCTTTAGGGTTTGGGTCGTTGCTTAGGTAGATGGTACCGCCATTTTGGTAGTTGGCTCGCAACTGAGTGGCGTCGATACCTGAAGGCAAACCCTGGGTCACACAATGGGCGGCCAGTATGAATCGGCGGCTGCCGACTTTGGTTGCGGTGCAATTGCCATAGATACTCACTGTGGCTGGAAAGGAACTGACCAAGTTGTCTTCGGGTTCGGCTTGCCCGTTGATCAGATCGAGCTTCGACGTCTCGCTTTGGTTCAGCCGAGGCTGATGGCAAGAGACCAACAGGATACTCAGAATCCAGAGTTGTAATTGAAATTTATGCAAGAGCAAATCTCCTTAAGGCAGTCCCGACGCCGATCCAATGCCTTCACCTCACTCCAGTAAAGACACACTGTGATACCAAGAACCAGGGGGCACAGTCTCGGTCTTTGCGGCAACAGTCGAAAATAATAGTTGTCGACCCTTGGAAAGCTCCGGGGTTCTATTCAACTATATAGAAATATTAAGAATAAAGCTCAAGATCGAGGAATTGGAGGTGCCTAGGTGGCTTCGACACCGGATAAATCTTTGATCCATTGAGCTAAATCATTCCAGACAAAGGCTTGATCTTGATACCCGTCTCGCTCAGCCACGCGAGCCGAAAGCTGACCACCCAAATGACGATAAAAGGCGACCGCGTTGGAGTTGCTCGTCATGCAGTAAAGGTAAAGATTTTCAGCTGGCAGATTCAAACAAAATTCTGCGCAGGCAAGCACCAGTTTGCGTCCCAAACCACGCTTTTGAAAACGCGCAGGAATATTGATGGAGTAGATTTCACTTTGATATCCCCACCGTTCCCGAGGCAAACCAGCCCCCGCAAAACCAGCCAGTTCTTTGCCGATAAAGGCACCATAGAGGACAGACTGCAGAGGCATATTCTGAATACGGAGTCGCCATGAATCAACAAATTCTGGTCGAGCTGCTTCTTCAATTTTTGCTGCAGGCATTTTGCCAATATACGTATCGACAAAGGTCTCATGGTGAAGCCGCGCAATGGCTTGGGCATGGTCCCTATTGAGAACTTTGATTTCTATCGGTAGCACCATGAGAATCCTCATCAGAAAGAATTGATTCAAGAAACTTTAACACTCACAAGGGGATCAGGATACATATACTCCCCTCTGTTAAGCGCATCCTGGATTAACCCGAGTATCCAAGGAATCCGGTCTCGTTGATCCTCAAAGATGATTTTTCTCAATCCCTCATATCAAGTTGCCTCTGTCTCGGGATAGAATTCTGTATTGCTTTCATATGCTATGCCTATCCCACAGGCAGTGGGCTGATTCATGGAGAACTGCACAGCTTCATCAGACACGACTTTGGCAAACCGAAGAGCTAATTCAAAAGCCTCCTGAGCGGGTTGGTCCGTCATAGACGCAAATGGGTCACCAATTGAGCAAAAGTGCTTCCGATCAAAACGAACGAGATGACAACTGCTTCTGCGCTATGATTAGGCATGGTTGCTTCAAGGTGCGCTCTCTTCCGTATTCGATCAAGTTGGTGAGCGTAAATCATCTTACTCATTCCGCTAAAAGCATGAGTTTCTTCTTGCATCGCTTGAAGCTGGTGGACCCTGTGCCATTTTCATAGGAGTGTTGTTTATGAGGATTCTGGCCTTTGATGGTGGTGGACTGCGGAGCATTTTCAGTGCGCGTGTGATTCAACGAATCCTCCTTGGCGATCCGGGATTTTTGGAAAGAACCGACTTCATTGCAGGCACCAGTGGAGGTGCGATTGTCGGCTGTGGGCTGGCTTCCGGTCTCGAACCCCAGCAAATCGTCAATCTGTTTGGCGCGAGAGGTCAAGAAATTTTCACGAAATCTGATTTGTTTGATCAAGTCGAAGATCTCTGGAACCTTGTGGGCGCAAAATACCAAAACACAGGTTTAAAGAAAGTTTTAGATGACACCTTCGGGCCATCGGATCTTAAGGATCTCAAAAAAAAGGTTTTAGTAACTTCCTTCGATTTGCGTCACCCATCGGGTCGTTGGCAACCGGCTGTTTTTCAGACTTTGGGAGGGAGCACGGCCAGTCCTGATCTGTCGGTGGTGGACGCTATCATGCGGTCGACGGCGGCTCCGACATACTTTCCTGTGTATCAAAAGTTTGCTGATGGTGGAGTCTGGGGCAATCATCCTGGAATGGCGGCGCTGGCTGCCGCATTGAATCCGTATGTGGGCGGACAAAAGCTGGAACAGGTGTCTTTGCTTTCTATAGGAACGGGACGCAATGGCCAAACCCTGCGGACCTCTAAGAACGATTTGGGATCGATCGATTGGCTTAAGAGCGGTCTTGTGGACCTCCTGTTGGATGGCAGTATGGAAGCCGTGGACTACTATTTGAAAAGTATCCTGGGACCCCGCTACTATCGCGTTCAAATTGATATTCCTCTGGTGCAGATTCGCATGGACTCTTTAGATCAAATGCAAACCATGCTCGGCTTTGCCGATGGCTATCCAAGTGAAGAGCTCAGAGCATGGCTGCAGGGCTTTTGGGTTGACTGAGAGAGACGGGCGCTTGAGCTGGAAGCCATTGAATCGCAACGCATCAGGTTGCTTATGGCCTGGGTAAAATACAGTGCATAGAGACAGTCGGTCTTGAACTATTCTAGACGCGAGGGATTTTCTGCTTTAGGAAGGAGCTCAGGTCTCACATCTGGAGGGTTTATGTCGTCCATTCTTGATAAGACCCAGCCCCTTAGCTTTTTCATTCCCAAATGCAGGAGTGAAGAAGAACCTCCCACGGTTTATGTGAGGTAAACTTGAACCATTCTTTTTGTAAGGAGATTGTCTGATGATAGCAAGACCGCTGGAAAAACAAGCTACGAACACGGCAGAGCAGTGGTCAAATTCTGACGAACGATTTCGGAAGTTTGGTCAGGCAATTGATGCCATTAGGCAGAGGATCGACCAGGACCTTGGCGAGAAAGATCTTCAATACATTCTCAAGATCCGCCGCCTGTCCAAGCGAATGGAGATCACCGGACGACTGTTCACCCATTTCAGCTTTGAACCCTTGGGATTTACCACGGGAGTGCTTGCACAATGGGTTCATAAGCAGCTGGAAGTCGCAGAAATAGGGCATATGGCCTTGCATGGTGCTTACGATAAGCTGAATCCACCCAAAGATCTGCAGTCGAAGAATTTCCGCTGGATCTTTCCTGTGGATGAAGCCAGCTGGTGTATTGGCCACAATGCAAGACACCATCCTTATACCAATATCGCGGGCAAAGATCCGGATATCCATTTTGGTTTTGTTCGACTGACCCCAGAGACTCCTCATCGGTTTGTTCACTATTTGCAGGTTCCGACCGTTCTCTTGTTTATCCTGCCCAACTTCGGCTCGGCAATCAATACTCATGTTACGGGTCTCTTGGATGTCTATATCGGCAACGGAATCGATTCAGAGATGGACTTTCTCAAAGATCGAACCTGGACTTCCATCCTTGCGGCTCATAGGCAAGCTTTTCGAAAATGGGTACCCTACTATGCGAAGAATTTTGTCTTCTATCCAGCATTAGCAGGTCCTTTCTTTGGGAAGGTTTTGCTAGGCAATTGGCTGGCTGATAAAATGCGCGATATCTATACAGGGACCACTATCTTCTGTGGCCATGTCGGCAAAGACGTCAAGAGCTATGAAGATTCAGCTAAAGCAGTGAATCGTGGGCAATGGTATGCAATGCAGGTTGAAGCCGCCCACAACTTTCAGGTGAGTCTGCCGTTTTCGATTCTTTGTGGAGCACTTAATCTTCAAATTGAACATCATCTATTCCCCCGCCTGCCACCCAATCGCCTGCGAGAAGTAAGTGAAGAGGTCAAAGCCTGCTGTGAACAGTTCGGCATCGAGTATAAGACGGATAGCTGGACTGGAACCTTGCGCAAAGTCTTTCGCCAGCTGGTCGAGCTAAGCCAACCTGCCAAGTCCCAGCCGGTTTGAAGGGGGAAGGCCAGGCTGGCGACTAGCTCTGAATTTGGCTGGCTGGCCAACCTATGAAAATTCTTCATAAAAGGAGCAATAAAGAATCCACTCGACCGTCTGATAAGGGCCAAGTGATTTGGCAGTATAAACCTCAAGCTCGATAGGGATTCTAACATGGACTTTGCAGCTAGCTTATTTCTCGCTTTGATTGGTAGCTTCTTTTTCGCAATCACAGCCAATGAATATCGCGACTTTTTTAGCAAGATTGCTCGAACTCAGACCCGCTCGCCCGTGGTTCCCTTAAGTCAGGGAAAAAGGCAGAAAGCAGGTTTCAAGGCGGCCTAATCTTAGGCTGCCCGCCGTCATCATCGGTGTCCCTCTCTTTCCTCTCGTAAGAATGTGATCCCCTTATAACCAAGCCAATTCACGATCGATACAAATGAGTCGACACTGTCCAAACTCTATAGACCGGCCCCACAGCCAGGAGTGAACAGTTTTGCCAGCTTGCACCTTGCTTGTGCTGGTTCGATTTGTGCTTTCTATATCCTATCGTAAGCCTATGAAAATCTTACCTGTTAGGAGTTTTAAGCGTGAACATTCTTGAGGCACTCTTAGCCTTTTTTAATCTGTCGTCGAAAAGCAAATGGGTCGTCTGGCCGCTGGTTACGCCGTTTTTAGCTCTCATCACTCTGGCAGTGGAACGCGAAATTCTTTTCACGGATAATTTGTTCGATCTCGAGCGAAACTATCAAGATGTCTCTTGTCGTCCAGAGGCGCAGACTGCTCGAACGGCTGATGGAACCTGTAATGATTTGCAGAATCCTGCCATGGGCTCGGCTGGTATCCGTTTTGGTCGTAATATTGATCCGGCGACCCTGCCAAATCAGGTCTCTGATGAAGAGATTCTCAGTCCGAATCCTCGTGAAGTATCGATCAAACTTCTCACAAGAGACAATTTCAAGCCAGTACAGCAACTGAACTTGCTTGCCACAGCTTGGATCCAGTTCATGGTCCATGACTGGGTGGATCATGGTGACAATCAATTTAGAAATCCTTTACGCGTCGAAATCGGTGAAGACGATCCGGAGTTTCACAGAGGTGTGATGAACATTCGTCGTACTAAAAAAGATCCGACCTATGATCCTGCGTTGGATGCCGTCGTTCCCTATCGCAACCAAGTGACCCACTGGTGGGATGGTTCGCAGATCTATGGCAGTGACCTTTCCACGCAGAGAAGTTTGAGAAGCTTCAGAGGCGGTAAAATGACCCTAAAAGATGGTCAATTGCCTATGACATTTGCTCATAACGTTAAAACTGGATTCAATAAGAATTGGTGGGTTGGTCTCACACTTTTTCACAATATTTTTGTGCGTGAACATAACCGGATTGCTGAAATGCTAGCGCAACATTATCCGCAGATGACCGATCAGCAGCTGTTTGACAAAGCTCGGCTCATCAATGTGGCCTTGATGGCAAAAATTCACACCATTGAATGGACGCCGGCAATTTTAGATAACCCAGTCCTCGCTCAGGGTATGTATTCCAATTGGTTTGGTCTTGGTCAGGGACCTGTCTCGGATGTTCTTGGTCAGGTGACGCCCTATGCCGCCCAAATCAGTCAGATGTTTGGTGCCAGTCAAACCCTTGATGTTAAAAAAATGGGTGAAAAAGCCGTCAGTGGTATCGTCGGAGGTCCTACTGATCACTACGACGTTCCCTATTCCCTCACGGAAGAATTTGTTTCCGTGTACCGAATGCATTCGCTGCTACCGGATTCGATCGACATTCTTTCGCGCAAAAATGATCGGCTGCTCAAGAATTTGGAGCTCGATGAGGTGCGTGATAGAGATGCAGCGCAAGTTGAAAAGAAGTTTGGCCTGAACAACCTTTGGTACAGCTTTGGCGTCGCCCATCCCGGAGCTTTAACTCTATTCAACTATCCTAAAACATTACAGAATATGAAAATTCCTCTGCTCGGCAATTTGGATTTAGCAGCTGTCGATATCGTCCGCGATCGGGAGCGTGGCGTTCCACGTTACAATGCTTTCCGAAAAGCTATTCGATTGAAACCGATTGATCAATTCGAAGATCTCTACAAACGCTTTCCTACAGATGTTTTGACCGCGGAGCAGCAAGCAGTTGTGGAAAAATTGCGCGATGTCTACGGTTCGGTTGATCGCATGGATCTCATGGTTGGCAGCTTGGCGGAATCGATTCGGCCACAGGGCTATGGCTTTGGTGAAACAGCCTTTCAAATCTTCACCCTCATGGCGTCTCGTCGGCTGTTAAGTGATCGCTTCTTTACCTCGGATTTCCGTCCCGAAATCTATACCCCTGAAGGTTACGCTTGGGTTCAGACACGGACCTTCAAGAATATCATCGTCGATCATTTCCCAGAGTTTTCTCAGGCAGGTCTTATTCCGGACAATGCCTTTAAGCCCTGGACTCATGTCGCTCATTGATTCAGCCAAGAACCTGCTGAGCCCTGTTAGGCTCGGTAGGTTTCCGCCATGGCCTGGTGCCGATCGATATTGCCAATATGGCATTACAAATCCTGATCAGACATTGGCTTCCTTCCAAACAGCCAGACTCTGTCGAGTCTGACTCATTCATGCTGTTTACATAGCGATACAAATTTGCTAAACGCTAGGACCCCCTTGTGAGGTTCTCTATGTCATTTTTGAAGCGTTTTGTTATTCGTGTTAGTTTTCTTGGCCTTTCCCTGCTGGCTCTGACAGAGGCTCGTGCCCAGGGAAAATTGCGCATTGTCGTCAGTGTGGATTGGGAGGGTGAAGACCTTCAGACGAAAAATCTACAGGCGATGCAGGCTTTCCGCAGCGATTATCCTGAAGTGCCTCTGCAGCATTTTCTGAATGCAGCATACTACACCAAGCCCAAAGCCGATGCTCGTCTCGTGACCCGTTCGATTCAATCCGTATTACGCTCTAGTGATGAGCACGGTTTGCATATTCATGCCTGGCGAAGCTTAGTTGAGGCGGCTGGTGTACAGTTTCGTATCGGACCATCATTCGTTGATCAGGATGTCGATGAGAGCGTCTGCGGCGATGACTGTGGCGCGGATGTTGCTCTGAATGCTTATTCCGATGTCGAACTTAGAAAAATTATCCGCACCAGTGTTCAAACTTTGCAGAATAAAGGCTTTCGACGCGCGGTAAGTTTTCGAGCCGGTGGATGGCAGGCAGATGATACCGTGCTGAATGCACTCGCGGCGGAAGGGTTTACTTTGGATTCATCGGCGACCTATGCGCCTTACCTTCGTGAGGCTTGGGGTGACTACAATCTCTATCCCTTCGTCGGTCAGCTCTGGCCCATGACCACACCGACCAGTCAGCCTTATCGCTACCAAACCAAAGCTGGGCTTAGCATTATCGAATTGCCAAACAACGGTTGCCTCGCCGATTATATGACGGGAGCAGCGATGCTGAAAGCATTCGTGAAGAATGCAGATGTTCTCCAAAGAAACCCAACTCAAAATCGATATCTGTCGATTGGTTTTCATCAAGAAACGGCTGCCGATTACCTGCCCCAGCTTCGATCAGGCATTGATCAGATTCGCAGCTATGCTCGCAGTCGCAAGATACCCTATGAATTTGTTGTCGCCCCGCTCTAATCTTCGGCCTGCATGAATCATCCAGTGGAAAGCCAAGACTTTCCGCTGGAGCGCCCACTCTTCACTCAGCACCAGCCTCACGCGTGGGAAGCGGATCGGGAACCACGATGGTTGCCATCGGCGATTGAACCATGGCTTCATAAGGAATTTTGCCCAATTGAAAGCGTCCGCGATGCACCATATGATGCTTGCCGAAGATTAAGACTTGGCACTTGGTTTCTTTGGTCAGGCGATGCAGTTCTTCATCGATCGGGCCGAAGCGAACAGATGGCCGATATTTGTATTCGTGAATGAAACCTGGGTCCATACATTCTATACGCTGCTTGAGAACCTGTTTCAGTTCACCTTTGGTTTGCTCTATATAGAGTTGGCTATTGAATGCAGGATCGCTCGGAATTCGACCTTCGAGCATCGCCACCTGAATCTTTTCCACCATGGTGTTGATCTCGCGATAGCTCATAGGGTTGACGTAGGCGTGCACGATATGATCAAGATCAATGCTGCGGCAAAACCCGAGGGCACCACGGAGCGCTTGGCGTCCATCGACTTTTAGATCATCCGCAACCAGGATCGTCAGAGGATGGTGTTGAAAGTCGATCGTCGTGCCTCCTGGAATGACCATGACGGGAAAACGGGAGTGGGCCATGAGCGATAGAGCTGTGGACATTCCACTCAATACTTTCGACGGGTTAGCCTCTGGCCAACCGCAGATAATGAGAGTCGCTTTACAACTCTGGGCGACCTCTTCTAGCGCGTCTTCGGGATAGTCTCGAAGCACGCGAATTTCAGTGACCAGACTGGATGGTAAAGAGTCACGGATGATTTCCAGACGATTCTGGGCATCTTCAATGTCCTGATCGTATGCGTCTTTTTCAAATTCTTCATAGGGCAAAGCAAATCCTTCGCGTGCCAAAGAATAGTTTTGATAAGGGTGGGTTGCATGAGTCAAAATCAATTGCGATCCGGTTCTGTGAGCTAGAGAAACGGCACTCTGCAACACATGCTCATCATGCTCAGTTAATGAAAGCCCCACGACGATGCTGGTGTCTGCGCTAAAGAGCTCAAGCATAACAATCCCTCCTGGATAGGCGTTCTGGACTTTAAAAGCCCTTCGCTTTTTCCTGCAGTCTAACTCCTTCAACAAAGAAGACCAAGCCACGCATTGTGAAAGCGCAATTGAGGGAAAGTGCGCAAGACTCTGAGGAAGTCGCGCAGAGGATTTTGTGAATTCTTATTAACACATTGAATCTATTGAATTAAATTAGCTCGGGATGTCCGGCATGATAGTTGCTTTGCGTATATTGGATAAAGAAAATACAAAAGCCCAAGGATGGGTGTGATGAGGAAGCCAGATAAGCGAAGGATTTTGTGATGCACAATCTGTGACTCTATCCGGTCTCGTGATTTGAGAACAGATTTGGCAGTCTGTAGCGTATATCCGTCCCAACAGGTTGGACCGGAAGCTCTCGGGAGTTTCCGGTTCTTTTTTTATTCGTAGCGAATGGAGCTTAAGGCCACCGCTTTCGAACTCCCGGAATAGTCGGTGACTACAACCAGACTCAATGGAGTGGGAATGTGTTCGTAGTGAGTTTGGGCAGCCCCCGTCAATTCATGGGAACGACCGAGACCATCAATGACTAGCAATTTGTCGTAACCATCTTCCAGGTCATAACTCAAATCAAAGCTTACAAACGAGGCCTGCTTCTTGGTGAAATGGACCAGATCCTGATTCAACTGATCACCGAAGGGGCCGTATTTCAGTTGCTTTGGAGTTGCAGCGGGTGCATCCAATTTCTGCCCAAGCTCGATCAGCTCCGAGCTTGCTGGCAGAAAGCTTGCGTAGTTTTCCTGATTGTCCGCATCACCATTATGGATACCCATAACTTGGGATGTTTGCGCATCCATCACTGGGCTGCCACTATTACCTGGCAAGGTGTCGCAGCGATGTTGAAAAAACTGAGAACCCGTTTGGGATTGAGAAGCCCAACTTGCTTGGCAAGGTCCGCTCCAGCTCAGAGTTTTATCCTTTGGATAGCCGATCACCATGGCCTGGGCGCTCAGACTGAATTCGCGTGGATCACCTTTGATTTCAACGGCAGCGCTGGGAGCAGGATCGACCTGTAGCAAGGCATAATCCGCCTGGTCGTCGAAACGATAGTCGAGGATCTGCAAGCAGCGTGAGCGCTCTGCCGTCTGAGTGTCTAAGGTTTGGCCCCAGATAATATCCGTGCTGTGGCAGGAGGTTTCTGCCAATGATTTTTTTGGCTTTTCAAAGCAGTGACCAGCGGTGGCGACGATGCCATGACCCAAATGAAAAGCTGTGCAGCCACCTGTCATCTTGCCGATCGCAGGCAAGTCTTTTTTGGCTCGCTCATTGAGTGGGGTCGAGTGGTCGATCACAACCATGGTGTTTTGATCGATAATAGAACTCACATTCGATTCACCTGAGCTCATGTTTCCACCGCAGGCAGTAACGATTGCGGCTGCGGAGATAAAAGGTAACAAGTGAAAACGAGCGTGAGCCATGGCATCCACCTTAAGATAAAGCTTGTCGATGAGAAGGGGACCAATCAGCGATGATGAACAACGAGTGATTGAGTCCAAGCTAGCATTAATTAGCCAGCCGGTCAACTTCCAGAAAGTTGAAGGAAGGTGAGGACATAGAGGTAGAAATTCACGCAGAAGGAGAGAGCCAAATGGCTCTCTCCTGATGAAACCTTAATTATTGAATGTTGATGTAGCGATTCAATGAAGTTCCATTTAGAGTGCGGACGTGAAGCAGTCCTTCACCTTTGAAAGGTGCCTGCAAACCGCTCGTGTACTCAAAAGAGCGATCGGAAGGCTGGGTGTTACACACGTCGGTATTGACGATCTCAGCGATGGGTTGTACCACCAACACATCCGATGGAGCATAGACCGCTCGGACTTCTTTCATCACCATGCAGCCGATAAAGAACATGGGGAAATGCCCCTGGAGCTTCAGCGCTTGCTTGCCTGTTTCGAAATTCACATCGATATAGGCATTTTCAACAGTGGCGTACAGAAAATCATCTGGCGATTCGGTTTTTCGGCGAGCCACGTTCAGCTCACTTTTGACGGCTTTGTCTTTTTGTAAGACGACAGTATAGTCACCCTCTCCCAGCAATCCCAGTTTCACCGTTTGGATGAAAGGAGTGATGCTTTGGATGCAAAACTTGCCCGGATACTTATAAGCCGTGGCTGTGACTGTAACCGTCTTGCTTAACGGGTCGATAACCGCATCGGTACGACCGACCTGAACGCAGGTGCTCGGGAAATCCCCGTGCAGAATCACCTCCACGTTGTCATTGTCATCAAAACCCTGCGGAATGAAGATCTTGGTGATCGGTGATTCAATTTCAACAGGATCAGTTTCTGTACCTGCGAGTGCCGCGCTTGCTGAAAGTCCAATGCCGAGCAACAAGATTAGATGTTTCATCTTTTTCTCCCAATTTTCAAATTCGTGAAATTTCGCTAAACCTACTTTCTATTCAGCAAGGAGCGTACCAACAATAACAAAGGGCTGAACTTGGCCTTCGCTCGTGCCTGTCTCGAGGGATGCTGTCTGGCTTCAAACATTTTCTTGATGATATCGCGCAATGTTTGGATAATTGCTCAGCAATTGAAGCTTGTTCATAGATTATTAGGCCCTTTAGATAATATATTGAGATAAATTGAATAGCTTTCATGAGATCTGAATTGAGTCTGAATACGCTCAACATCACGCTCAATTTTTTGCGCAAAAGTCCGATTCTCTGTGCGTAGGGGGCGATTTATTTTCATGAAACTCACAGACCCACAAATCAAGGTCGTTACGGTTCACCCGAGTGGAACTGTTCGTAACTTGATCAACACAGAGCTACGCAACCGCGGGTATTCTGATGTGGTTGGCGCTCCTGATTTGCAGACTGTGGTGGGAATCTTGGAAACAGGCCTTATCCACTGGCTCATCACACCTGTAATCCTTGACGATAAGATCAATGTCTTTCAAATCCTCAAGCTCATCACCGAAGATCCATCCATGATGGACATGCGGATCTCCCTTATCGTCGATGAAAATAGCGATCCTGCGATTATAACTAAGGCTTTCGACTTGGGTTTGCTGTCCTACCACCGCAAGATGTCAACCAAAGCTGATATTGAAGAAGAGTTCAAGCAGCTCTTCAGTCGGGAAATGGTTTATTCAGGGGAATTGAATCTCCTGTCAGCTGAGTATCTGCGGCAGTTGCTCAAAGAACAGGGGCGCTATACCGAGTTGCTTCGCTTTGAAAAAGCTCTGTTCCAGATTCATGTGGGTAATCTTAAGCTCTTGCTTCAGCTTGCAGAAGCCCATCTTTGGAACAAGCAAAAGGAGCAGGCACAGAACCTTTTCAGCCAAGCTTTACTGGTCGATACATCTCTGCAAGGAGAGGTGGATGCTCTCTTGCAGCGTTTTCCGGATGCTAAGGTGGTCCCAGAAGCGGCGGCTGGCGCTAAAGCTCCCGAGGTCTTGGGGATCAAAAGTTGTCTTGTTGTCGATCCGGATGCTCAAGTCTTGAATTCCATTGTGGGCTTGCTCAAACAGTTGGGTGTTCTGAATATCTATACCTATCAGGATCCGAACCTTGCTTTGCAATGGCTGAATAGCAAAATCGTGCCCGAACTCCTCATCTTTGAATGGCGACTGCCTCAAATGCCAGGACCGCTGTTTGTACAGAAGGTAAGAGCCAAGTTGGGTTTTAGCTTGCCCCTGACCGTCATGAATAAGGATCTGACTGAGCGCGACATGCCGGTTCTGCATGAAATGGGCGTGACCGATCGAATTCGCAAGCCGATCGAACCCCAGGCCTTCTTTCAAGACGTCATTTGGGTCATCAATCAGGATCGATCACCGAGCGAGCCGGTCATCCTTTTGCAGAAAATTCGCCAGGCGATGCAGGATCAAAACTTCGAAAAGCTGGCCGCCTATACTAAACGCTATATGGATAGCGATAAATCTTCAGAGCTGGAGAAGAGTCTTCTGCAGGCAGAGCTGGCCTATTTTCGAGGGCACTATCCCGCCGCCCGTAATATGGCGCTGAATTGCTTGAAAGGGGGGCTGGCAACCGTCGAAGTTCTCAATCTGCTTGGCAAGATCATGATGAAGCTGCGGGACTTTGAAAGCGCCCTGCACTGCTTGGGCAATGCCGATGTCATGTCGCCATCCAATGTCAAACGCATCTGCACGATGGCCGAAGCTCATCTAGAAATGGGCCATGAAGAGCAATACGAAGAGCGAATTGGAGTGGCTAAGGATATTGCACCAGAAAGTTCCGATATCACCGAAGTTGAAATCAAAGGTGCTCTGGTGCATGGCGACAGCGAAAAGGCTCGAGGCCTTATGCAATCTCTGCAATCCTTACTCAGCATCGTCTCTTTTACCAATAACCGAGCTATTTCCCTGATCCGTACCGATCGCTTTGATGATGGAATCCAACTCTATGCAGAGGCTGTGCAGGCCGTTCCCCCTCAGCGTTCAGAAGTCTTGGCAATTCTTTACTACAATCAGGGCTTGGCATTGGCGCGACTCAATCGATTGGAAGAGGCACGCACGCAACTGGAACTGGCAGCTGGCCTTAAAAGTGAAAAGATTCGAAGCAAGGTTCTGAGCTTGAAAGGACGATTGCAAAAAGCCATAGATGGTCATGAAAAGTTGGAATTGAATGCACAAGCCGCGGCCAACGGACCCAACGCTGTGAGCACAGATCCACAAAAGGATTTTGAGGAATTGATGATGGCCTTGAAGATCAATCCTGGTGATCTCTGCTGCCACAAAATCTATTTTGAGCTATCGCTTCCAGCCAATCTGAAAGAGCTAGTCGAAAAACCTCTACGCTTTAAGAAACGGTCCACGATCCAGCGAGCAGCCCCCAAAGTCTCCTAAGTCTAATAACATACCGAAGCTATGAGATATCACCAGAAGCTGTTTGGCAGGTCTTGAATGATCCAAGCAAAAAGCCTTCTCCCGTCCTGGGAAAAGGCTTTCGACTTTTTTGCCGTAAGGTCTCAGCGCATCAATCGACAATCAACGGTTTGCTGATGATTTCAAGGCTGTCGCAAGGAACGAGCGACTGATACTGCTGTTGACATCAACGTATTTCGAAGTTGCATAGTACGATCCGTCAGCGCTGCTGCGCAATCCACCGCCTGAGGTGATGCCAGCCAGTTTACCATTCACAAACAAGGGCCCGCCTGAATCACCCGAACCACTGGATACCAAAGTTCCTGCGGTTCTGCCGTCGGCTTCAGCGATACCGTCGAAGTTGATGAATCCACCAGTGACAGAGCCCACGGTATTGGAACCAAAGCGTTTGGCGCCAGCGCCTTCACCAGTCAGCTGACCATTCGCGTCAAAGCTGTTGACGTTGTTACCGTAGCCGACGATCGTCAGGCTATCACCGCTGCGAGGTGCGGAAGTAGCAAATCTGCTGGTCGCTGGAGCCGAGTTTGCTGGAAAGGTCACGACGCTCATATCATACGGGCTCACACCCAAGCTGATGTTATATTTCGGGTTGCGCTTGTAGCTGATAGCTTTGGCAACCGCGTAGAATTTTTCTGCGCCATTTTCAATTTTTTTGCTGACAACATACATTTCAGGAGCTGCTGCGGTAAGGCCTTCCACGCAGTGGCCGGCGGTAATAACCTGCGAATCATTAACGAAAGTGCCGGTGCAGATGGCTTGACCTTCTGGCAAATTCATCACCAGGAGCACGACTGAGGGATAGGTTGCTTCGTCGATTTCTCGGCCATTGGTGACCTTTGATTCGCTTGCACTGTCGGAGATAGCACCGCACCCAAGCAAAGAAGTAGCAACAAGAGCGGAACCGACAAGCTTCAACATCATTCTTTGTGCAGTCTTTTTCATTTAGGCTTCCTTTCGCTGTTCTGATTTGGAAGCTATTCGATCCTTGACTGACTGGCCAGAACAATTTTGGGTTAATTGCAAATAAAACCCGAGAATTTTGCCAAAACCTTGGGCTGCAAGACCTTGGTGATAGTTTAGAAAAATTGAAGTGAGCGATAGATCCCGCGTCACCAGTCGCTTTTGATAGCTCTGCTGTTGAAACTCATGCAAAGAGGAGGCTTTAAGAGCTTATAGGCTTGGGGTGACTGTTTTTACTGCTTCATGAGCTACATATAGCAATTCGACTAGAGCTAGGGTGACTCGTTGATGTGGTAGGTCAAAAGTTCGTATTGATGCTTCCATTTGAGTATGCCGAGCTTCTGCATCATCACGGCATTGACTTCGGTTCGGCTGCCGAGGCGAAACAAGGCGGCCACAGCCCTTTGGCAATTCGTTTTTGATGCAGCATCAGCAGCTGCATAGGCTAAGCAGCGGCCAAGTCCCCAACCATGCCAAGCCTTGGCAATGCCCATCGACTTGAAGATGATATATCCGTCTTCGAAGTAGGCTAATATAAAGCCGACTCGTTGACCTTCGGTGTTTCTCAAGAAAAACGAGGGCCGAAGATCGTAAGTCTCATCAAGGTTTTCATACAAGATCTGAAACTCTTCGAATGGTATGGCTTCGAAAAGGTGAGTGCCGGCAAAAGCGTCCAACGCGATCTGATGGATGTCCGCTAAATTTTCTCGCCAGGATTTGCTCATAGGTTCAACATGGAATCCTCGCCATCGAGCTTTAAGGGCAGAGGTCCACACCATCAAACTGGCCACTCGCATATTCACGGGAAGACGCAAGAAGTAACCATAGCTGGCGTAGCCCCTGTCTGCAGCAAAGCCAAATTTTCGCCAGTCGGCGAGCAGTTCAGAATTGCGACCCGGTTCCCAGGAAAAGGTCTGTTCATCGTCATCCGTTCGTACGCGATAGCTATACCAGGTGTTGCGATCGATGGGTCCGTAGATTTTTTGAATGCCTTGGCTCTGGGCCCAAGTTCGCATTTCCGTCAACAGTCGATGGGCCGATTTTTCCCGATCATGGTCAGACCTGACATCGTAGCAGCCCAGATAGGCTTGATCCTTTGTATGGCCAGAGACAAAGAGGACGGCTTTGCACATCAACCGAGAGCCTAAGAAAACCATGACATAGAATGCGCTATCATTCGCTGTAAAAAAGGCTTGAAGACGCTTCAGTTTAAACTTGGCAGGGCTTCCATCATTGCAACTGGAAGATGCAAACAAGTCTTGAAACTGGTCATCGAGCTCAGCCTGGGTACGAGAGATGATTCTTTCTTGAGAAGCTTCCAAACATATACTCCCTACTTAGGCGTCGAAGCGAGAATCTTAGCCTTTAGCTGAGCTTTGAAAGACCACCCAAAGAAAAGGGACCCAAAGATTAGTCAGCAGCACAGTTGCGGCGATACCTTCCAAAATTTTAAATGTGTTCAGGACCAAGAAAGAAAGATCGGAAGAGCACACGTCT
>JBGSTF010000125.1:0-13341 GCA_041736645.1 Oligoflexus sp. | reverse complement strand
CATTGAATCCAATTTTTCAATCTGGCTGTCTATAGACCCAATCCAAATTGTGCTATAGGCTTAGTCCAGAACTCGTTCCCCATGTCTCTCGGTATCGCTCCTGGTCGATAGGCAAGAGCGGCAAGGCTCCATTTTTTAAGGATTGGTTTTATGTTGCCCCTAAGCAAAAAAGAATGTCCCAGGACTCGGTTTACCCTGGTTCGTATGACTTGTTCATTTTTCACGGTATTTGCTGTATCGACCGCATGCAGCAGCTCCAGTAAAAAAGACAGCAACGCTGGGCCAGCCAATTGTTCGACTAATAGCGCGTGGCTCAATGGTGACGAAGAATCTCCGTTCATGCATCCGGGTGGCAACTGCGTAGAATGCCATCGTCGCAAAGGTGAAGGTCCCACTTACGCCATAGCAGGAACTGTGCAAGGTGCTGCGACTGACAACATTGATTGCAATGGAATTGCCGGGGTCACCGTCAGTTTGCTTGGAAGCAATGGGAAGTCCCTTGATTTAACGAGCAACGCGGCGGGGAATTTTTTCTCTAGCAGCACCAATGGTCTCACGGCGCCCTATAGGGTGACGCTGACTAAGGGCGAAAAAACTGTATCAATGTCGGCGTCTCAAACTGATTTCAATTGCGCGAGTTGTCATGCAGACGGCTCAAATGTCACCAATCGAATCTACTTCGACCAACTTTAATCACGTGCTAAGACTCCCTTGGCACTTAAACGACAAAAAGCCGGCTAGTGCAGCCGGCTTCTCAAGTCAAACCAAGTTCATTTCAATTTGTTGGTTTAATGAAGCGAATATTTTCGCTGCGGAAGAAGTCGATCGTTTGGACTTCGCGCTCCAGGCGGCTGTAGTAGCGTTGTTCAACCACCACTTCAATGGCCGAAAGAGGAGCAAAGGTCGGACAGCTATTACCCATATTGTTATTGATGGTCACGCGGAATTCGATTCCATCGACGGGAGTATCATCAAAGCCGGCGATCGTTTGCACTACTCCGCAGGAGTTGGTGCGAATGCGAGCATTTTCCAGTTTGTAGTCAACGGTAGGCTCAATCGACTGGCAGTCCTGGCCCTTAGGACAGAGGGGCTGAACCTGGGTCAAGCTCAGATCGATCGTAGCTGTCCGTCCATCGACCGTAACACTGGCTGATTCGTAACGTTCGTTGCTGTCAGCTTCAAGATCGGCGCCATAAACGGCTTGGCTAGGAGCACTCAGAAATTTATCCAAAGTGCGAACTGGTTTTCTCATACCGCGGCTGAAAATTTCAGTCGAAAATTCCAAGCGAACGACATTCACCAGCGAAGGATTGCAGCTGTTCTTGCTGTTATCAACGATCTTCACTGAAGTGAGCGGACCATCGACCGGTCTTCTATCATCCAAAGCCTTGGTCGTCACAACTCCGCAAGCGTTGGTCACGCTCGAGACAACAGGCAGTTCATAGGAGACAGGACTTGGCATCAGCTGGATACAGGCCATTCCCTGGCGGCAGGTGGGCATCTGGGGCTGCAAGGAAATCGTCAGACTGCTATCGCCATAGGCATAAAAGGTTTTGGCGCTGATATAGCGGCTTGAACGATTGGCATCGAAGGACAAGCTAAGATCGGACTCGACTGGCACGAGATTGGCCAAACCAAGATTGCTGAGCAAAAGCATACTGAGAGAAATTAGGTACGAAGGCATCATAAGTTTCATAGGCACTCCATGGATGGGCTGCATACATAGCAGCTTGTCCACGCGTCCGCCAGAACTGGCCGGCCAGCCAAGAGCGATTTCTTAATCGTAACGGTTAGTCACGATGTTCAAGGAATCTCGAATTTTTCATTTGAATAAAACAGTGTCGCCCAAAGACTCAGCTGGTGCTTAACTCCGCGGCGGCCACATGATCAACACAGGCGTCTTGGATTTGTAAGCCTCATACTCCGGCTGACCGCCCCAACGTTGATCGGCGATATTTTCTAACAGAGGCACACCACTTATTTTGGTGAGCAGAATCGTCACAAATACGGGCGATATCCAAGCCACCCATTGCAGACCATTCAGGGTCGACGAAGCCATGATCGCAACTCCAATCCAAATGACGATCTCGCCAAAGTAATTGGGATGCCGTGACCAACTCCAAAGACCGCTGCGGATGAATTGCCCCTTATTCTTTGGATCAGCGCGAAACGCACGTTTTTGTCCATCCGACACGGCTTCGATCCCGAAGCCCAGGATCCAAACCAGCAATCCGAGTCCATCAAGAACGCCCAACGGCGTCTGGTTCACAGTTGTGATCGCAACCAGGGCCGCCGGCAGTGTCAGCACCACCCACAGTCCTTGCAGGGTCCAACCCACCAGAAAACGGGGTGCATTGTCACGAACTCCATCGAACCTCTTATCATGACCATCGTTTTTAATGCGTTTAAAGAGAAACCATCCCAAACGTCCCGACCATATCATCACTAAAGCGCCGGTGATCAGGGCGCGGGGAGAGTCAGCCGAACTGAGCAGCACCGCAGTCACTACCAGTGAGAAATAGGTCAATGTTCCGGTTAAATCATAGTAACGCTCAGTCTTGAACAGAAGGGCCGGCACAAACGCAACCCACTGGATCAGGAAGGCCAAGGCTGCACAAATCCAGATCACTGGTAAACCCAGAGCCACCTTGGTATCCGAAGCCAGTGCCGCACAGACAGCTGCACTGAGGCCAATGGAAACGAGCAGGGTCCCTGCCAGAGTCCCCCAACTTCGATTCGGTTCCGCTTGGGATGGCGCTGGATGGCTGGCTTGGTTCATATCAATTCCTTGTTTAGCCCGCTGGTCATTTTTGGATTCGCAATCGTCTGACCTCGCGGCGCAGAATTTTACCTATAGGATTTTTCGGGAGCGTATCGACAAACACGATCTCTGAAGGTCTTTTATAATTCGTCAGACTCGCCGTCAATGCTTCACTCAGCCGGTGAGTTTCCAGTGATTTATCCAAGGGCACAGCATAGAGCACAACCTTTTCGCCAGTCTTGGCATCAGCGACACCAATGCAAGCACACTCCAGGAGCAAGCCTGTCGCCATGGCCTTCGCTTCGATTTCACTCGGATAAACATTGAATCCAGAAACCAAAATCATATCTTTCTTGCGGTCGACAATTTCGATCAATCCATCAGCATGAATCACCGCGATATCGCCAGTCATAAGAAAACCGTCATCGGAAAAAATGTTCGCGGTTTCCTTCGCTTGGTTATAATACCCCTGCATAATCTGCGGACCCTTGGCCAAAAGCTCGCCATGAGCAGCCATGCCTTTTCCAAGTGGTAAGTCCCTACCCTCTTCATCCCGAATCTTGATGAGAGTCGAGGGTGCAGGATAGCCGGCAACCGCGGACCGAGGATGATTGCCGTCACTCACAGCCAGAAGCGGTGAAGCTTCCGTCAGCCCATAGCCTTCATTCACGTTGGTCGCCGTTCGTTTATGCCAGTCAACAGCAACATCTGGCGAAGTCGGCATACCGCCGGCTGTGATCATAACGGAAGAGTTGAGTCGCACTTTATCAAAATCAGCCTGCGCCATCAGCACCTTCATAAGGGTACTGATCAGTCCGATGACCATAACATCGGGGTGACTCAGCAGCTTAAAAAAGTGCTTAAAATCACGAGGATTGGGCAAGGTTAAGGTCGCCATCCCAAGGCCGACTGTGCAGCTTAAAATGCCACAGGTCAGGCTATAGATATGGTAGAAGGGCAAGGGAATCAGCGCCACGGCATTGTCAGGACCGGGCTTATCATGCATGGCCTGTACTTTTTTAACCCAGGAGACAGCGAAGCTCTGGGTGGACTGTTGCATATTTGCGGCGACATTGCCGTGAGACAGACGTGCCCCTTTAGCGACCCCGGTTGTGCCACCTGTATACTGGATAAAAGCCAGATCACTTTCCGAGATCGACTCTTCAAGCTTGCGGACCTTGTCCTGCTGCTCTGGGCTCAAAGTTCTTTGGGTCTCTAGGTACTTTGTCACGACGAGGCGAGAATCGAAACGATAAGGCGGCACCATTTTCTTGACTGTTCGCACGACGAAGTTGGTGATCCATCGCTTAGGCTGAGGCAAAGCATCACCAATTTGGGTCACGATCACTTCCTGAAGATCCGGCGCCTTGACCTCGGTCGCGGTTTTTGCCAGATTCGCCAAAGTCAGGAGCATTTTCGCCCCCGAATCAACCAGCTGAAACTGCAGCTCAGGCACCGTATAGAGCGGATTGCAATTGACGACGATCATACCCGCCTTCAAAATCCCCAGAATAGCGACCAAATACTGGGTGGAATTGGGCAGCATGATAGCAACCCGATCACTCCGCTGCAGAAACGGCCTTTCCAAAAGATAGTGAGCAAAGGCATCAGACCTTTGGTCGATATCGGCAAAGGTGAGCGTCCCGCCTAAACAGATGACAGCATGCTTATGAGCCGACACCTTGACCCGCCGTCGCCAGGCCTGCAGCACGGTCTTGGCTCGAGATTCGTCCAAGACGGGCGTGCGACCAATGCCTGTGAGTGAAGTTCGCCAGAAAGCGGCGACCTCGGAATCGGTCAAGCGATGGCCGGGCTGAATGCCTGGTATTTTAGCGGTCGATTGGTCAATGCTCATCACAGGATCTCCTCTGGCAAATCTCGGGTGCTAGCGCTTGTTTCATGAGGGAATACACAGCGGTGACTGCGGCGATTGCAGGCCACTCTGAATATGATAACACGAGGTAAAGCCGAGAAGCTTGTCCTCAACGAGATCGCTGGAATTAGCCGTTGGAAGAGGGTCTCGGCAAAGGATTGCTGCTAGGACCTGGGATCAGCGGGGTGAACCCGAAACTATGCGGCGCATGAGGAGCGTGGGTGAGCGGGGAGTGGGCCCAACAGATCCTGATGCCGACCAGGATGATGGCAAAGCCAAGAGACTTCATGATGATGACGGAAGACACGCGTTTGGAAAAGAATGCTCCGAGTTGGGCTCCGAGCACGATGCCAAAGGCTAGGTAAGGGACAAAGCTCGCCTGCAAAGGCAGATCGCCATGAGTCAGGTGCTCAGCTGTGGCGACTAGGGCACTGATCGCTAGAATGAGATGCGAGGTGCCAGCCGCAAGATGCACGGGCATGAGCAGGACCTGAGCGAGCAAGGGCACATGAATGATTCCGCCACCAATACCAAGAATGCTGGCTAAAAAACCAACTCCGAGACTGATACCAAAGCCCAATGCGTAATGCGACGGTTTAGGGTTCCAAGCCTGTTCCTTCGCTCCAGGACTGGGTCTGACGGATTTTCGCAGAATGATGAAAAGGCCCAGAACAAAGAGTAAGAGGGCAAAGGCCAGCTCGTAGTCATCGCGATTGATATGTCGGGTCAGGGCGGAACCCAGCCATGCTCCTGGAATGCTGGCCAAGGTAAAAGCCGAAGCCATCTTCACATGAACTTGCCGACGATAGAGATAGGCGATACTTCCGGAGCTCGCGTTGCAAGCCACACACAGCATGCTGATGGCGGTAATCTCCTGGGCCGAATAGTTGGGATAGAGCAGAATCAAGAGCGGCACGAGAATAAAGCCACCCCCTGCACCGATGAGCGTCCCAAGTGCACCAACGAAGAGACCGATCGGAAAAAATAGCAGATCAGACATAGGGTAAGCAGTCCTTTCGGTGCTAAGTCCAAAGCCAGATAAAACTCTGGTCTCGGGCAAAAGCAGCAAGACCTGTTCCAGATCAAGAGCACCCTAGGAAATAAGGTAACATATTATTACTACTTAAATATTTACGATCTCTCAAGCGACCTCAAATCAGCATGTTTCATAATGAAGCTACACTGTCGCAAGGTTCTGCAACAACTAAACGGTCTGGCTCATCGAACTCTGCCCCATCACAGACCTTTTTGTTTTTGTCGTTTGAGAGTCTCTATTGCAGATTCGATGCCATCCACCGACATGGGAAACATCTCAGAAAAGATACTCCGAATGATCTGATTGGACGGACGCCGCCAGTATTCGATGGGTTCGGGGTTCAACCACACCGAGCAGGGAAAGTGTTTTTTCAAGCGTTGCAGCCAGACCAAGCCCGGTTCGGCATTGCGCTGAAAATAATCGATCGCACCTCCGACTTCGGTCAACTCACCAGGATACATCGCTGCATCACCTACACAAATCAGCATCCAACTTGAATCAAAGCTTCGCAGCAAATCCTGGGTGAGGGTTCTTTCTTCCTGCTCGATGTCAGCAAACATATAGTCATAGGGGCAGTTGTGAAAATAGTAGTGTTTGAATTCCTTAAAATGCACACTCTGATGGGCTGCTGAAAAAAGCTGCTCGCAGACCCTAGTGTGATAGGTCATAGACCCGCCCACATCCATGAGCAGCAGAAGCTTCAGATTGTTCTTCCGCTCTGGCCGAAACACCAGTTGAATATCGCCGGCATTTTTGCCCGTGGCTTCAATACTGGCATCCAGGTCCAATTCATTGGGATGCCCTTCGCGCCCCCAATGTTTTAATTTGCGCAAAGCCAATCCAATCTGCCTCGTATCGATGATGATATCGCGACGAAAGTTGGCGAAGAGACGCTTGCTGGCAATCTGCAGGGCGCTGTGCTGCGCCCCTTCACCGCCCACGCGAA
The DNA here is from genome assembly GCA_041736645.1 of Oligoflexus sp. Taxonomy (GTDB): domain Bacteria; phylum Bdellovibrionota_B; class Oligoflexia; order Oligoflexales; family Oligoflexaceae; genus Oligoflexus. Next base: position 6,725 of record JBGSTF010000125.1, on the reverse strand, counting down.
TACCAGCTGGATTATAGCCGCCGTGACCAAAGGGACTGGTGCCACCAGTTCCAATCCATCGATTGCCACCGTCGTGCCTTTCCTTCTGCTCTTTCATACGCTCTTCGAACAGTTGACGAACCTCATCCAGACTCAGAGCTTCGAGGGCCTGCTTCTCCGCATCGGTCAGAACCCGCGGGGGCTTGGCGTCTTTAAGCCACTGCTCAAATTGGTCCTTCATGCTCTCGCTGTAGGTCACGCCTTCGAAAAATTCGGCAAAGCTCCGATCGTAGGCATCGTAGTCCTGCTCGGTCCGACAGCAGATCGCTCGGGCCAATAGATAAAATTTGCTCAAGGATTCTGCCGCATGACCCCGATCCAAGGCATCCAGAAGGATCAGCCATTCGTTGCTGGACACCTTCAGACCATAGCTGCGCAGGTGGTACATGAAATCAATAAACATGAGTGCCCCAACTAGAAGCGGGTATTTTTCCGCAAACTGTTCTTGTAGGCCTGCAGATCGTTTTCTTTCTTGAGCAGAACCCCTAAGAACGGCAGATCCTTCTCCAATTGCTTCTGATCGATGCCACCACGGACGAGGGCTCCGATCCAGTCGACTAATTCGCTGGTTGAAGGCTTTTTGCGAATTTCAGGCTGATCACGCAACCAAAAGAAACGCACCAGACATTGCGATACGAATTTGGCGTCAATATCGGGATGATGCACCTTTAAAATCCGTCGCATCTCTTCCGCTTCCGGAAAGGAAATATAGTGAAAAATGCAACGCCGAAGAAAAGCGTCCGGCAATTCTTTTTCCGCATTGGACGTGATAATAATGATCGGACGCTTTTGCGCTGTAATCGTCTCGCCAGTCTCTGCAATATAGAAGCTCATAGCATCGAGTTCGTGCAGCAAATCGTTGGGAAACTCCAGATCGGCCTTATCAATCTCATCAATCAAGACGATGGTTCGTTCTGCGGATCGAAAAGCTTTTCCCAAAGGACCGAGTTTGATGTACTTGGCGATATCCTGCACATCACCTGTCCCAAATCGTGAATCATTCAGCCGTTGGACCGTATCATACACATAGAGACCATCTTGAGCTTTGGAGCTGGACTTCACATGCCAGGTCAGGAGTGGAAGTTGCAGCGCATCGGCAACAGCCTTGGCCAAAACTGTTTTGCCTGTTCCCGGTTCGCCGCGGATAAGTAAGGGTCGCTGCAGATCACAAGCGACATTGACGATCTCCTGCAATTCTGCAGACGCTATATAGGTGCTCGTGCCTTTGAATGAATTCCGTTCGCCCATGGTTCCACCTTCGGTCGGAAAAACGTATGTAGGGACCCATCATAGCCAGACCCGAAGAAAAGGCAAATCGGGCCTTGGGCCCAGGACTGCCAGCTTGACTCCAATCCCGGCCCGATGCTATGTGTTGGGGCCTTGAACCCCGCAGCTGATAACTGCTGACGAGTCGTAGCCCATGGCCTCTGAAAAAATCATCAGCGTCGCTCCCATGGAAGGGGTCACCACCTTTCCTATGCGCATTTGGCTGCAAATGAGCTCCCAACCCACGGCCATGACCAGTCCTTTTTTACGAGTGACCCGCAGCATGCCGGAACGCCAGCTGCCCGATTCTTTTATTCCCGAGCTGATCCAGTTGCGCGGTGTCCTTCCTTATCAGTTGATTCCTCAGTTCATCAGCGGCGATCCCGATTCTTTTCTTCGTGCCTGCAGCTTTATTCCTGAGGCCGTGTCGCCTGTAATTGAAATCAACTGTGGTTGCCCCTCACCCAATTCCCTGGGGAAAATGGCTGGCAGTGGCATGCTTGCCGACCCGGAATCTTTCGCTCGCACCATCGCTCGTTTCAGTGAAGTGCTTGGTCCTGGTCGCCTCGCCGTCAAAATGCGTCTTGGCCTGGACCGCGACGCTGAATTTCCGGCCCTTCTGCAAGCTCTCGCCGATTTGCCTTTAGCTCGCTTGACCGTCCATGCCCGCACCCGAGCGGATGGCTACCGAGGCCATGCGCGATGGGCAGAGGTCCAGAAAGCGGCTGAAACAAGCCGCTCTCCGGTCCACGCCTCAGGTGATCTGCTCGGACTTGCTAGCTGGCAAGAGCTCCAAACCATAGCCCCATCGATTCAGGGCGCCATGATTGGCCGGGGATTGATGCGCAATCCTTGGATTTTTTCTGAAATTCGGCAGCAAAATCCGGTGCGGATGAGTGTGGCAACCTTGATCAACGCTCTGTTCTGTTATCTTCTGCTGCAGGAACTTTGGCTGCATAAGCCGGAAAAACTGATAGCTCGCGTGGCTCATGGTCGAGTGGGACTACCCTGTGACACTGATTTTGGAACTTGGGAAGGGCAAACCATCGAGCTCAGCAGCTTAGCCCTCGGACTTCCCTTTCTCCTTCTCAACGCCAATTCTCTGCGTGAGAAGGCTATCTCACCCCAGGCTTATGCTCGCTTACGCATGCTCTGGGCCTATCTGAGGTCCAGCCTGTCTGAGCCCTTTGCCCGACCGTCGCTGATGCGTTGCAAGCAGGCTGCGGATTTTTTCGAGCAGCTGTTTTTAGCTGCTGAATCGCTGGAGGGTTCTGAAGTCGAACTGCTTCATCAGCCGGCCTGGGATCAGCATTTTGCCGGAGCCCGAGGCTAAGCGACTGCGTCATTGATGTGGAGATTTTTGGCAGCGCGATTTTTTCAATGAATCCTCAAGCTGTTTATGCTTACTTGAAACACTCGGCCCACTGCGCCTACAGGAGACTTGCCCGTGCTTCGATTCTTTGGATATAAAAACTGCAGTTCTTGTCAAAAAGCTGAAAAATTTTTGCAGGAAAAAAAGATCGCTTATACCTACATAGACATCACACTCAACCCACCTCAGAAAATGGAGTTCAAGCAGTTTTTCGCCAACTCCGGACTGCCACCAAAGAAATTTTTTAACACCAGTGGTGAAGTCTATCGTGACCTGGGTTTAAAAGACCAAATCAACAGTCTCACGGAAGAGCAAATGATTGAACTCCTAGCCACTCAAGGGCGACTGGTGAAACGCCCCCTTATCACCGATGGCCAACGAGTGACTGTGGGCGCACAGCCTGAAACTCTATCCACCTGGCACTAAAGAATTCTTGTCCTGGAGCAGATCGATGAGCACCGAACTTTGTCCTTGCGGCAGCCAAAAAACATTTGCCCTATGCTGTGGCCGTTACCTTCAAGAGGGACAGTTGGCCCCCGATCCCGAATCTCTGATGCGCAGTCGATACACTGCTTTCTGCAAAAATGATGTGGCCTATCTGAAGAAAACCTGGCATCCGGAGACGTGTCCCGATGATCTGGACGCCGAAGAACCCTCCAATTGGATCGGCCTGGAAATTCTCGATGTCTCGGTTGAGGATGATGAAGGCGAGGTGGAATTTAAAGCCAGCCTGATCTTCGACAATCGACTGGAAATTCTGCATGAACTGAGCTATTTCGACAAGATCGATGGCCAATGGCTTTATCACTCGGGTGACTTTCAAAATGAAGCTCACAAGCCCGAAAAGATTTCCAAAAGCGCTCCTTGCCCCTGCGGCAGTGGCAAAACTTTTAAACAATGCCACTACAAAGGTTGATGCCTATGCCCTTGGATCCTATTTTCGCGCCGACCCAACTTGGAGTTCATACGGTCCCAGGGATATGGCGCTACATGCTGCCTGAAGATGTGTTCTACTTTAAAGTCGATCCAGAAAAGCAAAGTTCCTGCTTCGATTGTCCTCAAGTGAAGAAGCATAACTTTCATCCCAGCATTCGATGCTGTGCATTCATTCCGCGGATTCCTAACTTTCTGCTCGGCATGTCGCTGCAGTCGGAGAAAACCGAGGCCATGGTGAGGCAATTCATCGAAGCCGGATATTCCCTTCCGGAAGGCACTCAGCTCTCGCCCGGCCAACTGGTCGAATCTTTGGAGCATATTTCACCTGCGCATACCAATGATTCCATCGTTTGCCCTTTTTTGGATCTCACCTCCAAGCAATGCCGCATGTATGCCTTTCGCAATGGGGTGTGCAGTACCTTCTTTTGCATCCACGATCGTGGTGCCGAGGGTGCCCTTTTTTGGGAACACCTCCAGGACTTGGTGAGCCAAATCGAAACCGCACTGTCGCAATGGGCTTTGGCGCAGCTCGGTTTCGACTTGGATGACTATTTCCAAAGATTCAATGATCTCAGTCGGGATCTTGAGGCCTGCAATAACAATCAGAACAATAGCTGGAGTGCAGCCGCACGACAGACGCTGTTTCAAAATTGGTTTGGCCGTGAGGCCGAATTGTATCGAGCCACGGCGGATGTGATCATCCGTCACAAGCATGAGCTTTATGCGCTCGCCTGCCAGCAAAAGCTCTATCAATCCAAGGTGTTCGACCAAACCTCAAGGCATAAACTTGCTGCCAGTTTCGCCGAAAAATTGATTCTCGAATCACTGCCGGACGGCGAGCCAGAAAAAATCGAAAGCATCTGGTACTCGGTTCAACTTGCTCAGCGCAATCTGCAACTCAGTCGCCAAACTCATCCTCATGACTAAAAGCAGCATCTAACAGCAATAAAATATTGATTCGGTTAGCTGTTCGTTTGTCAGGAGCTGCCTGATAAGCTGCTTCGAGTTGCGGTCGATCATTTGGGGTAAGCAATGGTTTCATAGCGCGAATATTGCAAGAATTGATCAATAAACTCAACAGCTTTTTTCGCAAACCTGATTTGATTCACTATACTTTGAATGAAAACGTTTCCAATACTGGAAAGTGACCAGCACTTCCTAGCCATCTGGGAGTCCAATTTGCGCTTCTCCGTGATCGGCAAGAGATCGGAGTGCGGCTTGGTTGGTTCCATACTTGGTTGAATCACTGGCGTCAGCTCCAGGAACTGCATCCACGGCGAGATGCAACCCCTGAGACCCATTTTCGATGGGATTGGAGTCTCGAGCAGAGTTGGAAAATCTCCCGCTCATGGCAAGCCGAATGGAAGCTAGCACGTAGGGGGCAGGTGAGTGCTCAGCTAGGGGCGGCGCAGTATTTTTGAAGGTCCTAGAGAACCGCTTTACGGCCTATCGGCAGCGGTCTCGGACCGACGATTCGATCGCTGAAATCAGCGATTCTTCATCGATAGGCTTCGCGAACAAGTCGCGGGCCCCAAGATCGATTACGGTCTTACGATTAAGCTGGATACAGCCCGAGTAGAGAAAGAAAACCGGTGTTTGGGGATCCATTTGACGAAGATTCTTTAACAGGCCGATGCCATCACCTTCGGCCATATTATGATCGGAAACAACGACGTCTATAGCCGCAGATGTGACTAAAGAAAGTGCAGCATGACCCCCATCGGCTTCATAAACCTTGGCACCTTCATCTTCAAAGTTGTCTCTCAAGATAGCTCGCATGTCTGATTCGTCATCAACAACCAAAATGGAAATTCCTACAAGGCGGCTCATGCGACGAACTCCCTGGATGCAGACTGTGGTTGAATGGGCAGCTTAAGGACAAAGCGCGTTCGTTTCGACTCTCTGTCGAGCAAGAGAGTTCCCCCATGATCGGCCGCGATACCTCGTGAAATACTTAAGCCCAATCCGGTTCCTTTACCAACTGGTTTGGTCGTGAAAAAGGGTAACATGATCTTTTCGGCAATTTCAGGCGAAATGCCGACTCCGCTATCAGAAACACAAAAGTGTACCTCGCTCGTGCCGAGCACGGCGACTTCCAGCTTGATCCATTTTTCGGAGAGGTCTTGAACCGCATAAAATGAGTTGTTTAGTAGATTTATCAGGATTTGGACAATTTGAGTTTCCCGACAAATCATACAAATATCCGGGATATCGCTGATTTCCAAGCGAATATTACTAGCCCGAAATCGTTCCTGGCACAGATCTAAGGTATGATTCACAATGTCAGAGATTCGCGTCGTCAAAAATGGATCGACCTCACCGCTGCGGGCGAAGGTATGGAGGCCCTTTATAATTTTCGAAATGCGCATCACCGTGTCTTTGATGATGGTCGCGTCTTCAAGTATGTGCGAATGTTTGTCTGCTGTAAGCAAGCGTTCGATTCGATTCATTTTGCCGAGGATAATGGCCAGCGGCGTGTTGATTTCATGAGCGATGCCAGCAGCCATTTCTCCAAGCGAGGCCATTTTATCCGCTTGAAGGAGCCGCGTCTCAACATCTTTTTGATGTGTCACATCTGTTAATGTAAATATGGCGAACTGAGAGCCATCGAGTTCGGTTTTGCTTCGTGCATTGATCGACCCCCAAAAGCCCGTCCCATCTTTTCTTTTGAGCATAAGTTCGGATGACTTTATCGAGGCATTTTCTTCTAACGAGTTGCGCAATATTCTTTGATCAGTCTCGTTCTGAAAAAACGACCGGATACCCGCTTGCTGAGCGTCTTCAAGGCTTGAATAGCCTAGTATTTGTAAACCTTCAGGATTCAATTTGATCAGGTCACCGCCAAACGAAGCCATCCCAATACCAATGCCTACGGTATCCAGTATTGTTTGGAAAGTATCCTTAGCTTTGCTGAGCTGGATCTCCAAGATTTTACGTTGAGTGATATCCTGAATGGTTCCTTGCACTCTGATCGTACGACCGTGTTCATCCTGTTGGCACTGCATACGAATGAAGGCATAGATGATCTTCCCGTCAGGGTGAATGATTCGGCATTCTTGTTCCTGTAGGTGGCTCTTGGGACAGGGATCGTCTTCGCTAACCTTGATGAGGT